>JAKSRG010000025.1 GCA_024403735.1 Clostridia bacterium
AAAAAAAAAAAAGAAAAGGAACCACAAACAAAAGAAAAAGGGAAGGAAAAAAGTTGTAAGAAAAAGCGATTTAATTGATCCGGATGATAATGAAGCTAAAATAATTTTTGAACTTAATCCTTATTCGATTTTTGAAAAATTGGAAGAGCATAGAATGAGTCAGGCTGAGTTTTCCAGACAGACTGGAATATCAACAAGTACAATCAATGACTGGAAGACCAAGAATCATACACCAGCAGCTGATAAGATTATGATTATTTGCAGTATTCTTGAAATGACACCGGAGGAATTACTTTCAGATGAAGACACTGGTGCCATAACTGCAGACAAGAGCCGATTAATGCCTGGAGATCGGAAAATATTAGATGATTATCATAACTTTACAGAAAGACAGCAGAAACGCTTGTTGTCGTATATGAAGCGCTTAACGAAAGAAAACAGTGTGTCTAGAGTACTGGATTCAAATAAGGAGTGTTAAGGATGTGGGATTTGAAATAGTCGATGAAAATGAAGAAGAATATATAATGATTTGTCAGTTGTAGTGGCAAGACCAATATGTTGATATGTTCCCGCGTACAGTTGGAGGGCATTTGGACTGATTGATATGTTTCCTGCTACGGCAAATACATATGATGTACAGGGCATTGCCTCAACCCATGTCGAGACCGTTTGCCTCTTGGTTAACCAAAATGCAAAAGCAAAACAGCATGTAAACGTTGGAATTGATGCAGAGGAATATTATAGAATTAAAAATATTTAATTGAAGCTTAGTAGGTGAGTCTTTTTAGGGCTCACCTTTTTCTTGACAAAAACATAAGTTGTATTATGATTTGTATAAAGGTAATATGTTACCTAAAGGAGAAGCGTATGAGAATAGAAGATGTTGTTAACGATGAAAATATAAATATAAACGAGATAAATTCAACCTATTATCTGCTTGGGCTATTAAGCGCTTTTCAAAATCGATTCCAGGCGATGGCTGATACTCAGATGAAGGAAATAAGCTGGAAACAGTTTTTTCTCATTATTTGCATCAATATGTGTAAAGGGGATCCTACAATAAAAGAACTTGCAGAAATCGTTGGTAGTTCTCATCAGAATGTAAAGCAGCTACTTATAAAACTCGAAAATAAAGGTTTTGTTGAGGTTTATATAGATGAACTGGATAAACGTAAGCAGAGAATTCGTATGACAGAGTATTGCAAGAAGTTTTGTGTGAAGAATGATATTGCTACCACTGGAATTATGGAAAAAATGTTTGCTGGTATCTCTGAAGAGCAGCTAAGGATCACAATAGAAACCTTGACATTAATCGATAAGAATATGGGAAAGATAGGAGAGGATTAATTATGGATATTATTATATACGGAACACAATATGGTTCAGCAAAGAAATATGCAGAGGAGCTATCTCGAAGAACAGAGATTGCTAGTGTGAGCTATGAAGAAATAAATGATATAAATATCTACGGTACTATTGTTTATATAGGCTCCCTTTATGCGGGTGGAGTTCAGGGAATGAAAAAAACGATGGCCAAATATGAGGTTGGGAAAGACAAGAAACTGATTATTGTAACAGTTGGTCTTGCGGACCCTACAGATAAGGAGAATACAGACCATATTAAAGGTGGAGTAAAGAAGCAATTGCCAGATGGCGTTTATGAGAAAGCGACAGTTTTACATTTGCGTGGCGGAATTGATTATTCCAAATTGAATTTCAAGCACAAAACTATGATGGGGCTTCTTTATAGAAAAGCTAAGGGACTCCCAGAGGAAAAGAAGAATGCAGAAGTCCGTGCTATGATTGAGACATATAATCAGGTTGTGAATTTAATTGATTTTGAAAGCTTGAGTTCAGTTATAGAAGAGTTGAAGTGATTTGACTTTAGAATTTCCTCTGCACTGACTTTTGGAATAGCCTTATTTTATAATTTGGAATAGTATATAAGGTATCAAAGGGATGGATGTGCTAATATAAATTGTAAAATTCGAGTTACAAAACTAATGGAGATGAGAGTTGATATTTTTATCTAAACAATAGAGAGTCGAAGCTTGCTTCGGCTCTTTTTTATGCTGGAAAAATTAGTAGGTTTACACGTTTAGACCTGTGTGATATTATTGCCTTATATAGAAGGTCTACGCGTTTAGACCTATGGAGGTAATATTATGAAACTTACAGATGCAGAGTGGAAGATTATAGAGCTTTTGTGGGATAACGGTTCCCTCACAACAATGGAGATTATTCGTGAATTAAAAGATAGTCTGGGATGGGCAAAATCTACAACAATCACTCTCCTGAATAGAATGGACGATAAGGGAAGTGTCAGATACGAGATTGAAGGCAAGACAAAGAAGTATTACCCAACAATTCAAAGAGAAGAAGCTGAATTGGAAGAAACAAAGTCTTTCCTTGATAAGTTCTATGATGGAAATATTGGCCTTATGATTAGTAACCTCATCAAGCAAGAAGCTTTATCAAAAGAAGATTTAGAGGAGATTGAGAAGATTATAAAGGAAGGTGAATGATATGCGTTTATTCATAATCCTAAATGTCATTATTGCAGTAATATTTATCGTAAGAATGCTAGTTGATGGTAAAATTTCTCGTAGACTTCAATATGCAATCTGGTTAGTGTTGCCTGTTTTTGTTATATCGTACTCTCTTATTAACATTCCTGTGAGTATCAGACTTCCTAATAAAGTGAATACATTAGTTTCTGAAGTAGTAAATGATAATCAGAAAGTGATAACTAATGTTCATACTGATAGATATGAGGAACATGTTCAGGAATATGTAGTTCCTACAAGTCATACTAAAAATATTGATGCTAGTAATAGTATTCCAGAGGTTCCATCTGAAGAAGATAAACCAAATACTAACTCTGTGGCTATTCAGAAAAGCACTTCTACAAATGTTCCTGCTAAATCCAATCAGGTTAAGCCGAATATTAGTCTTAAGAGCATTGCATTCGTGGTTTGGTTAAGTGGTGCTGTTGTAGTTGCTTTCGTATTGCTTTTGAATAATATTCGATTTGTTCGTAAAGTTCATAGAACACGTAAGTATTATGGAAAAGAAGCACTTTGTAATCTTAAAGTTTATAAACTCAATAAGATTGTTTCCCCATTTTTGCTTGGCAGAAGCATCTATCTTTCTTCAACTATGAATGATGATACAACTGACTATAAATATGCAGTATGCCATGAATGCTGCCACTATAAGCATGGAGATAATATTTGGCCAATTCTAGAGTATGTTTTTCTAGTTGTCCTTTGGTTTGATCCATTAATCTGGATTGCATACAAACTAATTCAGCAGGACAGTGAGCTTGCTGTAGATGAGCATGTAGTAGAGATTATGGGAAATAGCAATAAGGCTGAATACAGTAGAACTCTTGTTGGATTTATTACGACTGTATCGAAAACAGACAACTTCTTAACTGCTTCAACTTCTATGAATGGTAAAAACAAGAGTTTTATCAAGGCAAGAATCAGCAGCATTATGAAAGGAACAAAAAAGAGCATTGCAGCAACTCTTGCAATGGTAATAACTATTACGGGTATCGTTAGCTGTTCTATGATTAAGCCAGTAAAAACAATTGTAAATGACGTAGAGAAGGTTACAGCGGATTCTCTATGGTTTGACTATACTGAGAAAGAACTGGAATTTGTAGATGATCTTTCTAGTTATTTTTCTTATTCGATTGATGCATTCTATCCTACTATGGATGGATATGTGGCTTTATTTGTAGGATGGTCTAATACTACATATGAACCTATTGGTACGATTTTAATGTATGACCATGACTTGAATCTTACTAAAACCCTTGAAATGTCATCAGAAATGCTTGGGGTAAGTGAAGGAGCATCGATAAATGTAAGTAACCTTACTGTTATTGATGGTAAACCATGCGCATTAGTTAACTCTAACTATTTTGATGAGAACACATATGAATTTGATAATAAATGCTTCCTTTTCGATATAGAAGCTCAGGAGTTCGACAATATCGATTATCTTAAAGAGAAAGCAGGCGATAATGGTAATATTGAATTTTTTGCTGGTTCGAGTAATGGTTATGTCTATGCAATAGTTTATACATATACATATGAAGATAATAAATCATCTTACGATATTATCTTTGGAAAAGATGGAAGCTTCGTAAAGAGTATTGAAGTAGCTCAATCATTAGGTGTAGAAGAGGTATGGAGTTGTCACTTAGCGAGCGAGGAAGATGGAATTCTCTATTTTAATTGTAACGATACACAATATTTAGAGATTGATACATCTAACTTATCCACTAAAGTTAATAATAATTATGAGAGTCATGATGTCTATTTCGATTATTTCAATGCTTCAATTATTGAGAATGATGGTAAAACATATGTCATTGATCATGATGGTATTCTCTGTGATGGGGAAGTAGCCATGCCTTTTAGTGCTACCTATGTGAATAAAACTGATGTTACTAGTGGTGCTCGACTTTTGTGGGCTAGTGATGATAGGTATGTAGTTCTATCTAAAGGAAAGTATGGTGAAAAACACAGTGTTTATATTTTTAATAGAGCTGAATCAAACCCGAATGCAGGTAAGACAATTCTCACTTTAGGATGTACACCACTAGGGGGATCTATGTCTGATTTTATAGCAAAGGCCATTCCTGAATTTAACCAAAGTAATGAGAATTATTTTGTTAAGCCAGTAACATACACTTATTCGACGCTTATATATGAGGGTGACGCATCGGATGCACAGCACTTCTTCATGGAACAGGATACTCAGATAGCCAATCAATTGGCAATTGATATGCTGAGTGGTGGTGGGCCAGATATAATACTTGGTGCTTACAATTTTACTCAACTCAATAACGAGAACTATTTATATGATCTTTCGGATATTTTAGACGAGATTGATGTTGAAGTTTTCGATAATGTAATAGAAGCATCAAAAACAAATGGTAAGCTTTACCAAATGCCATTAAGTTTTTATCTAGGGGGTATTTATGCACCTAATTGGAAGGTTGAGGGAGAAGCAGGATTTACATTTGAGGAATATGCAAAATATGTTGACAAAGGATGTAATGGTACTGATCCTATGCACTTAGGAAGAAAGGATTTTTTCTATCAATGCATGTTATCCATGTCAGATGAATTCTTTGATGAAAAAGGTAATGTAAGTTTCCAAAATGATGCATTTTATGAGCTTGCTAAGTATTGTCGTGATAATGTCCCAGAAGAGATAGTTGAAGTTGAACTACGTCCAGGTGACGTAATTGATGAGAGAGCTGAGAATTATACTTACAGCACCCTTATGATTCAAGATTATCTTATGAAGCGTTCTTATGCTGGAAGTATTCTTGGATATTATGGTATTCCATCTGTAGATGGCCGTGGACCAACGATCGCCATTAGAGATTCAATCGCTATTTCTGCAGCTGCTTGTGACTATGACGGCGCTAAGGAATTTCTTAAGTATTTCTTTAGTTCGGATTCAGATCGTTTTTGGGATGATCCACTTAGTTCTGCCACACCTGTAGTTGTTTCTGCAAGTAACAAGATTGCAAAACTACAGATTGATTCACATAATGAACTTTATGACAGTATACTTGAGAGAAGTACAGAGGCTGAACTAACGCAAAATGGTATTTTTAGATTTGATTATGATATTATCGATGACTATACCAGCATCATAAGAAGTGCTTCGGTTGTTGGTTCGATGGATGAAAATATTGGAATTATTGTTTTGGAAGAGATTCCTGCCTACTTCGCTGGACAAAAAACGATTGAGGAAGTTGCTGCAATTATAGATAACAGAGCTCAGACTGTTATTGAAGAAGGGAAATAACGACTTGAATCCAGAAGAGTACAGTAGGTAAGTATAGAAAAAGTCCATTCGTAAGAATAAGTATCAATAAGTATTTCAATGAAACATATGAAAAATGATGTTGAGAAGTTTGTTAGAGAAACCGCAGACTATACTTTACGTGAGTGCTACAAAAGCACTAGCGATATGAAGATAGCTGAAGAATTATTCATGGAGATATATGCTGCGTGGTACAAAAACAAATTGTCAAATGTTAAGTGCATACGAATGCTGATTTTGAAATATGAAATAGTTAAGTTTTGCTCTAATAATTAGGATAGAAATGTAAAAGTAGATTTAGAGGAATTTGATTTATGCGAGTCCTTCCTGGGCTCGCATTCTTTTTTTCTAGAAATTCTCGAAAACAAACCCTAAAAACTGTCACAAAACTGCCTCGGCTTTTGTTTATATAGATAAAGGCAAGTTATTTGACCTTAATATTTAGAAAGGATGACGGATTTGTATTATGAGCAAGAAAGATTCTGTACGTTTTATTGAAGAATGCTATTCATTATATGAGCAGAAAATGTACAGAGTGGCATATGCAATTCTAAAAGACCAGGATGCTGCTGAAGATGCTGTTCAGGAAGCTTTCTTAAAACTAATGAAAAGTAACAAAGTCTTCGTTGATGCCAAGTCAGATGAGTGTAAAAGATACATCATTACAGTTATCAAGAACTCTGCAATCAACATATACCGCAAAGGTAAGAAAGATTTCCAATTAGTATCGTTGACTGATCTCGAAGGTGTAATTGAGAGTAGTCAAGATGAAGAACAAGACAGCGAACCAATAGATTTGGAAGCAATTCTAGACAAGCTTCCAGCTAAATATAGTGACGTAGTTAAGTGTCTGGTTAAGGATAATTTGTCTGTTCGTGAGACATCGCAGAAATTGAATATTTCTGAAACAAGCGTACGTAAGAGGTTCGAACGAGCAAAGAAGAAGATTAAAGCATTGGTACAAAATTAGCCCGATAATTAGAGGATTAAGATTATGACTAAGGATATATTTGATATTTCTATTGAAGAATTTGATGCGCCTTGTGAGAGACATGAATTTTCTGATGAGTATAGAAAAATAAAAGAGATCAATTTACAGAAGTTCAAGAAGAACAAGAGTGGCATCGGCGTAGGACCAATCATTGCGGCAGCTGCAGCATGTTTGGTGATTGCTTCTCCATTTGTTGCTAAAGCTACAATTGATGGGGATGTTTTTGAACGCATCTGGGGAACCAAAGACAGAGAAAATGTTGAGTCTCATGAGGTTACATATTATGAGGCAGAGAAGGACAGTTATTATACAATTATCTATCCTGAGCAGGAGTTTGTAGATGTGGATGCAGAGACTGCTGATAGACTGATTGGAGATTGCTTAACTCAGCTCGATTATTCTGTTGAAGTTGATGGAACGACTATCACGCTTTTGTCTGTCGTACGCGATGAATATGGCGCTGTGATTGAGTTAACTATCGAGAAAGAGGGCGGTATCGATAATATGTTTGATTGCGGTCCTGATAGCGATAGTGATTTTACTTGGTTCACTGAAGATTCAACATTCTGGTTCACAATCGGTGGCGCAACTCAGATTTACGTCGACAAGGAATTATCAACAGATGAGAAACTTGTATGTTATTGTTATACGGATTGCGATCAAGGTCTAGTTATGACTGTTAATAAACTCCCTTGTACAATGGGTGGACGTGGTGAGTATATAGCAGCAAACTCTGCAGAGCAATTACAAAAAGAGACAAGAGTAACTTCACACAGCATCACATGTAAGGGGCGAGCTGAGAGTGTTACATTCACTAACTCAGAAGGCGGCACAATTAATGTGTCACCAATCACGATGGGAATTGAGATGGGTGAAGGAACAGGAATTAGTTATACTGATACATACTACATACATACGATTTATATCAATTATAAAGATGGTACAAGTTATTGCGTAGAAGATCACAATATGAATGCATATGGTATAAGTTATAGCTGCGAAGTCGAGAAAGCCAACTATATTTACGCATGTGGCGATTTCGATCAAGTATTGCACTTGTTTTTCAATCGTCTTGTTGATAATGATGCCATCGAGTCAATTGTAGTTAATGATGTTGTTTATACTAGATGATTTGTGATTTATGGGGATAGATATTGGCGTCCATCTAAGATTAGGTGGACGTCTTTTCTTTTGACTAAGAAGTGGAGTAGATTGATTTGCGTTAATGACTAGAATCTCGCTTATTTTTTCACCTATCGGCAATAGCATTTCTAAGTGATATGTTCCATTAGTCTAGTTTCTTGATTTTCTTTCTTGAAAGGACATATAAAACAATTACATCCGCCACATCTACGCAATAAATGAACGAAAGCAAAGAAGCCAATACTGCTATTGGTTTTGTGATAATGTTACGCTTGCATAATCCTATTGAATTAGCAGTTGTAAATGCGCCGGTGATTGCAATCGTTACAAAATCAATGAATAATGCGAAAAATAGAGGTGCAAAACCTGTGATGATGTTTGTTATAACTCCTAATATACCCAGGCCAAAGTGAAAAACATATGCTGGAATCTGAACTGCTTTTACAACCAAAGATGAAATCGCCATTGATTTCGGATCTAGATAACCTTTTATGGCAGATATAAAGTCTGCAATTAATGTTCCCAAGACAAGTGCGTGATAGATTATAAAAAGAAATAGATAAACTACCAATGTAATATTAGAAATGGTTTTACTTAAATCCATCTCTAATGAATAAGAAAGCTTAGTAGCCTTTCCAGCAATGTAGAGAGCAATCATATACACATATGGGTATATCATTATTATGATATTCGTCCACATATATGACTTTGGGTTCTTTTTGAAAAGTGTAGTAAAACCAACTGCACTACAAATTGTAACTACAACGAAAATTACAATGATCAATGTATATAACGGAATTCCGCTCATAGTATGTCACCTCAGATTAAAAGTGAATATTGTAATCGGAACTCTACGAAAACAACGCAACTCCTAATGAAGTAGCATTTAAAATATATCTAATATTCATATCTATCTCTCATCCCAATTTGTAATATCCCTTATGTGACATTTTAGACATAAAATAATAAACGAGCAAGTCCTGTCAGGAATAATCCCTATTCGATGAAAACCTACTTCATTATGGGGAATAATATTATGATAAAAAGTGATGTTAATCCGACTATAGAAGCATCTTAAGTTTGTTGTTATTTTGAGTAATACTGCGCGAAGTTGTGAAATAAATTGATATTTTTTTGCATTATTTCGTTAATCAGCTGAAAATCTGCTATATTCAATGATTTGTATCTTATATGTAATGCAAATGCCCTCATGAGCAATATATAATATATTCGCATTAAACAAGAGGGAGTTGAATATTATGAAAGAGAGATTATGCCGACTTTTGTCAGTCATAACTGTTATCGCATGCCTGATACCAGTTATTGTTCCAAGTAGTGCCGTCAAGGCAGCAGCTGGAGATACTTGTAAATTGCTTGATAAAGTAGATCAAAGCAAGTTTTCCATCAGTCTTACAGATAAGGATGATAATGACCTTACTGCCCAGGGTGTTTCTGTTGAATACGGCCAAGAATTTTATGCAACTATGAATTGGGAGTTTTTGCCTGCTTCAGATTCTGTTGAGGTAGGTACAGTTTATACTTACGAACTTCCTACAGAGATTGTTTTCAAAGATGTTCCATCAGGAAAAATTTTGGAAAATCAAATTGATATTGGCGATTTTTCAATCGTTAATAATGTCATTTCTATAAGTTATTCATCAAGTGATTTCTGTGATGAAACAAAGACAAACCGTAAGGGTAGCCTTACATTCAGCGGTAAGATTACTGATGACGGTAGAGGTGGTAAGGCACCTGAGGATATTACTGTTACTTTCCCTGGATTAGCAGCCAAGGTTATCAAGGTAGTTCCACCTACAGTTGAGGCAGCACTCGCGATTACAAAGAGATTTGAAGATCGTGAAGTACCAAATCTCAATCTTCTATATGATTGCTACATCCGAGTAACTTCTACTTCAGTTAATACAAATGTTAGCTTCTACGATGAGATGTGGCCTGGTATGTCTTTGTATACTGTACCAGAGATTTATACTGATGCAGCATGTACACAAGTATATACTGGAAAACACACTGATTGGGATATCAATTACAAGTCTAATGAAATGCGTACTGTATTTGATGGTATGTCTGATGGTGAAGAACTATACATCAAGTACACAGTTCAGGCTAATCCTGATATGTACGATTGGGATACTGCTAATGATTTCGCATCAAATTATGCTTGGGCTTATCCTTCTGGATATAGAGGAAAGATTCCTAATTATGCTAGCGTAGAGAGTAAAGAGACAATTGAACTTGAAAAGCCGCTCGCTTGTGTGTGGGCTGATATCTATACTCTCCATGTTAGTTTCGAGAAGTTTACTAACCAGGGTGGTAGTGATTTGGATCATGGTATGCTCAGCTGGTATCTATATGTTCATCAGTTTGAAGATGACAAGATAACAACAGGATACATTGTTGACTACTTGCCAGCTGATGTAACAATCGATATGAATTCATTCTCAATCTTTAATGGTAGTACAGGCGTTTTCTATAATGTAGATGACTATATTCAGGCAGTTACAAAGACTGTAGATGGCAAGACAGTAGTCGAGTTCCACTTTAAGGACGAGATGATTAAGGCTTTACGAACACAGAATTTGTATTTCCAGTACAAGACAAAGGTAGATGCTCAGACTGATGATAAGTTTGTTTATCATAACGCTGCAGAGATTGTGCTTAATGGTACAACTCAGCAAAGATATGAGGAAGACTTCTATTACACAAAGCCTGATGAGCTCGTAAAGACATTTGATTACAGTAAGGCTACTGCTCCATACGCTAACTTTAATATCGTTGCTAACCCAGCTGCTTTGGATATGGATCCTAATTCAGATACACTCATCCTTGAAGATACAATGGGCGAAGCATTCGATCTTGATATGTCTTCTGTACTTGTTAATGGTGTAGCTCCAAGTTCAGATAGTTTTACATATGATCCTACAACTAAGACTTTCCAGCTCGTTATTAACGATGCAACATATTATGAGATTTCTTACAGAGCTACAGTTAACTTAGTTCCTGGTTCAACATTTGAGAATAATTCTGGTTCTAATGATTGTAAGATTATTGGTATTACTACAAAGGGTACACAGGGATCAAAGGTTATTACAGGTTCTGTTTACCAGAGTGCGGCTAATTCTTCAGCTGAGACAAAGCCATATCTTAATATCGTAAAGCATGATGCTAGTTCAGTTACTGATACTCTTCCAGGTGCTAAGTTCTCGATTACAGCATGTAGTATGAGCGGTAATGTTGTTACTGTTGCTGGTAATAGTCCAAAGACTGGCGAGTCTGGCGATAGTGGTCTTGTTTCATTTGATAAACTCAATCGAGGAACAGTTTACATGATCACTGAGACAGCTGCTCCAGAGAAGTATGTTAAGGATGATGAACCACGTTTTATCGTATTTGCAGATAATAGTGCTAAGTACCCAGAAACTATAACATTCGATGGTGAAGATTATTCATTGATTATTGTTAATGCGTCTAAGGTTAGTTACGACATGTATTGGGAGAATGAAGTTGAACCTACTACAACTCCAGAACCTTCTCCATCATCATCGGTAACTCCTGAACCATCTCCTTCTCCATCGGTTACACCTGAGCCTTCACCAGTAGTTACTCCAACACCAACTGTAACTCCTGAGCCTACTCCAGTAGTTACTCCGGAACCTACACCTGTTGTGACACCTGAGCCTACTCCGGTTCCAACTCCTACTCCAACATCAACTCCAGTAGTTACACCTCCTGTTGATATTGATGGTTCTGGTGATGGTGGAAATAATTCGACTACAAATGATGGTCATAATAATACAACTACTAGCGATGATGGTAATAAAACTACTGCTAATAATGCTGGTAATTCGAGTAATTCATCTGCCGCTAATTCAGATACTAATGGAATAGCTAAGACTGGCGAGGTTGGCAGCAATAATGTAGTTAGTGCATTGGTAGTTTTGGCAATTGCAGCATTTACTATTGTTATTAGATTTACTAACAAGCGTAAGGCTTAATAATCATACGATTGTAAGTCGCTAATTGAAATTAATTGATTAATGGATGTTTCCATGTTTGGAGACATCCATTTTTGTTATGGGATTACATCAATTGCCGTAATGATATAAGATAATAGAAGTAGGGTGACTACACTTGTTAAGTGTGAGTTTAATGGGTAGAAGTACTAACAATAATGGAGTTGAGTTATGGCAGGTAATGGAGGGTCACGTAATTCTCTTGGTCCAAGAGGATTTTTGACAGAGGAGGAAAAGAAAAATCTTCCTAAAGTTACAAAGAAACTGATATTTAGAATTTTATCTTATATGAAGCCTTATAGACTTCAATTCTTCTTTGTATTTGTTGCAATTTTGTTATCAGCAACGGTGGGTCTTTTTCCATCGATTATCACTGGTAAAATCGTTGATCAAGCATTGGTTGGTGAAGACTTGAGATTTCTCATTAATCTCTTGTTAATCGCGTTTGCGACGCTCTTTGTGAGTCAGTTGATTGGCGTACTAGAGAGTTATATCAATTCTTGGATTGCGCAGCGTATTATTTTCGATATGAAAAATCAGATGTACAAGCATCTGCAGTATATGCCTCATTCGTTTTTCACAACTGAAAAACAAGGCGATATCATTACCAGAATGAACACCGATATTAGTGGTGTTAGTACTGTAATAAGTGGCACGCTTTCAAGTATCGTGAATAATGTTGCAACAGTTGTCACTACACTGGTTGCATTGTTTTCGATGGATTGGAAACTTGCGTTGGTAGGTATCGCGATTATTCCACTTCTTGTAATTCCTACAAAGAGTGCAGGTAAGAAGCGTTGGGAACTTTTGACAGAGAGCCAAGAACGAAATGATGAGCTTAACCAGATAATAAATGAGACTCTTTCTGTAAGTGGTTCCATGCTTGTTAAGTTATTCACTCGTGAGGAGAAAGAATACCAGAATTTTGTTAGAGTTAATGAGGAAGCTACTGAGTACGCGCTCAAAGAGAAACGCTCTGGTAAGTGGTTCGGTGTAGTTATGGGAATGTTTAGTCAGGTAGGCCCGCTTCTCATATATTTCGTCGGAGGTCTTTTGATTATTCATAAACTTGATCCAACACTCACAGTTGGTGCGATCACTGCGACTGTTGCACTCATTAATAGACTATATCGTCCAGTTGAATCCCTTTTGAATATCCAGGTTGATTTTACAAGATCACTTGCTTTGTTTACGCGAATTTTCGATTATTTTGATAGGGAGAACACAATCGTCAATCCAAAAGCTGGCAAGAAGCCAGATGTTAAGATGAAGCCAATTGTCTATGACCATGTGTCATTTAGTTACACTGAGGACAAAGAACTTTTGACTGATGTTAACTTCGAAGTTCCTGGTGGAAAGATGTATGCGATAGTTGGTCCTTCTGGTTCAGGTAAATCAACTGTTGTTAATCTTGTGCCACGACTATATGATGTCGTTGGTGGTAGTGTAAAGATTGCTGGTGTTGATGTTCGTGATTTTGATATTCAGTACTTACGTAGTCAGGTCGGAGTGGTTACTCAGGAGACTTATTTATTCAATGGAACAATCCTTGATAATCTCCGTTACGCCAAAGAAGATGCGACTATGGAAGAAATTGAGAATGCTTGCAAGATTGCGAATATCCACGATTTCATTACAAGGCAGCCAGATGGCTACAATACTCAGGTAGGTAACCGTGGCCTTAAGCTTTCAGGTGGTGAGAAACAGAGAATTTCTATTGCTCGTGTGATACTTAAAGATCCAAAGATTCTCATATTAGATGAGGCTACGAGCGCACTTGATTCAATCTCTGAGAATTCAATTCAAGATGCATTAGAAGCAATGATGAAGGGGCGTACAAGTATCGTAATAGCACACAGACTTTCTACAATCTTGAAGGCTGATTCTATACTTGTAGTTAAAGATGGAGTTATCGCTGAACAGGGAACTCACGAGGAACTCTTGGCTCTAGGTGGAACATATAGAATGCTATATGAGACACAGTTTAGACACGCTATTGATAGTGAGAAAGAGAAATCAGAATTAATCGATGTTAGTGCTTTCTCGAGTAAATATGAAGTTCGTAAAATGCGTGAAGAGAATATCTCTGAAGTTTATAGATTGTGTAAATCAAATAGACGTTTTTATCGTTATTTAGGCCGCGTTCCTACCAAGGAGAGCCTTACAGAAGTCATTAGTGAAGTACCTGAAGGATATTCTGAAACTAGTAAGTATTTCCTCGGATTCTATGATGATGAAAGTCTTATCGCAATCGCTGATATTATTCTTGGCTATCCGGAAAACGATGATGCTTTTATTGGTTGGTTCCTAGTAGATGGAGTAGAACAAGGAAAGGGTATTGGTTCACAGATTTTTGCTGATATTAGAGCTAACCTTAAGGCTTTGGGTTACGACTACATTTCACTTGGATGCGTTAAGGAAAATGAGATTGCAGTGAAGTTTTGGGAGTCACAGGGCTTTAAGGCAACCGGCGAAGAAAGCGCTAGTGGCAAACACACTATCGCAGCATATGCTCGAGATATTTGATACGATTTATAAGTCGAAAATATTCCAATACAAAATCCGCCTAGCAATAGTACTAGGCGGATTGTTTGTTTTCTGTAGAGTTCACTATTTAGTATTTCATAATTATATCGTAATCGGTAAGTGTTGCCGTATGATTTCTTACGCAAGTGTAAGAAGTCTGTAAGGAGATTCGATGGAGTGGAAAACTCCTAGAGAATATACTTGAACCATAAAACAAAGGACGACCACAAAGGTCAATTACATCAGCCGAATTAATCACTTACGGCTATAAAGAAAGGGAACAGAATTATGAAGAACATTACAAAGACAGAGATTGCAATTTACATCATCGCAGCATTTACATTTATCGCAGAGATTTTATCAATCGTAACAAGCATTAGAAAGGGTATCCCAATGGATTTCAATACACCAGCTATTATCTTTTCACTTCTTACAATTTCACTTGCATCAATTGAAAAGGAGAAGAAAGCAAAGAAGGCAATGGAAAACTAATAAACAATGCATCGCGTAGTGTTGTTGGTTATAATGTGTAACATATATAGATTGATTTCGAATTACATTGTAAGGGGTATTGATTTATGAGTGACTACACGATAGTAACATTACGAGATAGGAAAGATCTTAAACTTGACGCGGCAAAATGGTTTCACGATAAATGGGGTGTACCTGAAGAGGCATATCTAGAATGTATGGAAGCTTATCTTGCTGGCAAGACAGAATATGGGTGGTACCTCTGTCTGTGTGACGAGAAGATAGTCGCTGGATTAGGCGTTGTAGAGAATGATTTCCACGATCGTAAGGATTTGACACCTAATGTCTGTGCTGTATATACAGACGAGGCTCATCGCTCACAAGGTATCGCTGGAAAACTCTTGGATTATGTGGTGGACGATTGTAGAACGAAAGGAATTTCTCCACTATATCTTCTGACGGATCATACAGGTTTTTATGAGCGATATGGCTGGGAATTCTTGTGTATGGCACAAGGAGACGGTGAACCAGAAATGTCTAGGATATATATCCACAAGTAAGACTGAAGATTAATGCACGCATGGGACAATTTGTCTCATGCGTTTTTCTTTTTGTTTGCTATAAATAAGTGCTCGAAAACATACTGCTTTCATCTGTTGACAAAGCGTGTCTAACGCATTAGACTATAGGCGTCTAACACGTTAGACAAGGAGGTTGTTTATGTCTGTTCCTAAGATTTTTGAGAGTGAATATAGATTTTGTTTGATCCTTTGGGATAATGAGCCAATATCAAGTTCTAAGCTTGCTGTCTTATGCAAGGAACAATTGGGATGGAGTAGAACAACAACATATACAGTTATTAAGCGACTAAGTGAGAGAGGTGTCCTCACAAATGAAGATGGCCAGATCTCATCTTTGGTGACAAAGCAAGAAGTTCAGGTATCTGAGATTGATGAGATGATGGATAAGACTTTCGAAGGTTCACTTCCTGCTTTTATCGCAGCTTTTGCTAAGAGACAGAAACTTTCAGATAAGGACATAGAAGAGATTAGGCGCATTATTGAGAAATAATATCTAATTAGATATTATTGATGTCGAATGGTGTGAGCTCTTCAAGGCTAAAGTGATAGTTCACAACAACGCCCTTATGCTGGCCGTTCACAACATCGCCTTTACCACTCTGTCTTCTGAAACGACGCTTGTCACCATATTTGTTATAAATCTTCTGTAAAACATCGGATTTCTGAATGAAATAAAGGTGCTGGTCGTTAGCTACAATACATGGTCTCTCACTTAATACCCATAGAACATAAACAGGTACTGGTTCAACCTTGGCAACTTCGAAGTAACGAAGCAAATCTGAAAGATTTAGCACCATAGTTTCTGATGGAATTAAATCGCTTTCAGGAAGTATTCTAGATACGCTCATGAATGAACGGCGCTGAGCTTTTACTTCAATATAGCAGCGAATAGGGCCACCTTCATATTCGTATACTTCAACGTCAGGGTAACCATCACGTTCAGTTTTCTTGGCGAATAGACCAAAATCAATTATCTCCTGGATGAGTAGGTTTTCATAATGTTCTGAATACTCAACATCATTCTTAAACTGATAATTACCTAGGCTTTTGCCGTCACAACGATTTTTACAATTAGTACAATTAAACTTGTAAGCCATTATTTAATCCTCCGGTTATTTTTGTAAAAAATATAACATTGAAAACTGGTCGTTTCTACAATCTAATATAGTGTTTTGCCCAATTTAAAGATGCGAAAAAATAGGTTGTAGATAGTTATAAGTATAATTGAAAAATCTGAAAAAGTATTAATTAACGCCATAACAAAATGTGTGTTTGGAGCAATGGCTGTGGCTTATTATGCTTATTACACGTATTTAGAATGTTCATCAAGTGCTAGACTATAGTGGAATTAATGTTATTGAGAGGTGACGTGAATTTATGAAGACAAAAGTTATTAAGATCTCTACAGCGATTTTGTTATTAGTGTGTATGTTATTTACTCTTTCTAGCTGTGCTGCTTTTAAGAGCGAGATTAATTCACTTAATGGTTCAATTACTGGTAATACATATGAAGCAAAATTCTATTCAAATGATGGCGAATTATTCATGACAATGAAGGGTCAGAAGATTGATCTAAATGCCAACATTATTCGTGAGAAAGTTTATACAGATGATGGATGGGGTCATGTTGAGACACTTTCATCAGTAGTTACAATCACAATTGATGGTAGTCAGGTTGAGAATTGTGGTTCAACAGTTATTTTCGCAGAGAGCGGCCTACTTCCAGATGTTGAGTATCAGCAGCAGGAGATACTTGATATCAATAGTGAGGCTAACGGATTAGGCGATAATACAATCATTGCTAACACAGTTAATCGCTATAAGAATATGTATGGTAAGCCAGTTGTTGTAGTAATTCAGAGCCAGCTTGGTGATCCTATTTGTGCATATTCAGGTAAGGAAGTTTACTGGAAAGTTTGTGAGGATCTTCCTAAGACAACAAAGCTCATGATTGATGGTAAGGCACTCTATATTCATAGAGCGAATTTCCAGATTATTGATAAGGATTTGCTTGTTGATTATGAGTGATTATAAGCTGCGATAATGCCAAAAAAGTAACCAGGTACTTGTGTGCCTGGTTATTGTATTTGGTATTATAGAAGAGTAGGTAAAACGAAGTGCTATTGATGAAGAATACGTCGACTAATCACAAGTAATTTTTAGAATTTACTAACTGTTAAAAAAATAGTCGCAATGGCTTTTAATTTGTCTTTTAATATGTAACTTAAGATAGCCTACATGCACATGGATGATGGAGAAGATTATGAAGAGAAGAGTTGCAGTTTTTGCTAATGGTTGGAGCGATGAATACCTGAAAAACGCAATGGAAGGTGTTCAAAAATGCGCGAAAGAGAAGAATGTAGATATTCTTCTTTTTATTGAATATGCATCTACCACAGATGACGTTGATTACGCTCAGGGTGATGTTAATATTCTTAATTTGCCTGACTTGGACAGGTTTGATGGTTTTATCCTTTTTGGTAATACATTGAATAATAGAGGCGAGCTTTCTATTTTGAAGGAACGCATACTTAAGACTAATAAGCCAGCCGTATGTTTGGAGTATGAGCTCGATGGTATGGATTGTATCTGTACAGATAACTATTCAGGTATGCGAGAACTTTGCGAACATATTATTGGTGATCATAATGCTAGAGATATTGTCTTTATCTCTGGTGATGAAGAAAATCTAGAGAACATTGATCGTAAACGTGCTTTGACTGATGTTCTTGCTGAATATGGCGAGACACTTAAGGACGAGAATGTAATTGTCGGTGGTTGGAGTTATTACAATGTTCGACAGTTGATTCCTGAATTTCTTAGAAAACACAAACTTCCAGATGCATTTGTCTGCGCTAATGACGTTATGGCCATGGGTACAATTTATGCGTTGAACCTTCTTGGCTATTCAGTTCCTAGTGATGTTATTGTAACTGGATTTGACAATATCATTTCTGCTCAGACTTATAATCCTATTATTACTACTGTTGATCGTGGATGGCAGATTAGAAGTATTGAAGGATTAAATCATCTCATTGATTTGATGGATGGAGCTCCTCGTAAGGGAATTATGAAGAAGGCTTCTAGACTTTTCAAAGGTGAGAGTTGTGGTTGTTCTGTATCTGCTGAACTTAAGCAGCATCAGGCAGAGTTCATAAATAATGCGTATGCAGTTCCTGTTGAAAGAACTATGTTTGATTGGCATTTGCAAGCTATCGATACCGTAGCTAATGATGTTTGTTCAATGGAAGAGGTTTCTGAGCGTTTTGCTAATCTGTTCGATGAGACTTCTGAGATTGGTTATAGGATGTATGAAGGTGATACATTCTGTATATGTTTGGATGAGTCGTTTGTTGATTCAATTGTTGGTGCGAATGCACCAAGATGCTTTGGTTATGGAGATCGAATGGATGTGATTTTCGCGATGCGTGGTGGAAAAATTCTTCCACGACAGTCTATCGTTACTTCTTATATTTATCCAGTATTTGATACTCCAGACGAGCCTTCTAATATTTATATGGTTGCTCCGCTTCATAATAACGGTTCTGTTATTGGATATGCTGTATTCAAGAACCAATACAAGATGATCAACATGTATTATCTCAACACTTGGTTGGCTCATTTGAGTAAAGCAATTGTAAGAGCAAAGCAGTGTATTGAAGTTGATTATATGACTAAGAAGATTAATGAGATGTCTTTGAGAGATGAACTATCTGGTCTTCTTAATCGTAAAGGTTATGAGAAGAGGGCTATTCCATTCTTGGAGCAGATTAGAGCTGATGGTAAGTCTGGTGTACTCATGGTTGTCGACATCAATAAGATGAAGATGATTAACGATGTATATGGTCACCTTCAGGGAGACTTAGCTATTAGATTAGTATCAAAGTCTATTATGGCTACTATCCCATCTTCTTGGTATGGTGTTCGTTATGGTGGAGATGAATTCGTAATCATTGGTGAGAATGTATTCTTTGATGATGGTTATGCATTGCAGAATACTCTTTGTGATGTAGTTAAGAAACAAGCTGAAGATCTGATGTTACCGTTCAAACTATCAATTAGTATAGGTACAGTAATTATTGATCCTAATGAGAATGTAACGCTTGATGAGTACTTTAAAAAGGCCGATGCTACGATGTACGAGATGAAGAAGAAACTTCATGCGCAGCGTGAAGATAAGAATTGATTATTAATGCGAAAGGGCTGAAAAACAATTGTTTTCCAGCCCTTATATTTTGTTTGAGTTAGTTGTTAATTGAAAGCTTTGAAAGCCTCTTGTTATTCAGTAAGTGTATCTGAACAAATATTGCCGCTATTGACATTGTTATCTCAGTGATACATTGAGCGTATGCAATACCATTAACTTGGGCAAATTTGTTGAGTAATAATATGAGAGGTATCTCTAAGAATACCTTACGAGCAAAGGAGAATGCCAAAGCATATTTACCCATTCCGAATGCTTGAGTAATTCCGACAACCATAAAGTCTATGCACATGAATGGAAGACTGAAACCAAATCCGCTAAGGAACCAAGCTCCTGTCTGGGCGATTACATCGTTATCCATGAATATTCTTACTATTGGCTGTCCAGCTACATTGAAAGCTACAAGTATGCACATCAACGCAGAGATTGTGAGGATATATGTTTTCTTAATTGCTTCCTTCATTCTAGGGAAGTTCTTATTGGCGTAGTTATAACCAATCAGTGGCATTACGCCTTGAGTAAAGCCAAAGACAATCTGTATAGGTAATTGATTAATTCTGTTTGCTATACCAACAGCAGCGATGACATCAGTACCATAACTAGCCACAATGTTATTTAGAATTGTCATGCTTACAACGTTAAGAATGTTTTGGAATACTCCTGGAATTCCTACTATTAAGATGTTAGATAGTATGAGTTTGGAAGGTGTGAAGAATGAAGGCTTGAGACATACAAATGTGTTCTTCTTTTTCGCGAATAGGAATACTAAAAAATAAATACATGCAACTACATTTGAGATGAATGTTGCTAATCCTGCACCAGCTGCACCAAGATTAAAACCAAAAGGAAGGATGAAGATTGGATCAAGGATTATATTCAAAATACAGCCACTCATCTGACCAAGGCTAGCATGCATAGAATGTCCTTCTGCTCGAAGTAAATAACTAAACATGATGCTCATTATTCCAGGAACAGATCCAAGGCATACAGTCCAGAACAGGTAGTTCTTGGTAGCGTTAGTAGTTGAGTCGTCTGTACCTAATATGTTAAGTGTCTGGCGGTTAAATATAAGTGTGATGAGCGATAGTAATATTGCAAATACTAGGGCGAAGTATAGTCCAGTTGCAGAAGCCTTCTTAACAGTATCAAAGTCTTTTTTACCTAGGCTTCTGCTCATAAGACTTGAAGCACCAATACCAAATAGGTTTGTAATTCCATAGAACAAAGTCATTGCTGGAGCTACGAGTGTAATCGCTGCGTTTTGGACAGAATCATTAAGTGCCCCAACGAAGTAGGTATCCGACAGATTGTAAATCATGGATACAATGGAGCTTAGTATCATTGGAATTGTAAGTTTAAGTATTGCACTCCATACTGGGGTTGTTTCAAATAAAGTTGTTCTACTGTCTTTACTCATTGATGTCACTTCTCTTTTGATTTCTGTAGCGAATTGTATCACCAAAGTGATTAATCATCTACGAGTAACTTAGTTTAGTTGTTAAGATTTTGAAACGATTAATTGTATTCTATAGATTGAATTACGAAATATACGTATTGTTTAGTTAAATAAGAAAAACTTTAAAGGTTGTTATGAACGATAGAATTTTAATTTGTGAAGATGCTAATGTTGATAGCCTTAGGAAGAAGTATCCAGGAGGATTACATTTTGTAATTGGTGACCTCCATGGTGAGGTTGATACGCTTAAGAAGCTGATTGCGAAGATTGGATTTAATCCTGAGATTGATCATGCATATTTTGTAGGTGACTATAACGCTGGTGGTAATCCACGGCTACTATTAGATTATATGTCTCAGTACTATCAGGCTGATTATGATAAGCCTGGTTTTCATATGATAAGAGGTAATCACGAGCGAGAGTTGTTGCCTGTTTATCCTCTCGAAAACTTGCCAGACATCATAGTTTATAAAAGCAGAGTTATGACGTATTATTTTGCACATGCTGGAATGATTACGGATGTTTTCGAGTTAATCAATAAAGATATGGATGATAATCCAGGTTCGACTAATTATGCGTATGCGCTTGATGAGACATGTGCTGGAGAAGATAGACCATTTAGACAAGTTGTCTGGTCTAGAAAAGGTCTTTATTCGCAGAGGTCTCGTTATCATGTGTGGCCTTCGTTGGAGAGCCTTAAATCTAGAAGAGCATGCATTATTCACGGACATACTCCATATGCGTTCATGAAGCAGGGTGGATATTTCTCCTATGGTGATGAACAGGTGTTCTTTGGCCATCAGCATATGTGGTTTAGTGAGGACTTGCAGAGTTTTAATATTGATTCCAATGTTAAGGGTCGATATGTTGTGGGTGAGGATTATCGAGGATTGTCTTGCGTATGTCTAGAAGTAATCGATGAGATTGCACAGAGAAATGGTGGCTTCCTAACTGTTGATAGCGTTAAGAGTGGGGAACGATTTGTGGTATCAGAGAAGCGTGTTCCAGTTTTATGGGCTACGCCAAAATTTGATTTACTTAAGATACTTGATGCCCAACCAAGAATGAAAAAGATTACGATTGATATTAATGGGGAAGCTATTGTTGATAGTGTGATAGAATGATTTTATAAGAGTTTTGCGGAGAGTGGGCAATGGAAGAACTTAGAAATTATGTGACGTTTTTTATGCCATTTAGCTTTGATGACGAGTCTAGTGTTTTCCTTGGTGAGAACAAGGCTTGGGATTTGTATTCGAAGAATAAGGTTCAGACAAGTAAGTATTTTTTCAAATTCATTAGTGACAAGTTGGATCCTGCTAAGGGTGAAGAATGCCAATGTTGTCGTTATGTCCTTAATGAGGCTTCCGATGAGTACCAAAAGCTTATTAAAGATAAGAGTTTTAGTATTACCAAAACACAATTCTTCGATAAATTTGAATTTGTAATTGAGAACTTTGATTTATTTCTATTCTCAACTGGAATAGGTCTTATTGGTATGCGAGTTAGCTTTAGTGAGACTATTCCAAAAGTTGTATCTTCTGCTTCTTATTTGATTAAGAAAGTTGCAAAAGTAAAGTTCTTAGATGCTGATAAGAATGAATATATACCTTTGGAGATGGTTAAGTCGTTGTTAAGTAGAACAATTTCTTATAATGTGGAATTCTATCAGTTTGCTAACGAAGGTCAGGAGAGAGCTAATACATTTTCTTACATTGAGTGTGAAACTGATGAGAATTATGAGGAAGATGTCTTCATGTTGTCTCATAATTATGATTTGGGTTTTACTTACAATCCTGAAATAGATCGTGGTGATTGGCTATATCGTGCTGCGTCTGATGTAGCATGGGGAATAACAGATGAAGCTTTATCTTGTAGAGTATTTGTTAATGAGACAAATGCTTCCTTCAGACAAGGAACCTTCAGGAAGAATGTCTTGGATATGTATGTAACAATGTATGCTCTTTTATTGCATCAGAAGTATTTCCTTTATGACTTCTTAACTAGAGTTGGTGTTGAGAGTAATAGTAATGACTTGAAAACATTGAGCGATTTCAAAGTTGATCTCGCAAAATTTCATAATAACTTTTTGTTCGATGTAATAACAGAAGTGCCACAGTATCAGAGACTTTATGATCGTATTGTTAAGATATTCAGAATCAAAGACTTGTATGAAGATGCCGAGAAGCCAATTAATCGTCTAGCAACACTTCAGAAAGAGCATGATGAGGAAGAAGATAATGCTCATGATAAGGCGGTAAATAGAATCCTTTCTTTGTTAGCAGTATTGGGCGTTATTTCAGCGCTTTGTGATTGGATTCAAGTTAAGGAGAGCTTTGATGGAGTGTGGAATATTCTGAGTTTTAACGGACTATCAACAATTGCATTTGGTGTGATATTGATAGGGGTTTTGATATATGTTGTTTATACTGAATTTAAGAGGAAGAAGAAATAATGTTAGCTAAATATATTGGATGCTTTTTTAACAAATCTGAGGTGCTGGAAATAGCAAAGAATTTCGGCGACGAGCGTCTTGCTAAGGTAATTGAGAACCCTCATGTAACTTTCTGGTATATGCCAGAACGTGAGTTTTTCAATTTATATGGTGAGAGGGTTAATGTAACCGTTATCGGATATGGAAATGATGGTAAGAATGAGGCTTTGCTTGTTGAATTATCTTCTGATAACGAAGAGATAAATGAGCTTATCTCAAAGATTAAAGTGAAGCATATTACTGTTTCTATTTCCTTAGATGGTAAGGCTGTAGATTCAAATTATATCGAGTATGAAGAGTGTGAAGAACGCTATAAGCTCGTGGGTGTTTTCGGTGCCTTCAGAACTACAGGTGAAGTTTATTTAGGCGAAGGAGATACAGACGATTATGACTCTTGAGCAAAATATAATCGATAACATTCTCGAGTGTGAGGTTAAGATTGGTCATAATAGTGTGCAGTTCACTGTTTATTATCCAAATGATTCGCTATGTGAATTACTCGATTGCGATGAAGACAATTTGATTGATGCCTTGTCCACTTTTAAAAGTAATGTGAGAGATACTCTTGGTGATGTAGTGTTAACTACTGCACAAGATGGAAGTGGAAGGGTTGGTATTACAATCCCTGCATCTGGAGTGGATTGGGTAAGTAGTAACTATAAACCTTCAGATTTCTCTGTTGCGTTCATATCAATGATTAAGTCTTTTGAAGCGACTGAGGAGAACATAATCTCGTTGTTCAATTCATTTGATAGTGATGTTGTAATCGAGCGTGAGAATGAAGCTGAATTCGCTATTTATTTTTCAAATGAAAGCATTGATCCATATGTTTATTTCATTGAACAGAATGATTTTGGGTTTGAGTATCACCGATATACTCGAGAGGCGTATAAGAGGGCAATACATAACCATAATTGATAAGATAATGAGCCGCGTTTGCGGCTTTATTTTTGCCCGGATTTATCGAAAACACTTTTCAATTGATTTTCATTAGTAGAAAACGCACAAGATTATTGCAATTTGAGTAGTAGCAGTTGTCTTTTTGTATCGCTTTAGCATATTGAAGTGAGAGGTTGCACCTTGTATAATTTTTAGGAATTTGTTTAATTCGATTTATAAATAAAACTAATATATATATGGAGGCTATGATTATGGCAAGAGTTTACAACTTTTCAGCAGGTCCTGCTACAATGCCATTGCCAGTTCTTGAGGAGATTCAGGCTGAACTTCTCGACTACAAGGGTAGTGGAATGAGTGTAATGGAGATGTCTCACCGATCCAAGGTTTTCCAGCAGATTGCAGATGAGGCTGAAGCTGACCTTCGTGAATTGATGGGTATCCCAGATAACTACAAGGTATTATTCATTCAGGGTGGTGCTACATTACAGTTCTCCATGATTCCTATGAACCTTATGAAGAATGGTGTAGCTGACTACATCGTAACAGGTGCTTGGTCAAAGAAGGCTGCTACAGAAGCTAAGAAGTTCGGTAAGGTTAATATCGTTGCTACATCAGCAGACAAGAACTTCAGCTATATCCCAGATTGTTCAGATCTTCCAATCGATGATGATGCAGACTATGTATACATCTGTGAGAACGAGACAATCCACGGTACAACATTCCAGAAGCTCCCTAACACAAAGGGTAAGATCCTCGTATCTGACCAGTCTTCAATGTTCCTTTCAAAGCCATGTAACGTATCAGACTACGGTATGATTTACGGTGGTGTTCAGAAGAACATTGGTCCTGCTGGTATCGTTATCGCTATCATCCGTGAGGATTTGATCCGCGAAGACCTCCCAGAGAACACACCTGTTTACATGAGATATGACACACATGCTAACAACGGTTCTATGTACAACACACCAAACTGCTGGGCTATCTATGTATGCGGTAAGGTATTCAAGTACCTCAAGTCTATCGGTGGTCTTTCAGCAATGAACGAGCTCAACGAGAAGAAGGCTAAGATCCTTTATGACTTCCTCGATGGCAGCAAGATGTTCAACGGTACAGTAGAGAAGGAAGTTCGTTCACTTATGAACGTTCCATTCGTAACTGGCGATGCTGAGAAGGATGCAGCAGTAGTTGCAGCTACAAAGGCAGCTGGTTTTGATAACCTTAAGGGTCACAAGAGTGTAGGTGGTCTCCGTGCATCAATCTACAACGCTATGCCAATCGAAGGTGTACAGGCTCTCGTAGACTTCCTTAAGAAGTATGAAGAGGAGAATGCTTAATGTTTAAGGTAAATTGTCTTAATCCTATCGCTGCTTGCGGTACAAATAATTTTGGTGAGAACTATACTCTCACAGATAACGTTAATGAGGCAGATGCAATCCTCGTTAGAAGTGCAGCAATGCATGAGATGACACTCGCTCCTAACACAATCGCAGTTGCTCGTGCTGGTGCTGGTGTTAACAATATCCCACTCGACAGATTTGCTGAAGAGGGTGTTGTAGTATTCAATACTCCAGGTGCTAATGCTAACGGCGTTAAGGAACTCGTAATCGCAGCTATGCTTTACGGTTCACGTGATATCCTTGGTGCTGCTCAGTGGTGTCAGGATAACAAGGAAGATGCTAACATCGCTAAGACAGCTGAGAAGGCTAAGAAGGCTTTCGCTGGTAAGGAAGTTAAGGGCAAGAAGCTCGGTGTTATCGGTCTTGGTGCTATCGGTGCAATGATCGCTAATACAGCAATCAGCCTTGGTATGGAAGTTTATGGTTATGACCCATATGTTTCAGTAGAAGCAGCTTGGAAGATTAGCCGTGATGTAAAGCACATCACAAACGTAAACGATATCTACACAGATTGTGATATCATCACAATTCACGTACCACTCCTTGATTCAACAAAGGGTATGGTAAATGCAGAGGCTATCGCAAAGATGAAGGATGGCGTTATGTTCTTGAACTTCGCACGTGATATTCTCGTTGACGAAGAGGCAATGGTTAAGGCTGTTGAAGAAGGCCACGTTGCTAAGTACATCACAGACTTCGCTAACCCAACAGTAGTTGGTAAGAAGAACATCATCGTTACACCACATATCGGTGCTTCAACAGAAGAGTCAGAAGATAACTGCGCTATCATGGCTGTTAAGGAACTCCGTGACTTTATCGAAAACGGTAACGTTATCAACTCAGTTAACTATCCAAGAGTTGATGCTGGTATCCCACAGTACGAGTCACGTATCACAGTTTGCCACAAGAACATTCCTAACATGCTTACACAGTTTACAGGTGCTTTCTCAAAGCTCGGTATCAACGTTCCTGAGATTGTATCTAAGTCACGTGGTGACTACGCTTACACAATCATCGATGTTGATGCTAAGGCTACATCAGAGATGACAGATGTTATCGCTAACATCGAGGGCGTTCTCCGTGTAAGAATTGTTAAGTAATTAACTGTTGATTTCAAACGAATTTACTAAATGGACTTTCTCTTTTGAGAAGGTCCATTTTTATTGGTTCTTCACGTTTCTGTGGTATTGGAATCCTAAGTGAGCTGAGGTGCAAATCTCAAAATTCCAATTTTTGACCTCAGTTGATCAGATCCCCCTAATCAAATAAAGCGAAGACCACTCCCCAAGGTTCCGTGAAGAACCAAATTTTTCATTCATTTACGCGAAGTCGCTCTACTACAGTCTTCTTCGCTACATTTGAGTACACGATATATGGAATCAATACGCCGAATATCACGAAAACAACCGCAATCACAGCCATAGGTACGAGCGAATACTGAGGGTTAATGTAATCGAGACCCTTAAAGAAAGCTACGAAAGGGAAATGGAGAACTGAATAAACAGCCATTCCAAGAAGGATACTTCCTATTACGTAATAGAGACCTTCAATAATCAGAACTTTCTTCTGCTGCTTATCAGTCATGCCGATTGCCTTAAGAACTGCGAACTCGTGTGAACGAGTGAGGATACCAGTAAGAACCGCATTAACAAAGTTCAGAATACCAATTATCAGGAGGACGATGCAGAGCGTGATTGTAACCTGTCTGATTGTATTCTCAAGTGACTGGAACTCGCTTCTCTCAGTTGCTGCGCTCCTGTACTGAAGTCCGTTTTTCTCACAGTATGACTTAACAAACTCATCGGCTGCTTCGATATCATTTGATGCTGGTGAATCGAATACTGTCAGATAGCGGTACATTTTTCCATCGCAGTCACTCTGAAGTTTTGATGTTGGAAGAACCAATGCATATGAATCTGTCATCAAGTATCCAATGTACAAATCAAAAGAAGGATCAACGATTGCACAAATCTCATATTCTTTTGGATTCTCAATTCTCTCTGGTTCAATCTGATCGACAGGAATACCATTGAGAGCCTTAAGGTCTATAATAACTTCGCCTGTTCTTTTATCAGTGAACTGATTGTAGTTGTAATCAACAGTAACCTTATCGCCAACTTTGATTTCCTTATCAAGTTGTGAGGCCATAGATATCGCAATTGCATTTGAATTAGGATCGAACAGTGGTGCAATATCACCATCGATTACCTCGACATAGTCAAAAAGATTATCGTCTAAGCCAGTCATCACCACCAGTTTGTCATCACCTGTCTCTGACATCTGAGATAATGTATAAGCAGAACCACTAATTCCAAAATTTATCTCAGAATTGATGTTCTCAATATCTGCATTACTAACAAAATCCTTAACATAGCCACTAAGTGATTCAGGAATGTCGTAATTATAATATGTGGAATTACTTACCTTGAATGCGAAGTCGGCGCTGTAGTATTTCTCGAATGACATGCTGTCTGCAAAGCTGATTCCAAGGGACAAAATTACGATTGGTAGTGCCATAGAGAAGAACACGAGGATTGTCTTTTTCTTGTTACGGGCGAGATTTCTCATAGCCATACCAGAGAGGCCAGAAACCTTCTTGTTATTCTTGTTATCTACCTTAACTTCGTTATATCTGAATGCCTCAACAGGAGAGATTTTTGAAGCGATTCTTCCTGGCTTACTGCATGAGATAAATACAGTGATAAGCGCGAAAACACATGACACTACAAAGATCCAATGTGATACTGAGAAACTATCTGATACTGAAGCAAAAATCGTAGCAGAGAAGATTACTGGCGAAGTAATCATACCAACCAGAAAACCGAGGACAAGTCCAACAGGAATGCCAATGACGCTCAAAATTAGTGCCTGAATTCTGATGATTTTCTTGAGCTGTTTTCCTGTTACACCGATTGTTTTCAAGAGGCCATAGTAAGAAATATCATTAACAACAGAAATCTGGAAAATGTTATAGATAATGAGATATCCGCTGAAGCCAATTACAAGAAGGAAGATTCCAACAATGAGCAAAGATTCAATATCCGTAGATTCTTCTTCAGAAATTCCATACTGACCACACTGAACTACTCCAAATTCCGTAACCACATTCTCGATGAAGTCATAACTATCGCCGCTAATAGTTACATTCAGTCTGCTGATGTTACTTACTGACTCGGCGTATTCTTTGGATACCAGCACATAGTGACATGGTCCAATTGTATTCTCGTCATAGATTCCGACAACTTCAAATGAAGCAGCGACAGGTACTGGATTGCCATTTGAATCGTAACCATAGTAATTGAGGTTCAATGTTGTGCCGAGCTTCTCAGGAAGGCCAAATGCAGCAAGTACACCCGTGTCGACTACTATTTCATTCACTTTTTCTGGGGCACGTCCAACCGTAGGCTCAGCAAAGCACCACTTCATGCTCTGTTCATCAGAATAAGAGATCTCGAGAGGCTTATTGCCGAACTCCTGCTCGCTATATGAACCGACCTTGATCTGATGTCCGAATTCCTTAACAGTGCTGCTACCAAGAAGTTCTTCTTCTTGTTCAGAGGTTAGCTTATCAAGATAGAAGTCAGCACTACAGCCGTTGACTTTGCCGTTGAATGTTTCAGATGCAGTTTTGAATGAGAACGCAACTGAGAAAATACTTGTAATAAGAAGTGTAGTAAGTACAATCGCAGCTACAGCAATAATGTTTCTCTTAGCAGATTTCTTAAGAGTCTTTATTGCGAGCTTACGAATGCAGGAAGAATTCTTTACATTCATGATTGTCACACTCCCTTACGCGTTCGCAATGCGGCCATCTTCAATTCTGATAATACGGTCCGCAGTCTGAGCAATATCGTCATTATGTGTGATCATGATGAGCGTCTGGTTATATTTCTTGCAGGTTGTTTTCAAGAGGCCAAGTACATCGAGGCCAGTCTTGGAATCAAGGTTACCAGTTGGCTCATCAGCGAGGATGATTGCTGGCTTGGATGCCAGGGCTCTCGCGATTGCTACTCTCTGCTGTTGACCACCTGAGAGCTGAGTTGGAAGTGAATTAACTTTGCCCTTAAGGCCGAGTGTGTTGATAAGTTCATCGATGAACTTATCATCTGCTTTCTTACCGTCGAGCTCGATTGGGAGCACGATATTGTCGTATACGTTAAGCACTGGAACGAGGTTGAATGCCTGGAAAATAAACCCAATTTTACGTCTTCTGAAGATTGTAATCTCCTCGTCCTTCATCTTGCTAAGAGAATTGCCGTCGATTACGACTTCGCCAGAATCAGGCTTGTCTAGGCCTCCGAGCATATTAAGAAGTGTTGATTTACCACTACCTGAAGTTCCGACAATTGCGAGGAACTCACCTTTATTTACGATGAGGCTCACATCATCGAGCGCGTGAACCTGAGCGTCACCATTTCCATATGTTTTCTTAAGATTAGATGCTTTTAAAATCTCCATCTCTCTATCTCCTTTAGTCTGAATACCTTAGCTTTGTCCGCTACGATACATATCATATGGAATGAATCTTTCCAGAATCTGTCTGCTACCAACAAAGATTATGACAGTTTTGACAGATTTCACTTAACCGGGATGAATACCGAGAATGTTGTCCCTTCTTCCTTGACTGACGCGAGCTTAATATATCCGCCCTCATTCGTAATGATCTCTCGTGCGAGATACAGGCCGATTCCTACGCCATCTTCGCCTGCGACTTCTCTGCTTCTGAAGAATCTCTGGAATACCTTTGCTGAATCTTCTTCGCTGATTCCTATTCCTGTATCCTTGATGTCGACCCTGGCGAAAACATCCGTCGCGCTAATTCTAACTTCTACCAAACCTTCATTAGTGTACTTAATCGCGTTATCTACAATATTAATGATAGCCTCGCGAGTCCACTTCATATCAAACTTAGCTCTAATCACTTCATGATTTGAAGGACCAACAAGCTCCAGTCCCTTTGCCTTAGCCTTATTTCCTAGCTCAGCTACAACGCCCTGGACGAGCTCATTTACTGAATTATCAGCAGAATTAACTGCCACTATACCATTCTCAAGTCTTGAGAGCTTGACGAGTGAATCAACAAGGAATTTTAGTTTCTCTGTCTGACCATGGATTACTTCTACTGATTCTTTTCCACTACTACTGAGAGATTCCTCTTCGCCCAGAAGCTCTGAGTACAAAAGAAGATTTGCAATTGGAGTCTTAGTCTGGTGCGAGATATCTGAGATCATTTCTTTGATTCTATTCTTCTCTTCAGAGAGCGCCGCCTCATTTGTTAGTGAAGAATTAAGAAAGTCAGCAAACTTACACTCTAGTGCTGATACCTCTTCTTCAGTAAAACTATTAGCTTTGAATTCGCCTTCTTTTGCTTTATCGAGCATGGAATCGATACGCGTCATTGTTTTCGACAGATTCCTGTGCGTAATAAATGCATAGATAAGAGCAGCAACTGCGATAACAGCGAGGATAGCGTTAATTATGTAAGGCAAATAGTCCATCATTTGCCTGCCTCGCTATCTGAATCCAGGGTCCACTTATAGCCGAGACCATAGATTGTCTTGATGTATTCTGATGCACTTAGCTTGGCACGAAGTCTCTTTATTGCTACTGAGAGTGCATTTTCATCGACAAAATCGCTGCCGTCGGTCCAGATCTTATCAATAAGGTCGTTACGTGACACAATGATATTCTCGTTCTTAACTAAGATATATAGGAGCTTTTGCTCTGTCTTACTAAGTTCGACTGTGGCGCCTTTAACCTTAAAAATCATCTTCAGAAAATCGAAATCAAATTCATTCTTAACATATACATCGGAGCTCTTTTCTGTAGTCGCAATACTTTTGAGCTGAGTATTAACACGCGCCCTCAGGACAGCCAGAGAGAATGGCTTAGTGATATAATCGTCAGCGCCACTCTCAAGGCCATTAACTATATCCATATCAGTATCATTTGCAGTAATCATTATAACTTTGATGCTACTATTAGCGCCCTTAATCTCACCAAGCAGATCAAGTCCGTTACCGTCAGGAAGATTCTCATCAAGAAGGACAAGTGAAGGCGTATAAAGCATCATCTGCTCTCTGGCATCCTTAAGACAGGTGCATGAGATGACACTTCGCTCATCATTTTTGAGCGCTGTGCAAAGCCCTTTATTAAGTCCTAAATCATCTTCAACAATAAGTATATACTGCATTCTCTATCCCCAAACGTTAACATCTAATCCAGTAGATTATAGCACTTATACTTCCTTAATGAATTCCACGGTTTGGTTTTTCATCGAAATCTTGCCTACTTTGTAGCCATATTGTTGGTCGAATAAAACAATAAGATTCTATTGCTCCTTTTTCAATTAGTTTTTACTTATACCCACAAATTCCGTGATGAACTTTTTTATTGCAGGTATTTTGATATTACTTTTGTTATTGCTTTAGGGGAGAGTAGAGATAAAACTTGACACATAGTGAGATAGATATTATCATAATGTTAATAAGACTTTGTGGAGGGATATATGACTAAGAAAGTGAGTTTAGTATTGGGAGTACTTGTTATTCTTTTATCTATATATTTTTGGGGTATGCCAAAGGAGTTTCCTTGTAGTTGGCATATGTACGAAGGCGAATTGATGAAAATGAACCAGAGAATAGATGAGGGGGAGAATGAGAACAAAGCTAAAGCTGAGTTCGAAGCAAAAAAAGTTGAGATACAAAAGGAATATGACGCGAAAATGGCATCTGTTCCATTGTGGTTTTTGCATGTTTTTGAATATAAAGACTTTCTTGAGACTGGAGTAATTGGAATCGTTGCAGGCGCTGTAGTTGCAGCATTTGTAACATTGTTACACAGGAAATCTCCTAAGTTTTTGATTGGTATTTCATGTGTTGTTATCCCACTTTTGATTACTCTTTCGATTTATTACATAAATAATCCAGTTTTCTGCAAATAATGCTAAATTCGTAAATTTGTGTTGACACATTTTGCAATTAGTATTATCGTTGTAAACAATTCTTGATTGAAAATTTGAACGAAAGGAAATAGTTTGATCTTATGAATATGCGTCATTCATATCAGATGGATAGAATTATTGATTCCAAGCTTGTAGTCGATTATAAGCGTGGTTACTATCTGATGGGATGAAAATTTTAGACTATTAACTTTACTGTTTTTTTATAGTTATTTTTGGCCATCAGACTTTTTCTAAAGTTTGGTGGCTTTTTTAATACGCAAAAGGAGAATGAATTATGTTAAGTTTAAGACCATATAAAGCATGTGATGCTGAGAAAATAGCAAGTTGGATTAAAGATGAAAAGCAGATGTATCAGTGGAGTTCAGATAGATTTGGTAACTATCCGATCACTGCAGAGAAAATTAATCACAAATATATTGACCTAAATGGTGATTGCGAAGATCCTGAGAATTTCTATTCACTTACAGCATATGACGAGGAAGGTATCGTTGGAAATCTAATCTTGAGATATGTTGATGAAGAGAAGAAGGATATCAGATTTGGATTTGTTATCGTTGATGATACTAAGCGAGGCAAAGGATATGGGAAAGGAATGCTCAAACTAGCGTTGAAGTTTGCCTTTGAACTATTGAATGCGAATTCCTGTAACCTGGGTGTTTTCGATAACAACCCATCAGCATATCACTGCTATAAGGCGGCTGGATTTGAAGAGAATGGCAATTCATTTGAGGTAGCAATTGATATATCTGATGAGAAGTGGAAAGTAATTGAATTAGTGATTGGAAGAGAAAAGTATGAGAGCATGTATAGAAACTAATCGATTGATATTAAAGAACATGGCACCGGAAAACTACAAAGAACAATTCAAGTGGTGTGGTGATCCAGAAGTTGCTAAGTATATGATTTACTCTGTATATACCAGAGAAGAAGACTGCAAGACATATATTGAGAGTTTAAATCCTGATGATCCTAATGTTTGTGATCTCGGTATTTTTCTTAAGGAAACAGGCGAAGCAATTGGAATGGGTGGATTTACATATCACCCTGAAGAAGATGCTTGGGAAGTTGGTTATAACTTAAGAAGAGATATGTGGGGACAAGGTATTGTTCCAGAAGCTATGAAAGCAATACTCGAATACATTCAGGGAATAAGAGAAGTTAAGGCAATTACAGGAACATTCGCTGTAGAGAATAAGAAGAGTTCACGTGTAATGGAGAAGCTTGGAATGACTTATTGGTGCGAATGTGAGTTTACTAAGTTGGACGGAAGTGAGAAATTTAAGGCGATAAGGTATAGGAAGGATTTTGTATGAACTTAGTGGTGATATTAGGAAGTGGTGCAGTCGGCAAGATGACTGTGGGACAGGAACTTCAGAAGATAACTGATTATAGATTGTTCCATAATCACATGATGATTGAACCAGTATTAGAGATCTTTGGTGGCTTCCAAGGAGGTCTAGTAAATAAGCTTAGAGATGACATCATGGATACCTTTATAGAAACAGATTTTTCTGGTCTCATAGTGACTTATATGATGGCATTTGATTTCAAATCTGAGTGGGATTACATAAATAGTCTTAAAGAGAAATTCGAAGCAACTGGTGGAGATGTTTACTTTGTGGAACTAGTAGCTGATCAGGAAGAAAGATTAAGACGAAATGCTACTGAGAATAGGCTAACAAATAAAGCTTCTAAACGAGATATTGTTGTGTCAAACGGTAGATTAATGCATGAAGATTCAAATTACAGATTAGTCAGTAATGAGGGTGAGTTCCCATACGAGAATTACATAAAGATTGATAATACGAACCTTGAACCAGATGTTGTAGCGAGAATGGTTAAGGACAGATTTAATCTTGAAGACTATTGCTACAGAGATATGCTAAATCAGTTTATGATTAGTCCTGTAAGAGAAGACGAGATTGAGTTATATGCCGAACTACAAAGACAGAGTTTTATGCCTCTTTATGAGAAGTATCATGATGATGAAACATCACCAGCTCTGGAGACAGTTGAACATATCAAAAGCAAGTATAATGATCCTGATAGAATATATCACTTTATACGTAAGAATGGTGCGATTGTAGGTGGTGTGAATATAGATTTGCGTCAATATGATGATGGTAAGGGATATGGAAGAGTAAGTCCTATTTTTATTCTTCCTGAGCATCAGAATAAAGGCAATGGCTATATTGCAATGTTGAAGATATTGAATGAATATAATCACGTTAAATATTGGAGACTTGAAACAATTAAAGAGGAGCAAGGTAATTGTCGTCTTTATGAGAAATTAGGTTTTAATCGAGTAGACGATGAGCTAGTGATTAATGAAAAATTGACACTAGTTTATTATGAACTACTCACTAAGATTTAAGTATTTATATAAAAGGAGAGAGAAGTATATGTGCGATTTTTGTAAGATTATTAATAAGGAATTGAATGCCAATATTGTGTGTGAAACTAGTGAGTGTGTTGCATTCTTGGATTATGCACCAATTAATAAAGGTCACGTGCTCATTTGCCCTAGAAAGCATGCTTCGTCTATTGTTGATATGACAGATGAAACATTGATGGACATTAATGCAATTGTGAGAAAACTTGTCAAAGTTTATGAGAAAGAATATGGTGCTAAAAGTTACACTATAATGCAAAATGGTGGTGAATGTTGTGACTATGGACACTTCCATTTTCATGTATTCCCACGATATGATGGAGATGGTTTTGGATATACACAAAGTGATGCTAAACATGAGTTTAGTAAAGAGGTTTCTGATTTCCTTGGTAAGAAGATGTTGGAAGTCTGATTGGAGTAAATAGATGATTAAGTTAATTGCATCAGATCTTGATGGTACGGCTCTTAATAGTGGCAAGTTATCACTAGCAAATAAAGAAGCAATCAGTAAAGCAACGAAGCTAGGATATAGCTTTGTTGTATCAACAGGTAGAGCTTTGTATGCGGTGCCAAAAGACTTCTATGATATAGATGAGTTTGAATATGCTATCACTTGTAATGGCGCTTGTATTAGCAATGTCAGAACTGGCGAAGTATTAAGAAGATTTAACGTAGAAGTGGAAGATGTAAAAAAGCTTGTTGAGATTAGTAAAAAGTACGATGTTACATTTGAAGTATTCACACATGGTAGTAGAGGTCATATAGATAAAACATATCATGATGATCCAGTTAAGTATGGAATGCTTCCAGGTCTTGTTGATTATATTCGTACATCAAGAGCTCCTGAAGATAACATCTACGATTACATAGAAAAGAATATAGATAGTGTTGATAATTTTGCTTTTGTAACTCCAACTAAAGAAATACATGACAGCATTGTTGAAGATGTAAAGAGATTATGCCCTAATACACTAATGGTAATATCTGAACCTCAGTGGGTAGAGGTAATGAATATTAATAGTGGTAAAGGTAAGGGAGTGAGATATCTAGCTGAGTATCTTGGAATTGATATGAGTGAAGTAGCTTGTATTGGTGACGGAGATAACGATATTGAGATGCTTGAATTAGCAGGGACTTCAATCGCGATGGGTAATGCTAGTATAGGTTGCAAGGAGACTGCTGATTATGTGACACTAGATGTTGATAATGATGGTGTTGCACATGCAATCGATAATATTATTAATGGAATATATTCATAGTGATAAATGTATTTTGAGCTTGAATGAATTGAAGACCGTTTTCCAGATGCTCTGGAAGATGGTCTTTTTATATTGCGAAGTGCTATAATTTCACTATTAATACTGATTGTTATTCGAGGTTTATATGGAAGTAGTTACAGGAAGAGAATTATACGAGAGCTTAAGTAAAGATGAATTGATTGATCTACTTATGGCTGATAGCAAGAATATTGTTGCTATGGATGGTGTATGGTTCCAATCTGTTGAGAAAGATCATGGAATGGATGAAGCTATGCATCACGATGAAGAGGCATGGAAGAGATACACAGTAACGGAAGCTAGAAGAATTAAGAAGTTTCTAGGATTGTCAGAAAAGCCAGGATTAGAAGGATTAATGAAAGCACTTCCTCTTAGAGTTGTAGACCGAGCTAATGATACTACTGTTGAGATGATAGATGGTAAGGTTCTTTACAAAGTTGTAACTTGCAGAGTTCAGGAAGCAAGAACAAAAAAGAATATGCCACTTCATCCTTGTAAAAGTGCAGCTGTTTTTGAGTATGGATACTTTGCTGCTACTATAGATGAAAGAATTAAATATAGATGCGTTAGTTGTTACCCTGATCTTTGCGATAGTTGCAAGGATTGTGCATGCTGCTGGGAGTTCTATATCGAAGATAATCAGTAAGATGTCTTTATTTTCTTTTGAATAAGTAGTGTTAATTTTGAATTGGATAGATATTTTTTTGAGATTATGTGTTGACAATATGCAAAGTGTGCATATAATAATCTCTACCGCTAAAAACGGAAGGTAATTAATTGTTCAATTCAAGTAGAGCTACTTAGTTTATTTGCTAATGAGGTTAATGCAAAATAAGTAAGCTTCAATGTTGTTTTCAGGCACTTTTATTTGATTTCTAAATGGCATACAAGAGATAAGTATGTTCGTGAAATCTTTCTTTTAAGGAGAATTTAAATGGTTAGTGTAGAAAAAAAGAAAGAAGCAGCTAGATGGCATAAGAAACTTTGGGAGTTGATGAAGAAGATTGACAAGGATACAGCTTGTTCCCCAAAGACCAAGAAAGCGATAGAGGATTTCTGTTGTAGCTTATCTTTAATTCTGATAGTAGTATCTGAATCAGATGAAAAGGGAGAAGAAGTTGAGGATAAGGATTTACAGGAATATATAGACGGTTGTAAATACTTCTGTGAAACACTTTTCCCAAGATTTGAACTTCTCAAAGCCGAGGATAAAATCCTTCAAGATTTGATTAAAGATTATCCTATTTGATTAATGTTTCTTAAGTGTGTGATTTGGAGTATTATGTTATTCATAAATCACACATAGGATAGGGAACTATATATGGCAAGGATAATTCATATCGTAGATGATGACGAGAGCATGGCTGATATTATGTCTGATACTCTTATTGAGTACGGATATAAGACAGTCATTTCAAATACAATTGAAAATGCTGAAGAGGTATTATCAAAACAGCGTGTTGATCTGATTATTCTAGATATTAATCTTCCAGATGGAACTGGTTTTGAGTTCTGTAAAGGATTAAGAAAATTCTCAAACGTTCCAATTATTTTTGCTAGCGCTAGAACTGAGGTTGATGACAGAATTAGAAGCCTTGATATTGGTGGCGATGACTTCCTAAGCAAGCCATATTCACTTAAAGAGTTAGTTTCTCATGTTAATGCATTAATAAGACGAACATATGGATTTACAGAAGAGGAAAGCATCTTTAAGTTTTCTGATGTAGAAGTGAATTTAACTCTTAGAACAGTTACTCGTGCTGGTAATGTAGTTAACCTTGCACTCCGTGAATTTGATCTCCTTGCTTACCTAATTGAGCACAAGAATTCTGCTTTGGATAAAGAGCGAATTCTTTCAGAGGTGTGGGGAGCATATAATGCCGTTGAACCATCTACATTAACAGTTCATATTAGATGGCTTAGAGAGAAGTTAGAAAAAGATCCTTCAAATCCACAATATTTCATAACAGTAAGAGGCGTTGGTTACGCTTTTAAGGTGGAGGATTAATCCATGAATGTCAAGCGTAGAATTGCGGGAATTACTATACTCTTTCTAGTGTTGATAATTGTTTCTACTATTGTTGTCTGGATAGTTGATAGTGTATCTCGAAAGCAAGTAAATGAAAGTGACATTGTTGTAGAGATAAATGCTATTGAACATCAGATTAGTAATGGAGAAACTGATGAAGCAATAGAGAATTTGGATAATCTTGCTAATAATGTAGATGTTAATTCTAAGAGTATTCCAAAACTTTATTTGGTACCTTTAGGATTAGCTGTTATATATGTTCTTGTTATATTTACTTACATATATAAATCAATTCTGAAACCTTTTGAGAAACTCCATGATTTTGCTGCGCAAGTAGCAGCTGGCGATCTAGATATTCCTCTTAAGCAAGAGCGCGGATTATACTTTGGTGAATTCACTTGGGCATTTGACAATATGAGGCGAGAGATAAAGAAAGCCCGAGATTCAGAAAAAGAAGCAATTGAGAATAACAAGACAGTTATTGCTACATTATCTCATGATATAAAGACACCAATTTCTTCAATCAGATCTTATAGCGAAGCGCTCGAAGCTAACCTTGATAAAACTCCTGAAAAGAGAAGTAAGTATTTGAATACGATAATCAACAAGTGTGATGAAGTTGCTAAGCTTACTGATGATCTTTTCATTCATTCAGTTTCAGATATGGGTAAGATGAGTGTTAACTGCGTGAAGATTAATCTTAATCAGTTTATTAAGAGTATTCATGATAGTCTTAATACTTTTAACAACGTAAATGTGCATTTACCAGATGAGGATGTAAGTGTTAATGCTGACCCTGAACGTTTGATGCAGATTTGTGAGAATATAGTTGGTAATACTAATAAATATGCTCCTGGTAGAATAGATATAAGTATTACTTCAACCAATGGTAAGACAAACCTTGTCATAAGAGATTATGGTAGCGGTATACCAGAAGAAAACCTCCCATTCATAACTCAGAAATTCTATCGAGGAAATAACGTCGAAGGAATACAAGGTTCTGGCCTTGGCTTATATATAGTTAGTTATCTATCTTCAAGAATGAATGCAGAATTAAGCATTGATAATGTTTATGAAGGCGATAAGTGTCAGGGTTTGAGTATCACTATTTCTTTCGACATCGTGGATTAATAATCACCCAAGAAAATTAAGTTCTGTAACATTAGTTACAGGCTATGATTGGTGATATTATATATTATCTTTACAATCAATATGAACGAGGATTTAATTATGCGTAATCAGGATAATGAAATCGGCGAGGTAGTAGACTTAATCCTTGCAGATTACGATGATAATAGAGCAATAAATAAGATAGATATCCATAATCAGCCAGATAAAGAGGCTATTATTGAAGTTGTTGAAAAACTCTTGAAAATTCTTTACCCAGGCTACTATAGCGATAGAGTATATAAGATATACAGTCTTAAGAATAACATGGCTGCTACAATTGAAGATGTTATTTTCAATTTATCAAAGCAGATATCGATTGTTATGAAATACACGAGTAAAGATAGCAATACTGAAGATCTAGTTGTTGATGAAAAGGCTAAATCATTAGCTTTGGATTTTATGAAGAGAATTCCTTCAATTCGTGCAGTTCTAGATACAGATATTGAAGCTGCATTTGAAGGTGACCCAGCTGCTAGTAACAGAGATGAAATCGTACTCTCATATCCAGGTTTGTTCGCAATATCTATTTACAGAATTGCTCATGAGCTTTGTCTCCTTGGTGTTCCAATGATGCCTCGAATTATGACTGAACATGCTCATAGTGTTACGGGCATTGATATTCATCCTGGTGCTACAATTGGAAAGTATTTCTTTATTGATCACGGAACAGGTATTGTAATCGGTGAGACAACAGTAATCGGTGAACATGTTAAGATTTATCAGGGTGTTACACTTGGTGGTCTCTCAACAAGAGGTGGTCAGACGCTTAAGGGTAAGAAACGTCATCCTACAATTGGTAATAATGTTACTATTTATTCCAATGCATCAATCCTTGGTGGCGATACTATTATCGGTGATGATGTAGTTATCGGAGGTAATACTTTTATCACTAAATCGATTGATAAAGGTACGAAGGTAACTAATAAGGAACAGGAATTGCTCTATAAGAATTAATAGTAATCGCATATTTAGTTGAAATTTGGACTGTCACAATCGCAAAATTGTGACAGTTTTTTGTTGTGAAAATACAAACATTTTGTTTTTTTTACAATAAAAAACATAAATTAATATGACAGCTATATAACAATATATTAACAAATCAACCAATTTTGATATCGGTTTATTGAAATACTATATAAATACCTTTTATAATCTACTCAACTATACTTTAGAATAGGTAAATTAAATTTAGGGTATAAACGTTTAGGAGGGTTATAATGAAAAAAGGGTTCGTAAAGAAAATTGCGGCTGCGTTGTCTATGATTTTGACCATGTCATCGACGATGCCTGCGATAATTCCAACCACAGTATTGGCAGCTGATAAGAGTGACATTGAATATGCTATATCATTGATGAATCAGTATGCTGTTATTACTTCTGGTGATTATCACAACATCAATCATACAATGGGTCCGATTGCTGTTGGTGGTGATTATAGCGGTAACATGGAATTCCACGATAGAAATGTAGGTTATATTACTTCTAGTGGTAACTATGATTTCGTTGTTGGTGGAAGTATGATGCCAGATTCAAAGATTAGAAATACTAATGATAATTCCGACATTGGAGTTGCTGGTATAAAAGGAAATGGATTTGGTAATGATTTAAGCTATGATGGAACGACTGCGTTAACATTGGCAAATGGAGCTACTGTTAATGGATATGGCAGACCTCAATTGATGGCTGATCCACCTGAAATAAGTGTGCAAGAAGCATGTTTTAGTTTTGAAAGCAAAGAAGATTTGCCAATTAATTTTAAGCGCCTTGATGATGGAATGGTCGCTTGGTCTGACATGATTGATGACTATTGCAGCGCTACTGAAACTCCGAATAATGTTATTAATGTAGTTGCAACGAGTGGTGATGTAGTTCTTGAAGGTACAAATTCAGATATTAACTATTTTAATCTTGATGTTACTAATATGTCTCAGTTATCAAGTATTGATGTTAAGATTCCTGCTGGAAGTAAAGCTATTATTAATGTAACTGGTAGCACTTCATTTAAATGTGATAGGGCTTTATATAATGGAAGCGAAGTAAGTTTGGACGAGAATAAAAACCCTTCACCAGAACAGTTAGATATTCAGTTTCATAACAACGTGATTATTAACTGTGCTAACGTAGAGCAATTAGGCAACGTCGGTGCAGGAAATGTAATTGCTCCTAGAGCTGTTTACAATTGTAATGGTAATACGAATGGTTTCTCATATACAGCAAGCTTAAGCACATATGGTACAGAGTTTCATGCAAAAAACTGTTCTGCAGATTTTACATGGGTACCAACAACATTAACGGAGCCTGATAATTCTGTTGGAGTTAAAGGCTATTTAACAATTAATAAGACAATTAGTGGTGACGTAACAGAAGAAGACATTAAGGGTCTTACATTTACAGTAACTTATAAGAATGCAGATGGTAGTGATGCAACACCAATCGTATTAACACTTGGTAATGACTTTGATATCACACCAAAGGCAGATGGCAAGGGATTCGATTGCAAGCTTAAGAATGTAATTGAAGTACCAGATGCTAGCCAGCCTGTAAAAGTAGAAGAAACACTCTACGATGTAGCAGATCACACAGTAGTAGTATCAAGCAGAGTAGGAACAGCTCAGATGACAAATGGAGCTGAACTTACAGCAGATACAATAAGCACAGATATTAGCAAGGCAACAAACTTTGACTATGACGATGCTTATACACGTATTGTTAATAAGGGTTACATCACAATTAATAAGACAATTAGTGGTGACGTAACAGAAGAAGACATTAAGGGTCTTA
>JAKSRG010000026.1 GCA_024403735.1 Clostridia bacterium
CAGTACAAATATTTGATAGTATCCGCGAAAAGTTTGTACTGATATTTGTACTGGAACAATGCTCAACTCCCAATTCCCAATGTTTCCGTGAAGAACCTTTTTGTCCTACTTTTTATGGCAAAGAGAAACCCCAAGGATCGGCTAGTGAAGCGAACCACCAAAGTTTGTTCAACTTTAGGGGTTCACTTCATAGATACCTGGGGTCTCATTAGTATATGAGAGATTTGGTAAATCTTATTGTCACTCTTCTTCGTCAAATGTTGGCTCAATTTTCTCGAGACCAAATTCCTCAATCATATCTAGATAATCTTCTAAGTCACTACCTATAGCAATGCTATATAGCACCTTATCGCCTGACCAGAAATATGCATTCATTCTCTGATTCTTACTATTAGTAGTCCAAATCGAAGACCAGGCGTATTCATAATCGTCTGTACTATCTTCATCCGTAGCGCGATCACAGCATTCATCGTAGAAATCCTCTGCGTCATCTTCGTCCTCGAATGTCACAAGGAAGAAGTATTCCTGTGCCTCATCGCCAGCGGAAACAATAGTAAAATCAACAACATCATAGTCGTCAAAAGCACCAAGTCGATTGATGAGCACATCATAAAAATACTGTGCCTCTTCTTCATCTTCAGCCACGTAATAACCATGGCCATCCTTAACCATATCGCCAACTTGCTTTAGAAAAATCTGACTATCCTCATACTCTTCGTAGTCACGATCTTCGGCTGCCTTAATCAAATTCTCAGTTGAAAACAAATCTGGCTTCTTTGCCAAAGTCAACTTGTCGCATCCGAACAAGCTCAATCCCATTACAAATAGCAACGTAATCCCTAATGCCTTCTTAAGTAATTTCATCTCATTCCTCTTCTTGATAAGTATCAGAAACATCAAGCTTCTCGAAGCCAAGTTCCTCGAGCAATTCGAGATAATCTGTCTCATCGTCACCCATGCATACAGCCCACAATACCTTATCTCCAGACATATAAGCCGCCTTCATAAAAATCTTGTGTCTACTTGTAGATTCAGTAATAGTCCATGCACATTCATAGTCATCAGTGTCAGCTTCATTCTCAAAGCCATCACTTAGCAACTCAAAGAATTCTTCAGCACTCTCCTCATCCTCAAAAGTCGAGAGGAAAAAGTACTCTGTAGCATCGTCACTAGCCGAGATTAAATCAAAATCAATAACAGTGTAATCAGGATATTTCTTCATGCGGTTACAGATCGTGTCATAAAGGAACTGTGCCTCTTCTTCATCAGCTGCCTGATAGTAACCCTCGCAGCCCATCTCAAGATAGGCAAACTCATGAAGAAATACCCAGTAATCGTCATACGCTTCGTAGTCGCGATCCTTAGCTACTCTGACCATATTCTCAGATGATAATAGCTCAATCTTCTTTTCTTTCTTTTCCTTCTTGTCCTTGTGCTTCTTGTCAGAAGTCGTCTTATCGCACGCGAACAAGCTCAAGCTCATAGCCACTATCAATACAATTCCCAATGCCTTCTTAAGTAATTTCATATCTTTCTCCCTTGCCATATCATAGGCTTATTGTCATTATGTTACTATCTTTCTGTTAATAAGTCAACACTTAAGTAATATTTCTCCGACCATCTCGAAAACACCCTGCCCCACACCATGTTTTCTAGCCCTTCTCACACAACGCAAAAGGCAGCCCTGCCAATGCAAAGCTGCCTTCATTAAATCTACTTCTATCAATCCCAAATAATTAACCCTTAGGACTAAATGGATGCTTAATCTTCTCCTTAAGAGCCTTCGCCAAAATATCATAAGCTACGTTAGAGATCTCGTCTGCTCTAGCTTCCTCAACGTTAAGTGCCTCTGCAATCTCCACTACTACAGCAGCCTTACTATTTCTACCAATGAGGCTATGACCTTCAATGATCTCGTTCACCTTTGTTGCCTCATCGATTGTAATTCCTGCTACGCTTGCCAACTCATCAATAAAACTATTCTTTCTCATAATTTGCACTCCTTACTTGGTTTATGAGCAGATTATAGAATGAGAATTATTAAATAATCCTTAAATGGGATTTCAAAATACTGCGAACAATTAATCCTTTCAACCACAAAAACAGATTTGATAATCATTATCTACTTCATGGATTAACCCAATTATAAGAACATATCGAAATTAATTCTAAACATTAGAAGTAAGTATGGTGCTCAATCATTCCATATCAACCGTTTTCATAAACCCAATCATACTCTATACAAATCATAGGTCTAACTGGACAATCAATATACCCATATTCTATATGATCTTCATATTTGTAACAATTTTCTTCATTTGGGTCGTTAGGCCTTAACCAATATCCCAAATCGTGTCTGAAAGAAGACGGATCACGATTTCCTACAAAATCATTAAAACAACTCGTAGAAGCATAACATTTTTTCAAATCCCCACCAAATCCAGCATATGTATTATGTTGTGCGATTGACGGAATAGAAACATAGTCATAAACATTCTCAGAAGTTTCGTAACTACCAACAACTAATTGTTCTTCTTCAGTAAATGCACTTGTTAAAAATGGTCCATTCAAATAAGTTCTAAGAGAACTATCTTTCCAACAAGATACTGCATTTGAAGAATAAGTGTGCATAAACAAAGAGTTTTTACTTACTGCTAGAATATAACCATCTGTATTTTTAAATACAATCCATTCAATAGGTTCTTTACCATTTGAACTATCATCATCTTGTTCAAAAGAACCTAACACAAATGTATCTCCGACTTTTTTATCCCCATATGCTCCTGATGATAACAAATATGGCTTTTTCAGAATATCCTTATAATAAGAACTATCTTCATAATCACCAAGATTTACAAAATCAGAATAAGCTCCTAAATAATCTCCATCTTCTATTTTCTCAAGAGCCAAATTATATTTACATTCATTCATCATATCATCAGTATCAAAATCAAACCTAATAACTAATAATTCAGAGTATGCATCCTCATATTGCTTAGAATCAAATAATAAAACAGCATGATCATATCTACTAGTTAAAATCTCATTTTTACAATAGTTCTTCTTATCTTCATTTAAGATTAAACTGGCTTCCTTCAGCGCATCCGAATAGTTCAAATCCTGAAGATAACCAATAGCTATCTGATAGTGACAATCATCTATCAAATCAGGGCTATCTTTGTAACCATTTAACGCAGTAAAATCTTCGATTGCACTAGAATAATCTCCACATTTCATCAACTCAACTGTTTGATTGTATTTTTTATCTGGTATTATCTTTTTAACGATTAGACTGTATCCACATATAAATAACACTAATAAAACAACTGTGATAGCAACTATTACAGAAATCAATTTCTTTATTCTACGCTGCTTCTTTTTTTTCTCTTCTTCTTGAAGCTTTTCCAAACGCTTTTTTTCTTCGATTTCCTCCTGCTTCTTGCGCATTTCCTCTTCTTTTTGCGCAATCATTCTTTGAATTTCGTTATCACATTCTTCTATTTTCTCTTTGGAATCTTTATAGCTAATAATAGAATTGAAAATAGATTTTGCTTTTCTATAATCTTTTTTATTCATAACCGAAACCGCTTTTGAATAAATACTGTCAAAGGCATCTTCACGTAATTGAACAGTTTCTTTGGCACGAACTATAGCACGATCCATTACTGATTTTTTTTGAATAGTTTCAAGTGTTTCTTGACTCATGGCATATTGAATCTCATCAATGTCCAAACCACAATGTGAGCATCTTTCATTTAACAATGCTGCTCTTCCACAAACACACTTCCAATACTCTTTTTCTACAATAGGATAAAATATTTCTTCATCGTCAACTGATGCAATAGATGACAAATATCCCTTTAAATATTTTAGCCTTGAAAAATAAGGATCTATAGGACAAGATTCTTTTAGATAAATAACATTTGAATTCTCATTCCTCCAAACTTCATTATCTGTAAAAGCAACCTTCTTCAAAACCACTTTAACACTAAACGACAAAGATTGATTTAGTTCAAAATATTCTTTAGGTAAAGCTTCTTTACACCCAAGATTTAATCCTTGAAAAACAAACTCTTCCTCACCTATTTTATCTCCAGTATCATCGAAGATTACAACATCAAAATAAGCAGATCTAATACTTTTCTCACTACAATTAAAACCGATTATTTGCAGATAATCATTTTTGTTTTTTGATAGAACCCTATACTCATCTATATACATAGGACTATCGCCAATAAAAGCATTGTTGACTATAGTATTTTTCAACTCGAAATCATTATTCTGAATATCATTATTCGAAATATTCTTAACATATCGTATTTTTTCTTGAGTTTGTTCGTTGCTTATCTCCGTTTGTTTATTTCTTTCGATACGTTCGATATTATAGTATTGTTTTCTAAAATACTCGTATGAATAATAATCGCCGTTTTCGGCCTTACTAATAGCCTTATTAATTGCGTCTTCTATACTAAAAGGCATAGCAGCTTCCGAAAACGCCATACATTCACCACAACTATAGCCCTTTATATCCTTGCCTATAAGACCAGCTGCTGCACCATACACTCCTAACACAGCAGTTCCTGCTACTGCTTTTCCAGCACTAAATGTTTTATGTTTTGAATCTGGATGTAATGATCTACTTCCACAAAATTTACATCTCATAATCATTCTCCTAAAAATCTAATAAATATTCCATCTGAATTACTTGATACTATCTTTCTTTCCTTTAGCACATCTATTAGCAATTTAATCTTTCGAGAACTACAACTTGGATCATATTTATTTATCGATGTTAATAAATCATCTATTTTATATGGTAAATCTCTCTTTTCTAAAAGAGAAATAACAAATGGCATATAGAAGACACTATTCTTAATTTCATCACCACCATTAGCTAAAATCCTTAACTGTGTGTATCCTCCAATTCCATTCAAAGATTTATCACAGATACGAAATAAAAAGTATTTCTCGTCTAAATATTCAAGAACGCCTTCGTCAACTAAAGCATCTAATAATACTTGGTATTCGTCATCATTCAACGCTAATAATTCGTCATACCATGCTCGAATTTCATCCGCTCTCAATCCATTCAAATTTTCTTCAAGAATAGAAGCAACTAATTGACCATTAGGTGAAACAGAATATTCTAGTTTCTTAAAAGCATATATCTTCCTCTGATTTTTATCCTTTAACCAAGATTCTATCTTCGCAACTTCTCTATCCTTCGCTTTTTTACGTTCACTTAAAATCTCTGAACAAGCATCTATCTCACCCATAATCTCATAGTACTGAATTTGATGTTTCTCATCATCGCTGTAAAGCAAAGAAGCAGACAACATGAACCTATCCATTATCATTTTATCTAATTCTTCATCAGAGCAATCCTTATATTTTTTCAACGCATATTCAGCTGATAATTGCCTAAGTTTTTCCATCAGTACCTCCACACTAAATATTAAATTGATATCCACTAAAAATGAATATTTTTGATTAAACGAATTATACAATGGAGATTTTACTGATTTTTAGAATTTCCTCTTATATTTACAGTTTATTTACAGCTACTAAAACTAACAAAAGTGTGTAAATACAATCAATTTCAGAAACTTGTTTTTGCTATAAACTCATAGTTTTTTCTGTGCTAACAGTAGAAAACCATTGATGATAAGGCTTTCAAAAATCAAATTGCCTGCACAATGGTTTTCTATTCTTAATATTTCTGTTTAAACATCTTACAAAATTATCAGCAAAGTCTGTACCCACATTCTTTATAGTATTAATCGCTTGGAAGATTTATCTAACAATACCAGCTTCCATACACTTCTCTGCGAACTCAGTCGAACCCGCGAAGCCCATGAAAACAGTCTTTCGATCAGTTCCCTTCTTAAGTTGACCCATCCAATAGGTGAAGCCCGCCTGGTCTGGCTCTCTGTTCATAAAGGTCCTATAAAGACGTGTAACGAACTCAGCGTCGCTATACTTCGCCTTAATGAACTCATCTGAGAAGAAGAACTTCATCGCAGCCTGTGTACCAGTAACTCTGACATTAGCGAGCTCAGTCGACCAGTAGTTCAAGCCGCCAATTTCCGGATTACGTCCAAGGCAAGTCGTGTATAGTCTCGTCACGAATGCGATGATGTCTGTAGACGCATCCTTCGTGATAGTTGGCTTTGTCTTGCCGCCTGAGAGGATACCCGCATTGAGGCATACGTTTGCCCACTCAGTTGAATTTACGAACCCATCGAAAACATACTCTCTGCTCTTACCAGACTTCAATTGACCTAGCCAGTAATCAAGACCTGCCTGATCAGGTTCACGGTCCATGAATGTTCGATAAAGTCTAGTTACATACTCAGTATCACTAAGCTTCTTGTTCACGAACTCAGCACTGAAGAAGAATTCATGAGCAGCGTCAGCGCCAGTCATACCATTCATTAATCTATCAATCCAGTACACTTTACCTGCTGGCTCAGAAGCACGTCCAAGACAAGTTGTATATAGTCTTTCAGCAAATCTAGATACATCAGACTCAGGAACATCAGTCACAACTGGTGCTGGTGTCGGAGTATTCGTAGGCGCTGAAGTTGGTGCCTGTGTCACCACTGCCGTCGGTGTAGGAGCTGCCGTAGGTTTTGGTGTAGCAGTTGGTTTTGGCGTTGCTGTTGGTTTCGGCGTTGCTGTCGGCTTAGGCGTCGCAGTAGGTTTAGGCGTTGCCGTTGGCTTAGGCGTAGCAGTAGGCTTTGGAGTAGCCGTTGGCTTTACTGTTGGCTTTGGCGTAGGTGTTGCTGTCGGCTTAACCGTAGGCTTCGGAGTAGCTGTAGGTTTAGGACTAGGCGTAGCCGTTGGCTTAGGCGTAGCAGTAGGCTTTGGAGTAGCCGTTGGCTTTACTGTTGGCTTTGGCGTAGGCGTTGCTGTCGGTTTAACCGTAGGTTTAGGTGTCGCAGTCGGCTTAACCGTAGGCTTAGGTGTAGCTGTAGGCTTAGGACTAGGCGTCGCCGTTGGCTTTGGTGTAGCTGTTGGTTTTGGTGTAGCCGTTGGTTTCGGAGTTGGTGTAGGAGTAGCAGGCTTAGGTGTTGGAGTAGGTGTCGGTGCTGGGATGCTACCCTCGATTACGTAATCAGTAACAAGCTTCAATCTGTTGTTAGGGAGATTACCCTTGTTATCAAATCTTACGTTAGGCTTTGAGCTGTCAATATATGGGTTGTTGCACTCATATAGGGCAAGACAGATTGTTGCATCACCTGGTAGTGAACCTGAATACTCGAACTCATATGTAACCTCCATCTCATCGTGGAATGAACCACTTGGGATAAAGATTGGATCACCGAAGTTCTCAATCTTGTTACCATCAGCATCTGTAATCTCAGCGCAGAGGTTGATGTCGAAGAAGCAAGATGCGAGACCATTATTCTTAACTGTAACCTGGAGTTTGTTACCATATCTTCTAGCAGATGTCACCGTGAAGTTATAGCCCATACGGTTAACCATCTCTTCTACTACATCCTTCTGATCGAGATAGATTTTGTATCCGAATGTACTATCCATATCGAGTGAGAAGATAGATAAGTGCGCTATCTCAATAACCTCTCTGAAGTGGTCAGGAGTCCACTTCAGATATCCTGGGTGATCAGCGAGCATGTACTCATAGCTGTGGTGGTAGTCACCCATGGTAATGAGGTTAGCCATATAAGAAGGTACCAATGTCCATTCTTCGTTAGGCGTCATGATGAGACCGTTATTACGCTTTGCAATTCCCAATCGAATTGCAGCATCGTATACTGCGCCACTAGGATTACCGAGTAGGCAGCAAGTTGTATTCTTGAAGCAAGCAGCATAGTGCTCGAGCATATCAATCTGAATATCATCAGATGGCATATCGCTACCGATGAGACCTGATGTATGCCACTCACCGAAGTTACCAAAAGCACGAATTTCTACATACTCTACGCGCTTATCACCATCGTAGTGCTCAGCCATAGCAGTAACGAAATCTTTGTATGCCTGAATGTAGATTGGGTCAGACCAATTAGGCACCTTGAGTGGCCATGTAACTCCATCAGCATCTGTGAATGTTACGTCTGTCTGTGAACAACCCTTATCGTATACCCACTGTGGTACGAAGTCGTGTTCTGCACCATAGTTAGCGTGTGAACCCTTACCTGTAGTGTATGGCTGAATTCTGATACCGTATGTCATTCCGCGCGCTGCACACTCTGCGAGCATAGCGTCAATGACATCCCAGTTATATACACCCTCACTAGGATTGAGGTCTTTCCAGAAATATACGCCTGTACAAATAGTAACTACATCCCAGGCATGGTTGTTATCTGAACCTCCAATACCCTTTGAGTTGCTAGGTCCAAATTGTCTTGGCTCATATACGTTCATAACGAAACCCTTATGTGGGTTAGTGATGCATGTTCCTGATAGGGCAGTCTCATATACAACAGTTCCTGCTGTATCGAACTGCTCAATCTTAGTACCACTACCTCCGCCCTGTGAACCACTTGGGAACAACTGAGCTGCTACCATCTGAGCGAGGATCTCAGCACCCTTGGCATTCTGATGAACACCAGATGAATATAGGCCAGCTGGATTTGTACATGCGAGGCAGTAATCGCGCCATGGTGTGAACAAGTCGATTACATTAACGCCATATGTAGCTGCTACCTGATCAATCTCATCGCTGAACCACTTCTTCTCTGGAATTGGATACTTCTTGAAGTCCTCGATTGACCAAGGCTGCTTGACGATATAGACCTTCATGCCCTTTGCAGTAGCATTTGCTACCATCGTTGATAGATTAGTAACAAAAGACGAGCTATCAGGATTACTGCTATTCTTTTTATATGCTTCTGTGTAGTCGTTGATACCAAGTGAGATTACGCAGATGTCGTCACCGTCACCGTAGTTGAGCGCAGCTTGCATGAATTCATTGCGGACGAAGTCGCTTGTTTTCCAGCCCGATGCAGAGATATTACGAACATCGTAAACACTACTATCGATGTACTTATCGAGGACCTGGCCCCAACCGTGATTAGCGCTGTCATCTACATGGTAGTAGTTTGCAACTGTTGAGTCGCCGAACAGCCAGATTGTAGGCTTCATTGTAGTGTCTGTGGAAAGCTGCTCAATCTCGAGCGCACTGATTGAGAAGGCTGTGCCAGGATAGCCTGATGTGGCATAGAACTCAAGACAGCCGTCAGTAATAGGAACGCAGAAAGACTCTGTAGTGCAGTTGCCAGTCAAGAATGTGAGCTGGATTGCACCCTCTGCACTAATACATACAGATGTGACGTCACCTGTAGTAACAGTTAACTTATATAAGCCATTTGGAAGCTTATACTTAAATATGTGATTAGCATCTCGATAGTTAAATTGGATAGCATCTGCGTAAGCCCCCGTTCCGCTAGCAGATACATTAGCAACAGCAGTCGGATCGACGAAGCCGTATCCCTTCGTGTCGCTATACTTATCAGTGGCAGTTACACCAATATAGCCAGGTGCAGTACCTTTGCCACCAAAGTCAATCTTCACGCTAGTTAATCCTGAACTACTTCCTGCTGCATCAACGACGATATCAGCTGGAAAAAGACTCAGCACTACCACTAGCGAGAGTAAAAATGATATAAATCTTCTCACTTCATTTCACCTCAAGTGTGTGTCTTCATATAAAACCCTATATAATTTCCCGAAAATATAACATTTTTGCTCTTCCCCTCAACAAAAACGCCAATTCCAGGCAGTTACAATTTCATTTTATTTATTACAGAGACAAAATCAAGGCAAAATTATTTTATATTTACTCGAAAACAAAAACTCCGCACGTAGCGTGCGGAGCCTTCCCTTTTAATCTCAAGTCAAAATATTTATATTTTTAGTCATTATCGTTAATAAATGCTAAATCTCGAGCTTCACTCTTCCAAAGTAGCTCTATATTGTTCTCTAACATCAGATATAGGAACCAACTGATCATCTCTAAGGACACACCAGACATCAAATCCATTTACACGATTAGCTTTGACACCCTTAGCCTTAGCAGCGCAAGTATGCATATCTATAACTTCACCGTTATAAAGCATCTTGCCATCGAGCTGGATTGTTCCGATTTTCTCGCCGTTCTTCAAATAGAAGTATTCATTCTCAACGAAGAAACCAGCTTTAATCATCTCTGTCATTGTGACTCTCTTCTGCTTCTTATCAAAGACAGCATTAGCGATGTCACTATCCTCGAAGACTTCCTTCTCAATTCTACGGAGACCATACTCGTAGTACTTCTCGTCACGTTCAATCATGATATACTCACGGCCTAGTCTCTTAGCGATTGCACCTGTAGTCATTGTGCCACCAAATGGATCAAGTACTACGTCACCCTTACGTGAAGAGATAGCGATTACTCTGTACAACAACTCTTCAGGCTTCTGAGTGCTATGGAGCTTCATGCCTTCGTCATCCTTGAGGCGCTCATTACCAGCGCATACAGCAATTCTCCATACAGAGCCTAGCTGCTTTCTAACACCCTTTTTGAAGTCACTATCAGATACAGTATCGTGATTAAGTTCCTTAGCAGTCTTATAGTTGAAAGTATACTTGGACTTCTTACTCTTAGTAGCCCAGATCAAAGTCTCATGACTGTTATTAAGTCTAGTTCCCTTAAAGTTAGGAGTAGGGTTCTTCTTATGCCATACAACATCATTAATGAGCCAGTAACCAATCTGTTGCATAATAGCACCGATTGAATAGACACACTGCATACCACCAATGATCCAGATAGAACCATTTGGCTTAAGTATTCTATAGCATTCGGTAAGCCACTCACGAGTGAAGTTCTCATAATCCTCAAGACTATCGAACTGGTCCCAGTCATCATCACAACCATTGAACTCAGTTCCCTCTACACGATTAAGAACGCCTTCAACTCTCATCCAATATGGTGGATCAGCGAATATCAAATCTATACTCTCGTCATCCATCTTCTTCATCTCTTCGATGGACTCGCCTTTAATAACCTTACTACTCAAAAGAATAACTCCTAATTACACATCTATATCAAAACTGTTATCTAAAAACCGCACTCAGACCGCTCAGTCCAAATAACAGTATATAAACCTAACGGATTAATTTTAACATAAAGTTGTCTGTTAAGCCTGTACTTGAAGTTGTATTGTACTAAGTTATCATCTCGATTTACTCATAATATAGTCATATATCTCAAATGTTTCTTTCAATTCAAGTATCATATATTTAGGTTGAGGTAATCACAGCCTCCAGAAACCACACCACCAGAGAAACTTACAAACGAAATCTCCACAAGTTTCATCCAATCTTCTTTTGTATATCTCCAGGGTAGTTTTCCATGCTTATATTGATTGACAGCATAATTCCAAATAGATGAACCCGCGCTAATCACACCAGCGGCTGTTGCTACTTGAACGCCATCCTTAACAGAAGGTCTATACTTGCGTTCTATTTGCAAGCACCTTTCATTACTAATACTAGAGATTTTATCTTCATAACGTCCAATAGTTAAATAAATATTATTCTTTTGTATATCGGAATAATTCACTATCATTGGTTCAATGACAATGTTGGGATACTTATTTCTAAATTCTTCTAATTCAAACCAATTTTTCTTATCTCTAGATGACAATCTGTTTACTTCCTCTCTTGGAACATTAAGCAGTCGTCGATACTCTGAATATATATCAAGAGGTATCTGGTAAATACCATTATATTTAGGATACCTATCTGCATGTTCTTTAATATGATTCAACCCGCAAAAACCTCCAGTTTTACAGGCTTTTTGTTGAATCGGTAAATCACCATAATAGTAATCAGTCATACCGTTGTTATCACAAAGAAAATAGATAGGGTTATCACCAGTTACGATGGCAATTGCATTATTCAAATAACACTCTGCACGTTCTCCAAGAAAGCCATGCATCCCTTTATCGCCTCCACGATTTGTACTAATAACCTCCGCACAGGATGCTCTCATTTCCTCCAATTCGCGGTGAGCTAATTGCTCACGAGAACTTTGTTCATCAATCTTACTATCTCTTAGCAAAGTTCTACTTTCATTTAAACAACCAACCACTTCACGTATCAATCCTTCATCAACAAATTCATTATTACGCATAAACCAATCTCCCTCTTATAATCAATCGTGTTACACCTGGATTAAAATCAAAACACTCACTACGAACTACCCTAGAACTAATTAAGTCATTGCGAACCATATTCTTTAATACTGTTCCATGATTGAACCCATGTATTACCAAAATGCTACAATCAAACGGAATAGTATTTATTATATTTCGCAATAATCTTTTTCCTTTTACATACGATAAACCATGAAGATCAACTGCAACACTCATACTGTTTTCTGAACAGAAAAATGATATTCTTTCTTGCTCAATTCTGGTTAAAATCAAACCTAATCTTGATTGTATGATTGTATCCACCATATTTTTCCTCCTCCACAATTGAATATTTGTAGCCAAAGAATATAATTAGTAATAGTGGAAATCAATTCCAAAAATTTTGCAATAAAATCGCATATAATTTCCTAGAGGTGTATATGGCTTTGCGCTTAAAGAAACTAAGAGAAACAAAAAAAATTAATAAAACCAAGTTCGCAGAAACTATGGAAGTAAATTATAGAACTGTAACTAATTGGGAAAAGGCAAACGGAATCGTTCCATCGTTAAATACAATGACTAGAATTGCAAAGGAACTTGAAGTATCAACTTACAAAATATATGAATGTTTTATGATTGATCCAGATTTAAAAGAAGGCGATGATTCATTTGTATTTAACAAACATAATTTTGGTTCCGGCACCGGTGATTACATGGATGCAGATTATATATTCAATTGGATGAATACATTAAAGCTTTATGGAAAAGGAGTATTAACTGTGGGCACCCAATCATTTTCATTCTCCCATGCTTACTATTCAGAAAAGCAACCTTTAAAATCTTTAGATTCATTATCAGATGAATGCCTTCGTTACGCTTTTGCACCTTTCGATAGTGTGCTTCTCACGGATAGATTTCAAAACATCTATCCATTAAGAATGTCTGATATAAAAGAAGGGCGAATTGCGAGTGCATCATTCGGTAATATTGTAATCGAGTTGATACCCACTAACTTAATGCTCAACGTTATATCACCCAATTCCAATGAGCATATAATTATTACATTCTTCGACTACAAAGACACATCATCAGTCAGTAATGAAACATTTGAGAATCAATTCAGAACAGGAAACTCACAAAGTGTATTCTCCTTCTATATAAAACAAATACGCAAACAAAACAAATTAACTCAAGAAGAATTCGCTAAAAGGCTAAATGAAACTTACCCTTCAATGAAAAAGATCGACAATAAAACAATCAACAAATTAGAGAAGGGAAAAATCTTGCCAACGCCAAATCAGATAAAAATGATTTGTTGCACATTTATAGTTCCTGTAGAGAACTTGCTTAATTCATACGATCACGGAATAGTTGCCACCGACATGATTAACAACTATGAATATGCATTTGACGTTGGGATTAACTATTTATTCAACAGAGTAAAAGATATTCAATCGTTCGAAGATTTTATTATCTCTTATAAAATCGTGGCAAACACATTAAATTACACAATAAATCACAAATTGTGTTATGTCGAGTTTGGTCCTTCACATCAAGCCTTGCATATATCAAACATAGAGATAAAGGATGATACGCTAATACTCACAACCTATAACAATCGAAAACTAGTTATACATATGAATGACATCTCTTATATAGAAAAATGCCACTATGCAAATAATTACTTCTATGAATTTGCAGGAACGATTATTATACCCAGATTTAGATCTTTATATTTCCGTATCACCTTTAGCAAGTATTTGCAGTAAGAACAACGAAAACAGAGTGATTATGCCATCAGCAACAAAAGATGACACAATCACTCTGCTTACCATTTCTCAAAGTTATGACATAAATACCACCATCGATACATTAGTCGAAAAGTATCAATTACAATATTGCTCACACCACGAATCATATGTCTCGCTAACACTTTCTCGAGTCACAACAATTCCATGTGTCATAGAATAATCATCAATAGAGACTGCATCCACAATACCATCGGTCATATTTTTCAACGAAACATATGTCATACTGTTTGATGAACTTTCTATTCTAAAAGACACAACACTGTCATTTTCACAAGCAAGACCACTAATGATAATTCTATAATCACTAATATTAAGCCTCTCTAATAACCTAACTGTTAATATGTGTCTGTAAACGATATCATCTAAAGTATCTCCGTCTTGCTTATCAATAATAATGACATTACCTTCAATTGTGTGATTATATTCTAAATAGTCTTCACTATTAATAAACTCAATCACATCAATGACGGCCAAACCACTAATAATCTCTATATCGTATTCCGTATATGTATTCAACGCCAATTCATATCCACCTCAAACTCATGTACTTACATCAAGAGATTTCAAAAACTATTTCATCCAATACAGAAAGACTTGTATCTGTACTGTTCATATCAAAATAGTCAACAAATACTTTTAACTTACCAAGCATCTTAGGAGTATTTCTATATGAAATGTTTAAGTAGTATGCTCCTATTTTTTCATATCGATTAAAGGAAAGACCATCATTTGAAAAAATCTGTTCCTCAGCATTCTCTTGAGAGCTCAAAAAATCAACGAACACCATAGGATCTTTTTCATACAATTCACGATAAATCTGAACATAAACATCTTTCCAAGTACTTAATCGTATTACTTTTCCGAGAATAAGGACAGAAACAGGTTTAGTACCTGCAACCTGTTCTAAATCATCATCTAATGTGTATAATGTATCACTTCTCTTATTTATCTTCGCCTCATTTTTTATTAAATTATATCGCTCTGGTAATCTCCAAATCTTAGTTGCCAACAAGGCTAATTGTCTTGAACGATCTTTAATCTGAGTTGAGGTCCAGTCTTCATAATGAGCTAAATTTCTCGTCATTTTATAGTTTGATTCAGCATATTCTCTAACCTTTTCAAAGAACAAATTATTAGACAATTTAGAATTTTCTTTAGTTAACGTAAGATTTCCTAGTCTATGAATATATAAATCATAAGACGTATCTCGAGCTTCATACAAATATGCTTTCCACTGTTCACTCAATGTTTGTGGCATGATATGCTCAATAGTAACATTTTCACCACTTACTACCTCTTTAGTAGAATATTCCTCAAGTTGATATAACAAATACCTAACACCTGTAGCTCGCAAAGACAAATATAAGTCTTTATTCTGAAGATCATCCATAAAATCCTCATCAGACGGGAACGCATATCTACCATTACCACTATTAAACGCATTCCATACTTTATTAATAAAGGTTAATTCAGTACTCTTTTCAAAATATTGTATCAACAAAGCACAAAACTGAGCACTTACATTATGTCCTGCCACCTTACTTCTAAACAAATAAGATCTACACACTTCCAAGCACTCTAAATAATCATCAACATCAATAGAACGTTCTTCTTTCCACATATTATAGAAATACATAAGTGTTATCGAAATCGCTGGACTATTAAAATGGGTAAAAATCTCTTTATGCATTTTCCCAACTCTATCTGCACAGTCATCAAAATTCACAAAGTTTTTATAATACATAGCATAACGCTTCATATCAGATAATAATGGTTCAATATAATCAGTATCAAAAGGTTCGCCATCTAGATATAATTTATATGCTCTGTACAAATTACCTGAATTAATATGAGCTCTCTTACCGTCAAGATTTATTGCATCAGATTTTTTCTTTAAAATGAGGTAGTATGTCATAAATGCTTCTATTTGATCATTTCCAAGCATTTTCTCTATTTGAACCCAATATCGTCTATACAAATCTTGTTGTTTATCATAATCTAATGACATCAATAAATAATTACGCAACAAATCTGCATTGCTTAAATCCAAACCAGTTGAATTAAGACTCTCAAAAACCTCTTGAGGATTCTCTTTATCCAATTGAATCTCAACTATTTCCAATCTATAAATTGCTTCGTACAATTTCTCAGCAGAAATAGTGCTATTAAGAATCAAATCTTTAAACAACTGATAATTCTTATAAATTGTTGTATTCCTCTCATCCGAATCAAACAAATCCTCTTTAAAAGAATTATTCATCATTAACTTCTCATATACATTCTGATCCGTCTCGATTGGCTTAAGTTTTAATCTATAGTCGCTACCACCTTTACTATTCTTTAAATACTCTTCCTCAATATCCAATCGAATATCTTCGTTGATCATAGAATCATGCAATGCTTTTATCAGCAGCATTACACTCGTCAAACGTTGTTGACCATCAATAACAATAAATACAGGACAAGTAGCGGTACTTCTATCAGGAATATAAACAATAGTACCCAGAAAATGATCCTTTCCTGTAATCACTATATTCTCGATATCATAAAACAATTGCTTGCAATTATTAGGTTTCCAATCATAATTTCGCTGATAAACAGGTATGCTGAAAACTCTCTTTCTAACACCTATTAACTCTATCAAAGTTGTTTCATTAGCTTTCATTAATCATCCTCCAACCTAAAATAGTATTCTCAAACAGCTAAAAACAGCTGTATCTTATTCACTTTAATACATTCAAAATCATCATACAAAATCTCATGCAAAGCTATTGTTTCATCAGGTGTTTTCCATCAACCAAACTATGCCACTCACATCACCAAATAACTATTATATTTTATCATCTATTTTTGATTTGTTTAGGCGAAGAATGTTAACAAGCTAAGAACTTTCTTTATACCGTTCTCCAACTTCACAACACAAAATAAGCTTCCAAAAAGGAAGCTTATTACTACTAATACACGCCAACTAGCGAATGTATGTTTCTTTTATTACATTCTTTAATAGTTACATATCAACAAAGAATATTCTCCACAAATACTATTCAATCATAAATAACATAATCTACTGGAAAATCCTGATTATCAGTCCATAACTCACATTGAATCATAACCGTCTTAACTGCATCTTCCATACCTTCAGGTGGATATTTATGCTTCTTAAGAAGTTTCTTAATCATCATTCGCATCTTAGCTCTAGCTGATTCTTTCTTCTGCCAGTCAACAGTACGACTTTTCTTAAGTGTATCTGTAAGTTCTTTTGTAATTGCAACTAATTCATCATTCTCATAGAAGTCTTTAATCGCTTCTGGCTTGGTTAATGCATCATAGAAAGCCATCTCATCTTCATTAAGCCCTAGTTCATTACAAGCATCTTTTGAAGATGAAATCTCCTTAGCTAACTTAAGCAATTCCTCAATTACTTCTTCATTAGTGAGCATTCCATTGAGGTATGCGTTTACATGAGACTGAATAATCTCACTGAACTTTTCAGACTTAACTACATTAGTTCTCTTATATATATGGATCTGTTCTGCAATAAGTCTCTTTAACAACTCCACCGCAAGATTCTTTTCTTTCATCTTAGATACTTCTTCAAGGAATTTAGCATCAAACAAAGAGAACTCAGCATTTACATCAGAAAAAAGATTGATAACGCCATCACTCTTAATACTCTGCTTTAGAAGTTCATTGATTTTGGCATTCATTTCAGGCAAGGATATTTTTCTTCCGCCACCCTGATTCTTTAAGCGAAGTACCATAACTCTGACAGCCTCAAAGAATGCTGCTTCGAATCTCTTGTCTTCATCAACCATAGAAGAACACAAAGACAAAGCCTGGTGTAACATCAAAGCTTCTCTGATAAATACATCTTGATTTTCTTCATTTTCACGACCGAGAATAAAGTTAACAGCACCACTAATTGTTTTTGCTCTCTCAAGGTCAGTACCAGCAGCAAATTTCGAATAATCGAATCCATGAAATAAATCACGACATACAGACAGTTTCTCTAAGAATTTAGGATAAGCAACCTTTGCAACATCAGTATCACCATAGTTTTTCTTATCACGCACAGTATAATCGTTCATTGCCTGTTTAAGGGCAGAGGCGATTCCGACATAGTCAACTACCAATCCACCTTCCTTATCGCGGAATACACGGTTTACGCGCGCTATAGCCTGCATAAGATTGTATCCAGACATTGGCTTATACACATACATAGTTGCAAGTGAAGGAACATCAAATCCAGTAAGCCACATATCAACTACAATAGCTATTTTAAGTGGATCATCATTATCCTTAAATTTACGAGCCATTGTATCTTTATGACTCTTATTACCAACAATTGCATGCCACTCTTCAGGATCTTGATTACTGGAAGTCATTACTACTCCAACTTTTTCAGTCCAATCAGGACGCATTTCAAGAATCTTGCTATAAATCTTCATTGCAATAGGACGAGAATATGCAACAATCATTGCTTTACCAGTAAGAAGATTCTGTCGGTTATTCTCATAGTGTTCCAAAATATCAGTAACAAGTGAGTTAATAGTATTATCGTTACCGAGAATTGCTTCCATCTTACCAAGTTCACGCTTGCTCTGTTCAATAACAGAAGCATCAGCCTGAGCTGCCATAATGTCATATTCTGCATCAATAAGTTTGATAGTAGCCTCATCGAGTTTGAGTTTGATAACACGGCTCTCATAATAAACAGGACGAGTAGCCCCATCTTCTACAGCTTGTGTCATATCATAAACATCGATATAGTTACCAAATACTTCACGAGTATTTCTGTCCTTAGAAGATATAGGTGTACCAGTAAAACCAATATAAGTTGCGTTAGGAAGACTATTTCGAATGATTCTGGCAGTACCAACTACTTTTTTGGCAATTGTCTCACCTTCTTCATTAGTAGTCATTTTAATCTTTTCACTGAGACCATACTGACCTCTATGGGCTTCATCAGCCATAACAATAATATTTCGACGTTCTGAAAGGGCATCTTCAGACTCTTCAAATTTCTGCATTGTAGTGAAAAAGATACCATTAGCTTTTGTTCCTGCTAATAATTCTTTTAAATGATCTCTACTTTCAGCTTGAACTGGTTTTTGCCTTAAGAAATCTGCACACTTTGTGAACTGACCAAAAAGCTGATCATCAAGATCATTTCTATCCGTAATGACAACAATCGTAGGACTCTCAAGAGCTTCCTGTAATCTATGAGCATAGAACACCATAGAAAGCGATTTACCACTTCCTTGTGTATGCCAGAAAACACCACCTTTACCATCTGTAGCTACTCCTTTACGAGTAGATTCTATAGCTTTATTTACAGCAAAATACTGATGGTATCCAGCAAGTATCTTATACTTATTGAGGCCTTCATTACAGAAACAAATAAAGTTCTTCAAGATATCAAGGAGTCGCTCTTTTTGGAACATACCTTCAAAGAAAGTATCGAACTGAGCATACTCATTATTCTCGTTATTACCGTCTTTAGATTTCCAAGCCATAAAACGGTCTTCTCCAGAAGTAATAGTACCAGCTTTACTTGTAAGCTGATCACTCATAACACAAATAGCGTTATAAATGAACATAGAAGGAATCTCATGCATATAATTGCGAATTTGGGTATAACCTTCGCTAGCATTAGTTTCTTCTCTTGAAGGTGATTTGAGTTCAATAAGTACAAGTGGTAATCCATTTATGAAAAGAATTACGTCTGGACGCTTATTACTGTTCTCAATATAAGTCCACTGATTAGCAACAATAAAAGAGTTCTTTGATGGATTCTTATAATCAACAAGATAACAAATGTTAGATTGTTCTTCTCCGTTTACTGTATAGCGAACTGGTACACCATTTTGCAGGTAATCCATAAACACTTCATTCTTCTGAACAATTTCACCATTCTCATAGTTCTTAAGACGATACAGTGCATCAGTAATAGCAGGCTCTGGTAAGTCTTTATTCAATCTATGAATATAATCAATTAAAACATCATCATATAAGGGACTTTTTAAGTCTCTTTCAATGTTAGGACCATAAACATAGTCGTAGTCCATATTTTTAAATAATTCTATTATGGAGTTTTCATAATCAGCTTCAGTGAATGTAAACATTTGAACACCTCAAGACGTATGCATTTTAACCTACTAGTTAGAGATAATCCTCTATAATTAACTGCTTCTTGCATTTTTGTCTAATATTATCTTTGGTAAAATCATATTTAGTAATCAAATTTATAACGAACTCCACCCATTCAATACTATAAAGGTAATCATCATGGGGTTCATCATAAATACAATACTTCTCATTTGTCTCAAATTTAGTCTTTGAGTTATTTACCGGTCTAATAGCAAACGATTTCCACAAGCATGTATGGTTATTAACACCAATATCTACTCCGGTCCTATTAGTTATTTCTAAAGTAACATTTGATGGTTTTAACCAATTAAGATTGCTTACTCTTTTTGTTACTATTTTATCTTTAATGATTGCCGTAATCTTTTCATAATTAGCACGATCTGCTTCATCAATTGAATTCCAATTAACAAACTCTACAGACAAGTCAGATCTGTTAGTATTACTTACTTTAGGGATTTGTAATAATTTAATACTAAATTCTTGACTATCAAAAACATCTTGTCTTAAATCCATTTTATATTTATCGATATATCTTTTTATATCTTGCATATCTTTAGAAAGGAGCATTTTTTGCGAAACAAGCTGACTATCTGCCCTCATGTGTGAAAACTGAAGTGCAAATGCTAAACAAGCATTGATAGAATATTCTTCACCAAATAATCTTATTAACAATGTTTCGTAGTTAAATAATAAAGCCTGACATTCACCAAATAAAATTATGTCTAATTCAGAACCATCCCAAAATCGATGTTCAATTCTATTTCTTAATCCAATAAAAAACTCAAGATTTGCTACTGTTGCATCTGAAAACAAAGAATCCTGACTTTCTTTTCGATAATGCTTAATGCATTCTTTTAATTCCCACGCTTTTCTTTCCCCATCAACAATCTTATACCTACCATTTTTTTCTTTGTAAAAATACTTATCACCGATCGAATACTGAAAATAAGCATGAAATAGTTTTGTCCACGCAATTATCATTAATACTATATAGTTTTCAATCTTAAACTTATTGTTGGGTCTATTATAGTTTTCCACAGCCGTGATGGCACTGTTTCTCGAGTTCTCTAAAATCGTCTTTGTTTTTCCTTGTCGCAATGCAATCATATGTCACTCCTACAAACAAAAATTTAGCGGCTTAAATCTATAACTCACTCACATCTATTTCACCAGACATCAGTTTAGGTAATAATGCATCTCTCAGCTCCGCTAGTCGTGAATTCTCGCGTACATTATTACAAATCCCACCTATCATTGGTTTTATTACTTGATTGAATTCTTGAATTGCTGTTTTTGTTGGAATAATAAAAGGTATTTTTCTCAGTTCAGACAGACTTATATACTTCTGTGTACTTCCAGCTAAACACATATCTATATGTTGTGTTATTTTTTCGGATTTTAGGTACATTAATAGATACAACGCTAACTCGGGTGCTTGTGAAGTCCTAAACAGGGCTACATTTTTAATTGCAAAATTAATTACATCTTGATGAATGAATGAGATTAACCCTACTGTACCAATCATACTCATTAAAATATCATTTTGTTCAACCTTGCTTCGCTCATTCACCTTATTGAAGTCATCTTCAGAAATCTTATTGGGAGATGCTAAATCAAGATCAAAAGGTAAAAGGTGCTTCGATGTTACTAATGGATATCCATCTTCTTGTGCTTTAGGTGAATCATGGGTCCCGTCACGAACATCGATTACAGATGAAAGTTCAACTGCTTCTCCAGTAATAGAAGAAAACCACTCGTTGAAATAAGTAGAAGCTTGTTCCTCTAAATTCTTGTTTATCAGTAAATTTATTTGAATTTTCTCGTGCAAAGGTTTAATTAATCTAACAATAGCCCTTTGAATCGATAAATCTGGTATTACTACACTTATTCTTTTCAGGTCACCAATAGTAACGTGTCCTAACCCTGTAGTTTGTTTATTCATAGCTATCTGAGAAAAATATGGTTTCAGATATTTCATTAAAAAGTAAAAGTAATCAAAATCAACAATAGTCTCATCCACAGTTATTTTAAAAATGTGTTGATTTAACCAACCTTCATCCAAATCAAATCTAAAAATATCGATTGACGTTTTAGGATTACCCGACCAAGCAAATAGTAAATCTCCCTTTTGCAAATGAACTTCTTCAGAAAACGTCTGCATCGTATAAGCAGTTGTAGCACTAATACCATTATTGAGCTCAGCAATTTTAATTACGGGCACACCAGTATCAGAAAAATCTATATTCTTGAATGCCAAACCATTCTTCCATACTGCAAGATTATATAAGGACATTCGTTTCCCTCGAATGCGTGTGTTAATATAATATAAATCAGTTGTATCAAAATTCATAACCTATATCCTTTAAGCTTTCACATATTTCATTTTCTAATTCATGTGATTTTGCAAACAAATCAGATAACTCAGAAGTAAGTCTATTCATCTTATCTTCAAATGGTTCACCATCATCTTCCTGTTCTTCGATACCAACATAACGACCAGGAGTGAGAATGTAATCCTGCTTCTGAATATCTTCTAATGTTGCAACAGAACAGAAACCCTTAACATCTTCAAGTTCTCCATTCTGGAAGGCAGTAAATGTATCAGCAATCTTTGCAATATCTTCATCAGTAAAATCTCTATGCTTACGATCAATCATATGGCCAAGATTACGAGCATCTATAAATACAGTCTTACCAGTCTGCTTCTTGTTTTTTGAAATGAACCAAAGTGTTACTGGAATAGTAACGCTATAGAAGAGCTGTGTAGGAAGAGCTACGATACCTTCTACGAGATCAGCTTCGATAATCTTCTTACGAATTTCACCCTCGCCACTTGTCTGTGTAGAGAGAGCACCATTAGCAAGTACAAGACCAATCTTTCCATTAGGTGCAAGATGGTGAATCATATGCTGAATCCACGCATAGTTTGCATTACCTGAAGGTGGAAGACCATACTTCCAACGCACATCATCCTTAAGATTTTCCTGTCCCCATGGATGATAGTTGAATGGCGGATTCGCAAGAATGAAATCAGCCTTAAGCTGTGGGTGCAAATCGTTACCAAATGTATCAGCATGGTATGGTCCAAAGTCGGCATCAATACCACGAATAGCCATATTAATTTTAGCCATCTTCCAAGTATCAGGATTTGCTTCCTGACCATATACAGAAATGGAACCACGATTACCAGAGTGAGCTGCGATAAACTTAGCACTCTGAACAAACATACCACCAGAACCACAAGAAGGGTCATAAACACGGCAGTTATCAAAAGGCTTAAGCACTTCTACAAGTGTTCTAACAACACTGGATGGAGTATAGAATTCACCTCCGCCAGCACCTTCTTTCTCGGCGAACTGAGCAATACAATACTCATATGTTCTACCGAGAAGATCCTGACTTTCTTCTGAGTCATCCATATCCATGTTAGTGAAGATATCTACTACATCACCAAGAACCTTTTTATCGAGATCTGGATTAGCATAATTCTTAGGAAGTACATTCTTAAGTTTCTTATTATCTTCCTCAATTGCACGCATGGCATTATCAATAATTACACCGATTTCCGGTGTGTGTGCTGCAGCTGCAATTACACTCCAACGAGCTTCAGGTGGTACGAAGAAAATATTATCCTCTTCATAAGCATCTCTATCATCTTCAAATCCATCACCTTCAGCAACGAGTTCGTTATATCTTTTTTCAAATGCATTGGAAATATATCTAATGAATATAAGTCCAATGATTACTTTTCTATATTCAGCAGCAGGAATGTGTCCCCAAAGAACACATGCTGCATCCCAAAGCTGTTTTTCAAATCCAATATTTGCTTGTGTTTTTTCAGCCATTCTAACCACCTCTCAAATATTACTGATTAAAATATATATTAAATCATTCATATGTCCAATAAACGGACACTTTACATAAAAATAAAACCCATCGCGAATATTCTTTCCACTCAATATTTTATCATTCTTTCTTGATACATTCGGACATTGATTGTTAATAAGTTGAGAACATTCCCCTCTCCACTTCAATGAATCACAGCACAAAAATAAGCCCCTTTACAGAGGCTTACTTACTTCATATCTGAATTCATTTATTGAGGCGCAAATAGTTTTCGATTACTCACCATCCAACTCATCAAGCACCGTTTTTAATCTCTCGGTCCATGCTCTGATTTCGCTTGGATTGCCGTAATACAGCGCTTTTTTGAACTGCACGACTACATTGACTATGAAATCTCTTTGGAAGCCAAGGCACTCTTCGATAGCGCTCTCCGCACGAGCAAGTAGGAGGCGGTTTTCTTCCTTTTCGGTTGGCGCAATCTTGAGTGTCTCTAAGTGCTTTTTGCGTCTCTCAATCTCAGCCGGAGACATCATGTTATTGTTGCTGAGGATAACCTTCTCATGCTTCACACCATCTGTTGTAATAACATCAATCATCAAAATTCCATTGATGTCATAAGTTAATCTCGTATCACTAATTTTCTCTTCCAAAGCAGTAGGTGGACAATCTATCGTAAGTGTTCCAAGCAGAATATTCTTGGATGGAGTGAGGCTCTCACCCTGGTACACATTGACTATTAGCTTTGTCTGGTTTTGGCACGATGCATAATATGTACGCATAACACTTGTTGGGAGTATCGAATTACGCTGAATAAGGAAGTCCATATACCACTCTTGGGTCTGCGTATCCACAACCGAAATTCCGAGTGTGAATGGGCAAATATCTGTCATCACTACTTCCTTGAAGTCCTTATTACGCGCTTTCATGCCCGCGAAAATACCCGCGCCCATACCAATCGCAGTATCAGGATTAATATCCGTGCAGACCTCACGCGATGTTATCTTCTCAATGAAGGCCGCCACAGTTGGCATTTTGCAGGATCCACCTACAAGGATAATATCCTCGATGTCATCGAACTTTAATCTCGCATCACGTAGCACCTTACGGATTGGCGCTGCGACACGCTCAAAAACACTCGCCGCAATCTCAATCAGCTTATTATTATCGAGCATCAATGTATAAGTCTTGTCATCGATATTGACCGACATGCTACTTAGTGGCATAGAACTAAGCGCAATCTTACAAGCCTCAGACATCTTATAGATAGATGCCTTCTGCTCAGCTGTTAGTTCAGCCTCAATAAGCCCATTGCTAACAATAAAGTGATGGTAAATAGCCTCGTTAAAATCCTTACCTCCGAGCTGATTATCACCAGCTACTGCGAGGATCTCCATTACGCTATCGAACGAATCAATAATCGAGACATCGAGTGTACCACCACCGAAGTCTACGATCATATAAGTTCCATCCTTATAATCGTGGCTCTGGAGGTACGCGAGTGCAGCAGCTGAAGGCTCGTTAATTAGTCGCTCAACCTTAAGGCCTGACATCTCAGCTGCGAGCTTAGTTGCATTACGTCTCGTATCGTCAAAGTAGGCAGGTACACTAATAACTGCTTCCTCAATCTCTTCACCAAGGAAAGCCTCGGCATCAATCTTAATCTTCTTCAAGACAAGTGATGACAACTGCTCTGGACTAAAACTACTATCACCGAGCATGATATCTACCTTAGCGCCAAGCTTACGCTTGAACTCCGAAGTCGTCATCGAAGGCGCTGAGACCAATCTCTCCGCAGCTACTTTACCAACCAAAATCTCACCATTATCATCCACACCTACTACAGAAGGCGTCATCACATCTCCTAGCGAATTCTTGATAACAACCAACTTACCGTCTTTCCAGACAGTCGCCATACTATTAGTTGTTCCCAAATCTATTCCTATGATTGCCATTTGCTTTTAATCTCCTTCCTAACCCTAAACCATTTAAATACACAATAAACCCACGTAATAAACAGTGCTATTGCTATTACGTTCAATACAATTCCACTTACACTGCTTAAGCCTACAGTTAATCCCACTCCTGCGAAAAAAGCCCACAAGATTAAACTAGCTACTCCAACTATGGCGAGTGTTCGCGCACGTTTCTTGTCCTTCGCCTCAGCTAAGTACTCAGCCTGCGCCTCAAGCTCAATCGCATCAACCTTATTGCATATCTCATTAATCTTCGCTATATGTCTTGGTTTGTCTATGAAGTCTGTACGCCACACTTCTCGAAAACTCTCATTCCTAATGACTGTGCTAATCACTAACTCACTAGCAAAACTATCCCACACTTCCTCATCATTAGTCACTTTGGCAAGATTGGAATATAGACGAAGTAGCATGTAGGTATGACGCTTACGCATATCGAAGTCCATACTATTCACGTAGCTTTTCCTATCCAGGAAATTAACCGTACGATATTTGATGATTTCGTCAAAGATTATTTCTGCGTCGCTCTTGGTAGCCTCAAGTTCCTTAGCGATGTTGATATTAAACTTATCAAAATTGAAAGACGCCTTCTTCTGCTCAACCTCTGTAGTCTTAGGTGGCTGCTGAGACTTAGGCTTCTTAACATCTGCGTTGATATTTATATTGTCGAAATTGAAAGACGATTTCTGTAGCTCAACTTCAGTAGTCTTGGGTGGCTGCTGTGGCTCAGGTTTCTTAGGTTCTGGGGACTGAGTGGTTGTTTTCGAGCTAGTCACATCATCTGCGTCATTAACAACATTATTTGGGATAATAACCACTCTTGATCTGGTATTACCTTTGGCGTAATCGAGCGCCCTCTTATAGGCTTCATGCAGGATCCTGAAAGAGTCAGGATTTAACTCTTTATCTATCTTCTTGGCACGCGAAGCATATGCCCTCTTAATCGAGGTAACATCCTTAGTAGGCTCAATGCCTAGTAACTTCCAATATACGTCTCCCATAGATATATCTTCCCATTGATTAATCTTCAAATAGAATATATCACAAAAACATGAGGATTTGCCTCTTCCACTTCACTAATAAACTTCGTAATGATCTTCGTCTCACTAATTCGCGCAACGAACCTCACCACCACATCGTCATAATCGATTATGAGACTGTTTTCGAGGATTGCGACATCACATCAATCGATGATGATACATTCGCCAACCGCAAGTTCTTCCTTAGTTATGAAATTAATGATAATCTCTACCTACTAGCAAGACATACAACAACGGTAAATACATCTAGGGGTCGCCCAAAAGCGCTATTAGATGCGCCACGAAGTAAAGAAGGAATTAGTAATGTTAGACACACGCGGTTCAGGAACAGAATACTCTAGACTACAGCTCTCCGAGATGGAGAAAATCACTGATTTATACACTAACGACAATCGATGCATCTACGCTGAATTATTGCGCGACGCTCAGGGTAATAAGATTTATTTCCGCGAGTGGCTCGCTTCGCACGGCGCGGGCGACAGCTGTAACTTCTGCGTTATTAATTCACTTGCTGAGCTCAAGGAAGAACTCAAGAAAGATGTCGATCATGGTGACCTTCCAATTGCAAAGAGCAATAGGATTTACGATGAGATAAGCAAGGCGTCGATTATAAGTTAACGCACCACATTCGTCCGTTTAACAACAAGGTGTTCACTTATTTTTCGGCAGAAACCTCTACTTGTTAATCTTCGTATTTATTCCATCTTTCATTACATCTAAGAAGTGCAAGATGGGCGTTTACTAGAAATGGCGCTGATAGCCGGCAGAAGGCTATTCGGGTTGTTTTCCAGCACTAAACTGTATCCACTCAATTCTCCGAACCAGTCTTAGGTAACTCAGGCATGACGCCGTCTCTGGCGCACCACTCTGGGACGCCATTCATATCAAGTTCTTCTACGCAGCGGATATATAGGGCGAGCGAGAATAAATCTGTCTTGGTTGCTTTGCCAACCTGCAATAATTCCTCAGCGGACAGACCACTATCTTTGAGGGATTGTATGAACTTGTCGTGTCTTTTCGAGCCTAATACCCACGCCCAGATAATGTAACCAATGAAGAGCGCAATCGGCACAACGAATGCAATAACAGCGAATAAGGAAAAATAAGTATAGTCATCGTTAACTACAGAGACGATTACGCCTGCGAGGCCGCCCACCAGGGCCAAAGCACCAATTCCAAATGTAGCGACCGTAATCAACTTGTCGTTTCTATTATGGCGGCGTGTTTTACCGATGTATTCTTTAACTTTCTCACTATATTCCATATATCCTCCGAAGGGGCTACCCTACTAACCAATTTAATATCTATCCACTGAATAAAATACCTCAAAATCAAATTCATTTCACCCATGAAAATGCATTTCTTGACATCGCGCCGCGGATTGTTGTTATATGGTTATATATGGGTTGGCGTTATGGAAGATGCGTCAGCGATAGGGACTGGTATATGAATATGAAAAAGATTTGCTCAGCGATGCTTACTGTGACTATGGTCGCAGCGAGTTTATTCGGACTCACCGCCTGTAATGGTAGCAAAGGCACAAAGTTAGCCAAGAATGCTATTACTCAGATTGAAGAAAATTCAGAATGGTTCAACTACAACGAGACAGAGATCAATATCAATGAGTATCTCGGACTCTCTATCGCTAGCCAGGTAATACGCACAGGAGATGGCTATGCCCTCATACTGAGCGGAACTTACAAGGTTGATGAACAGCAGTTCGGAATAATCACAGATTACGGCATAAGGACTGAGGATGTTCTAACAGAACTGAACTTGGACGGTTCGATTAAGAACTACACCACTATTACTCCTGACTTGGTTGGACTAAACAACAAATACTCCTGCTCTGTTGACGAGATCTGTTACTACAACGGCGATACACTTTGCCTTGTTGTAGGCGGATTTTTCGATGAGAATACATACAGCTATAGCGAGCAGTATGTTTTGTATAACTTCACACAGGGCAAAGCAGAAAACCTCTCATGCATCACTAATGTAATGGAGGACAACTCCTCCCTCGACTTCGCGTCATATAGTGCGAACGGATACCTAGTCGCAACTACGTGTGATCGTTCGGGTTTCACTACGCTATATGTTGCCAAGGATGGCGAACTCCTCACAACTTTCAAACTCGACAGCATGGTGCCTGACTACTTCTACATCGAGAAACTTTACGATAAGGGCGACATCATTACAGTCGAGTGCATCACTGGCTCCAACGAATATGTTAACTTCAACATCGACACGAACACCCTCATCGGCAAGGCTGAAGCGACTGGCGAGATGAAGCCAATGTACTACACCGATTTATGGAAGTCAGATTACTACGATGAAGATGGCAACTTGGTGAGCCTCAAGTCAGACGGCATCTACAGAGGCAGCGAGCTCATCTGCGACTTCGCTAATTCGTACTGCAATCCCGCCTTTACCAAGCTCGGATGCATCGTGGATGAGGGCGACGATCATTATGCTATTTTGCTCGAGCGCTCTGATCTCGCTGACCACAAGACTAGAATTTACTTCCTCACGTTCGACAAAGCACAAAGCAATCCTAACGCAGGCAAAACGATCCTCACAGCTGGTTTCACAGGCGAGATTGAGCTATCCATCGGCACCGCTATCTCCGAGTTCAACCAGACAAATCCCGACTACTTCGTCATGGCCAAATCCTACGCCCTCAGCGACGAAGATAAATCCAGCATCGAGCTCGAGATCAATTCGAACCTATCCACAGAAGCGATTATCTCCAACAATCTCATGATGGACATGCTCGCAGGCGACGGCCCAGATATTCTCATCAACACCGCGAACTACTCACAGTTCAATAGCGACGATTATCTCATGGATTTGTCGTCTTTCATCGACGAGGAATTCGCTGACGGCGTGCTATTCGATAATGTCATCGAAGCCTCAAAAACAAACGGCAAACTGTACCAGCTCCCTACTACTTTTGTTATTAGCGGCATCATCACAGACGAGAAGTATTCCAATGGCAAAACTGGATTCACATTTGACGAATACAAAACTTATGTAGATGACGCGTGCAACGGCGCTAATCCAATTGCACCTGACGGTGGCAAGATTGACGCGTTCAACGCAATCTACCAGACGATGTCAGAGCTTATGTACGACAAGAATGGCAACGTTGATATGGAGAATGATGTTTTCGAGCAGATCGCATCATACTGCATGGACAACATTGGCCAAAAGCCATCTGGCTTCGTCGCACCTTCATCCCCACTCGACGGAATGAACCTCAAGCTCAACTCATTCGTCACGCTAGATTGCATCGCAATGTACCTCTACGCCAAGCCAATGAAGAACGACATCGCGTTCATGGGCGTCCCTTCAGTAGACGGCCGCGGCCCATGCATCACGGCGACTAGTTCCATCGCTATATCTGTCTCATGCTGTGACGAGGACGGCGCCAAGGCCTTTGTCAAGTCACTCCTTATAAGCGACAAGACATTCGACCAAGTCCTCGAGAACCCAATCCTCGTATCAGGCGCCAAGGCAACCTCCGCCAAGATTATCAATATGTATAACAAAAGTTACGAAGAACAGCTAGAGAATGGTTCAGAGGTTGAACTCAATTCATTCGGGTTCTACTACTACGACCCTGCTCTTGTTGATAGCTACATCGATATCCTCAAGTCTGCGAACTGCACAACAGCGGCAGACATGAACATCATGGTAATAATCGACGAAGAAATTCAGGCATATTTCGCAGGCCAAAAGTCAATCGACGAGGTAACATCTATCATCCAGAGTCGCGCTCAGACTGTCGTTGATGAGAGATGATGAGGGCTTTGCGCGCACGGCATTTACTATTGCTGGTCTTCTACGGTGCATCTGTCGACTGTGTTTATTGTTGCTCGCGTCGCCTGATATCACTCGTGCATTCTGATATCGCTCGCGCCTTCTGCGGCGAGTTGGGGCATGCCCCCGCACACGGATTATTCAGATTATTTATGAATATCGAATTATAATCTGAACCTCGTAGGCGGTCGATTGGTATTTGTTCAGACTATTTGCAAAAACAGATAGATTATCTGAATTTTAAGAGATGGGTTTTCCGAATTATTCATACTTTTTGTTTATATTTAAAAATAGTCTGAATTCTCAACGCGAGTAATTCAGACTATTTTTTCATTATTAAGATTTTGTCTGAATTCATATGGGAATCGTGGCCAATATATTCAGACTATTAGATGATATTTACCATTTATCTGAATTTCTAGATTTATGGGCGATTAAAAATTCAGACTAATCACGATTTTTATCCAAATATCTGAATTCATGAGAATAGGGCAGTCCCCCACCTACTTCATGTTTGCTTCAAATCAGTGGCCAATACACCGCTGGATGCGATTGAACTTATATAATGGAAACTGAATATAAGTTCAAATCTTTAAAAAAGTGCACTTATATTTCAAAACAAAAATACAGGTTCAACAAAAAATCATGGTTGAGCTATCAATTGAACTTATAGGCTAAAAATAAAATATAAGATCAATTTCTAGGTTGGCATTTCTAAACGTGTGCACTTATATTTCAAAATGAAATTATAAGTTCAACGACACTCCAAACTTCCACAAAAACTTGAACTTATATATCCAAACCAAAATATAGGTTCAACCAATACAAAAGTGGATAAAAATCAATGCACTTATATTTCAAAACGAAATTATAAGTCCAATCACGAGATAAACACACCATAAAAAATGGACTTATAATCCGAAACCAGATTATAAGTCCAACTCACCTCAACTAATAAACTAATCTGCAATCAATCAACTACCAGCAACCCGATTACGCCACAGACCATCATCGTTCGTCAAAATAAAGCTGCAATCTAGAATACATGGATTCAGCAATAACATCCGCTGGTTTATCCTGACGATAATGCGCATCTACCTCATCGCTAATGATATTCAATACATCCCAATCGTAGTACTCAACTGTATCCACCTCTGAGATATACTCATAGTATTTCTCGACAGCTTTATGATCAATTTCATGGAACATTCCTACATACATTTTGTATGCGAACTCTTCATCTGGAATAGTGGAATGATCAGCGCTATACTCAACCATTTTCCTCATACACTCATCATTAACAGGTATTGTGCTACTCATGTTACTGATATCCTGAACATCATCATCCAACAAAAATGATATGAACTGGCAGCACTCTTCTGGATATTCTGTATTAGCCGACACAGCAACTCGTCCAAATGGAGTAATTACGTGATTTGATCCTGCAACCGATGGATATCCGACATATGTAAATGTTGTACCATAGTCGTTCAAAAAACAATCCACATCGATTGGACCACAGTAACTCCATCCCCTCAACAAATAGTCGCCGATATTAAACCTGTTTATTTCTTCGCCAATACTCGTTCCCGTAGGAACATCGATACCATTCTCGAAGGCAAATTCTAATATCTTCTGAATATCTTCACTACTTCTTATCTTGCCGCTATTGATATCAAATGGAATCGTATTAATCGCAATATTTACCGCCCATTCATTACAGAACATTGTAACGCCAAGCTCTTCTGATACTCTTGTCACATCGTCAATCGACATGTTGTTATCAACATCCAAAGCGCTGAAGTAACCCTTTATTTGATAGCTCGAAAACAAGGTATAACATCTACCTTCGCTATCAAGCATCAAGTCCCTGATATTAGGAGTGATTTTATCAAAATTAGCCTTAAAGTCATCAGTCATATATTGAGACATATCAAGAGTGATACCATTGCTAGCATAGTACTCATAATCGAAGTAATTACCATAATAGATATCAGGTTCATTGCCATCATTAAAATACTTAATGAGCGCAGCCTTTTGTACTACTGAATCCTCATAGGATGATCCACTGAATTCATCAAAATAATCTTCTACAACTACTCTATACTCATCCTGAGATGTGTTGAATTTATAGATTGCCAACATTAGAGACAAGTCATTATTACAACCAAAACCACCTACTGTGATATACGTTCTATCACTGAAATTCTCGGTTCCTTCGTACGAATATAGTACGATCTGAGCAAATCCACCTTCGTAGTTATAAACTTGAATAAAAGACTCATCATCAATTCCGATGTACGTCGGTTCAGCTTGCGTATATTGTGGTGGCTGAAGATTCATCTCATTCCATATAGCAAGTGGATACATACACGAATTCTCGATATCTAGCAAAAATTCACCGTCTGTATTAAAGACATACTTACCACTACAATCTTCCGTCTTTCCTGGTGTATAGACTAACTGGCTTGTTCCCTTCTCAAAGTTGAGTTTGTAGTAGGAATAACTCCAACCACCATAAGACAGCAAATAGCAATCATCACCATCTTGATAGAAGGTATTATAACCACTGTAAAACCCCCACTGATCATTCTCGATTGATGCCACGAGTTTGTTTTCTTTATCATACTTATCGATGCGGCCGACGCCCCAAACTACATATCCATCATCACAAGAAGATATTCCTACAATATCATTATGAGTCTCCTCAGAAAAAACTTTCTCGCCTGTATGTATATTTACTTTCTCAATATTTCCGAAATACGTTACATACAGCAATTCATCATTAACAATCTCAGAATCACCATAAACATTCAGATTATTATCAAGTTCAATCTTTGACTGAATAACACCATCGCTATTTATACAATACAAATAAACCTCTGAAATCGCACCAACACCGAATTCAGAAGCGGACTGAACTATCGCATAATAACAGTCCTCATACGGAATAACATTGTAAACTTGCAAAGATGCATCATCTTCAAACAAGTCGATTGTTTGCGATGAGTACACGAATACATCTCTTGCATCATCATTAGTTCCCTCTTCCACTTTTGAACAGGAACTGATCGCCAACAACATAACACTAATTAGCAGTAAAGCAGTAATCTTCTTGATATTAAGGCGCATAAGATACCAACTCCCCTGTAAATGCATTCAAAAAAACAGCACTAGACCAAGCTCCGCCATCCCCATAAGAAATCGAATAAATCGCCCATACAGGAACAAACATTATCTTGTTACCTGGATTAAAATCAGAGAAGCTTTGTACTCCAATTCTAATAGGGACATATACAAGCTCCGCACCATACGCATTACAATAATTTCCAACTGAAAAATATGCCTCGCCAACTAACCCTGGCAATGCATTATCTATGCACTCTTCTAGTGGAATGACTTTTCCTGTTGAAACAGTCTCATATTCGTATTCATAATATTTAAAATCAACTATGGTACTAGTATCTTCATTCTTATAGCTAGTCCAATAATCATCTTCAATCAATGCTAAACCAAAACCACCATATAAATCTCCATAGCGAAGACCCATTTGCATTCTATCATTATCCTTAGGCACACCAATAGGAATACCATCCATCATGGTTCTAACCGTGATGAATTCAATATAGTCCTCTTTATCATAGTAAAACGAGAAGTCATCCTCCTCATATTTATTCATTTCAGCAACAGGGAAAGTATATGATGTGACAAATGGATAAAGCTCATACTTCTCATCTAACAACTCGATAATCTCACTCGCATTTGTAGCTTCATCATTTGAAGTATATGTATATGTGAGTGCTGCTTGATAAGATAACTGCTGTCTATTCTCATCAGATGTAAGCACATAGAGCGCACCATATCCATTAAGTATTATCTCTTTCCAGACAGTACCATTTACATTAATAGAAGATCCAAAGTTTCCAACACTTGCTTCGTATATCGAAACCTCATCTATATCATAGCCATAGTACGTTAAGTCGATGTCGATAATATATCCATCAGGATTGTCAGTTGTATCATCATAATGAGCTTTGATCGTGTGATTAATTGGGTCTATATCAAAGTCACATGCCGCCACTTCATATTCAGGCTGATGTGTCTCGAATGTAGGATATGTCGTCTCCGTAAGCGGTCCCACTTCAGGTTCGGATACAGTCTCAATCGTAACTGGCTCGTAAGTCTTTACGTCACGTGAAGTCTCAGGTAGCTCAATAGTGCTATTTTGGCATGCGCAAAATAACATAGAAGAAATCAATACTGTCGCCACAAGCTTCTTTTTCATAATACCTCCCCAAAAATGCGAGACTATATGTTTTGCTTTAATACTTCATCCGTAGACAATAGCTGATAAACTATATGATCATATATCACTTCTCAACTACATCATAACTCAAACCGAATTCATCAAGTGTATCTTCGAGGGCGTATTCCAGAGCACCATTATAGAAATAGCCTGATACTGTGACTGCAACTACACCTTCGTGATTGTTGTGGAAGAATACCATGATGGCAAAATCGAGCACATCTGTATCATAAATCCAGAGCTGATCCTCAAAATCATAATCAACAGCAAAAGACTTACCAGTGCTCATCACACTCAAAGCTGCAAGATAATCCACACCTAATGAATGAGAAGCTGAGATCGAAAGCGCATTTGCCAAACCAGAAGCCAAACGCTCCTTAGCTGCATCTGACAAATCATCATATTCGAATTTTCCGTTGCTAGAGCTATTCATCATACTCGCAATATTACCTTCTGAAAAATCCACTACATAAACCTTATCATAGGATATCTGAGCGTCTCGGCAATCCTCGATTATCTCGTTCGCTTCAAAACTTGCTAATACGGCAGAAAAGTACTCATCATCATTCATCAAATCAAGGAAATCGGAAATAGCAGCCTCCGAAGCTTCTTCCTTCCATTCATCAATATCTTCCTCAGAAGAACCCTTCTTGCCCTTCTTATCCTTCTTCTCATCATCCTCGTCTTCTTTCTCGACCTTTGTTGACTTCTTAGAAGACTTTTTACTGCCTGAACCTAACGCATCGCACGCTGACAAAGCTAACGAAACAACGAGCAAAATTGTGATTAATATAGTTCTCTTTTTCATATAATATATCCTTTCTCCCTCTACTCATAATCTATTATATCAATTATAGTAACCAATAACTTCACAATCATCATCGCAACCAAATCGTTCTAATTTCGTATTAGCACTAATATTAATGGTCTTAAGATTATTCCTAGAACACATCAAGAGTCTTAAGTTTAAATTCGCGCTTACATCAAGCTTTCTGAGTTCATTATCGGTACAGAACACCGCTTCCAGATTTTCACAATCACTGACATCCAATTTAACAAGCAGATTGTCGCTACAATTAACTGATTTCAAGTTGTAATTCTTAGACAAATCCAGCTTCGTCAATCGATTAAAATCACACCACAATGACTCTAGCGCTTCACACTTACTTACATCGATACTCTCAAGATTACAACTCGAACAATCCAATTTAGTCAACTTAGGCTTACTACCTAAATTCAGCTTAGTTAGATTTGGAGCGAAGTTTATACGGAGAAGCTCAAGTTGTTCGTTATTAAGCAAATTAATCTTCTCAACATCAGACTTTTCTATAGTTAACTCCTTAAGATAAATCTGATTAGTGAAATCCAATTCCTCGCAATCACTCAAATCATAAATCTGTATTCTTTCTAGAAAAAAGAAATACTTTAATTCAATAGATGCTACCTCACCATTTGTCTCTAACATATCAAGCACAACGATTTGCTTATTTTCTTCTATGCTTAATATGCCATCGTGATCCGTATCACGTAACTCAACCCAGAAACAAATTGACCCAAAGTGTTCCTCATCAATTGGTACATCTACTGGTATAACTTCCCTATGTGAAGAGCAACCAACCAGCAATACTATGGTGAACATCATTGCAACCAATGTAAATACCCTTCTTATCATAGATATCCCTTTCTGCCAATTCTAGGCTAAGCTAGTATTCTCTACTTAGAATTCTACTTATGAAAGGAATTATTCATACTCTACAAACACTACTATTTGCTGGGAGTAAATGAAGCATTTAATTGCACATTACTAGTCTCATCTTTATCAAGCCAAGATCGGTGGTGCCTTTTTCGTACTTAGATTATGTCATCTTGCCATATACCATTCAACGAATTGGAAGTCTCAATTACATGAGAAGAGTAGTTATATTAGCATCATCAACCCTTGTTCATAGCTTATTAATGCTAGCCTGACAACGCTAGTTTGATATGACCTGCTCGAAAACACTGCTAAAATGACAAAAAAAATCACGTTTTCGTGCCCTTCAACTCAAAAATCATAAATTGTTCTCAAAAACATAACATTTACAAATAACATTTACATTTATAAGAGAGTAAAATACTAGTGGGGGTTATTATGATTATTATTCGGTCTGGGCAGACCGTTGAGAGGGGCAATTTAGTGAGTAGGGTAGCAAGTAGTAGTTTATATAAGATATTGAGTCAGATTTCTGATCAGAGTTTTGATCCAGATCTTATTTTTAGTGCTTTTAGGAAAGAAATTCCAGCTTTTGTTGATGAATATAGCATTGTGCTTCTTAAGGCCAGTATTTATGAGCCTGTTAGAAGAAGTATCAGGATGAATGTTACAGACATCGAGTTATACAACGCTCATGTCGAGAATGATACCAATAGTATTGAATTGGAATTCAAGATTGTTAATGGTGGTAAAGTTGTGATTACTACAGTAATGTCACCTAATTCTATTTGGACTGAAGAAGCCAAGGAAGATAACTATGTCCTTTCACGTCTCATTTTCCTACTTGTTGGCCGCGCGAAAACAACCATGTCTCTCAAGAATATTATGTTTACTGATAGACTTACAGGCATTTCTAACGAAGCTAGCCTTGGTCAGTTCATGAACAAGGCAATTTCGATGGGTGTTTTCGCTAATTACTGCTCAAACTTCGTAAACATCAAGAATATGAAAGTTATTAATAGCAGGTATTCGGATTCCATCGGCAATGTAATTTTGACAGGATATGCACAGAAGTTGAGTGCTTTTGCTGAAGAAAGAGGCAACGGAATTGCTGCGCGTCTTGGCGGCGATAATTTCCTTGTATTTATAGAAGCAGATAAGGAAAATGAATTTCTTGAGTTCATTAAGGATATTCATATTCTTTACACTAGCTGTGACGATGTTCCTGTTAAGGTTGATTCCAGAGTTGGTTATTACTTCATAAAAAAGGGTGATGGCTTAAATGACGTCATGAGTAATGCTGATATTGCTTGTAAGCTTGCTCGTAATGATACATATCCAGATTATGTTATGTTCGAACCTTCAATGATGATTCATACACTTAAGATGAAGCAGCTCGAGCAGAATATTCCTGATGCTATTAAGAATAGAGAATTCGTTGTTTACTACCAGCCTAAGGCTGACATCTCTGAAGAAGGCAATTATAAGACTAATGGTGCCGAGGCACTTGTTAGATGGGGCAAAGATGGCGAGCTGATTCCTCCTGGTGAATTCATCCCTGCACTTGAAAAGAGTGGACTTGTCTCATTGATTGACTACTATGTTTTGGAGCAGGTCTGCGTAGACATCACTAAGTGGATTTCAATGGGTCTTAAGCCAGTTAAGGTATCATCTAACTTCTCAAGAAGACATCTTCACGATGCAATGTTCGCCGATAAGGTTGAGGCAATCATCAAGAAACACAATGTTGATCCTAGCCTAATCGAGATTGAGATTACAGAATCTTACGAAGCTGAGGACATGGAGGCACTCAAGAGATTCGAGCAGCGAATGCACTTGCTCGGTGTTGAACTCTCAGTTGATGATTTTGGTAGTGGTTTCTCTTCAATTCGAATGATTAAGAATATCGTTTCAGATACTATCAAGATTGATAAGAGCATCATTGACGGTGTCGGTGATAACGGCTCAGAAGATATTATCATCAGCCATATTATTAGTATGATTAATAGTCTTGGCAAGAAAATCGTCGCAGAAGGTGTTGAGACAGAGAAGCAGGCGAAGTTCCTTCGTATGAATAACTGTATGAACATCCAGGGCTTCTTGTATGCACGCCCTTGCGCTGAAGAGATATTTGTAAATTATTTGAAGTAATACGATTGATGGCTGTAATGTCATAAATCGGATGAGCGAGGTTGCAATAGATTAGAGTATGAAGACACTCGGAATAAAGATGGCCATATTTATGGGAGTGACAGTAAGCCTTGTCCTCTCTTTAGTTGGTACACTCATGAGCGGACACTTTACAGTCATCTCATGGGCTATATCCTTTGTGGTTTCGCTTATTATCTCATGGGTGATTGGTTTAATTATCCCTATTAGAAAAATCTGCAACATTGCATGTGAGAAGGCTGGCACAAAGCCAAATACTCGCAAGGGTAATGCGATCGGTAGTCTAATATCAGATTTGATTTATACACCTATCATCACTACTTCAATGGTCGTAATCATGCTGAACAATGCAGCTAAGCATGCTCCAGCTGGCGCAGTTCCTTCAGTAGGACAAGTGCTTCCACTATCACTTATCGTATCGCTAGTTGTTGGATTTGTTGTTATCTTCATAGCTCAGCCTTTGTTCATACATATGCTTATGAAGGACATCCAGAAAACAAATCACTAACAGATATCATTCTTCCCTATTATGCTGAGCAACTTCACCAGTTATCAGGTTATGTTCATGTACTATATTCATCTTAAGCTTATTCTCTTTGCAGGAATATACTCTATAGTGCTTAATGAACTCTACGACCTTTTCCCCTTCATAATGATATTCATGAAGTTCACTAGTAATAATCAGATTGTCCAAAGCATACAAATCTTCTTGAACGACTTCAGGACGAATGGAAGTGACACTATACATAGTCGTAAGATTGTTTTTAGCCTCTGTGAGAATTATGCGATTTAATTCTTTACTTACAGCAATATCACCATCAGAAACATAGTACAAATAACCGACAGTGAGATCATCATGTTTCTCATATAGGATTACATAATCTGTAATGCCGCGGGTTGTTTTCGAGATAAGGACCAACTCATCCTTCTCATCAAAGAAGTACTTAAATCCTGTATGCTCCTTACGAGGTCTAATAAGTAATTTGCCTCGCTTAAGGTTGCTGCATATTATCTCAAAGTGAGATGGACTATAGTAGCCCTCCAAGTATGAATAAGTATCCGATGCATATTCTGTACGAACTGCATTCTGCATAGTGTCAGATATCAATCTGCCTGGGTACTCTAACCTCTTACTTATTAGTTCAATTAGTAGCTTCTCAATCTCATTTATCATCTAGTAATTCTCTTTCCTTATACGCATAATCACACATAATATTAAATCATATTCTCAAAGTCCATTTTCAATAGCTTCTTTATTGAACCTGTTAACATATTGGACTGTACTTACAAACGACTGATTCTTCCCGTGTGTTAGATTAACATCCTCAAGGAATATATTTGCAACAGTAGAATATATGGATGTATATGGAACATTTTTATGTAATTTAATTGTATGGATACTAAAAACATCGAACAAGGCTAGAAAATCTAGATGTTTGATGGGTAAATTATAGCAGTGACCCAGAACCAAGAACTTATCAGTTCCTGTAACACCCACTTACAGGTAACGACTTGGGGACTCGTTCAATCATTTAGGATAAGATTGCCAGACTGGGCTACGGGATTAGACCAAACAAAAAAGCAGGACTCAAAAATCCTGCTTCTTCATTAGTTATTAATCTCAATTAATATGGAAAACTGTACTTATAAACATTTCCATCGTCCATGAGAATCTTGTTGTGCTGAACTGCTACCTGGAAATCTATTGGCTCACCATGTACTTCGATCAAATCATCATCCTAGATTAGGGAAATTGAAATTAGCAACTCATTTAAATCCTTATTTTCATGTTATTAGTTCTTTAATTTCTTTTACATATTCATCAGGCCTATTCAG
>JAKSRG010000027.1 GCA_024403735.1 Clostridia bacterium
CCGACAATACTTAGCTGGAGACGGCTCGGAAAGATAGGTTGCTGCCAGATTATATTCCTCTATAGCTCAGTCGGTAGAGCATGCGGCTGTTAACCGCAGGGTCGTAAGTTCGAGTCTTACTGGAGGAGCCAATAGCCTAGATTATTCTAGGCTATTTTTTTGCTTAAATTCTGATTAATTACGAAAAATATATTTCTCCTTGTTCTATGAGTATAGATTACTTAAGGAGGAAATAACTAATGCAAATATATTTTACCTTTTTGTAAACATGTCAAATTTTTACGAGAAACAAGTTTTTTTAATGTTATAATTACTCAAAATGTTTTTGGGGAGTTATTATGCAGGATAGACGTTTTACAGATGATGAATTTGATATCATGGTCGACGAATATATTAATGGCCGTTTTGATATGCTTACTCATATTATTGATGTAACAGTTAAAAAGTATGTTTATCAAGAGTGTTTCAATTCTAGGGTTCTTTCTGGTGCTAGTGAAGATGTATATCAGGATTTAGTTTTGAAGTTCTATATGAAGACTGGTACTTATTTTCTTTTTAAAGATGTTGAGCCTGGTCAAGTGAATCGTGATCCGTCTGGTTTCTACTCTTGGATGTTTACTGTAGCGAAGAATCACATTTTATCTGCTATTGATATTGCTAAGCGTGAGACAGGTTTGAGTGACGATATTCCTATTCTTCCTAATTACAATACTGATGAATTTTCTTCTTCTTTGGCTATGTGCGCTAAGTTGATTGTTGAATCTTCAAATAAGCCACATATTCCTTTAACTTGGTTAGCTCTTGTAGTTCTTATTCTTTCTTTAGATTGCAGTAAGATTAAAGCTAATCACTTGATTATTGATAACTTTTTTGAACTTACTTTATTTGAATTATATGAGAAGGTTGTTAGTTTATCAGCTGCTATTCCTTGGTTGCACAGAGTTTTCACAGATAGTACTCAGTTGCATGAAAGTTTAAAAATTAAGAATTCTGATGGTATTCTCGTAGGTGATACAAAGTATAGTAGTTATTTTAATAACGATACTAAGAAGAGTCCTGCATCACAGCTAAGTGATTGGACTTACAGAATGAATAGACTTATTGAGAGGAGAATTTCGAATGGCGCATCTAACCGATGAACAGATACTTGATTTTATTTCTATTAAAGATACTAATGCCGAATCTTTGAAGATGATTGGTGAAGTTAATAAGCATATTTTTCAATGTCAGGATTGTCTAACTAGAGTAAAGGCATATCAGGTTTTGGATGATGTATTTGCTGATATCGCTATTAGCAAGTCTTTGGAGACAGGAAAAGATTTAGAAGTTGGTCACTAATTTTTATATATTACTATTTATTTTGGAGGTCTGTTATGGAAGCAAATTATGAGTTAGCAAGAGTAAATTTTGATACCCTTTGCAAGAATCTAGATGATCATGGTTGGCATTACGATAAGGATTTAGACAATCTTAAGATTGATGTTGGTTGTTCTGGTGATGATATGCCAATGGATCTACGTATACGAGTTGATCCAAAGCGTCAGTTAATTTCTGTTCTTTCTCTCATTCCAACTACTACACCTGAGGATAAGCGTTTTGAGATGGCCGTGGCAGTTAGTATTGTTAATAATAAACTTGCTGATGGTTGCTTTGATTTTGATATTAATGATGGCTCTTTGTTTTTCAGAATTAGTAATAGTTTTATTGATACAGTTATTGGATCAGAAGCTTTTTCTTATATGTTAATTGTCTCATTTAAGACTATTGATGAATATAACGATAAGTTCTTAATGCTCAACAAGGGCTTGATTTCTGTTGAAAACTTTATTTAATGGAGGTTTATTATGGCTGATAATAATTTGATTCACGCTATTGATGTTTATAACGATTTGTGTGCTGCTGTTGATTCTATTGGTTGGCACTATACTAAGAAGGAAGAAGATTTAGTTATTGTATTTACAGTACATGGTGATGATCTCCCAATGAATTTTATCGTTCGTGTAAATCCTGAAAAACAGTTGGTATCAGTTTATTCTCCATTATCTTTTAAATTCCGCGACGGAAATAGAGTAGATGGTGCGATTGCTGCATGTGCTGCTAGCTATGGTTTAGCTGATGGTAGCTTTGATTACGATATTTCAGATGGTAGTGTCGTGTTTAGATTAACTGCCACATTTAGAGATACAACAATTTCTCAGGAAATGTTCAAGTATATGGTACATGCATCATCAAGTATTGTGGATGAATATAATGATTTGTTCCTTGCTCTTGATAAGGGTGTAATTGATATTAAGCAATTTATAGAAAAGTGTTAATTAATTGGCGTGGTAAACTTGTTTTATCACGCCTTTTTTGGTGGGTGTAATGTTAATAGAATATAGTTATCTTCTTAATGTTGTTCTTAATCATGCTTGTGATTTATTAAACAGTGAATCACTTACAGAAGAAGCATTTTTGCTTTCTTGGATTGATGTACAGGGTGATTTGGATGCTTATGTCAAAGAGAAAGATGAAGCAGTGAGTTCCGAATTACAACGTGTTAGTTCACTCTGGGATAGTTTTATTGTTGATAAGGGTATAGCTGTAGATGAACTTTGGTCAGTACTCACAGAGATTGTTAGTACTCAGCCGGAAGGCACTATGGTCTCTTTGGAAACATCTTATTTTAGAACCCAAATGCTAATTGCGAATGAGTTGGCAACTGAGGCAAATAAAGCTTCTATTGATACAGATATTCTTTTGAATGAGATTTTGACTAATCCTTCTTTTTCTGTAGCGAATATTGTAAAGAGATTGACTAAAGATAAAATTAGTAATCAGACTAAGATGAGTTCAGCTTCTGTAGATGTTGATGCGATTATTAACTCGATTAACAGAAAGAAAGGTATTCTAACCAAAGAACCAGATAATACATCTGTTGTGGGTTCTTCCATTAAAAATAATACTACTGATATAAAAGAGGAAATTAATAGCCTTACAGATACAGTAAAGAGAATGCAGCAGACATTGTCTTCAAAAGTATTTGGTCAGGATAATGCTATTAATGTATTCTGTTCTGGTTATTTTCAGTCTGAATTGGTAAGACTAACTGGTGGTATTCAGAAGGGTCCACGTGCATCATTTTTGTTTGCAGGTCCTCCAGGTGTAGGTAAAACTAAACTTGCTCAAGTTATTTCTTCTGAAGAATTCCTTAATATGGATTACATGAGATTTGACATGAGTGAGTATGTTAATCATGAAGCTTCTATCGAGTTTATTGGAAGTGACAATGTTTATAAGGGCTCTAAGAAAGGTAATTTTACAGCTTTTGTAGAGAGTCATCCTAAGAGTATTATTCTTTTGGATGAAATCGAAAAGGCTCATATTAGTATTATTCATCTTTTCCTTCAGATTCTTGACGAGGGTCGTATTAGAGATAGTAATACTGATAAAGAGATTTCATTACATGATACAATCTTGATTTTTACTACGAACGCAGGTAAGCAGCTATACGAGAATGCTGAATCAAGTAATTTGTCTAATATTTCTCGTAAAGTTATCATTGATGCGCTTCAGAAGGATATTAATCCACAGACTAATGAACCATATTTCCCAGCAGCAATTTGTTCTAGATTTGCTTCTGGTAATGTAGTTATGTTCAACCATCTTGTTGCTGCTGATTTATGCAGCATTGTGAAGAAATGCATGAATGGTGTAATTGATAATTTGCGTAAGTCAACTGGGATAACTATTGACGTTGATCCTAAAGTTCATGCAGCAGTTTTGTTTGCCGAAGGGGGGCTTATTGATGGTAGAACAGCTAGTTCAAGATCAATAACGTTCATTAATAATCAATTGTTTGAATTGTTTAGACTTGTTGCTTCTGAGAAAGCTGAGACAGGTATTAGCGACATCGAGAACATTAAGATTAGTGTTGATTTCCAGAGTGTTAATGACAAGATAAAAGGATTATTTGAGACTCTTGAAATCCCTGAGGTTCTTCTTTTTGCTAATGATAAATTATCGGATGCTCTTAAAGATTTAAATCTTCCATGTAAGTTTATTACGACATCGTCTGACAACGAAGATGATCTTATTACTATTTTCTCTGAGCATGATATTAGATTTGTTTTGATTGATCCAGATACGGGTCGTAAGGATTGTGGATACCTTAATATTGAGGACGAAGATTCTTATGCTAGAAATGCTTTCTGGTTTATTAAGGAAAGATATCCAAATCTTCCTGTTTATATGCTTCAGAAGAGTGAACAGAGCTTCAATGAAGAAGAATGTAGATCATTCATTAGTATCGGTGTAGAAGGTATTGTCTCACTCGATGGTGATGCAAAGAAGGATAGAGATAGTTTTTCTTCCATTTGTGAATCAATACATTTGCAATCTAGTATCGAATTCTTGGCTAGATCGTCTAGGGTTGTATCTTTTGAGACTTGCCAGTTATTATCGAATGAAGGTAAGACAGCAGAAATCAGATTATTTGATTTTGAACTTACAACAGCTATTGTTTCTGAAGATCGTAAGAAAGTACTTAGTAAAGTATCAACACCAAATGTTCATTTTGATGATGTATATGGAGCTAATGATGCTAAGCGAGAATTGAGATATTTTGCAGAGTATCTTAAAAATCCAAAGAAGTATTTGGGTACTGGTGTAAGTGCTCCTAAGGGTGTAATTCTCTATGGACCTCCTGGTACAGGTAAGACAATGCTTGCTAAGGCTATGGCGTGTGAATCAGATGTTACCTTCATTTCTGAAGAGGGAAATAACTTCTTGAAGAACGGTCCTGAAAAAGTGCATAACATTTTCAAGATTGCTCGAAAATATGCTCCTTCAGTATTGTTTATCGATGAGATAGATGCAATTGCTAAAGAACGTACAGGTTATGGATATGCAGAAGAAGTAATGACTGCATTCTTAACAGAAATGGATGGCTTTGTTAGTGATCCTACAAAGCCAGTATTCGTACTTGCGGCGACTAATTTTGATGTTAAGCCTGGTTCTCCTAAGAGTTTGGATGCTGCGCTTATGCGTCGATTTGACAGAACGATTTTTGTTGATTTACCAAACAAGGAAGACCGTTATAGATTCCTTACTGAGACTATTAGCAAGAAGAAATCTTTTGATGTTAGTGAAAAGGTAATCAACAGTCTTTCTGTTAGATCAACAGGAATGAGTTTGGCTAAGCTATCATCTATCATTGAATTGGCGCTTCGTTCTGTTATTAGAATGGGACAGACTAAAGTTACAGATGAAGTACTTGAAGATGCATTTGAGTGTGCTGATAACGGTGAAGTTAAGAAATGGAGCGATGAGGAACTTAGAAGTACAGCTATACACGAGGCTGGTCATGCAATTGTTAACTGGGCTGCTGGTAACACACCATCATATATAACAATTGTAGCTAGAGGTGATTATGGTGGCTATGTAAGTGTTAATTACGACGAGAATAAGGGAACATTCTCGAAGTCTGAATTGCTACTTAGAATCAGAGCTGCGCTCGCTGGTAGAGCAGCTGAAATAGTTTACTATGGTCCAGAAGATGGATTGACTACTGGAGCTTCTAATGATTTGAGAATAGCTACGCACATTGCTCAGAGCATGATTTGCAGTTATGGTATGGGTGATGATTTTGGTTTGGCAGTTGTAGCTAATGATGCTGCTAATCTATATGAGCTTTCACCTGAGGTTAGGGATAAAGTTAACGTTATGCTTAAGACAGAACTTAATAATGCTATCGAGGTTATTAAGGCTAATCAGGGAGCTGTTGATAAGCTTGTTGACGCTCTTATTCAGAAGAACCATATGTCTGCAGAAGAGATAGATGAAGTTCTAAAAGATTTTAAGAGATAATCTCATTTGAATTAATTTGTGATATTCTATGAAGTGCATTAGATAACTCTAGTGCACTTCATTTTTTAGGAATGCTTATGAGTAGTAAAGTTTATGATCTTACCCAAGGAAGCATAAATAAGAATTTGCTTCGCTTTGTTGTGCCATATTTGTTTTCATGCTTTATGCAGACATTTTATGGCCTTGTTGATTTGATTATAGTTGGTCAGTATAGTGGAACAGCATCGACTTCTGCAGTTGCTATTGGAAGTCAGGCTATTCATATGCTAACAGTTATTATTGCAGGTCTTGCAATGGGATGTACTGTTAAGATTGCTAGATCTGTAGGTGAGAATAATCTCGAAGACGCAAGAGATTCAGTTAAGACTGCTGGCGTGTTCTTTTCAATTTGTGCGATAGTCACTACAGTTATTTTATTGATATCTACTAAGGGAATTGTTGAGATCCTATTTACTCCATCAGAAGCTAAAATTGAGACTATCAATTATTTAAGGATTTCATTTATTGGAGTTCCTTTCATCTTTGCATTCAATATTATTAGTGGAATATATCGTGGTGCAGGCGACTCAAGAAGACCAATGTATTTCGCACTTATTTCGTCCTTGGTTAATATTATATTGGATTATGTGTTGGTTGCAGTTCTAAGATTAGGTGCATCAGGTGCTGCGATAGGAACAGTTATTAGCCAGGCACTTAGTTCAGTTATTGCTTTGATATACATTATTGTTAAGCCTTTTGCCTTTATGTCTACAGGTAAGACGAAGTATAACAGTAGAGTTCTTAAAAACATCCTTCGCAACGGACTTCCAATATCTTTCCAAGATGGTCTTATTCAGATTGCGTTTATTGTCATCACGGTATTCGCTAATAAGAGAGGTGTTATTGATTCAGCAGCCGTTGGTGTTGCTGAGAAACTCATTTGTTTCTACTTCCTTGTACCATCTGCCTTCTTGTCTGCAATATCTGCTATTACAGCACAGAATACTGGTGCTGGTAAGCCTGATAGAGCAATTAAGACACTCAAGACAGGATTACTTATTTGTGTGATATATGCTAGTTTTATTGCTGCCATAAATATTCTTTTCCCAGAGTTCTTTATTGGATTATTTACTAATGAAGCAGAAGTAATTAAAGCAGGTGCTAGTTATTTGCGCCCTTATGCTACAGATACGATTTTTGCTAGTATTCATTTCTGTTTGAGCGGATATTTCTGTGGTGTGGGAAGATCAGAGCTTTCATTTGTTCATAATATTATTTCTGTTGTTGCAGTAAGAATTCCTGGTTCATTACTAGGTAGTATTTTGTTCCCAATGACGCTTCTTCCAATGGGTATGGCAGCGCCGCTTGGATCACTATTATCAGTGTTTATCTGTCTCGCTTTTTATAGAAGAATTAAGCGCAATGAACTTAAGAAATTGCAAATATCTTGATGGAGGTTTTTATGCCTGAATTATCTAATAGAACATCAACATTTACAGATTCAGTTATTCGACGAATGACTAGAATTTCTGATGAATATAATGCCGTTAATCTGTCACAGGGGTTCCCAGATTTTTTCCCTCCTAGAGAGATTTTGGATAGACTTTGCGAAGTTACTAATGAAGATTTTCATCAGTACTCAATTACTTGGGGCGCTCTTAATTTTCGAGAGGCATTAGCTAGAAAACAATCTCGTTTTATGGGCAGAGACATTAATCCTAATACAGAAGTTGTTGTAACTTGTGGTAGTACAGAGGCTATGATGGCTGCAATGATGAGTGTAACTAATCCTGGAGATAAGGTTATTGTGTTCTCGCCTTTCTATGAGAACTACGGCGCAGATACAATTCTCTCTGGTGCTGATCCAATATATGTTCCACTTCATCCACCAGAGTTTAATTTCAACGTCGATGAACTTGAAACTGCATTCAAGCAGAAGCCTAAGGCACTTGTGTTATGTAATCCTTCTAATCCATGTGGTAAGGTTTTCACTAGGGAAGAGCTCTTGATTATTGCAGGTATGGCTGAGAAGTACGATACTTTTGTAATAACAGATGAGGTATATGAGCACATTATTTATGAGCCTTACAAGCATACTTATTTTGCAACCCTGCCTGGAATGTGGGATAGGACTATTTCTTGTTCGTCTCTATCGAAAACATACTCTATCACTGGTTGGCGATTGGGCTATGTAATCGCTCCTCCACATATTATTGATGTTATCCGTAAAGTTCACGATTTCCTTACAGTAGGTGCAGCGGCTCCATTGCAAGAAGCTGCAATCAAGGGATTGGAGTTCGGTGATGAATACTATAAAGAGCTTCAGATGAAGTATACGCAGAAAAGAGATTTGTTTATTAAGGGATTAGACGATATAGGTCTAAGTCACACAAATCCACAGGGTGCATATTACGTGATGGTGGACATTTCTGAGTTCGGATTTGATTCAGATTTGGAATTTTGCGAAGTAATGGCTCGCGACGTTGGAGTAGGAGCAGTACCTGGTTCTAGTTTCTTCAGAGAGCCAGTAAACAATCTAGTGCGACTTCATTATGCTAAGGTTGACGATACTCTTAATGAGGCGCTGAATAGACTTAGCGATATAAGAAAGATTATTAAACCAAGATAAAAAGAAATGGACTTCGCTCGTGAGTGAAGTCCATTTTTCTAGGTCTTATTAATACATTAAGTGAGACACAACCACGATGATTGCTGGACGTCTCTTAGTTTTTTCAAAGAGCATTGTTCGTAATGCTTCTCTGAATTGTCTTGAGTTAGCATATTGTTCGAGAGTGTCGAACTTAGTTGATTTCTCTGAACCTAATAGAGACATTGCACGAGCAGCACATGCCTTATGAATTTCTTCCTTCTCGTCCTCGTAGATAAATCCAAGTGAATTAACAACAGGGAGGCATGCGAGATTTCCTCTAGTGTCAAGAGTGATACCAACGCTTAGACATCCGTCGTCTGCAAGAGTTCTTCTATCGCTGAATATTCTGTTACTAATCTCACCAGCTGAAGAACCATCAATCAAGATAGCAGCTGCTGGCACATTACCATTAATGCGAGCTTTATCTTCGCGCACTTCGAGGACGTCTCCATTATTCAAAATGAATACATTGGCATCGAGTGTACCAAGGCTCTTTGCTAGTTCCTTGTGCTTGTAAAGCATTCTATATTCACCGTGAGCAGGAACGAAGTACTTAGGCTTAATGAGGCTGTGAAGCAACTCAAGTTCGTTACGGTAAGCGTGACCTGATACGTGTACATCAGCAAGTGACTCATAAATTACATGTGCGCCACGCTTGAATAATTCGTTGATTACTCTGTAGATTGGTTTCTCATTACCAGGGATTGGATGAGCAGAGATAATAACGGTGTCGCCCTTCTGAATCTCGATAGTCTTGTGAGAAGCAAATGCAATTCTTGATAGGGCGCTCATAGGCTCAGCCTGGCTACCTGTAGTAAGGATTACAATCTCGTTAGGGCTATAATTATCAATCTCACTGATGTCGATAATTGTATTAGGATTCATAGCGATGTAACCAAGTGAATTAGCTACTTCAAATGTGTTGATCATTGAACGACCTGATAGGCATACATGACGACCATACTTCTCAGCTGCAGTAATAATCTGCTGCATTCTATGTACATGGCTAGAGAATGTTGCAACAATTACACGACCCTTAGACTCATGGAAAATGCGCTGGAATGATTCGCCAACATTTCTTTCAGATGGAGAATTACCAGGAATCTCAATATTTGTACTCTCGCACATAAAGAGAAGAACGCCTTCTTTTCCTAGTTCACCAAATCTCTGAAGATTGATAGGCTTACCATTGATTGGAGTATAATCAACTTTGAAATCACCAGAGTGAATCATCAATCCAGCTGGTGTATTAATTGCGAGTGCATATGAGTCAGCAATGCTATGATTAACTCTTATGAACTCAATCTCGAAGTTGGTTCCTGCCTTTACAACATCACCATTTTTACATGCTCTAAAACTAATTCCAGACATGCTCTGAGCTTTCTCACTTAACTTATGTCTAACAAGTTCAACTGTGAGTTTGCCACCGAAGATAGGGCACTTAATCTCACTTAAGAAGTAAGGTAATGAACCGATGTGATCTTCGTGGCCGTGGGTGAGGAAAATACCTCTGAGCTTAGATTTGTTTTCGATAACATAAGTGAAATCTGGAATTACAGCATCAACGCCTGGCATATTCTCTTCAGCGAAAGCCATTCCGACATCGACGATAATCATATCATTACCATATTCGATGCATGTCATATTTTTTCCGATTTCACACATACCACCAAGTGGAATGATTCGTAGTGGTGTTGCAGGAGTGTCATTTTTACTAGCTTTAGACTTCTTGTCCATTTTGACCTCCTTAGTTTTTTTGACAGACTTATCCTTGTTACCCTTAACTTGAGCCTTAGATGTAGCTTTTGTCTGGTTGTTCTCGCGCAATTGCGCAGAATAAGTCTTCTTGTTTTTCTTTATATTAGTATTAGCTTTATTCATTTCTTATTATCTTCCTAATAATTAATTCACGATATAAACATTTCTTGAAGTTGTAGAGTAAGCAGATGATTCACCTTCGTTAGCAAAGATATCAATATGTGAACCCTTTACACCTGAACCCTTATCTTCAACTGTATAGTAGCCATCTCCACCGAGAGGATCATTCTCAATATAAATAACAGTTCCAGCAGGGAATACACCCCAATCGGCTGCACATGTTACACCCTCTGTACAAGTAGTACCAGTAGCTGTTGTATTACTGTATCCACCATTTGCTGTAGGCTGAGGACCATAGAATGTGATTGTACAACTACCATATAGAGTCATACCATTACTAGATGGTGCCTGTGTCTGGGCAGCCGTTGTAGAAGCTGGTGCGGATGTCTCCTGAGTTGTCTGTTGTGGAACAGGTGTAGGAGTTGCAGGCTTAACAGGAGGTGTATCCTGACACAAATCCTTAATAACCCAGTTACCATTATATGTGTGATACCAGCCAGTGTCAGTCACACCAATAACATCAATCGCTGAGCCTTTGTCGATTGTCTTTACAGTTTCATATGAAGTGCCTGGACCTGAACGAACATTCAACTCGCATGATGCATACACTTGTTTAGAAAGAGATGTTTCTGTGTAAGCAGGTGTAGGAGTTGGGGTAGGTGTTGATGTTGGTGCAGGTGTCGAAGTAGGAGCTGGTGCTGTAGTTTCAGCAACAGTTGTTGCTTCGGTCACAGTAGTCTCTGTGGATCCAGTAGTAGTTTCTACTGCTTCTGTTGTTTCATCGGTCTCACCAATGCTATATCCCATTACATCTGTTACATCAGGTTCTTGTGTAGGTTCACCTGAATTTACTGGAGTTGTCTCATCAATACTAGCAATAGCAATGTCAGTAACATTTTCTGGTGTAGCTTCAGTTTCGTTGTCATCTACTATTGAAACAACAGTCTCATCAAGAATAGCGAGTAACTCAGCGTTATCAGCAGCTTTAACTTTAGCTTCCTGTGTATCAATGAGTGTTTTTATCGCAACAACAGAGATAGCACTAATCAGCAGAATAACAGCTACGCTTATTCCGATTTTGAGCCTCTCTTTATCAACTTTGTATTTAGTTGTAAGGTCGATGAATTTCATCAATTACCTCCAATCGTATTAACCACTCATATATTATAGCATATTAGAAGGAAAGCCTTCTAATATAGGAGTTGTGCCCTTGTGCTACAAAATAGTGTATTGTGATGTAAAAATACTTACATATTCACGAAACCACCAAATAAGTGCCTTGGATAGTAACATACTTGAAGTTCATAGGATTTAATGTTTAGTGTTTCTTTGTAAGAATACTGTTTCCTGTTAGTTCTGGATAGTATTCAGAATGCTGTAATATAACCCATTGAACCTATACTAATAAAGCAAATAATATAGACGAGCGTCGATGTGTTGCTGATTGGCATCAATAATCGGAGGGATGCGAACTTAAGCTCGAATACGAAGCGGGTTATGGCAGTCTTGACTAGCTCGAAAACACGATACTTATCAAAGAAAAATGCAAAATTGCATAAAATGTCGATTTAGTCTAGCAAAAACGGCCTTTTTTAACATTCTTGCAATCATTTGTCACATACTTGAAAAACAACTCCATAGTTTACCCTTGTATAATCCTTTGTATAAAAACTTAAAAAGGGGGTAGTCGCTGTGGCACGTAAAAATGATAATATTTTTATTGATTCAGCAAAAGTTGCAGCGAGAAAAAAGAGAATTACCCTCGTTGTATGTGCAATTATCTGCATCATTTGTTTAGTCCTTGATATATATTTCTTAGTATCACTGTTTAATTGACATTGCTCATGAACTGTTATATAATCCCACACGAGTTAGCTTAGACTTACCCATGTCGAGTATGGTTGAAAGTCAGCATTTTGTGGGAGTTTTGGCGATTATGAATTTAGGTGAACTTAAGGTTGGACAATCAGCAATAATTACTGCTGTTAATGGACAAAAAGCACTTCGTGGACACTTGCTTGATATGGGATTAACCCCAAGAACTTGTGTTAAGGTTAGTGCTAAGGCGCCAATGGGTGATCCTATCGAGTTATCACTTCGTGGATATCGTCTGACACTCCGTTTGGAAGACGCCGCTAATATTGAAATTGAGCCACAGGTTAATATTTCCTGCACTGGTAGATGCTCTGAATGTGCTTCTAATGTTAAGCACAAGCATAGTTGAGGTAAATATTATGATTTTGGCTTTAGTAGGTAATCAGAATTGTGGTAAGACCACTTTATTTAACGCCCTAACGGGTTCGAAACAGCATGTTGGTAATTTTCCTGGTGTAACAGTAGAACAGAAGGTTGGTACTGTCAAAAAGACCAAGAATGGTTCAGATATTAAGATTGTTGATTTACCAGGTATTTACTCTCTATCTCCATATACAAATGAGGAAATAGTATCTCGTGATTACATTTTTAATGAGAAACCAGATGGCATTATTAACATTGTTGATGCTTCAAATATAGAGCGTAATCTATATTTGTCTTTACAGCTTATTGAGTTAGGTTTCCCAATGGTAATCGCGCTCAACATGATGGATGAGGTTGAGTCGAATGGCGGAAGTATCAATACCAAGAAACTTTCAGAACTTATAGGTGTTCCTGTTGTACCAATTTCAGCTGCAAAAGGTGAGGGTATAGAGGAACTTAAGAATGTCTTCATAAAGACAGTTGAGACTAGAACAACTCCTAAGATAGTGGATTTCTGTACGGGTGAAGTTCATAGAGCTGTTCATGCTCTTATGCACATGATTGAAGATCACGCACAGGTTGCACAGATTAGCAGAAGATTTGCTGCTACTAAGCTTATCGAGGGCGATGAATCAATGGCTCAAAAGCTCAATCTTTCTGATAACGAGATTGAGACTATTGAGCATACTCTTATCGAGCTTGAGAAAGAGGCTGGACTTGATGCTCAGGCTGCAATTGCGGACATGAGATATTTGTTTATACAAGATGTTGTTGAGAAGACTGTTAAGAAGCAGTCTGATAGTAAGCAGCATTTGATTTCTGTTTCAATCGATAAGGTGTTAACGCATAAATACTTTGGACTTCCTATTTTCTTCTTGATTATGGGATTGGTATTTTATCTTACTTTCGATTTGATCGGAGGTAATCTTACATCTTTGTTTGAGGTTGGAATTGATTTTGGTATCAATTTCATTAGGTCACATATGGAGTCTTTTGGCATGAATCCTGTTGTTACTGGATTGGTGTGTGATGGCGCATTGGCAGGTGTTGGAAGTATTATTTCATTCTTGCCAACTATCATAGTGTTATTCTTGTTCCTTTCACTGTTAGAAGATTCTGGTTATATGGCAAGAGTAGCATATGTAATGGATAAGTTACTTAGAAAAATCGGACTTTCAGGTAAGAGCTTTGTGCCTATTCTTGTTGGTTTCGGATGTACTGTACCAGCAGTTCTTGCTACGAGAACTTTGTCATCTGATAGAGATCGTAGGATGACAATTATGCTATTGCCATTTATGTCTTGTACAGCGAAACTTCCAATATATGGCTTTATGGCATCTATATTCTTCCCGAAGTATGTAGGTCTTATTACTTTGTCACTTTATTTCTTAGGAATGTTCCTTGCTATCCTTCTTGCGCTCATTCTCAAGAATACTGTTTACAAGGGTAAATCTGTGCCTTTTGTTATGGAACTTCCAAACTATAGATTACCTTCGTTTAAGACTACGATGTTCCTTCTTTATGAGAAGGCTAAGGACTTTGTTGTACGTGCATTTACAATCATTTTCGTTGCTTCTGTAATCATCTGGTTTTTGCAGAATTTTGATATCAGATTTAATGTTGTAAGTAATACAGAGAATGGTATGTTAGCTAGTATTGCTAAGTTCATTGCACCTGTTTTCGAGCCAATCGGATTTGGTTCATGGCAGGCTGTAACAGCCCTCGTATCAGGCTTTATGGCTAAGGAAGCAGTTGTTAGTATTCTTGAAGTATTGACGAGCAAAGGAACACCAATCACTTCGTTGTTCTCTAATGCTTCAGCGTATGCATTCTTGGTATTTACACTCCTTTACACACCTTGCGTAGCATCAACTGCTGCAATTAGACGAGAGTTCGGTAGCAAGACTAAAGGAACACTTGTTGCTGTTGGTCAATCTGTGTATGCGTGGGTAATTGCATTCATAATTTATAGATTAATTCTTTTATTCATCTGAGGTTGATATGAGAGACTTCTATTCTAGAACATATGGCATATTTGGTGACAAGCTCGAAAACATCAAGCGAGCTCATATTGCTGTAGTTGGATTAGGTGGAGTAGGAGGTTCCGCTGCTATCGGGTTGGCAAGAAGTGGTGTAGGTAAATTAACACTGATTGATGGAGATTTTGTTGTTGAATCTAACCTCAATAGACAAAGTGTTTCATATATTTCTACTTTGGGTATGAACAAAGCTGAGGCAGCTAATAAACTTATCAAAGACATTAACGAAGATATAGATGTGTGTCTATATAATTCATTCTGGACGAAGGATGCAGACATTGATTTATCAGGTGTTGATTACATTCTTGACTGTATTGATTCTGTGAAGGATAAGGTTGATCTTATTGCATATGCAAAGGGACATAATATTCCAATAATTAGCAGTATGGGTGCTGGTAATAAGCTTGATCCAACTATGTTCAAAGTTGCTGATATCTCTAAGACTAGTGTTGATCCGCTTGCTAGAGTTATGCGAAAGAAGCTTAAAGATATGGGCATTAATCATGTTAAGGTTGTTTTCTCAGAGGAAATCCCTAGAACTCCTTTCGCGCGTCCTGATGAGCAGAGTAAAGGCGACTATCAAAAGCGCAATAGTCCAGCAAGTTTTTCAGCTGTACCACCAGTTGTTGGGCTTATTATGTCAGCTGAAGTCTTAAAGGACATCTCAAATATCTGAGATTTTGCAAGTTATTAATTGCAAAATGTCTTCTGTCCCCTTATAATATTACACGCTATATTTATATTATTAATATTATTAGGAGATAATTATGCGAGTTTCAAAGTTATTTATGGCAACACAGAGAGAGATTCCATCTGATGCTGAGATCCCATCACATCAGTTAATGCTTCGTGCAGGTCTCATGCGTAAGGTTGCTTCTGGTATATATTCATTCATGCCAATGGGTTATAAGGCATTCCGTAATGTTGAGAAGGTAATCAGAGAAGAAATGGATAAGGCAGGAGCTCAGGAGCTCATCATGCCAGCAGTTCTTCCTGCTGAAGTTTACCAGGCTTCTGGTAGATGGGAGAAGTTCGGTCCAGAGATGTTCAGACTTCTTGATCGTGGCGGACGTCAGTTCTGTCTTGGTCCTACACACGAAGAGCCATTCACAGAGGCTGTAAGAGATACAATTCGTTCTTACAAGCAGCTTCCTGTTACTCTTTATCAGATCCAGCACAAGTATCGTGATGAGAAGCGTCCAAGATTTGGTGTTATGCGTTCACGTGAGTTCGTTATGAAGGATGCATATTCATTTGATGCTGATGAGGCAGGTCTTGATGCTTCATATGATGCAATGTACAAGGCATACTGCAATACATTCGACAGATTAGGTCTTGATTACATTATCGTAGACGCTGACTCAGGTGCTATGGGTGGTTCTGGTTCACAGGAGTTCATGGTTAAGAGTATTGTTGGTGAAGATGCTATCTGCTATTGCTCATCATGTAACTACGCTGCTAACGAGGAGAAGGCATATACAAATCCACCAGCTCCTGCTACAGATTATGAGATGCTTCCAGTTGAGAAGATTCATACTCCAAATGTAAAGACAATTGAAGAGCTTATGGCATATATGAATACTGAGCCAACAAGCTTTGCTAAGACAATTCTTTACAACATCGATGGCAAGATTGTTGCTTGCATGGTAAGAGGTGACAGAGAGATTAACGAGACAAAGCTTGGTAATCTTTACGATGCAACAGAGATGAGCCTTGCAGCTTTTGACGATGTTGAGAGAATTACTGGTGCTAAGGTTGGTTTTGCTGGTCCAGTAGATCTTAAGGAAAAGATTGATGTTGTTGTTGATCCAGAAGTACTCGCAATGACAAACTTTGTTGTTGGTGCTAATGAGTCTGATTACCACTTCAAGAATATCAATGTTGGTAGAGATTTCGAGCCAACTATCGTTAAGGATGTTAAGAACGTTGTTGAAGGCGATGCTTGTCCTAAGTGTGGTAAGCCACTCTCAATGTGCCGTGGTGTAGAAGTTGGTCACATCTTCAAGCTCGGTACAAAGTATTCAAAGGCTTTGAACTGCGTATTCCTTGATAAGGATGGTAAGGAGAACCCAATGATCATGGGTTGCTATGGTATTGGTGTTGGTCGAACACTTGCTGCTGTTATTGAGCAGTACAATGACGAAGATGGTATTAAGTGGCCAGTATCAGTTGCTCCATATAAGGCAATTGTTATCCCTACAAAGGTTAATGATGAAGAGAATATGGCTCTTGCAGAAGAGATTTACACAAAGCTTCAGGAAGCTGGTATTGAAGTTCTTATCGATGATAGAAATGAGCGTCCTGGTGTTAAGTTCAAGGATTCTGATTTGATTGGTATCCCTGTAAGAATTACAGTTGGTAGAAGAGCTTCTGAGAGAGTTGTAGAAGTTAAGATGCGTGCAACTGGCGAAGTATCTGAGATTACTGCAGAAGAAGCTATTAAGGTTGCTATCGACCTTAAGTAATGGGATTTTAAGGGAATAGATATGATGATTAAGAGATTTTTAGGCGGTCTTTGTGGAGTTGCAGTTGCATTGAGTTTCTTTGGTGCAACTGCGGGCACAAAGGCCCCTTTTATTAATGAAAATTCTGATGACACTAGTGTTATTAGTACAGAGTTTATGAAGGCGGGTCCAGCTCCTCACATTCCTAATAAGGGTATTGAGGTTAAGTTTAATGGAACTAAGGAGATTCATCCTTCTGAGTTTAGGGCTAGTTATACTGAGGTTAATTACAAGTCATTAAGAGGTGAAACTTCAAGTGTAAGTGTTGATAAGGGAACTATTGTACTCAAAGCTGATGAAGGCGTTAATCTTGAACTTTCCGTAGTTGAGTATTATTCAGGATCTGTTGTTTTCAGAGAAGAAGCAGAACATGTTATTTCATATGAGTGTGGTTCTTTAATGAAACCTAATGTTCCATATTATGTTGAGGCTAATATTCATTTCGTTGCGAATGATTTCTTTGATGATGCATTGGTTCTTAGTGTTGATGAGACGGGTAATTTGTACTTCGTTGAATCTCCTGTATATAAGTACAATGTTGAGCAGTTCTCTAACCTCAAGGATACAGATTCATATCTTAAGGGATGTCTCATTCCTGAGAGGGATATGGAATGTGATAACGAAGATATCATCAGAATTTCTAACGAGATTTGTGATGGTGCGAGAACTGATTATGAGAAGGTAGATAAGATTTATTCATACATCGTGGATAACATGTATTACGATTATGATCAGGCCTATGACTATCGCGCTCCGTATGAGGATGACGCATTAAGTCTTCTTAGAAGAAATATTGCTGTATGTGAAGGTTTTTCTAATGTATTTGTAGCTCTTTGTAGAGTACAAGGAATTCCTGCATGTGAGACATTTGGTAGTGGATATGGTTATGATGAGTTATGGTCACTTAATATGGCTAACGTAAATAGTTCTAATCACGCTTGGGTTGCTGTTTTTGTAGGTGGTGAGTGGCTCATAATGGATCCTACTTGGGATAACATGAATGAATACTATATGGGTAAATCAACTCTCAATGAATCAACTCGTAATTTTGTATTCATCCCAATGGAGTCATTTTCTTTCACTCACATCTATTTTAATGCTGATACATCTCATGCTATGAAGCGCTCTGGCGAATGCGGACCTGATTCCACATTCGAGATTGATAAGTATGGTGTCTGCACAATCTATGGTTCTGGTTCTGTATGTTTGCCAGACGAAGTTGATGATTTCTTCATGCTTGTTTTCGATGAGGATTCAGACATAACAGAGATTGCAGATGAGGCTTTTGTTAACTGTGACTTGCTTAATTATGTCATTCTCCCAGACGGAGTTGAAAAGATAGGTGAATATGCATTCTATCACTGTGAGAATCTCGAATATGTTTACATACCTGACACAGTATATTCCATTGGTAAGGATGCATTTTGGGTATGTGATAAGCTCGCTTATATCGAGATACCAGACGGTGCTGATGTTGGTAAAGATGCATTTAATATGTGTCCTAGACTAGTGCTCAGCGTACAGGAAGAAGATCAGGTAGATATGAGTACATATAATATTGATATTGCACAGCTTATTGTACGTGAATAAAGAGGTGATTTATGTCCTACATTGAATATCGTGATGTTAAGAAGGTATATAAAACGGGTGATGTTGATTTGTACGCATTAAGCGGCGTCGATTTCTTCATTAATCAGGGTGAGCTTTGTGTTATTGTTGGCCAGTCAGGTGCAGGTAAGACAACACTTCTTAATATCCTCGGAGGTATGGATAAACTTACTTCTGGACAGGTGTTCATTGATGGACATGAAATATCTTCATTGAGTAATAAAGAACTCGCGTTATACAGAAGAAATGATGTTGGCTTTGTTTTCCAGTTCTATAATTTAATACCAAATCTCACAGCTCTCGAAAACATTGAAATGGCTTCACAGCTTGTTAAGAACCCTATGGATCCTGAGGAATTGTTGCAGGAAGTAGGACTAACTGAACGTAAGAATAATTTCCCAGCTCAGTTATCAGGTGGTGAGCAGCAGCGAGTAGCGATTGCTAGAGCAATTGCTAAGAACCCTAAGCTTTTATTATGTGATGAGCCTACAGGTGCGCTCGATTATCAGACTGGTAAAGCTATTTTGAAGCTCCTTCAGAAGTTGAGTGTAGAGAAGGGTATGACAGTTGTTATCATTACTCATAACTCAGCATTGACTGCTATGGCCGACAGAGTTATCAGACTTAAGAATGGTAAAGTAAGCAGCAATGTGATTAATGAGAATCCAATTCCAGTTGAGCTCATTGAGTGGTAATCTGCCATGAATAGTACGTTCATTAAGGTTATTTTCAGAAGCATTAGAGATAGTATTGTAAGATTTCTTGCGATATTAGCTATTACTGCGCTTGGAGTTGGTTTTTTCTCTGGTCTTAAGGCTACAACTCCGTCATTAAATGAGACTGCTAATCAGTTTATAAATGAATATAAATTATATGATTTGAGACTGATATCAACTATTGGATTTGATGATGAAGATATTGAGAAAATCTCCAAGCTCGACAAGGTTACTTCATGTGAAGGTGCATATTTTAAAGATGCATTGGTATCAAGATTAAGAGCGAATAGCGAAGTTCCAGATGACTATATTAGTGTAGTTAGATTTCATTCATTAACTAGTAATGTTAATACATTGAAGGTTGAGGAAGGCAGACTTCCAACTTCTCCTAATGAAGTTGTATTAGATGGTTATCAGTGTGATTCTAGTTGGATTGGTGACAAGATTATTATTGATAGCGAAGACGGATTTACAGAGAAGACATTGACAGTTGTAGGAATTGTCAGATCTCCATACTATTTGAATTTCCAGAGAGGAAGTACTGATATCGGAGGCGGTTCTATTGGTTTCTTTGCTTATACAATGCCTGAGACTTTTGACTTCGAGTATTATGTTGAAGCTTTCGTAACTCTTGATAATGATTACTATATCTATTCAGATGAATACGATGATTTTATTGAAGAATATATCGATTATGCGGAGCCTCAAATTCAGTCAATAATTGATGAGCGATTTGATACGCTTATTGGTGATGCAAGAGCTGAATATGAAGATGGTGTAGCAGAGTATAACGATAAGATGGGCGATGCTATGACTGAACTAGGTGATGCCTATTCTGAATTAGTAGACGCTAGAGAAGAGCTTTCTGATGCCAGAATTGAGATTGAAGATGCTACCAAGGAATTGGAAGATGCAGCTACTAAGCTCGAGGATGCTGATGCGACATTAGATGAGGCACAGCTTGATTTGCAAGCAGCTGAACTTCAGATTGCTGATGCAGAGGATTTATTTGCTGAACAGAAGGCTCAGTTAGATGAATTAGGAGTAGCTTTGGACGAGTTACTTCCTATGCTTCCAGAATTAGAAGCAAAGAAGGCAGAAGTAGAGACTGGTATCGAGACTATTAATCAGAACCTTCCAACTATTGAGGCACAGATTGAAGCTTTTGAGAGTATGTATTCAGCCGAAGAATTAGCTATGTCTCCTGACTATTTAACACTAGTAGGAACAAGAGACGCGCTTCAGGCAAGCTTAACAGAAGCTACTGATGGATTAGCTGAGATTGATGCTAGTATCTTGCAGATTAATACTTTGAAAGACCAATATGATGCAGGTATTGAAGCATACGATACAGCGTATGCTGAGTTTAGTGATAAAAAGTCTCAGTATGAGAGTTCATATGAGGCATATACAGATGGACGTGCTTCATATCTTACTGGCCTGAGTGAATATGAAGATGGTAAGGCTTCATTAGAGGACGGAATTAAGGAATATGAGGACGGCCTCAAAGAGTATAATGACGGATACCTCGAGTACTTAGATGGACAGCGTGAGATAGCTGCTAATGCTGCATGCACATCGTTGTATCTTATGCATATTGATCGTATGCTAGATGATTTTGACGAGCCTGATACATATGTATTAGGAAGAGATACAAATATCGGTTATGTATGTTTTGAAAATGATGCTCAGATTGTAGATAGAGTTGCAGCTGTTTTCCCATTGTTCTTCTTCGCGATTGCGGCACTTGTATGTTCTACAACAATGCAGAGAATGGTTGCAGATGAGCGAGTTCAGATTGGTTCTATGCGAGCTTTAGGTTATTCTTCTGGAACTATCGTATCTAAATATGTTATTTATTCTGGATTAGCAGCAATACTTGGTTGTGTTGGTGGTTTTATTGGTGGAACCAAACTTTTCCCATTCGTTATCTGGGATGTATATGGAATGATGTATGGTTTTACAGACCTTGTATATAAGCAGAGTGCATTGATGTTTATCATTTCATTAGTTGTATCTTTGATCTGCTCTGTTGGTGTAACAGTTGTTACTTGTGTTGGTGAATTTAGAGAACAGCCTGCTGAACTTGTTAGACCAAAGGCTCCAACTCCAGGTAAGAGAATTCTTCTTGAGAGAATTAGTTTTATTTGGTCTAAGCTAAAGTTTTTACATAAAGTATCAGCGAGAAATGTATTCAGATTCAAGAAGAGAATGTGGATGATGATTATTGGTATCGCTGGTTGTACAGCCCTCGTACTTACTGGTTTTGGACTACAGGACTCTATCAAGGACGTTGTTAATCTTCAGTACGATAAGATTCTTACTTATGATAGTTTGATTATGTTTGAGTCTGGAACTAGTACGGATGAGATTTCATCTATGATTAAGAACTCAGAAGACAAGCTGGGTGTTAGTACTTCATATGCACTTATTAATCAGAGAGTTATTAAGCATACTAGTGATAGTGGTATCAGAAGTATTGAACTTATTTCAACTAGTGATGAAGGTATCTTGAGTTATGTAAATCCACATAGTGATGGTCAAAATTTCGCTTGGCCTGAAGATGGTAAGATGGGTGTTTCAGCTAAGCTTGCCAAGGCAACAGGAATGAAGGCTGGAGATATCGTAACATTCGACTACGGCGATAATGGCGAGAGTTTTGATGTTGAGATTGCGTATGTTTTCGAGAACTATATATTCCATTACGCTGTAATGAATGCGAACACATATGAGATGGTATTTGGTGAAGCATATGAGCCAACAGGAGTGCTCCTATCTTTGCCTGATGGAACTGAAGTTACTGACCTTAATTTTGCTAGTGATGTAGCATCCGATTCTAGGGTTAAGTCTTGGTCAGCCATTAGCGAATCTAGAGATAGATTCCAGAATACAATGAACCAGCTCAATGCGGTTATTATTCTTGTTATCGGTTGCGCTGCTGCACTTGCTTTTATTGTTTTGTTTAATCTTAATAATATTAATATTACTGAGCGAGTTCGCGAGATTGCAACTCTTAAGGTTCTTGGATTTAATCGTAAGGAGACAGGAAGTTACGTATTCCGTGAGAATACTATTCTCGTTTTGATGGGATTCGTTGTAGGTATTCCATTGGGAATTGCTCTCCATGCATTTGTAATGGAGCAGATTGCTATGGATACAGTTACATTCCAGATAATCATTAAGCCTATAAGCTATGTTGTTTCGCTTGGAACAGTATTATTGTTCTCGATTATTGTTGATCTTGTTATGAGAATTAAGATTGAGAAGATTGATATGGCTGAATCACTTAAAAGTATTGAATAAGATTTCATTTAGGAGGATACTTTATGGGTCCAATTGTGACGTATATTGTGTATGGTGCGTTTTTGGCACTGTGCTTAATCGGAGGTAAGTTTAAGTTTAAGAAGGGAACATACCACGAAGAAGTAGCTAGTGTAGAGGTTATGAAATCGCTAAAAGGTCTTGCTGCTATTGGTGTAATACTTCATCATATATCACAGCATGATATCTTTCAGAATTCGCATACAATGGCGCTGTTTTGTCATACAGGACACTTATTTGTTGCTATTTTCTTTTTCTGCTCTGGATATGGATTGATTAAGAGCCTTGATAAGAAACCTAACTATCTAAATGGATTTGTTAAAAATCGTATTTGTAAGGGAATAGTTCTTCCTTTCTATGTGAATGTCCTTATTTATGGGTTGTTCTTCTACTTCGCGGGTGCTTCATTGCCTACAGCTCAGTGGATTTGTAACGCTGTTGGTCTTACTATGATGGACGTGTATGCATGGTTCCCAATTGTTATGGCGATCATCTATTTGGCCTTCTATTTGGTTTTCAAGAATGTCAAAAACAGAAATGTTGCGTTCGGCATAATGCTAGCGGTTATTCTCTTCTTAGGTGCAGTGTTCTGTATCAATGGACATTTCGCATGGTGGCATGGCGAAGAGAATTGGTGGTGCGATTGGAAGGTTAAGAATGAGATTTGGTGGCGTGAGCAGAAGGTCCTTTGGTTCAACGGTGAATGGTGGGTTAACTCTGTAATTGCTTTCCTTGTAGGTCTTATTGTTGCTGATAAGGAAGCTACTGTTAAGAAGTTCTTCTCTAAGTTGTACTATATTAAACTTATTGCACTTTTACTTGTGACATTTGGAGCGGAATTCTTCTTTAACTTTATGTCTGCTAAGTTTGGTTATTGGACTGAGTTTGCTGGTAATGGTCCTGGAATTAAAGAGAAGTTCATTACTTATTTTTCTCAGCTCCCACATGTCATTTTCTTCGTGCTCTTCATTTATGTATTACTTATGAAGTTCCACTCTGTTAATCCAATCACTAAGTTCTTTGGTAAGTATTCACTTCATACATATCTTATGAACTACGTGGCAATTGCTATTACAGAAGAGTTCATCGACAAGCAGCACTTCTTTAATAAGTATAGATATTTTATTGTTGCTTATGTTGTTGGCGTTATAGTATTGTCTGTTGTTTTGGGCTTGATGGAGTACTATGCTACTGAAGGTATTGCTAAGCTCTTGTTCAGAAAGAAGAAAGAGATTAAGGCAGCGAATTAATTAGTGATTTTGAGAATTTATCTGCACCACGAGGATTACCTTGTGGTGCTTTTGTTTTGCGCTAGTATTGAAGGAATTTGGAGCATATGAAAACTGCCTCCGATTTATGTTCATAAATCAGAAGGCAGTTTGTTTTCGATTACTTATTATATTTACTCATTTACTTCGTAGATACGAACATATCCGCTTTCGAATACTACTGTACCAATCTGGTCGAATACTGCATTGTTGATATATCCATATGTCTCGAACTCAATTGGTCCGCTTACAATGTACTTAACATCGTACTTCTTAAGTACTGCGAGTACTTCGTCTGGATTAGCGTTCGTATATACAGTGTCTACATCTGTATGTCTTGGATTGATGTATAACTCGAAAACATCACGTTCAGGATCAGCTATGAGAATATCTTTCTCCTTATCAACAATACCGTGATATCTCCAAAGCCACTCGTGTGTCTGCCATCCGAAGATTGTAGGAAGTCCTGTATAAGCTGATACCATATCACAATCTGTATATGAAGCACCGTAAGCTTCTACGATGTTAGGACAACCCTTAACTTCAGCATTGAACCAGTCTATTGCAGCTTTGTAATCTTTAAGGTTACCTTCATTACCTGTGACAGATATGCTCTGGTATGTTTCTATATAAGCAGTACCGTCAAGTGTCTTGAAGTTGCTCTTCTCGAGGCTACCAGATCTCTGCTCGAGTGAGAGATATGTATAATGCGCTGGAATGAAAAGAAGAAGTGCGAAGGCAATAGCAAATGTAAATGCGATACCACTGAAATCGCCATTCTTATTTGTGAACCAGAACATTCTTACAATTACATATGCAATTACAAGAGATAAGATGATAAATCCAGCGAATGTGAACTTGAACATTGTATTGGATCTCAAGTAACCACTTGTATAGATATCTCTAACATAGATAATCTCTGGCGCAATAATCATCAAGAAACCAGTGATAGCCATTCCACATACAAAGATATCTGCGAGGTTTCTTTCACCAAAGAACTTAGCGATAACATTTGTATAGCCATTAGAAGGTGTATTTGTAACAGTCTGTTTCTTTTTGTTTGTGACATAATTCTTTGTTACTATTACGTACACAATGAATGCAATACTGATGAAGAAATGAATTCCCCAGAGTATCATGAGCTGATAAATTGCTGAGTGATTTTTTGCAAGTGCAATCTTATTTGAAATCATATCAAAGTTAAGATTGAAAGGAATTGCAATGATGTTACTTACTGCGAATAAGAAGTTCATTGATAGTGAAGTTCTTGATAGGGCAGAAGGTGCTATACAGCATAGGCCGAAATTAATAGCAAGAAGTAGTATCTGGAGTACTGCGTGCAAGATAACTTTCTCTGAGAAGAGTACATATACTCCAAGAATTGCTACCAAATCTGCAGTAAAGATAACTGCTGAGATAACAGTTGAGAAGTCTCTTGATCTTACTGTGTTGAATACGAGCAATGCCATTGAGCAGAAGATAAAGTAAATCAAGAAGTCCCAGTAGTTTGTCATTGTTGCAATACCAAGAAGAATAGCTACTGCAATAATCTCAGGGCATAAGAGGTTCTTCATCTCATAAATTAAAGAAGTCTTATTAATTGCTGTGGAATTTACACATTTCTTGTTCAGGTCGAACAAAGGACAAATGCTGCGCTCATATGAACTAGGTGAGTTAACTCTGTATACAAGGGCGATTGTGAATGCCGCAATCAAAGTAACTACCATCATTGAGATTACATGTGCATGTAAGTCGCCTACGAGATATGAGTAGAATGGGAACTCGTGGATTGTGTAGTCACCCTGTGAGATTACTTCGCCTTTGACTGCATCGAAAACATACGAGTCAGGGTTATATCCGATATATCTTGTACTATCTGGGTAGAAGAAATCAGTAGTTGTACCTACTTTTACTCCATGTCTTCCTAAGAAATTGATAAATGAGTTACCAACTGATTTGTCGTCATAGAAGAATGAGTGTGAATTACCGAAGATCATAGTTGTAAAACTAGCAAGAATACCTCCGATAAATGAGCCCCAGTATGGGATTTTCGCACCCTGCTTGCGAGCTAAATTAATAAGCTCATATCCAATTGTATATGCAGATACGAATGGGATAGCAATTGATGTACACATGCCAATCATATATGCATAATTAGGTGAGATACCGATGAACTTAGTGATCATTGAATATACATACTGACCATAGTAATAGTAGTTAATATGTTCATTTGCGAGCCACATGTCGTTAGCAGGGAGTGTATCAGAACGAAGCATTGAATTAAGGAAACCATAATTCATGAACTTCTCCTGACCATTGATATCTGGATACATTCCTTTGTAGAAGCAGAGGATAACAAGAACTGCACTGAAAAGAAGTTCCTCTATGAGCATATGCTCAATAACGCCATCTTCATTAAGCTTATCAAGCAAGTTCTGACGCATTGATTTGATGCACAGGCATGCAGTAAGAAGTGCAGCCATAACAACAATTATATGAATCTGTGAGAACTTGAAAATCTTCAAATATGTTAGTGTCCAAATAATAAGACTAGTAGCAAGGATACCAATTGATTTCGCAAGAGAGTATCCACCATTTTTGAAGTCCTTGAAGAACCAGAAGCAAAGTGGTAATCCTACAACACTAAAGATAAATAAAGCTGACTGCCACACTGTTACATGCATTGCATCAATAGTACTACCCATGAGGGCTCTTGATAGCAAGAATGTAAAAGCAATAGGAATCAGCATTAATAGAAGCTTAAGATATTTTGTAGGTTTAGAGCGTTCTATAGTATTCATAATTCACTATCCTTATCTTGTGATGATTTAATAATTCTTTCACTAATAGAGTTAGCAAGCGTAACAACTCCATCCATTCTATTCTCTGGTGAAGTAGTCTTCTGAGGCGCTAGTGCAGACGAACAGATATAGATGTTTTCTACTGGCATAGTTAAATCTGTTTCAGGTAGTCTATCCGCAGTGGCATATCTAATCTTCGTAAGTCTCCAAGCCTTAATATCGCCCTTAGTAATACCAGGGAAAAGCTTGCGGTATGAATTGTAGAAGTGATCCTTAATAACAGTGTCATCCTCGACCCACATGTGGTCAGAAATTGGACAACGTCCTACGAGATATACAACATTTCCATCATAGCCTCGTAGACCAAAGCAGTTAGAATGATTAACAATTCTACTGAAAGGCTGACCTTCCTGAATTTTCTGGAAATAAAGATCCTTAGGCTTATGCTTGAGAACCATCATGAGACAAATCTCAGAAGTGTAAGTAATATTCATCAGCTGATCTCTATCATTGATACTGATAGGAAGACCATAGCTGGCATTAACAAATGAACGACATGAACCAGTAAAGACTACGTAGTCGCTAATAAAATCTACACGGCTGGAGTTACTAAGAACGCAACTAGTGCAGTACTTATTATCCTCCGTACCGTTAGATGTAATCTCAGATACAGTAGTGGAATAATTGATGATTCCACCATTATCGATTATTTCTTGGATTAATCTATTAATCAGAGTAGAGAAACCCTGCTTAAAATATCCGAGTTTTTTACGTGAAGCCTTACCGTGCCAAAGAGAATCAAACCACTCAATCTCTTCAGAGATACCAAGGTCCTTAGATAAAGACATAAGTGCACGGTCAGTCTTACGAATATGATGTGGAAGAAACTCCAGGTACTCCTTACCAATTCTTGAAGAGGCGAGAAGACCACCTGGGTAAGATAAATCTTCAATAATCTGCACCTTAAAGCCAGCGCGTGATAGTCTCATACCACACACCAAACCAGATAGTCCTGCTCCAATTATGCAAACTGATTTATCCATACGAACTCCCAATAATTATTTAATCATCTTAGCTTCGAGGTAGAATCTCTTCTCGAATGCTTCACCCATTGAGAATGTCTTTCTTGGGAATACGCCTTCTTTAGCGATTGTTGTGAAGAAAGAATTCTTTGTTACAGGTGGGAGAATGATACCTGTGTTGTTACCCTTTGTAAGATTTCTAACAGAATCCTCACCGTGGATATAGTCAACTTCAACGCCTTCAAGTGTATCGAGGAACATCTGGATTGAACCAACAGCGAGAGTGTGTGGAGCCTTCTTGATATTGAGTACAACGTCAGCTTCGCCTTCAGATACGATGATGATATTCTGTGCACCGTCAATTGCCTTGTCGTCAACTGAAGCCTCGTTATTCTTGAAGTACTCTGCAGCCTTTGAAAGGAGAGTAGCCTTATCAATACCGAAAGCAACACGGTGGATTGGCTCGAAGTCGAGACCAGCATCGTGGATATTAACGATCTCAACGAGAGCAAATCTTGCTACGTGTGACTTGCGCTCTTCTTCTGAAAGGTTCTCCTTTACCTTGTCCCAGTGAGCCTTAGCAGAAGCAAGTGAGTGGTTACCATCACCAACTGCGAATAACATTCCATCTTCGCTAGCATCTGCAAGCTTTGCAAGGCTATCTACGATTGTCTCGAAAACACTTGACTTAGCATCAACAAAGTAACCCTTAATATGGCCAGACTTACCAAATAAATCTGTGTCATAAACAGGAGTTTCGTTATTAGCTTCAACTGTATTCCAAGCCTTCTCGATAACTGTCATATCAGGATCATCGATAAGAAGCATTACGTGTGGGAGCTCAACAGGGAGGTTGGCTCTAATCTTAACTCTTGGTGGAATACGGCTTAATACTGTACCTTCAGTAGCACGAATTCTTTCCTTGTTACCTGGCTCGAAGCTGTACTGCTCCAAATCAATAGCTGCAACAAGACCCTTACGTGATGGGTGAAGTGATGTAGCTCTGTCAATAAGGATTGCACCCTCTGGTAATGTGTTCCATGTACCATTTGCTAAGTATGTAGCTGCTTCAGAAGCGATATCTTTAAGTCTGTTCTCCTGCTGCTCGCTGCTCTCAATACCGAGGTAAACCTCAGGGAGGATGAGCTTGAGTGCTGATGCACAATCACCAACGTTGTTCTTTACATCATTCCAATAGTCAATTTCACTAGTGTACTGGTCACAAGCGATTGTTGCCCACTTACTTAAATCAATGTCCTTGTTAGGAAGCATAATTTCAGCTGCTGCGAATGCAATATTGTTGAATACTTTCATTATTTAATACCTCTATTTATTAATTTACGCACACAATTCTAACACGGAACACCTCAAATGTGATAATAAAATAATTATCAGTGTGCTAAAATCTTGTGGTTTGGGTATTAATACATGGCGAGGTCACTGATTTATGATAGTAACTGTTCTTTTGATATTGATATATATGGCGTTTGTTAGCCTTGGACTTCCAGATGGAGTTATGGGTGTTGCATGGCCTTTAATGTATGTTGAATTTGATGTTCCACTATCTTTCATTAGTATCATGAGTATTCCAGGTACTATTGGAGCAGTAACATCATCTCTTATTGTGGGCAAGCTTTTGAAGAAGTTTAAGCCTGTACATATAGTTATCACAGCGTGTTTTCTAACAGGTCTTTCACTTATTGGTTATTCTTTCGCACCTAATATTTGGGTGATGATCCTATTAAATTTTCCGTTCGGACTAGGCGCTGGTGGTGTTGATGCTACACTTAACGATTTCGTATCAAGACATTTTACAGCTAAGCATATGAACTGGCTTCATGCATCTTACGGAATTGGCACAACAATAGGACCGTTCATCATGACACAGGTTATTGCAAGACTTAATAATTGGAGACCTGGCCATAGAACAGTTGGTTTTATGCAGATTGGTTTAGGAATAATATTTATACTCACAATTGCAGTTTGGAGTAAAGCTAAGCCATTTTTGCGTGACAATACTAGCGCTGAGACTAAGGAGACTAAATCTGATATTAAGCTAAAGAAACCAAAGTTAACTATAGCTCGTCTTGTTGCATCTTTTGCTATCTATACTGGTATGGAAGCGATTATCGTAACATGGATAGCTAGTTATTTTAATATCGGAAAAGGCTTTTCACTTGTAACAGCTGGACATATGTCGACAGTATTCTTTGCTTCATTTGTTGTGGGACGAATTCTTTCTGGTGTGGTAGTTGAGAAGTTAACAATTAAAGGAACTATATTCGACGGTATTGCTTTGACACTTATTGGAGTAATCGTTTTGATCTTCTCTGGTAAGATACTTGCGATTGCAGTTGCTGGCGTAATACTAATTGGTGTTGGATGTGCTCCTATTTATCCATGTATGATGCAGCAGACACCTCTTTTGGTTCCTGAGGAATACTCTTCTAGTACAATTGGTTATCAGATGGCTGGTGCGAATATTGCGTACTTGGCTTTCCCATATATTGTTGGTTTTATCTGCGAGAGAACAACACTTCTTTTATTCCCAATTGCTTTACTTGTTGCACTTATTGCACTTGTTGTGGTTAAGATCATCCCTGAGTTTAAGAAGGCATAAATATCTTCTTAGTTTCATTGCTTGCTTTACGATGTTTAACAATTTCTACAATGTGTAGTAAAATGTTAATTGTACGTTTAATAGGACACACTTATTTCTCGGAGGTTGTTTTATGGCAGGCAAGCAATATGGAAAACATAAGACCCTTGCAATCTACGATTTCTTTAGAAGCAAGGTTTCAGTGGATGATAAGGACAACGGAACAACTGTAGAAGATATTCGTAAATATCTCGATGACCTTTTTGATGACGAATTTGAACGTAAGTCTATCTATGCCGATATTGATGTAATTAATCAGTACAGAATGATGATTAACCCATCTGATAAAGAGTGGATTGAACATAAGGGTAAGAATGCCTATGTTCGTAATCTTGATTCAGAAGATTTCACAATGGATGAAGTTCATCTTTTACTTGATGCAGTTAATGCTACTCCAATTGTAGAGGAGCGAATTGCTGGCAAGATTAAGAAGCAGTGGCCAGCCTATTTTAAGAATGATGGATATGTATCTTTCCTTGCTTGTGAGAGAAAGAAGCCTAGCCGAGCATTTGTCTTCCTTATGAATTCGCTAAGAAAAGCAATCAAAAATAAGGAAGTCCTCAAAATTAAATACGGTTATAAACTCATGGATGAAGATCCTAAGAACTGTATTGAGAAAGAGCGTAAGATTTCACCAATAGCCCTCTATTATGAAGAGAATAAGTACTATTTGTTCGCTATTGATAACGACTTGATGGCGAAGTATGAGGGAACTCTTGAAGATAGTATCGCTAAGATTAAATCTCTTAGACAGTTCAGAATAGATAGAATCAGTAATCATGTTCAGTTCCTTGGTAAAGAAGAGTTCATCGAGTGTGATGTGAGCGTTGTTAAAGAGAAGATTACTGGTGCTGTTGATGCTTATTCTTCAGGTAAGAGCGTTGATGTTCGAATGACACTTGAAGGTGATCCTGAACTGATACTTAGAGCTTTCAACTACTTAAGAAACGAGATTACTATTAAAAGTATTTTCAACGATAACTGGAGTGGTGGAAAACTATCTTTCTTCATCAATGTAAGTCCAACACCTAGATTTTTCTCTCTTTTAATGAACCTTTCTTCATTCGAGACAACAGATGTGAGTGAAGGCGTTAAGATTACACTTGATGCGTCAAAAGAATTCCAGGATGCTTATGAGGAATTCTTGATTAAATCTAGAAATAATATCAATTTCACGACACCGCTCTAAATAATTGCAATATGGGTGTTTTCGGTTTATAATCAATCTTTGTTATTTATAGAGATAAATTAGTTTAACTAAGGAGTATATTTATGCAGCCATTAGGTTTGAATGAAATTAGAGAGCGTTATCTCTCTTTCTTTGAGTCAAAAGGACACTTGAGACTTCCATCATTCTCACTTGTACCTAAGAATGACCCATCAATTCTTCTTATCAATGCAGGTATGACACCACTTAAGCCATACTTCACAGGTGCTGAGACACCTCCTTGCAAGCGTGTAACAACTTGCCAGAAGTGTATCAGAACTCCAGATATCGAGAACGTAGGTCACACATCTAGACATGGTACTTACTTTGAGATGATTGGTAACTTCTCATTCGGTGATTATTTTAAGAATGAAGTTATTCCATGGGCTTGGGAATTCTTGACAGAGAATCTCGAGATGCCAGCTGATAAGCTCTATCCATCTGTATATGAAGAGGATGATGAAGCTTTTGAGATTTGGAATAAGGTAGTTGGTATTCCAGCTGATAAGATTACTAGACTTGGTAAGGCAGATAACTTCTGGGAGCACGGTACAGGTCCTTGTGGTCCTTGTTCTGAGATTTATTTTGACCGTGGCGAGAAGTATGGCTGTGGTAAGCCAGATTGCCGTCCAGGTTGTGAGTGTGACAGATTTGTTGAGATTTGGAACCTCGTATTCTCACAGTTTGATCGTCAGGAAGATGGTTCTTACTTAGAGCTTGCTCAGAAGAACATCGATACTGGTGGAGGACTTGAGAGATTTGCTTGCGTAATGCAGGGCGTAGACAATCTTTTCGAGGTTGATACAGTTAGAAGAATTCTTGATACAGTATGCGAGAAGTCTGGTAAGAAGTACGGCGAGAATGCTAAGGATGATGTTGCTATTCGTGTAATCACAGACCATATGCGTTCTTCAACAATGATGATTTCTGACGGCGTACTCCCATCTAACTCAGGTGCTGGCTATGTTCTCAGAAGACTTATGAGAAGAGCTGCTAGATTTGGTAAGCTTTTGGGTATTGATGGTAAGTTCCTTGCTTCAATCTCAGAGGTTGTTATCGAGCAGAATAAGGATGCATATCCAGAACTCGTACAGAAGTACACAATGATTATGGCAGTTATCAACAAGGAAGAAGATGACTTCCTCCGTACAGTTGAAGCTGGTACAGCTATCCTTAACGATATGATTTCTGCTGCTAAGGCAGAAGGTAAGGCTGTTCTTGCTGGTGAGGATGCATTTAAGCTCCATGATACATATGGTTTCCCACTCGACCTTACTAAGGAGATTGCTGCTGATAGTGGCCTCACAGTTGATGAGGAAGGTTTCAAGGCTGCAATGAAGGTTCAGAAGGAAACAGCTCGTAAGGCAACTAAGGAGAATGTATCTAATACAGCTTGGGGTGGTAATAAGCTCCCTGACGAACTCCTTAATGATAAGTCTGCTACAACATTTGAAGGTTACGAGAAGCTTTCAACTGAAGCAACTGTTAAGTATGTTTTGAAGGTTGACGATGATGGCGCACTCCAGATTGCTTCTGAAGTATTTGCTGGTGATAAGGCTATCGTAATCCTTGATAAGACAACACTTTATGCAACAATGGGTGGTCAGGTTTGTGATGCTGGTAAGCTTACAAATGATACTCTTGAGGCTGTTGTTACTAACGTTGAGAAGGATACTGCTTCTAAGTATCTCCATTCAATTGAAGTTGTTTCTGGTTCAATCAAGGCTGGTGATGTTGTTACAGCAACTGTTGATAAGGAAAGAAGACTTTCTACATGTCGTAACCACTCTACAACACACGTTCTCCAGGCTGCTCTTAGAAGCGTTCTTGGTGATCACGTTGAGCAGAAGGGTTCATATGTTGATAGCGAAAGACTTAGATTTGACTTTACACATTTCTCTGCAATGACAGCTGAAGAAATTGCTAAGGTTGAAGATATTGTTAATAATGCAATCCTTGAGGATATGCCAGTTGTAACTAAGGTTATGCCAATTGAAGAGGCTAGAAAACTTGGTGCTATGGCTCTCTTTGGTGAGAAGTATGGCGCTGAAGTTAGAGTAGTATCTGTTGGTGATGGTTTCTCAGTTGAGTTCTGTGGTGGTACACACTTAACACAGACTTCACAGGCTGGTCAGTTCAGAATTATTTCTGAGTCTGGTGTAGCTTCTGGTGTAAGAAGAATTGAGGCTGTTACTGGTAAGGCTTGTTATGAGCTTATGAAGGCTGACAGAACAACTATTTCTGAAGTTGCTACAACACTCAAGGTTAACAAGGATCAGATCGTTAAGAAGAGCGAGACAGTGCTCGCAGATATTAAGTCTCTTGAGAAGGAACTTAATGAGATGCGTAAGGCTGCAGCTGGTGATGTTGCTGGTAAGGCAATTGATGAGGCTAAGGATATTAATGGTATGAAGGCTGTAGTTGCACAGATTGATTGCGACGATGCTTCAGCACTCCGTGATGTAGCTGACCAGATTAGAGATAAGATTGGTTCAGGTATTGTATTCCTCGCAGCAGCTAATGGCGATAAGGTACTCTTCGTAGCTATGGCAACAGCAGATGCAGTTAAGGCTGGTGTTCATGCTGGTAATATCATCCGTGAAGCTGCAAAGGTTGCTGGCGGTGGCGGCGGTGGACGCCCAGATATGGCTCAGGCTGGTGGTAAGGATGTATCTAAGATTTCTGATGCACTTGCTAAGGCTACAGAAGTTATTGAGCAGCAGCTTAATAAATAATTGAACTAATAGGAGACGATATTTATGTGTATTTTCTGCGATATTATCGATAAGAAGATTCCATCTTCATGCGTTTATGAGAATGATTATGTGTACTGTTTTAATGATATTAATCCAGTTGCACCAGTTCATGTTCTTGTAGTTCCTAAGAAGCACTTCGAAGACATTATGGATATCGCTACTAATGAAGAATGTGCTTTCTACATGGGTGAAGTAGCAAAGGCTGTTAATGAAGTTGCTAAGATTAAGGGTCTCGAAGAGGGATTTAGAGTTATTAACAACTGTCGTGAGATGGGTGGTCAGACTGTAAAGCACATTCATTTCCATGTTATTGGTGGTCTTAAGCTTACTGAGAAGATGATTTAATGGATAAGACAATTGAGAGAGCACTTAAGTATTTAGGCTTTAAGGGAACTGCAGATGCAGAGCAGCTCCATTTAGTAGAAACTGCAATGATGGAGATTAAGCAGGTCGCAAGACCTGCTTGTCTCCATACTTTTTATAAACTACATAGAACTCCTGAAGGTGTTTACTATATTGATGGCAAATTGAATTTGGACTATAAGTCAACAAGGGGATTGTTCGAGAAAAAAGATTCTGATCTTCTTTGCATATTGGTATCAACTATAGGCCCTGCAGTAGATAAAAGAATAGCTAAGTATAAGGAGATTGAGCCATCCCGTATGGTGCTTTTGGATGCTTGTGCTAGTAGCTATGTAGAAGAGATTACTGATGAGTATCAAGCTAAACTAAATCTTAAGGAGCAAACATTTAGATATGCTCCTGGCTATGGCGATGTTCCATTGACCATGCAAAGAGAAATATTTGATTTGATGCCTCAGATATCAAGAATTGGTATTGAATTAGACGATACAAATTTTATGCATCCATTTAAGTCGATGACTGGACTGATTGGATTTAAAAAGGATTAATGTGTATGTACGATGTGAAAAATACAATAGGCAAAGATTATCTTGTGTTTGATGGTGGTTTTGGTTCCATGCTTCAGAAGTATGGTATTAAGCCAGGTGTTCAGAGTTTTGAGATGAATATTTTGGAACCAGATACTGTTACAGCAATTCACAAGGAATATCTTGAAGCTGGTTCAAATGTTATTACACTTAATACATTTGGTGCTGATAGACTTCACGTTTCATCTACTAAGTATTCACTCGAGGAAGTTATTCTAGCAGCTGTTAAGAATGGCCGTAATGCAATTGATGGCCGTGAAGGCAAGTATTGTTTTTATGATATTGGTCCTTCTGGAAAACTTCTTGAACCTTTGGGTGATTTGAGCTTTGATGAGGCTTATGAGATATTTGCTGAACAGGTAAGAATTGCTAAAGATCATGTTGATGGTTTTATTATTGAGACAATGACAGATCTTTATGAAGTTAAGGCTGCTATGTTGGCAGTTAAGGAAAACACAGACTTGCCATTAATCGTATCTGTATCATTCAGTGATAACGGTAAGATGCTCACAGGTGCATCACCACTTCAGATGGTTACAACTGTACAGGCACTTGGCGCTGATATGCTTGGTGTTAACTGTTCACTTGGACCAAAGGAACTTCTTCCAATTGTTGAGGAGATTACAAGTGTAGCGACACTTCCACTTCTTGTTCAGGCTAATGCTGGTCTTCCTAAGTTTGATGGTGAGAAGACTTATTATGAGATTGATGCTGACGAATTCGCATGTTATATCGGAGAGATGATGGAAGTTGGTATCGCAGGTTTTGGTGGCTGTTGTGGTACAACTCCTGAGCATATTGCGGCTACTGTTAGAGAGTCAAAGAGACATACATTTGCATATGATCCAAAGCCATATGTTACACGTGTAACTGGTACAAGTACTGTAGTAAGAATTGGCGATCGCGTTGTTCGTTGCGGCGAAAGACTTAATCCTACAGGTAAAAAGAAGATGAAAGAGGCACTTATTGAAGGTCGTCTATATGACATCGTTGATGAGGGTGTTAAGCAGGTTGAAAAAGGTGCCGACGTACTCGATGTTAATGTTGGTATTCCTAATATCGATGAACCTCAAGTAATGGTTGATCTTATTAAGCAGCTTCAGGAAGTAATCGATGTTCCTCTTCAGATTGATAGTACAAATCCAGAGGCATTGGAGAGAGCTTGTCGAATATATAATGGTATTCCACTTATCAACTCTGTTAATGGTAAGAAGGAAGTAATGAAGGATGTATTTCCTATTTGTGCCAAGTACGGTGGTGTTCTTATTGGACTTTGTATTAATGAGGAAGGTATTCCACCAACAGCAGAAGAGCGTTTTGCAATAGCAGAGAGTATTATCTCTGAAGCAGCAAAGTATGGTATCTGTAAGGAGAGAATTATTATTGACTCTCTTGTACTTACAGCATCTGCTCAGCAGAAGGAAGTAATGGAGACTGCTAAGTGCGTTAAGTTAGTTACAGACCGCCTTGGTATTAGTACTTGCCTTGGATTAAGTAATGTATCTTTTGGCCTTCCTAATCGTCCTCTTATCAATAGAACATTCCTTGTAATGGCTCTTTTAAGTGGACTTAAGCTCCCAATTCTTAATCCTTTCGATTATGAATTGATGAGTGCAATTGATGCCTTTGAAGTTCTTAACAACAAGGACGTTAATGCCGAAGACTATATTACTCGACATACAAATGATGTAACTGTTGCTGCAACATCAGCTACATCTGCACCAGCTACCTCAACTGATGGTGGTAGTCAGTCAGAAGTAATGTCAGATGATCCTTTATTTAATGCTATTTGCAAAGGTCAGAAGCATGCAGCAGTTGAGGCTGTTAAGGTAATGGATGGCGTTACACCAATTGAGATTGTTGAGAAGTCTTTGATACCTGCTCTTGATAAAGTTGGTAACGATTACGATAAGGGAAAGATATTTCTTCCACAGCTTATGGTATCTGCTGAAACTGCTAAGCTTGTTTTCGATGAGATCAAGAAGGGAATTAATACAGAGGCTGGAGCAACAAAGGGACCAATTATCATTGCGACAGTTGAAGCTGACGTTCACGATATTGGTAAGAATATCGTTAAGGTAGTACTTCAGAGTTATGGCTTCGAGGTAATCGATTTAGGTAAGGATGTTAAGGCTAGCGTAATTGTTGATGCTGTTAAGGAATATAAACCTAAGGCAGTTGGTCTATCAGCACTTATGACTACAACAGTAGTGTATATGAGAAAGACTATTGAAGCTTTGAAGGAAGCTGGATTAGATGTTCCAACATTCGTCGGAGGAGCTGTACTTACACAGGATGTAGCTGATCAGATTGGTGCAACATTCTATACAAAAGATGCTATGGGATCTGTTCGTGTATGCGAGCAGGTCTGCGAGAATAACTAAGGTGGTATAAAGATGGCAAGAGGTAGAACAAAGAAACATATTCCTGAGAGAATGGAACGTTGTAAAGAGAGATGGTTCGAGACACCATTGATGAATAAAGGTCAGTGGAGACAGATTTGTAAGTTCCCTGAGGATGCAGAGTTATTCTTAGAGATTGGCTGTGGTAAGGGTAAGTTTTGCTGTGAGATGGCAAAGAAAAATCCTAATGCCCTCTATATCGCACTCGAAAGAGATACTTCAGTTATTTTGTCTGCTATTGAGAAGGCTCATGAGCAGGAGATACCTAATCTTTTCTTTTTGAATACAGATGCTAATCTTCTCGAAAACTATTTCGATGAGAATGAAGTTAGCAGAATTTATTTGAATTTCTCTGACCCATGGTCTAGACGCAATAAGCCTAAGAGAAGACTTACATATAGAGATTTTCTTGTTCAGTATCAGAAAATGCTCGTTAACGGTGGAAGCATTAGTTTTAAAACGGATAACGATATTCTTTTTGATTTTTCACTTGAAGAATTCGAGTTTTGTGGATTTGAACTTAGCGAGTTAACAAGAGATCTCCATAATTCTGAGTGGGATGCAAATAATGTAAGAACAGAGTTCGAGCAGAAGTTTGCTGATCAGGGAATTAATATTAAGAGAGTAGTAGCAACAAATAAAAAGTGATATAACAAAATCAAAGTTTATGCGAGGTGATTACTATGAGTAAGACATTGATTGTAGTTGATATGCAGAATGATTTTATTGATATGGCACTAGGAACTAAGGAAGCAGTTGCGATTGTTCCAAATGTCATTAATAAGATTAAGTCTTATGTAGATAATGGTGATGAAGTTATCTTTACTAGAGATACTCATCAGAGTGATTATCTTGATACACCAGAAGGTATTAAGCTTCCTGTGCCACATTGTATCGAAGGTACAAAGGGTTGGGAGATTTATGACGGTGTATATGTTGAAGGTTGTAAAATCGTTAATAAACCGAACTTTGGATGGCCTAATTGGTTCATGGAGTCTTTTGACGAAGTTGAATTAATTGGTCTTTGTACAGATATCTGCGTAGTATCAAATGCACTTATTATTAAGGCACAGTTCCCAGATATTAAGGTTACTGTTGATAGTAGTTGCTGTGCTGGTGTGACACCAGAGACACATGATGCTGCTCTTAGCACAATGAAGATGTGCCAGATTGATGTAATTTGAGTTAGTAATTTATGATGCCAGGAGGTGTTTATTATGTATGAATTTGATGCGTTGAAAGTTAAAAACCAGTGTGTCGAGTGGATTAAGGATTTCTTTGCTAAGAATGGTCCTGATTGTAATGCTATTGTAGGTATTTCAGGTGGTAAGGATTCTTCAATCGTTGCAGCACTTTGTGTAGAAGCGCTTGGTGTTGATAGAGTTATTGGTGTTCTTATGCCTAATGGTGAACAGGCTGATATCGATTGTGCAAGACTTCTTGTTAATCACCTTGGTATTAAGAACTATGAGATTAATGTTAAGGCTGCAGTTGACGGTGTGCTTGCCTCAATGCCTGCTGATATGGAAATCTCAACTCAGACAAGAACTAATATTTCTCCACGGATTAGAATGACAACTCTTTATGCAGTTGCTCAGTCAAATAATGGTCGTGTAGCTAATACATGTAACCTTTCAGAGGACTGGGTTGGTTATTCAACAAGATATGGTGATCAGGCAGGCGACTTCAGCCCATGCTCATTCATTACTGTTACTGAGATGAAGCAGATTGGTCACTTGCTCGGACTTCCTAAGGAGTTAGTAGAGAAGACACCTATCGATGGTCTTTGTGGTAAGACTGACGAAGAGAACCTTGGCTTTACTTATGCAGAACTTGATAAGTACATCAGAGAAGGTGTTATCGAGTCTGAAGATAAGAAAGCAAATATCGACAGAAGACATAAGCTCAATCTTTTCAAACTTGAGTATATGCCTTGCTTTAAGCCAGAAATCTAATCAAAAAATTTTTATATAACAATCAACGAAGGCTTCAGATAGACAAATGATTTTCGAATGAAAATTATTTGAGTTTATTTGAAGCCTTTTTGATTAAAACTTGCAAAAAAATTAATGTTGTTTACAACAAATTCACCTAACTATGCCGCATTTTTTATTGCGAAGGCTGTAATAATGTTGTAATATTTTTGTGGTGCGTAAGGCACACAAAGTATTTTCCATTAAGGAATTTTAGGAGGAAATAAAAATGGCAGTAAAAGTAGCTATTAACGGTTTCGGTCGTATCGGCCGTCTTGCTTTCCGTCAGATGTTCGGTGCAGAAGGTTATGAGGTTGTTGCAATCAACGATCTTACAAGCCCAAAGATGCTTGCTCACCTTTTGAAGTATGACTCAGCTCAGGGTACATACGCTCTTAAGGATACAGTAGTAGCAGGTGAGGATTCAATCACAGTTGATGGTAAGACACTTAAGATTTACAAGGAGCCAGATGCAAACAACTGTCCTTGGGGTGAGCTCGGTGTAGACGTAGTTCTCGAGTGCTCAGGTTTCTATACATCAAAGGAAAAGGCACAGGCTCACATCAATGCAGGTGCTAAGAAGGTAGTTATCTCAGCTCCAGCTGGTAACGATCTTCCTACAATCGTTTACAATGTAAACCACACAACACTTACAGCTGATGACAAGATCATCTCAGCTGCTTCATGTACAACAAACTGTCTTGCTCCAATGGCTAAGGCTCTTAACGACCTCGCTGGTATCAAGTCAGGTATCATGTCAACAATCCACGCTTACACAGGCGATCAGATGATCCTCGACGGCCCACAG
>JAKSRG010000028.1 GCA_024403735.1 Clostridia bacterium
ACGAGTAATTGCAAGAGTCAGAAGCGTTAGTCTTGCATTTACTCTTGCTGAAGGCGATTTTGAGCACAAAATCAATGGATATCACGAGTAATTGCAAGAGTCAGAAGCACAAGTCTTGCATTTACTCTTGCTGAACAGTTCAACGTGATGCTCAATTAATTCATTCGCATTTACACTTAATGACAGCGAATAACACCGAAATTCTTCAACACCACTAACACACCTACGCGTTGACTTCACTAATCTTCTATGTTAGCCTTTAGAAAATTCAATTGAAAGGAAACTTAGTATGTCTATCGTATCAAGATACACAACAACAACTACTACAGTAACTGTGACATATACTCACGGTCTAGTTTTGTATACGTAAATTGGTATGAAATAAGTTAAGTTTCAAAATTATTAAGCAATGTATGAACCACTTATCTCTACCGGATAAGTGGTTTTTTGTTTTACCTGATTTCCAGGGCCCGGACTTAAGGTAGCAAAACCAACACACCAACATCCTGCGATATAGCAGACACACGAAAGGAAAAGATTATGGATTTACACGATTACAAAGATGTAGCTCAGAACTACGACAGATACTTAGAAGTAATGTACGAGAACCACGATGCACACGAGGGTTTTCAAGATTTCTACTTAGAACTCGCCAAAGAATATGGCCAAGGCGGTGTTGTCGATATCGCCTGCGGCACGGGAGCAGTACTACTCTACTTAGCTGAGAGAGGAATTAATATTGACGGAACGGACATCTCAGATGAAATGTGCAAAGTTGCATCAGCCAAAGCTCAAGAGATGAACCTTAACCTTAATATCTTCCCTTCAGATATGACGAACTTCAGTTCAGGTAAAAAGTATTCACTCGCGATAATTGCACGAAGCGGCTTCATGCACCTCCTCTCCCAGGATCTACAAATCGCCGCCCTCAAGAACATCAGAGAACAACTCGCAGATGGAGGAATATTGACGCTCAACACGTTCGATCCAGCTCCTTTCATCCAGGCTCAGCAGATGAGCTGTTCAGACAGCGACTACTCTTTCAGATTGGAATATATTAATAGTGACGGCAACCGCGAGAAAATCTATAACGCCATCAGCTACGACCCAGTCTCACAGATAATGCATGGCAACTGGAAATTCGAGGAATTCGATAACGATGGCAACGTGATTGCTGAGAGAATTAGACCTCTTAAGATGAGACAAACGTACAGATCAGAGATGTATCTTCTTGCCAAGCTTTGCGGCTTTGAAGTTATTGGTCTGTATGGCGATTACCACAAGAAAAAAGCAGATATTCAGATGGAGCATTCATTAATATGGATATTGAAAATAATCTAAAAAACAACATCATGTTCCCCGACTACAACAATTGCCTCGCGAACATACCTAACTCAATACTCAAATGGTTCGGACTTGAGCCAGTAAGCGCATCTCTTCCTATGCTAGATGACCTACTCAAAAAAGACTACAAGAATGTAGTTCTACTACTTCTTGACGGCATGGGAACTGCAATAATGAACGAGCATTTGGCTACTAACGGACCTTTCCGCCAACATCAGATAGGTGCTATCTCATCAGTATTTCTATCTACAACTACTGCTGGCACAACGTCTGCTATTACAGGTCTTCAGCCTTGCGAACACTGCTGGCTCGGATGGGATTGTTATATTCCTCAGATAGATCAGAACGTAACAATATTCCGAAACACATTGGAAGGCACTGACATCCCAGCAGCTGATTACAATGTTGCACACACATATATGAAGTACGAAAGCGTTGTAGATAAGATTAACAAATCTGGCTACCAGGCGTACTCCAGCATGCCATTTCTACCACCATTCCCTGACAGCCTCGATGCTATTTGTGACCGCATCAGCTCGCTCTGTTCGCAGGATGGCAAGAAGTATATCTACTCATACTGGAACCAGCCTGATGGCGCACTTCACCATTATGGATTACGTACTGATAGCGTTCATAATCTCCTTCACGAGCTCGAAAACCATGTAGACAAACTCGCATCGGAATTAGCCTCACGTGGAGATACACTATTTATCATCACGGCTGACCACGGCCACATCGATAACAGAATAACTTTCCTCAAGGATTATCCAGAGATACTAGACTGCCTAATTCGCCAGCCTTCACTGGAGCCTCGCGCACTTAATCTCTTTGTAAAAAGTGATAAATGCCAGAAGTTTGAGGAGCTCTTCAACAAAGAGTTCGGCAAAGATTTTCTATTACTTCCAATGGACGAAATGCTCGCTAAAAATCTAATGGGAGACCGCCCATGGAATGAGAAATTCAGAGCCATGCTCGGCAATTATATAGCTATCGCGGTTAGTGATTTATCAATCTACTTCACAGATGAATGCCATCTATCGATGCATGGCGGAATAACAAAGAAAGAGATGGAAATTCCTCTGATTATTTACGGGTAAATCTACTCACGAGCACAGCATCAACCTGATGTCATAAGAACACTGCGCCAACTAGTGACACTTAACATTGTATTGTGTACAATTAAATATAACACAATCTATTAATACATTATTATATGAGGTGCCTTCGCAGTAATGCACAAGAATCGCCCAGACGAGAATGACCTCAAGGAAGCAGCAGCATTTGCAAGAAGCGTTGTTTCATAACAAATTTAGTAATAAATAAGTTAAAAACCTCATTGTCGCACTTTTTTGTAGCAATGAGGTTTTATTATAATCATTTCTTCTTTTTACTTGTTTTCTCATAACTCTCTTCAATCATATGCTCAATAATATCTATCGGCACAGTTCCATCTAAAAGTATAGATATCCACTGATTTTTGTTCATATGATAGGCTCTGTAATAGCCATCCTGCTCTACAAGTAAATCTATAAGGATCATGTCAGCTTTTACATTTAAAACTGATACTAATTCATTGCTATCGAAGCCAAATTTATTTCTAGGGACTTCCATAACGAGAGCATACCATCTACCATCCTTGTTTCTAAGAATGCAATCATCCGGATACTTAGCCCATAGATATTCTGGTTCTGTACTATACTTTCTTTTAGCCCAATCAAGAATTTCTTGTCTCAACATATTTGTTTCCCTAAAAAGTATTAGAAATCAATACAAAATTTACGTGATTAGAATGTGTTTTCGAGCAGGTCGTTACTTCTTGCCCTTAGTCATCTTGTAGCCCATAACTACTGCCCACACATACATGCAAGTCTTAGGCATCATGAGCATGCCGATCATTGGGCTAACATCTGACCAAAGAACTACTGGTAAATAGAAGGCGAAGCTCAGAGTGATCGCGAGCCACATCCATTTGAAGGTTTTGTCGCTGCGTTTCATAAAGAAAAGGACAACCATGATTATTCCCATTATCGTGAATGGAATGTTTCGGTAGATGCCCCAGATAACAGGGTCCTCACCAGTCCAATCGTTCTGCGGCATGAGGCATAGGCCAATTCGTAGCACGCTTAGGGCAATCATTGTAATCGCGAGCTTGGAATTCTTGTAGTTATAACGCATCGAATATACGAAGTACATTATGAGATAAAAGATTGTCATAGTAATTGACGTAACCATCTTGCCGAGGCCAAGTGACACGTGATAATCGCCTGCCTGATTAATAGCTGCCAGTATTCGAGGAACGAGATGGAAAGCATCACCACCTACCAAAACGAGTGTCATGATACCAAACAGTTTATAAACTTTCTCTTTTCCACTGTTCTTGATAATGAGCACGCCAAGACAAGACGTAGCAATCAAATACAAAACGCAGAAAATTGCTTCCATTATTTTGCCCATAGTAGCCTCCTTACAGAATATTCGTCTGTCTCCATTACAACATGACTTATTCGAAATTAATATAATATTTTTCTCATTTCTACGAAAAAGCATTCTCTTGTTAATTGTATGTTCGAAAAAAAGAAAAGGAGAATTCACATGTTGATCATTAATAGCCACGGAATTAACACATCAGTCGGTGCCAGCCAGGTTAAGGAAGCAATTGCAAGCGCGAATATTAATACCGAAAACTGTTCAGTTCTCTGCGTCACTCATCCTAAGGATGAGCGCGAGAGCAGTATTCGTGATAACGCTATCAACATTCTTGGATTCAAATGCGAAAACATCTTCTTCACTTCTTACGAAACACTTAATAATGATTTCAGTCCAGACATTATATATATAGGCGAAGGTAATACCTACGAACTTCTGGAATATATGCAGGAGTATGGTGTTCTCGATTATATTAAGAAACATACCAACGCAATATTCATTGGTTCGTCAGCAGGGGCACTAATCCTTGGTACGGACATTAACTTAGCTAAGTTCTTCGATAGTTGCGATCACTATGTCTGGGACAAAAGTGGTCTTGGACTTTTTGACGGAGCATTCTTCCCACATTGCTCAGCTGAAAAGTTCGAGATGTTTATGAAGAATGTCGACCCGATCGATATCGAAGGATACACAGAAATAATTCCTGTCGGCGATGACGAATGGAAAGTAATTGAGTAAAGGAGAAACCAATTTGAGTTTCGAATGGTATGTAGAAAATGAATTAGAACCAGCGCTTGAATGGATTGATACACCTGATGGAAAAGACTTCGTATCAACATACTTCAGCGACATTTACAGCAAAATCTACGGTAATAGAGAAGATGTTTTAAATAGTAACTATATCTTCACATTTAAAAATGTTCCTAATTACATCGGTGAAGCAGTTAAACCTTGGAAACGATTGGTCGTTCATTTGTGGCATCTACGCTTTGAACCTAAGAAGTACTTCGGTGTGGGGCCAAACGAGATGAAATATATGAAGTACAAACTTCATGGTGATCAGTATAATGATTCTACAGAGCGTAAAGCAATGGAGATTACTTATAGACAGGAATTCTGTCCTGTACTTAATCCAGCTTCATATGGTGACAAGTGCATAAAAAAACCTACTAGATACAAACAGGTTCATCTCTGGTACAACGATTGGGACAAACTATCAATGGTAATGGAACTGCTATCGTTTGTTGATTACAAGATACCTGGATCGGAGAAGGCGCTAGACAACACGTTGGATAGCAAGCTCCCATATGGATTGGAGCAGCGCATCAGTATGTATATAGATAGTCTCGACCGTAATAGTAGAAAAGAACTGTTGCACAAGTTGTCGCTGATAGCTGGCAAAGATTCATATGTTCGCACTAATACTGCTATCAAGATGTTAGCCCGTACACTTAGCGGTTATAAGACAGAAGAGAAGCTTGTCAGGATGTTCTGCGCATCAACTGTTAAGAGTGCTAGTAAAATGCAAGTATCATTACCTGAACTACTCAATCTCGTATCAACTATGATATAGTAACCTTGAGAAAAGAAAGAGGTTCAGATACATGATTAGAAGCTGTAGTAACTGCGCTGGCAGGATTAGATATAGTATTGAAAAACACAATCTGGTATGTGATAGCTGTGGTTCAAATTTTGAAGTCGGTAGTCACAAGGGCGAAGAGAATTTAGAGCACTGCGAGTTCAATGAATACGTATGTAATTCATGTGGCTCAAAGATTATGATTAATGACTCTGAAGCTTCAACTTTTTGCATTTACTGTGGTAGCAGTAATGTTGTTTTCGATAGGGTCACATCTGAGAATGCGCCTTCATTCATTATTCCGTTCAAGATTACAAGAGAGCAGGCTGCAACTACAGTTCGTAATGCTGTTAATATCAGTAAGATGGTTCCAAAAGAGGTCAAGGCATTCAAGGATACACAGTTAACTAGCGTATATGTTCCTTACTATGTTACTGACGTTGAGTACGATGGTTCCGTCGTATCATCAACAACTCAGGTGAATGGCTTTGGTACCCTTAGAGTTATGACTGATGCTTCTACTAAACTCGATGATGATGCAATGGCTCGTATTGAACCTTTTAATCTTGATGGAGCTGAAAAATTCGATTCTGACTACCTCCTGGGCTTCCACTCCAACGTCCCTGACCTTATTCCTAATACAGCAATCTTTAGAGCTAAGGAAAAAGCCATCAAAGAGGCAGATATTCTATACACGAACGAGATTATTAATAGTGGACACTATAATCCTGATAAAGGTAGCCCTATTTCTAAAGATAAGGGGCGTCGCGACACGATGGAAGTATATGAAGAACCTACTATTATTATGGTTCCAGTGTGGTTCCTTACTATGAACTACAACGGTGAAACTATTACATTCATGGTTAATGGACAGACTGGTAAACTCACAGGTAAGGTTCCTTCTGACGAGCGTAGGATTAGGCTTATAAGAAATCTTATCGCACTTCCTATCTTCCTTTTTGTAGCATTCTTAAACCTAGGTCTGGCACAGATAATCTTCTATGAACACGAGTTGAAAAATGCTTTAGGAATACTGATTAGTCAGATATTTGGTATGGCATTTCCACTGTTCTTCACCTGGTTAATTCTCAATTACAAGCGTAAGCAGGTATCTGAAGCAGAGGCTGCCAGCAAAGACCAGATGCTCAGTATATTCGCCAACAGAAGACAGAAAGGAGAATGATTATGATAGTATTAGCAGTTATCTCAGGAATTATCGGAATTGCAATGTCGATCTATATTGGTATTTCAATCGCGAACATCATTCTCTACAACAAGATTGACGACTTTAATACTTTTGGTTCACCAAATAATGTCCTATCACCAAATACGAATGCAGATGAATTCACTATCATCACAGACAAAGTAGTAATGACTACAGATTTGAGATGGTACTCAGAATATGTTAATAACCCTGTCATTCGTAAAAGGGGTGAAGGTCTAGGTCATATGAATACTGTAACTCCTTCTACAGAAGACGAGTTGGATGAGATATTCAAGGGACTCTAAATAAAGTAATCAACGCAATCAAAAAGGGACTAATAGAATACTAAAATGTATTCCTTCAGTCCCTTTATTGTTGCTTATATTTATTTACTGCTACTACCCTAGCAATTAAATATAGCGGCTCTTGAGTAAGAAAACCACAATCCAAACAATGGAGAATGCCATAAGAACTCCACAGAAAATGAGAATAGCGTTACGATCAGCAACGGCTTCGTTAATAAGTTCATACTTACCAACCATCTCTTCAGCCTGAGATGCCTCGATATCGAGATTATCTACCAAATAATCAACGACTTTCTGCCTCTCATTAGGGAACATCATACTCATTGTACCCTTAACATGATATTCTGCTGGCATTTCCTTACCATGCTCCATACAAGTATTTGTAGTAGATACAATAATGTCTAGTGCATTTTTATCTTCTTCTGAATAGTATACGAACGATTTATCTGGGATAATCTCACCATCTTCGTCTAATTCCATTACTACATAGAGATAATCAACGTCGTTTACTTTGACTACTTTGCCGTTGTTCTTCTCTCCCTGAACAATTGTTAAAGCTGGACCAGATGCATAGTTGATATCCGTCTCAACATGTGTGAACCAGCCTGCCTTATACGCAGCATCTGTTGTTGGTAACTGTTGAACAAGAATCGGTCTTCCTAATACCAATGTGATTATTGTAGAGAAAACCAAGAAAACAATTCCCTGCTTTACACGATTAGTAAGTCTTACCTTACCTTTAGTTTGTGGCTTGGCATTAGGATCCTTAGGTGTGCGCATCTTCCAGAATGTGCTGCCGATACCAAATACAATAATCGCAACAAATACAGCAATAACTACCCAACCAACAGGTGTAGGTGCTTCAAGCATAACTCTAGTAAAATAATTCATATATATATCCCCCATCTATCCCTAACAAACAACTTAGCAATACCATCAACATCCTAGTGCTAATGAAAAGTATGCGATTTGCCAGTTTTCCCGCTAAAAATTATACACATGAACAATGAATATTCAAAGCCCAATCTGCACCCTGTTTTCGAGCGGGTCGATAAGATAATGAATTATCAAAAAGCTCCTATATCGAACTCGCTATCGCCTGTCTGATTTGCTCTGTACTCAATAAGTAACGCAGTGGCTTCGATCTTCCCGTTCTTCTCTGCTTCCTCTATATATTTATCAACCATGTATGGCTCTATTAGCTTCTTGTCGATCATGAAATTGAGCAAGACCATATTATCGAGCGCTGTTTTTATAATTTGGCTAGATGATGTTCGTATATACCCAATATACGTATTAGCGCATTCTGGTTCATAATCATCTGGACGAGTTGCAAAGCCAACAGCTGCTAATGGTCGAAGTTCCACAGGCAATATCATGTAGTCATTCGTATATATGGTTTTGATGTTCTTAATAACCGGGAAAAAGTAATCCTCATGAATTGTCACTCCATCAGGAATAGTGATGCTCTCAGTACTATCACTACAGTGATACAGAACACCATTCAAAATCAAAACACCATCATCCCACTCTAGGCTATCGCACTCATTAAACGCATTGATATGTATAGTCTCCATAGTCGAAGGTATAGTTATTTTCTTAAGCGAAGTACATCCATCAAAGGCATCTTCGCCTATACTTGTTACTCCTTCAGGGATAACAATGCTTGTTATTTCCCTTCGCCACATGAAGGCTTTCCTAGCAATTCGCTTGATCCCATCAGGTATTACGACTTCGCCTTCAGCCTCATCACTACACCACTGAACGACATCATTCATTATTACTAATCCATTCTCATCAGCTAAACCATAACACTCAAAGAAGGCGCAATCTTCGATATTAACATTAGTATTCTGAATATCAATACTGCGCAGTCTAACACAACCTGAGAAAGCCCTATCTTCAATCAAGTTCACGCTACTTGGGATTACTATTTCTGTCAGAGAACCACAATGCTTAAATGCACCTTTCTTAATAATTGTCACACTATCTGGAATGTTAACTTTTTCTAGGCCATCACATCCCCAAAATGCATACGAGCTTATCTCTTCGATACCGAATGGAATAACAACTTCACGGAGCTCTTCGCAGTCTCTGAAGCAATTTTCGCTCAAACGGTTAACGCCCTCTGGAATTTCCACACGCTTTAGTCTCATACAAGCTTTAAAAGCGTATTCACCAATATACGTAACAGTCTTTGGAATTGATATATCCCATAAACACTTACAATTCTCAAAAGCATAGTCATCTATGCTTATAAGACCTTCTGGAAGTGCGACGCTATATAATTTCTCGCAACCTTGAAATGTAAATTTCTCAATATTTTGAATACTATCAGGTATCTCTATATCTATAAGTGAACTACATCCACTAAAGGCCTCTCCACCAATACTCTTCACACTATTTGGAATAACAACTTCTTCTAGGGCTGAGCATTCACGGAAAGCAAATTTACCTATGCTCTCGACACCTTCTGGTATCACTACCACCACTAAATGCTCATTGCCACTAAAAGCTGACGCACTAATTTTTCTAATGCCTTCTGGAAGCACTAACTCCTCACAATCATCATTCTTGAAATCGAAAACAACATCTCTGATTATAAGTAATCCTTGGTCATCTACCAATTTCTTACATCCTTTTAATGCACTCTCACCGACACTCTCTACACTATCGGGGATATTAAAATCTGATAATTCATAACAGCCTGCGAATGCATGATTTCCTATAGTTATCACACTATCAGGAATAGTTACTGATATTAGTTTTTCACAATGTTGGAACACACCTTCTTCAATAGTCTTAATCCCATCAGGAATGTCTATATGAGTTAATGACATACATTTCCCGAAAGCCATTCTACCTATATGATTCACACTCTTAGGAATATTGATATCAACTAGATTTCTACAATCAAGGAAGGCAGAATCATCTATGCTTGTTACATTCTCATGCAAAACTACCTTGCTAAGATTGGTACAATAATAAAATGTAAATGCAGGTATGCTCGTGATTGTTTCAGGGATAACAATCTCTAATAACTGCGCACAATGATCAAATATGCCTTCTTCCAAAATAACAGGACTATTAGAGAACTGACATCGCTCGATACCAGAACTAGAAAACGCCCTGTTACAAATTCGCTTCACACTGTCTGGAATAATTATCTCCTGAATTTTTTCACACAAATAGAAAGCGTTCTCACTAATCACTTCTACACCTTCAGGAATAGTAACAACACTGTCCATACCTACATAATCAAATAGGATATTATTAACTACTACAAAACCATCTTCATCAGCCAGTTGATTACATTCTTTAAATGCACTTGCTCCGATACTTACTTCTCTTTTTGGCCAAACTATTTTCTTTAGTGATCCGCATTTATAAAACGCATTACTATCTATACTTTCAATGCTATTTGGAAGTACTACTTCAGCAAGATTAGAACAGAATGCAAAAGTACTCTCAGTAATACTAGTTACTCCCTCTGGAATAACTACTCGTTCAATTTCGCAATTATATCCAAAACAATATCTATTTATAGATATCGTTCCTTCAGGGATTATTACTTCACTAGTGTGTCCAGAATACTGAACCAATTCTCCATTCTCAATCTCAAAATCATTCATATTATTCATCATCAATATCTCCTAAATCAAATGAACTACCATCTTCATAACTTTCTTCGGGCAAACTAGCCTTATACTCTATTAGCAAAGAAATAGCTTCGATATTATTCGTCTTCTCAGCTAGCTCGATATAATCCTCGAGAACATAAGAGGGTAGAATTCTCGTCTCAAGTATAAAATTAAGAAGGAATATATTATTCAGAGCAGCTTCAATCAGTTCCTCTGGTGAATAATATAAATAATTCATATACTTCTTCGCATACTCTGGTGAATAATCTGATGGACGAGTTGCAAAGCCAATAGCTGCTAATGGCTTAATCTCATCAGGTAGTATCTTAAGATCATTCACATATATGGCCTTAACATTCTTAAATGAAGGGAATACCCATTCATTAGTAATCCTTACTCCATCAGGAATAGTTATACTCTCAGTATTGTCTCTACAGTCGTATATAGCGCCATTAATGATTAATAAGCCACCATCCCACATAAGATTATCACAGCCAGAGAATACATTTTCATCAATACTCTTTATGCTAGAAGGCATTGTTATCTTGGTGATTGATGAACAGTTACGAAAAGCGGCATAATCTATGCTAGTTACTCCTTCTGGAATAACAACGCTAGTGATTCTTTTTTTACCAAAGAATGCGCTTTCACCAATTCTAGTAACACCTTCTGGTATTACGACTTCACCTTCAAGTGAATCGCTACATGCAATAACTACACCATCAATTATCAGCAAACCATTTTCATTAGCTAATTCACCACAAGCAATGAAAACGCCATCTTCGATTTCAGCAGAAGGATTCTTAATATCGATGCTTTTTAATTTACTGCAACCACAAAACGCACCTTCTTCAATAGCTTCAACCCTGTAAGGAATAACTATCTCAGTAAGTGAACGGCAATCTGCAAATGTACGCTGATGAATAACTTCAACACACTTTGGAATAGTAATGTTATCTAGCGCATAACAACCTTCAAAAGCACGTTCTCCAATGTCCATTAGTTCAGATGGCAAAATAACCTCCTTAAGGCTCTCACAGCCCAAGAAAGTCTTACCAGCTATTGATGGCACGCCTTCAGGTATCACTATGCGTTCTATTTTTTTGCAATCCATAAAAACTGAGTATCCAATATGTGAAACAGTCTCAGGAATTGATATCTCAACTAAGTTTACACAGTTGCCGAAAACACCCTCTTCTATTCTCACAAGCGTGCTTGGGAGCACTACTTTCTGAAGCTTCTCACAATCGAAAAATATTGAAGACTCAAGTTTAGTTACACCCTCTGGTATCTCAATACTTTCTAGCGAATGACACTGTTCAAAGGCGGAATATCCTATACTACGAATGCTCTTTGGCATGACAATTCTCTTCAATTTATCACAACCACTAAATACAAATGGATCTATTCTCTTAACACCTTCAGGTAATACTACCTCTGTAATATTTTTATCGAAGCATGAGCAAACAACGTCTCGCAATATGAATAGGCCACTCTTATCTGCTAGACCATCGCAATTAGCAAAAGCAGACTCTCCAATAGTTTCTACGCTATCAGGGATATTACAATCAGATAGCGCCACACAATCTGAGAAAGCCGATTTAGCAATCTTAATCACACTTTCAGGAATAGTTGCTTTTACTAGTTTTATACAAAAGCTAAACGTACCTTCCTCAATCTCTTTAACACCATATGGTATATCAATCTGAGTTAACGAATTACAGTTGGCAAATGCATGATTACCGATTTTAGTTACACTTCTAGGCAACACAACAATAGATACATCTGTACCTTTAAAAGCTTTTTCGCCAATACTAGTAATATTGTCATGAAAAACTATATTGCCGAGATTTATACAAGACTGGAAAGTATCTTTAGGGATTGAAGTAACAGATGTTGGGATCGTAATCTCATCAAGGCTAGAACAAAACTGGAATACGCCATCTCCCCAAGTAACCCCGCTATTAGGCATTACAATTTTATTAAGACTACTTCGCGCGAATGCCTGATTACCAATCTGCTTTACATGGTCTGGAATGACAACTTCCCTAATCAGATAGTTATCATAAAATGCTTTGTCATTAATCTTTTCTACACCATTAGGGATAGTGATATTTGCCTGTTCACCTCTATATTTCACAAGGATATTGTTGATTATAGTAAATCCATTTTCATCGGCTATCGGACAATTATGACTAAATGCTTCAGCATCAATACGAAGATCCTTGCTAGGACAGACTACTCTCTTAAGCGATGGACAATCATAGAATGCAATCTTTTCGATTTCTCTAAGACTACTAGGTAATATAACCTCAGTAAGATTCCTACACTTATCGAAAACACTAGAACTAAGTTTACGAACTCCCTCTGGTACAACGATGCGTTTCACTTCTTTTACATTCATAAAAGCATATTGTCTAATAGCTGTTACTCCCTTAGGAATAACAACTTCTTTATCCGTTCCATCGTAAGAAACTAATACTCCGTCTTTAATACTAAAGCCTTCCATATTATTCATCGTCTTCTTCCCCTAATCTAAAATCATTATCATCCGATAGTTTGTTTCTATACTCAACTAACAAAGCAACCGCTTCAAGATTGCCTGCTGCCTCTGCTTCTTTAATGTATGAATCAATAAACCCACCAGTCACTCCACTACTCTCAAGTATCATCCTAAGAAGAGGCATATGTTTCAAGGCAACAGCCATTAACTCACCGTAACACACAAAGATATAGTTCTTGTATCTATTAGCATACTCAGGTGGGTACGAAGATGGACGATTAGCAAATCCAATAAACGCTGATGCCAAATAATCCATTGGCAATATTGAATAATCATTCACGTATATTGGTTTGTCTTTGCTAAAAGATGACAGCACATCATTGTCATAAAGTTCTACACCATCTGGAATAGTAATGCTCTCCGTATTATCACTACAAGCATACAAAACTCCATTAACAATCAATACTCCATCGTCCCACTCAAGGCTCTCGCAATCATAGAATGCACCCTCATAAATAGTATCAACACTAGATGGTATAGTAATCTTTTTAAGTGATGAACATCCATTGAAGGCATAATCACATATAGTCGTTACTCCTTCAGGAATAACTACGCTAGTTATTTTGACGTTGTTTTCGAATGCTCTTGAGCCAATTTTCTTAACCCCTTCAGGTATTACTACTTCGCCCTTAGTATTGCTGTTGCACCAGCAGACAGTATCTTTGAATATTACTAATCCATTCTCATCAGATAGACCTTCACATCCCCAAAAAGCACTACTATCTATATTCACGTCAGCATTACGGAATTCAATACTTTTTAGCTTATAGCAATTACAAAACGCCTCTTCTTCAATAGACTCTACGCTACTTGAAATAACTACCTCCGATAGTGATTCACACCATTTAAATGCACTATGTCCAATGACAGTAACACTATCAGGAATAATAATCTTCTTTATTTCGCAGCACCCATCAAAGGCGTTACTATCTATCATTTCTACACTCGAAGGTATTGTGATCTCCTTAAGTCTTACACATCTTTCAAAGATTGAACTATTCAAACAATCAATGTCAGGTAACTCAATTTGATCCAGCTTAAAACAAAAGCGAAAAGCTTGATGTCCAATATACGTTACTGACTTTGGAATAGAAATATCACATAAAGAACTACATTCACAAAACGCATTATTTCCTATGCTCTTGAGTGTTTCAGGAAGCACTATTCTCTCTAATGCCTCACACAGCCTAAATGCTGAATCCTCAATTGTTGTTACGCCTTCTGGGATTTCTACACTAACGAGTGAACTACATCCATCAAACGCACGAGATCCAATCTCCTCAACACCGTTTGGAATTACAATCTTCTTCAACTGTTTTTGTTCGAAAAATACCGAACTACCTATCCTTTTAATACCTTCTGGCAATACTATCTCACTACTATTGCTATAACAATTGAACAGAGTATCTTTAACTATGAGGAAACCATTCTCATCTACCAACTTACTACAATCTGAGAATGCGTATTTACCAATTCTCGATACACTTTCAGGAACAATTATTTCCTCAAGTACTTCGCATCCCTCAAATGCATTATCATCAATAACCTCAACTCCATCTGAAATATGAACACGAGTTAATGAACAACAACTAGCAAATGCAGAATAACCAATCTCAGTTACACAACCAGGTATCACTACATCTATTAGGGCAGAATCGTAGAAAGCACAATTACCTATATGGTTCAATTTCTCAGGTAATTTAATAGATGTCAGTGAAGTACAAGATCTAAATGCATTCCTACCTATACTAGTAATATTTTCATGAAGGACTACACTTTTGAGGTTGACGCAGTTTCCCAAGAAATTATCAGGTACATTCGTAATACACTTTGGGAATATAAACTCAATCAGACTTTCACAGCCCCAAAACAGCCCATCTTCCAATACAATCTCACAATCAGGTAATAAGACCTTCTCAAGGGAACTACAATTTTCGAATGCACATTCACCTATACACTTTACGCTATTTGGAACAACTATCTCGTGGATATTCTTGTTTCCACAAAAAGCCCCATTTCCAATCCTCACCACACCATTAGGGATAGTGATATTGTTTTCGATGCCTAGATAGTTCCAAAGGACATTATTGAATATTATGAACCCCTCTTCATCAGCTAGACTGTCGCATCTATAGAATACGTCTCTCCCCAAATCAATCTTTTTATTAGGAAAAACTACTCGCTTCAAAGAAACACATTCAGAAAACGCGTAATCTTCGATTTTCTCAATGCTTTCTGGTAATACGACTTCTTCAAGATTAGTGCATCCAGCAAAACTGTTAAACCCAATGTATGTAACTCCCATTGGGATAACGAGACGAATAATCGTGTCATTGTAACTTAAGGCGCCGCTATCAATATCTGTTACTCCATCAGGAATAACAACCTCACTAGACATTCCCTCATATCTAGTTAGCAAGCCATTTTCAATAACAAAATCGTCCAAATCGCACATAATACTCTACTTCCACGAAATCAATTATCAGAAGCGTCCTCGTCAATATCCAATTCCTTAATTGCCTGCTCAATCTCCTGATTTCTCTCATAGAAAAGAAGATCCTTATTATGCTTGAAGTACTCATCGCAGCCATATCTACTAATGAATCTTGCACTAAACAAATTAGCTGTGAGCTCTGTAACAATGATCAAGATTTCCTGGCCATCAGCGAATACCTTTTCACTGAATTTGAACATATTACTCATATAAGACTTAGCCTTCTGAGCCATCTCTCTCATATCAGCTACACGCTCGTCGAAGTCCTTTTTAACAATAGCGAATGCCTCTTTAGCATCGCCTTCATCAGCAATTAATCTCGCTTCCTCTTCAAGGATGCTAACAAGTCTCTTGTTGATTTTATAATCAGTTTCAGAAAGATTATTCGCATGCTTAGATGAAGCCATCGAACTATTAACATCCTTAATCATCTCATTAAGAAGATCTACAGGCTTTTCTGCCTCTGTTACCTTATACTTGAATTGTCTAAGCTTATCTCGTAATTGCTCCATAGTCATTGTTACGAGCATAACGTCTTTGACATCACCATTAACGCCATCAAGCATAAGACTAACAAGAGAGAGACGCTCATCAAATCTGGCATTCTTAGCTCGCTTATAAATCTCTTCTGTTGCCCTACCTTCGAGAATATCTCTTACCTGATAATCGCTCTGGTATCTTCTATATAGACCATAGTACGCAGCAAACTCCTTGGAAATCGTCTTATTCTGGAGATACTGAGAGATTAAATCCTCGTCTACTTCGAGACCATTCTTCTCATAGAGAATGATCATCTTACTAAGATCTTCCCATCCACGTGCAGTAACGAATGACTTACCTTCTGCAGTATTCTCTACACGATAGAAATCACTCTTTCTAATATCCAAGTAAGTAGTAATAGCAATGTGAACACCTGAATTCACTGCATATTCCTTCCATACACTGTAGTCAGGTTCGCAGTCAATTCTCTTAAGACGATCCCATGTAACAATATCGAATTCACGAACTGAATTATTGTACTCAGGTGGATTACCAGCTGTTACTACAATCCATCCGTCTGGAACTCTGTGACGACCGAATACCTTATACTGAAGGAACTGGAGCATAATTGGAGCAAGTGTCTCTGATACACAGTTAATCTCATCGAGGAAGAGGATACCCTCCTTGTAGCCTGTGTTTTCCATAAGTTCATATACAGATGAGATAATCTCACTCATTGTATATTCAGACACGTCATATTCCTGTCCACAATAATTTTTGTGAGCAATAAAAGGCAGACCGAGTGCACTCTGACGTGTGTGGTGAGTCATCGAATATGAAAGGAGGCCTACACCCATCTCTGATGCAATCTGCTCCATAATAGCTGTCTTACCAATGCCTGGAGGGCCCATGAGGAATACTGGTCTTTGTCTCTCAACAGGGAGCGCATAGTTACCATATTCATCCTTGGTAAAATAAGCAGTAATCGCATTTTTAATCTGTTCCTTTGCCTTCTTAATATTCATATGAAATCTCCTTCATAAATCACTCGATTTATCAGATATCTTCGCTTTGAAGAATTAATTTAATCGCCCATACAGGCACGTCGTAATTGTTGTAACCATCATCGATGTACACGAATGCAGTGTTATAACTCGGCTGCTTTGCTGGGAACTCACCAAATCCATCCGTGAAATATATGAGACCCTTGAGGTTCGTGAACTCCTTGTTTTTGATCATCTCGTCGACGTGCTCGAAAACAGGTCTAAAGTCAGTTCCGCCAAAACCCTTCAACGTCATATTCGCGATGTACTCGTCGAATTCCTCCTGGTTAGTAATCTTCTTATCCTCAGTAATCTCCGTATCACATTGAACAATGTGAAGATTAATTTTCGTAAAGAAACTCTCTTCCTGCTTCAATATGTTATACGTCTTATTGAGGAATTTCTGAACTAGATCACCTTGCACAGAACCCGATGTATCAATTGCTATAACGAACTCCTTGATACGCTTGTCATCCTTATATTCCAAAGGCTCAATAAGCGGCATCGGTCTATCGAATAACTGCATACCATATGAATAGAATATGTAGTCGAATTCATCATCATTAACCTTCATCGTCTCGCCCATTACCGCGAACTTCTTGAGGAAAGAACTATAGTCGTACTTCTCGCGATTAACCGAAGTAAGGTTCTGCATCAGATTACCAGCGCTATTTCCTCTATTCTTGGAAAAGGTCTCCATATCTGTCTGCATTGACTGCGATACATTCTGCCAATCCTTCTTGAGTTGGTCACGCTCATGCTGAGACATGCCATTGCTGTCACTAGATGAACCACCACTCTGATTATCCTTGGAGTTACCGCCACCATTGCCGCCTTTATCATTCTTATCGCCACCGGCTCCGCCAGTTCCACCAGCGCCGCCTTTACCATTGCCTTTACCACTACCACTATTTGGAACGTTACCAGATGAGCTACGATATCTCTTATCTGTGTTTTCATCGCCATCTTTATCTGTTGCTTCACCAACCAAATACCAGACAAAGTGATCATCAAATCTGAAAGCACCACCAAGATGGAATAGTTCATTCTCGTTCAAATTAGCATTGAGAAGATATCTATAGATACTCTCAGCAGTCAGATATTTGCACTTCGACTTCAATTCCATAATCTTTCTTAGACGATCCTGATCCGCCTTAAGGCTAACCTGATCAATCCCGAGGTCAAGGATGACTGCCTCAACGGCTATATCACAAGCTATATCCCACAACTCCTGATTTACCCTTCCAACATCCACATAGAAGTGCTGGAAAACACAGTGGAACACAACGTGAAGATAAATGTGTGCAGGAATATTCTTGCCCTGTTTATATGACTTAAGCATGTGTGCTGGATCAAATAATAAATACTTACCATTTGTAGCTACTGTACCCGTGAATGGCTTCCATAGTAAACGACTCATGGCTGAGTCCATAAATCTAAGATTAACAATCAGCGTATTACGAGCCACTTTAAGAATATTCTTGGCCAAATCTAAATGATGACTGTTATCCATAATTACCTCACGCGCATAAAACTACATTTATATTTTATAGCAATATGAAGAAAGAGTGTGAACAAGCTATTAATTATTAAGGATTTCTTTAGAATTTAAGTGATAATGATATAATTATTACTGTAAAAACATGCAGATAATCTGTGTTTTCCAATGACAAATCAGAAGTTAAATTTGAGGGTTCGGACATGCTATCAGAATATTTTCCATCAGCTACAATCGACGAGCAGATACAGAATTTGCTCAGTAAGAAGCTGATAATCGATGATATCGAATATGCTAAGAAAACATTGTCCAACATCTCCTATTACAGATTAGTTAAGGCATACAGATCTACTCTCATTGATGATAGGAATAACTTCAAAAAGAATGTTACTTTTGAGCACCTTGTTAAGCTCTACGAATTCGACAATGAACTAAGACTTACCCTAATGCCTATTCTTGAGAAGATTGAGATAACACTACGATGCAGAATTGTTAATACTTTCTGTAACAAGTATGGTGCGTTAGGCTATTGGAAAAGTGAGAATTTTAGGCCAGATAGATTCTCAAGACTTAAATCCAAGATGAGTAACAATATGGACTCTGTTAAGGATGATTCGCCAATTATTAGACACTTCACTTCCAACAAGAAAGTGCCTTTGTACGCCGCTGCTGAAGTATTCACCTTCGGAACATTAGCGCAATTTTTCTATAGCATGAAGCCAGAAGATCAAGAAGAAATCGCTAAGCTATATTACAAAGGAGATAAGGAATACCTTATGTCTTGGTTCATGAGCGTCGGCAATCTCCGTAACAAGTGTGTTCATTTTGAAAGACTTTATAACAAAGGCATGGAGAGAATCCCTAAGCTTCTGCCTGAAGATACTGAACTAACGAGTAACACTAAGCTTTTCAGGGTTCTATCATGTATGCGTTATTTATGCCATGAGTATGAAGACGACTGGTTCGCTACAGTTAACGCAATCAAGTCACTAATAGAAGAAAATGTGGATTATGTTAATCAGGAAGAATTAGGATGCTTCGATGGATGGTATGAAAAGCTCCTCGACGAGGTAAATATCGTATCTAAGCTTCTTAGGCAGCACCAGTTACAGGCAAAATTCAATAGAACTTAGCATACCTCATCGCTAAAAATAACCAACAAATCTGCAATAATACCAATCTGCACTTTTGTTATAATCAAAACACTATGACTTCACCCCCTAAAGGAGGAATTAATTATGAGTATTTTTACATCAGATAAGAAGCTTGGTTTCGGTACAATGAGACTACCTCTATTAGATTCATCTAAGGAGACTTCAATCGACATCGATCAGGCATGCAAAATGGTTGATCACTTTATCGAGCAGGGCTTCACATATTTTGACACAGCATGGATGTACCACGGATTCGAATCTGAGAATGCAGTTAAGAAGATCCTCGTTGACAGATATCCACGCGAAGCATATACACTTGCTACTAAGTTCCATGTTGGTTTTGTTAAGAACAGCGAAGAGAAAGAGACTGTTTTCCAGACACAGCTCAAGAAAACAGGCGTAGATTATTTCGACTACTACCTCATCCACGACATCGAGCGTGGTAACTATGCTAAATACATGGAGTACGATGCATTTAATTGGGCACTCGATAAGAAGGCTAAGGGTCTTATCAAGCACTTAGGTTTCTCGTTCCACTCAGATGCAGAGCTCTTGGACAAGGTTCTCACTGAGCATCCAGAAATGGAATTCGTTCAGCTCCAGATTAACTATCTCGATTGGGAATCTGATAACGTTCAGTCAAGACTTTGCTATGAAGTAGCATGTAAGCATAATGTACCTGTTGTTGTTATGGAGCCAGTTAAGGGTGGTTCACTCGTTAACGTTCCTGATGATGTTAAGGCAATGTTCACTGATCGTTCTAGCAAGCTCTCAATCCCTTCTTGGGCTATCAGATTTGTTGCTTCACTTGATAACGTTAAGATGGTTCTCTCAGGTATGAGCAATATGGAGCAGATGATCGACAACACTTCATATATGAAGGAGTTCAAGCCACTTACAGCAGAAGAGATGGAGCTTTGTAAGCTCGCTGGTAAGATGATTTCTGGTGAGATTAAGATCCCATGTACTGGTTGTTCTTACTGCACAGCTGGCTGCCCGCTCGAGATTGCAATTCCTAAGCTCTTTGCTCTTTATAACGCTGATGGCAGTGACTACGAAGCTGCAGTTGGTGACGGCGGAAGAGCTTCAGATTGCGTACTTTGTGGTCAGTGCGAAGGCATCTGTCCTCAGCACTTGAACGTAACTAAGTTCCTCGTTGACGTAGCTAAAAAGTACGAATAATCCTCATACAACTTATTATTCCAATAGAAAACAACAGCCACATCTTCAATCGAAGGTGTGGCTGTTTTACTATCCATTACTAATTAGATACATCAGTTATCCTTTGTCTTCTTAATTCTGTTATTAACGAACAAACAGATTGAAGAAGCTACAATCAAGAAACATGCACCAAGTAATACGTTAATGCTTGATGCTTCACCTGTACTTACAATTCCAGTATTTGATACTGTACTTGCTGGAGTAGGTGTAGCAGTTGGTGCAGGTGTCGTTGTAGGAACTACAGTAGGCTTAGGTGTTACTGTAGGTGCTGTAGTTGGGTTAGGTGTAGGAGTTACTGTTGGAGCAGGTGTTGGATTTGGAGTTGGAGTAGGAATTGGTGAAGGTACTAATTCCCAACCTGCATACAACAAAAGATTTCCAGTAATTGGTGAATCGAAATCGTACTTAATAGTACATTCCTTATCAAGGTACCAACCTGTGAACTTATATGTTGGATCCTTAACACTACCACCATCAGTTGCCTTATCACCATAATCTACTGTCTGAGAAGGAACTGTTGCTCCAGGAGCTTTACCGTTCAAATCGAAGTCTACAACATACTTCTTAGCTTCCCATCCAGCATATACTGTTGTATCAGCTGTAATAGGTGTTGTGAAGTCATATTTTGTTGTGCAGGCACTATCCTTATACCAACCAGTAAAAATATAACCATCAGCAACTGCATCGCTAGGTTTAACTGCGCAACTACCACTATTTACTGTCTGTGAAGGAATTGCCTTACCATCTTTACCATTCAAGTCGAATTTTACAGTATATGTCTTAATCTTCCAGCCAGCATATACAGTTGTATCTGCCTTTATTGGAGTAGCAAAATCAAATGGTGTTGTACATGCATCATCTACGTACCAACCTGTAAAATCATAATTGTCATCCTTTACTTCATCAGGTTCAGTAGCCTTGTTACCATACTCAACTGTCTGAGCTGGAATACTTGTACCAGCAGCCTTACCATTCAAATCAAAGTCTACAGTGTACTTCTTTACATTCCAACCTGCATAGATAACAGTATCCTTTGTAATAGGTGTAGTGAAATCAAACTCTGTTGTACAAGCGCTATCCTCGTACCATCCAAGGAAATCACATCCCTCATCTGTTACGCTACCTGGATCAGATGCCTTATCACAACTATTAACTGTCTGATCTGGAATTGATGTTCCAGGAGCCTTACCATTCAAATCGAATGATACTGTATACTTCTTTATCTCCCAACCAGCATAAACAGTTGTGTTATCTGTAATTGCTGTATCGAAATCGAAAACACTTGTACAAGCACTATCCTCATACCATCCTGTGAAGATATATGTCTTACCATCAGTTCCAGTAGCTTCGTATCCCTTTTGCCATTCAGCATCAGTTGGAGCAACTGCCTTATCACCACTTACTAATGTCTGTGAAGGAACTGTATTACCAATACCCTTGTTATCAAAATCTACAGTTACTTTCTTTACACTAGCAGCCGCTATCAATTCATAAGATGCACTTCCATTTGTAGTAAGACTTGCGTATCCTGTTTCCTCAGTTCTATCAACTACAGCCTGATCTACATATCTATCGCCGTTATAATCTTCATACCATCCATCGATAGTAGCACCTGTTACATCTGCTGGCTTACCAGTATAAGTAGCATTCATAGCAGAAATATCATTAAGACTAGCCGTTACATATGGTCCAATGTAAACATCTGAAGCAGTATCTTCAGCAATGTTATTAGCAATCACAGAAGACTGAACTGCAAGCTTCTGTCTACTTGCTTCACCACCAGTAGTGTAAACAAACAATCCAGCACCCTCATATGCAGTATTACCTGTAATTGTTGAATTACTAATAGTCAAATCTGTAAACATTGGGTATGCCAAAATCGCACCACCAGAAGGGGCATTATTACCAGTAAATGTTGAATTACTAATTGTTGAACCACCACGAACAAGTGTTAAACAGATAGCTCCACCACCGAGGCCATCACTCATAGTAACTGTATTATTAGTAAAATTACCACCTGTAATATTTACACCTGTTACAGCTGCTGGTTCTGTATAAGGAACTGTAGGTCCAATATAAGGCATATTCACATACCAACCACCAGCAAATATCGCACCACCAGCAATATCTGCATGACAATTATTAATAGTACCGCCTGTAACCTTTACGCATGAATCAAAATAACCAAAACCACCATTATCAAAGTATGCATTCATACTTGTAGCAGCCATAACTGCACCACCAATAGCACTCTGATTTATTCCATCAATACCACTTGCTGTACAACTATCAATCGTACCGCCATTCATAATGAATGATGATGCATTAGACAAGAATACTGCGCCACCTGCACAGTTAGTAACCTGCCACTTATTTCCAGACCAATAATTTGACTTAGCATAGCAATTGGAGATTGTACCGCCATCCATAACAAATGAACCACCATCAATAACACCAACAGCTCCACCAAAACAGTTAGAACCACCTAAGATACCGCAGTTTGTGATAGTTCCGCCATACATATGAAGCGTAGCAGTCTTAACTGTAACAGCACCACCATAATAGTTATTACCAATCGAATCCTTGATTGTAGTTCCATCATAGATATTAAGTGTTGACTTTCTCTGAAGATAGAAAGCACCTGGATTATCATTGTTCTTAACACCAACAATCGTCAAAGATGTTGTGTTAGTTGGCGAACCAAGATTTAATACTGCCCCATCAGATACACTTATAGTACTGACATTTGAAATAGTATGATCATTACCAATAATAGTAATGTCAACAGGTTTATTAACCGTAAAAGATGGAAGCTCAAGATCAGCATTAATATTAATGGTATAAGATCCTGTACCTTCTGCCACAATCTCGCTTATTGCAGTATTGAATTCAGTTGCATCTCCAACATCATATGTGCTTTGCGCAGCACGTGAATGCATTGGTAATAGTGTGAATAACATTGCAACTGTAGTAACAACTGTGATAACCCTACTAACAACCTTTTTCATATAATCACCTCGAATAAATAAACAATAGGCACCATATAATAGTGCCTATACCCAATTTAAATATAATCTTTATTCAAAGTAATTTGTCTAAAAAATTTAAGATTTACACAAATGTTAATAAAAAAGTCATAGATTGCATTAATTGGCTTTACCTAACACCTTATCTAATAAACAAAAAGTATACTACTACTCCAACAATCAAGACGATGAATACTATTGTGCGAATTCTGTTGTACCAGAACACTCCCTTATTCACAGCATCTTCAACCTTCTGAACTTTATCACTATTTTCACTAATGTAACCATTTATCACATCAGCAGAATTATCAAGCTTCTCACCAAGTTCTGGCTTAAAGAAAGTTCCATAAATAGCTAGTCCCATCATTGCTACACCGATGATAATGAATAGATAGCATATGAACTTAACATATGGTTCCAAGTCTGGAAGCATTACCAAAAATGCGATTGGCATACCTGCAAATACAGCACTGCCTACCATACCCTTGAAAAATCTAATACCAGGATTGCTAGGAGCCTTTACCGTACATAACAAAGCACCAACTAGTGCGAAGAAGCTTCCTAACATAATGAGAAGCGATGCACTATTAGCTTTTGTATCTTCAAATGCCATACCAGGCTCTTGAGGGTTGTAATAAATCGTTACTTCCTTGCCGATCTTGCTCTTAGTGTTAGTTCCTATAGGCGATTTAATCCTAAACACCTGTCCATCCACTTTATACTCGTATATGGCGTGCTTAGTACTACTACCCTGGTTTACTTCATCAACTACAATACCTGTTGTAGATGAGTATTCTATTTTCTTATCACTACGATCTTTCTCAATCACTAATCCTAATGACAATAGCGCCAATCCTATAACAATAAGAATAATTCCCACAATAAGCGGATTAGGCTTGTTTGCACCATTAGCATTACTAGCACGATAGTTTTCCATTTCTTCCTCCGATATTACTAACTGATTAGATACAATTTTATTATACTAAATCATTGTCCAAAATATCGAAAACAACCTCTATTCTGTATTTTGTAGACCTAATCAACTGCTATCTTAGTTAATACAGCATAGTACAAGTGATATTTCTTTTGTTACAATAGGCATGTAATGAAGTGTTTTAGGAAGGATTAAGATATATGACAAAAACTAAACAAATTGGTTCACTCGCACTAGCTACAGCTATGCTACTACCAACAGTATTAACTTCATGTTCAGTTGAAAATACATATCTCGGACAACAAGTCGCAGTAGAAACTTCAGCTACAGAAATTTCACCTGACGAGGCTGATTCTACAGAGGCAACTAATATTACAAAGGATGCCGATTACAAGGAAAAAATCAAGGCACTCAAAGACAGTATCAAGAGCCTCGATAGTAGCGAATACGGTGCTCCTTATTTTACACTCGATGGCATTAATGGTGAGATTTTCCTATCCGTTTCATCTGACGGTTCTACTATTAATTTCGCATACACTAACAGCAATGGATGTCAGTCTGTTCTACACTACGATGTACTCGCGAAGGACAAGTATCTACAGTTCGAAACAAATCTCAAATACAAAGATGGTTATGCTTTGTCTTACTACACATTCATGAATGTAGATGGCGATGAAATTTACGACATCGTTGATAATTTCGCAAACACAGCTAAGAATGGTGAGAATGACTACGGTCCATTCTACGAAGACACTAGTGAAGCAACACGTTTTAGTCACGACATCAAAGTAGATGCGCATGTGCTTTACGAGAGACTAATCCTCCTCATGGATTACTCACTTGATGAGCTCGGCTATACAAAAGAAGAGTTGGGTATCAATCTTACTAGCTTCGGTTCAGAATACGATCCTTATCAGGTTATCGCAGATGAGTTCAAGGCTGAAGATATTAATCACACATTCGAAGATGGTAAATGTACTGACTGTAACCTTTACTGGGCACAATGCGTTGGTAACACAGTAATGACATTGGACAACACTTATTCTGTAGGTGAGTCAAAAGCTAAAATCAAATCATACGATTACCCTAGCTTTATCAATCCTGATGTTGACTACACATATATCCTATATGAATTAGATCGCCTCGTTTCATTCGAATACTGTACAAATACATATGATGAGGACCCATACAAACTTAGTATTGGTGCATTCCCTGACGAAAGAATGAATTATGGTCACATAGTATTCTGCTGTGGTGGTACAGAAAAGAAGAATGGTGACGGTTCTTCTTACTATATAGATGGATACACAATTATCTGTGAAGGCGAATATGCAGACATCAAGGAATACCTTAAGGATCCTGCTACACTCAGAGAGAATTGCTACTATTACTACAATGACGAATACGGTTCAGGTTCAGACCTTCCTGATGAAGTTTGGGATGAATACATGAGCTATCTACCTACAATGATTGATGCTATTGAATATCACCTTAATAGCTTCGGATATTCACTCGTAGACCTTGGTCTCATTGATTAATCAAGACAGCAAAAGGGAGTAGATTTGTTTCTTATGAAACATCTACTCCCTTCTTTATGCGCTTATTCAAAAACTAATTACAAGTTATTGATTACTTCTTCAATTTTTGAATCTTCAAATGCCTTTACGAATGAATCAATAAAATCCTGGTAGTTACTTGTATCAGGCAAGACCATGTCAATGAACACACTACCAACTAAGATCTTACCATCCATCTCGGGGATCTCAGATACAATGTTGAACATTGGTCCACCGATATTCTCATTACCTCTGAGCAAAACTCCGTTAGTATTCTTGATATCACCAGTTCCTTCATCGCCACCTGCATTATTGTAGCAAGTGCCAAAATATGAATATACCTTGCCAAAGAAAGAGAAAAACTTCTCATTACGTAATACTTCATTAGCATTCTCAGCACGATTCTTAGTATCAAGACCACCGCCGATTTTAATCTCAAAAGTATAGATTGCATCATCGTGGATATAGAGTAAATCTACAGGGAATGACTTCTTACCTGCATCGAAGTTCTTGATCTGCTCATCTGAGCAATCGAAAACTCTCTCAATCAAGCTATCCTTAATTGATGACTTGATCTCCTCAACTTCACAATCAAATTCTGGTTTGTACTCCTTAGTAACACGATCGATGTTATGCTCACTAACAAATGTATCTCTGTGAGCACCCCCTATAGATCTAAAGATAGTATCAACTAGGTTTTCTGAGTTACTAACCTTAGAAACCTTCTGTGTCTTACAAATATCAACACCATACTTAGTAGCATATTCTTCAGGATACGAATAGCACCACATAGTAATGCGATTGTTATCACTTTTACTGATAAAAACAAAATTAGGAACATTCTCTGCTCCGTATGTCTCTCTGGCTGAATACATACAAATCTTCTGCATTCTATTACCGAGCTGAGAATCAAAGCTTCTTCCCAGTGACATATACTTAATAGCTACAGAGTTTGTTTTCGAGAAGGCATAGAATGGATTGTGATGAACTCTATCCAAATACTTCTCCTGAATACTCTCTGACATCTTGATTAACTGATCACACATATAATTTTGTACATTTAATGAAAGCATAAAGCTATCCTCCTAACATTATCATTATTAGAAAAATGTACTCATAAAATGAATAATTAAGAATTCATTGGAAATTTCAGCGTTTTGCATGCGCTGCGCTTCTAGAACATTATCAACCAAATCTGAATAAGTCGCATAAGATCCATCTACGAGAGGTATTCCGTGATGATCCACAACATATGTCGCATAATGTGAATTATTCACTGCTAACATGCCCATCGTGCGATAGATAAAAATTAGGAACGGAATGAAGAATATTCCTACAAAACTATAGATAGCTGCATACTTTGTAGTAGAAGACTTCACGCCACACCTTACGGCTTTGAAATAATTACTAAATCCTCTAATTCCAAAGTAAAGACTTAGGAACGGAACCCACGCGAACATAGCGCTCTTACAACCCCACGCGAGAGCCTCGTTTGCATAACGAGTACCTTTTTCTTCATATGACGAAGCATAATATTCATTCATAACAGTCACCCTAATTAACCTTTATCTGCAATTCTTCTAAGCTCACCATCAATCGAACCAACTTCTAATCCACCCCACTCTACGAGTGTGAAGCCTGTTCTAGTGGTATTACCTAGACCACTCAAATCCTGTGGCTCAATATCTACTTCATAAGGAAGTGAATAGTACGCCATGAATACTCTAATCTCTGAATCTGGCTGAGGATAAACATCTAGACCAGCAGCTTCTTCATACTTCTCTGTCTGGAAAGAGATAACGTTGTACTTGTTGTTCTCCATCTTAGGGAGCCAATACATAATGAATGTATCTGCTTCCTTATCGTTAAGACCCAATTCACTTAGCGCATTCTCGAGGAATTCATATGTATCTTCACCAGCTACACAGAAACCATTTGAGAAGTCTGGTTCCATATCAAGATTAGCTTCCCAGAATAAATACTCATATGTTCTGCCGTTACGGTCAGTGAGTGTACCATCAGGTGCAGCCTCGATATTCCATCCACTGTCATAACGTGGATAAGTAGTTGTTAGTTCGCCACTAAGATTGAGTTCCACGCTAACTGCCTGCTCTTCTTTTGGATACAAATAGATAATAGGCGCATGGACAATATATGTACTCGCTTGAATAAAGTAAATTGCCCACAAAACCAAAATCAAAAGAATTGTTAAAAGCAATGCCTTAAGATTTTTACTAGCAACATAGAAAGCTACACACAAAACAAAAAATAGGAAAATGTATGGAATAGTCAATTTCCAAGCACATACAGCTAACCTAGGGATTTCTGCAAAATCAAAAGAACCTTTAATTTCATCTGAAGTTGCATTTCTAGTAATTGTACGTACAGTGTATCCAACATATTCAACTCTGTCATCCACAACGATGCTTCTAATAGTTTTACATTCTGCGCACTGTACCGAAATATCATCACCTACACTGAGCTGCACGAATTCGCTTTCGCTGTACAAATCAGAAACAGAATAGCGCACCCACATACCCCAGGAACTACAATACAAATAGTAACAATCATATACAGAGGAAGAATCAGGAATTCTTTCAATACTATTTCCTTTCCAATCTCTTATTCCTGATAAAAGATAACCTGTTAGCTGAACGCTTTCTACTTTTTGTTTCTCGTAATGTTTGTACTCGAAAACCATACACATGCTAAAGATGATTATCGTCCAAGCAATGAAAAGAATAACAACAACCTTTAAATGCTTTTTCCAATTCATAACATTTCCCCCTAATGCCTTATGTTGTCATTGTATGTTAATCACTGGAGCATAACAATCAATTTATAGTTATCTTAATCTACTTAACTATTTCTTAATCACTTATTGGAATCGTCATCAAACTCGCCGAGGTCCATATCTTTATCGATTTCCTTATATATCTTTGCTGATAAAAGGATAGCCTTAGCTTCAGTATTATGTGTCCTGTCTGCTTCATCCAAATACATATTTAATCCTAATAGAGAGAAGCAATTAATATCAACCAAACGCTTCAATATGTTCATATCTCTCATAGCTAATTCTATGAATATATGTGGGTTATTCTTTACATAAGTAGTATTCTTCTTGATAGCTTCTTCGGAGTATTCAGGAGTATTTAGGATAAACGTCATTGCAGCGCGTGAGAAAAACTCAGTAGATAATGAACCTATATCTTCCACGAATAATTCTCTAAGGCTCATATCAAATGAATTCTCAATACCAGCATCATTAGGAACTACTATTCTACTTAATGACCTACAGCCCTTAAACACATCTCTATCAATTCTGACTAGATTAGCTGGTAGCTTAACATTACGTAGTGAAGTACAGGATAAAAAGGTTCCTTGATAAAGCATATAAATTCTTTCAGGGATCTCAATATCGGTTAACGAAATACATTCACTAAATGCAAATACTCCAATTCTACGTAGATACTTTGGAAGATTAATCTCTTTTAGCGAAATACATCCACTGAACACATTAGGTCCCATAGTATCCAAACTACTAGGAAGCTCAACACTGACTAATCTCCTGCATCCTTGGAACGCACCCCTACTAATACTCGTTACACCATAAGGAAAATGAACCTTTAACATTGTTACACAGTCTTTAAAGGCGCCTTCTCCAATACTTTTCACAGTACGGGGGATCTCAACTTCTGGACTTCTGCCCTTGTATTTCTTCAGAACGCCAGCTTCTATAACAAAATCGTCAATACTACTCATTTGTCCTCCTTAAGCATGGAATACCATGACTACCAATATAACGAATACTCAGAAGATTTTTCTTAAGCGTGTTTTCGATAACAGCATCAGGTTCAATATTTTGTATCCACTTCTGAAATATGTGTACATCATCTATTAATCATATGCTGAGAAAACTCTAATTTTTATAATTCAGATTTCTAGACGAAACTGGTATTTAATCTGATTTTTCAGAATGCAAATAAACCAAAATTTCAGACAATTTATAAAAATCAACAAATAGTATGATTTATTAAATGTAAATTCACTTACAAATTCAGACTGATTTTCAATAATCAAAAATTGTCTGAATTATATAAGTTAGCAATTCAGATTAATCTTACGAAAATCTAATTCAGTCTGAATTATTGAAAAACATCCCCTTGAATAATTCAGACATAATATTAATTTCTGCAAATAATCTGAACACTCAAAAAACCATCTCCACATAAATTCAGATATAATGCTAACTTCTGCAAATAATCTGAACATACCAGCCCACCCCTCGAAAACACCAATGAAAAAGGCCGCCCCTTTAAAAAGAGCGACCTTAACTTAATTAGCTTTTAAATATTTAGCAATTACTTAGCTACATTTTCCTTAGTTTCATTGTCCTTAACAACACTTTCACTAGCTACAGCAGCTGGCTTTTCTACCTTATCCTTAGGGATGAGGATGTTAAGAAGGATTGCAACGATAGCTGCTGGAACGATACCTGAGCCACCGAAAACCAACTTAAGAGTTTCAGGTGCGTGACTAAGGATACCAGGGTTAGCACCCATACCATAACCTACACCAAGAGCAACAGATACGATTGTAAGGTTACGTGGTGTAAGAGGTGTCTTAGTAATGAGCTGAATACCACTAACAACGATAGATGAGAACATCATAACAGCTGCGCCACCAAGAACTGACTGAGGCATGATAGATACAAGTGCACCGAGCTTAGGGCAAAGACCACAGAGGATGAGGAAGATTGCACCTGTGCAAAGTGCGAAGCGGTTAACAACCTTTGTCATTGCAACAAGACCAACGTTCTGGCTGAATGATGTGTTAGGAAGTACGCCGAACATAGCAGCGAAACTTGAACCGAGACCGTCACAGATAACACCACCAGAGAGCTCCTTGTCAGTAGCTTCTCTTCCGAGACCACCTTCCATAACACCTGAGATATCACCTACAGTCTCAACTGCAGTAACGATGAACATGATGATTACAGGAATAATAGCTCTCATATCAAAGCGTGGAGTTACAGGCATTAGCTCAGGAACAGCGAACCACTTTGCATCTGCTACCTTGTCCCAGTTGAGGACCCAACCCTTTGTATATGTGATAACTTCACCAGTCTCAGCAGATGTATATGTACCTGTGCGCTGGAGAACCAATCCCATAATGAACGCTGCGATATAACCAAAGATAATTCCGATAAGGATTGAAGATGAACTTAATGCACCCTTTGTTCCGTGCTTAAAAACAAGGATTACAACAAGTACGAAGAGCGCCAACAATAAGTTCTCAACTGATCCAAAGTCTGGGGCCTTATCGCCACCACCAAATGAGTTGATACCTACAGAAATAAGGCTAAGACCGATAGACAATACTACTGTACCAGTAACTACAGATGGGAAGAACTTACGAAGAGGCTTCAGGAAGAAACCTAATATTCCCTCGAACAGACCACCTATCAGCGAGGCACCCATTATCGCTCCATACGCGATTACGCCACCACCCATAGTATCCGCAACGCTCTTAAATACTCCGATAAATCCTGATGATGTTCCCATGATAATTGGAACTCGTCCACCAACAGGGCCAATTGAGAACAACTGGATCAATGTAACGATACCGGCGATAAGCATAGCATTCTGCAAGAGACTGAGCTGAAGTTCAGCGAACTCTGCTGATGCTAGACCACATGTTCCGGTAATAACCAATAGTGGTGTGAGGTTTCCAACGAACATAGCGAGTACGTGCTGGAGACCGAGTGGGATTGCATGTCTCAATGGAAGTTTGCCATCCATTTGGAATGCTTCTTTAGGTAAACTAAAATCCTTCTTCATTCTTTCATCCTTCTTTTTGTTTATTTTCGTCTGGTTTTGACATTGCTATTTTTTCTGGAGTGATTGGTATCTCTCTGTGCCATACGCCAGTAGCTCGATAGATAGCATGTGCTATAGCTGGCGCAGGTGTGTTGATAACAATCTCACCTATTGATTTAGCACCGAATGGGCCTGTTGGCTCGTAGCTGTGCTCGAATTCTACACGGAGCTTACCCATATCAAGACGAGTAGGAAGCTTGTACTGCATGAACGAACTCTCGAGGAGTTTGCCCGACTCGTTATATGTGATGTTCTCCATAAGTGTATGTCCGATGCCCTGAACGATGCCCCCCTCAGCTTGAATTCGTGCAAGAGCCGGATTGATTGGAATTCCACAGTCAACAACTGCCATAAAATCAAGAATTGTAACTTCACCTGTCATCTTATCAAGTTCAATCTCAACCATACCTACCATGTAAGGAGGTGGAGATACTGGTGAACAGTGTGAAGCTGATGCCTCTGCAGAAGTAGGATTATTGCACTGAGCCTTAACACCAATCTCCTTCAAAGACACTTTCTGATCTGTATTTATTCGCTTGAGGCAACCCTCTTCGAAAACCATCTCTTCTTCACCACAACCAAGTAAACCAGCAGCGATAGTAGCCATCTTCTGCTTAAGCTCCATACAAGCCTTCTCAACTGCTTTACCTGTGATATAAGTTGTGGATGACGCATATGAACCTGAGTCATATGGTGACGCATCTGTATCAGCACCAAAGACTGATACATCATCTACTGAACAATCCATACATTCAGCAACCATCTGTGCAAGGATAGTATCACAGCCAGTACCCATATCAGCGGCACCAATCAAGAGCATGAATGCTCCATCCTCTGTTAACTTAACTGTAGCTGAACCAACGTCAAGGTTAGAGATACATGAACCCTGCATAGCCATACCCATACCAGCAGTTCGTACCTTGCCGTTACCCATATCGCGAACAGGATACTTCTCATCCCACTTGAACATTTCTTTACAGTGATCAAGACAACGATCAAGGGCACATGCACTAGCTAGCTCGTTGTAGTAGGCAGGCATGATCATGCCTTCCTTGAGCATATTCTTATTACGGATCTCAGTAGGATCCATATTAAGTCTCTCAGCAAGCTCATTAACTGTTGTCTCGAGTGCGAAGATACCCTGTGTAGCACCATAACCTCTGTAGGCACCTGCTGCCATTGTATTCGTATACACTACATCGTAGTTAAATCTGAATGCCTCGAGGCTTCCTGTATACATAGGGATAGACTTGTGGCCTGAAAGACCAACAGTCGTCGGACCATGCTCACCATATGCACCACTATTTGATAATGTGTATAAATCTAAGACACGGATTTTACCATCTTTGTTAGCGCCAAGTCTTACACGAACCTCCATCTCATGTCGAGGTGAACCAGCGAACTGTGACTCTTCACGTGAGAAGATAATCATGGCTGGACGTCCAGTCTTCATAGTTACAAATGCTGGATATACTTCGCTGACCGCAGTCTGCTTAGCACCAAAACCACCTCCGATACGAGGCTTCTCTACACGGATCATAGTCTTAGGAATACCAAGAGCATGTGACAAAATACGTCTTACGTGGAAGACAATCTGTGTAGATGAAATAACATGAAGACGACCATATCTGTCCTTGGAAGTATATGTTCTGAATGTCTCCATCATTGCCTGGTTATAGGCCTTTGTATGATATGTACGGTCGAGCACGATATCACAGTCAGCCATGATGCCATCTACGTCACCATGTGAGCTCTCATCACTTGCAACAAGATTACGGAGATTACTTCCGCCTACTTCGCAAGGAGCTACCCAGTTATCCTCAGGATGAACGAGGATCTTACCATCTTTTGCTGTTCGATAATCGAGTACTGGCTCGAGTACATCATATGTTACTTTGATTAATCTTAGTGCTTTATCCGCTGCCTTCTCATTCTCAGCAGCTACAATAGCAACTACGTCACCAACAAATCTAACGTGTCTATCAATGATAAGACGATCGTATGGTGAAGCTTCAGGATATGTCTGACCTGCGTTAGTGAAACGGCTGTTAGGTACATCTTCCCATGTATATACATCAACAACACCTGGAACGAGCTTGGCAACTTTAGTGTTGATTGTATTTACTATCGCATTAGCGTGTGGGCTTCTTAGGAGCTTAACAACAAGTGCGTTATCTGGCACTACATCATCTGTGTATACAGGTTTACCTAAGAGAAGCTGCATCGCGTCCTTCTTACGTACGGATTTATTAATGGCATTGTAATTCTTATGTTCCATAATTCTCCTTACTCCTTAACGCGACTATTGAGGTAATTACGAATACCTCTTAACTGGCCTTCATATCCGCTACAACGACAAAGATTACCAGCTAGGAATGCTCTAATCTCATCATCTGTTGGGTCTGGGTTCTCTCTAAGGAGAGCGATTGTGTTCATAACAAATCCTGGATTACAGAAACCACACTGGTCTGCACCCTGGTCTGCGATAAATCCTACAAATGAAGATGCCTCTTCCTGTAGGCCTTCTAATGTCTGAATGCTGTGACCATCAGCACGAACTGTGAGCATTGAACATGACAATACTGGCATGCCATCCATAAGTACAGTACAAAGACCGCAGTTAGATGTCTCACATCCACGCTTTACACTATAGCAGTCGTGGTCTCTGAGGAAATCAAGTAATACAGAATCTGCATCAACCTGATCTGAAATCTTTTTGCCATTAAGCGTCAGATTAATATCTATCATTCGATGCCTCCAATTCTGAGAAGATTACGCTCAGTAAGAACCTTAGTAAGATGTGTTCGATACTCTGCGCTACCTCGTAGATTACTATCTGTAGGTGTATGTGAAGCAACATAATCAGCATATGCCTTAGCACTATCTGATGTTATTCCAGCTGCCATTATTCCATCTTCATCCTTGATAAGTATTGCCTTACCAGGACGAGCTCCGATAGTAGTCTTGTACATACCATCGAACTCAGATACTGCGCATGCGAGGACTGGAAAATCAGTGCGCTGTGCACGAACAGCACTATATGAAATCTTAATTGGAGTTTTCTTAACAATAATACGGACAAGAATATCGTCATCACGCTTCATGTTCACGAACTCAGACAATGGAACGATGCCAGCATTGTGGAGCTCGACATAAGTATCCATGGCAAGAAATACAGTAAGTACATCTGAGAAACCAAATCTTCCCCAGATACTTCCGCCTACAGTAGCCATATTACGGAACTGAACTCCGACGATATCTTTGACAGCTGACTGAACTGCATTATTGGAATATGAATTCAAGCCTTCATGCTTCTCAATCTTACGAAGAGATACCATAGCACCAATCTTAAATTCTTCGTCATCTTCTTCGATGGTATCTAGTCCAAGGCCGCTAATATCAATTGCTGTATTAACACTTCCTCGGCCAGTTCTTAACCACATCATTCCACCGATAATTCGGTTCTTACGGGTCTTATTGAGTTCGTATGCCTCATCGAGACTTTGAACTTTTACGTATTTCTGAAAAGTAATCATAAACGGTCCTTATATTAGAAATATATGCTAGGTACATTCTACCAAGGAATCATTGAGAATGGAGATGCAATTTACTATAAATCGTTGTTATTTTTCAAATATAACGCCATAAAATTTTAGTTCGCTTTGTTAATGTGGGTGTTTTCGAGATAGTCTTAGTAAATTAAGAATTCCAAATGCTAAAATAAATAGAAAATGACATGACATTTGAAGTGCAATAAGGAGCGACAGATGGCTACACAAAAATATGGCGATGGATCTGTATATGAAGGTGGTTTGGTTGATGGCAAGCGCCAGGGTTATGCGGTTATGAAGCATGCCAATGGAACGTTCACAGAAGGATATTACTATAACGACAAGCAGGAAGGTAACGGCATCTGGCATATGGCAGATGGTCGAATGGTCTACACTTCTTGGCTAAATAACGTATGCCATGGTGTAGGACAGATTCATACTCCTGGCAAGCGTGATATTCCTAAGGACATTATGTACGTAAATGGCAAATCCCAGAATGTTCCTACTAATCATTACGATAGCGGAAATGTGCTAAAGAATAGTACATATGATGGTGGTTTCAGGATATATCACAGAGGCATGTGTGCTTTCATACTCGAGACGCCATCTGCAACGATCTTTTTTGACTGGAACCAGGGCATAATTCCTAAGATTAGAGAGGATAAACCTGTATATGCACTATTTAGCCATGTCCATCTGGATCACTTTAGTGCAGAAAGCGTTGCCGCATTATTGACATTACCTAGCATCGAGAAAATCATTATCGGTAGTGATGAGACAGGACCAGACGCAGCATTAGTTACTGACGCGATTAATAGAATCAGGACACTCGTATCTCCTGCTGATATGGATGATATTATCGTTGCTAAATATAGCCAGCGTGGGATATCTTTCAACTACTCAGGATTGAATATTTACTACCTCATGGCAACTGACTTGGGACTAGCTTACTGCGTTCAGATTGACGGCAAAACTTTCTACCATTCTGGCGACCTAGCTAACTGGGGACAGACAGACTTATTCGAGAGATTTATATCTGATTTGCGCGGCCTATCTATTGATTATGCAATGATAACGGCAGATTGTTTTGACGGGACTAACAAGGGACTTATTACTCTTGATAAGTATAACAGCGTAGCTAAGATTAAATGCTTCACACCATGTCATTTCTGGCTGGATTACAAGGCTGGATATAGGATGCTCACGAGAAGCCCTGCACTCATGAAGAAGGCAATCGCTCCTGGTCTAGACACGACAATTGCAGTAGGAAACCTTCCATTATTTGGGTTCTACAAATTACCAATTGATGGTTCCAAGGCACGCTTTGATAAAGCACCACTGAATTTCTATCAGAAGTGATAAATATATCTTCAATCTATGACCATGCTATATAATAAGTGAGCATCTCTTCATGTGGAGGAATTTATGATTAGAACATGTAAAAACTGCGCAGGTAAACTTGCATATGACATCGCGCAAAAGGCCCTCGTATGTGAGCACTGCGGTTCAACATATTCAGTAGAAGATTACGACAGTGACCCTGAGACAGAAGCTTCTGAACTCCCACTAATAAAAACTGAGGGTATGGTTAACTGTAAGATTTTCTCATGCAGCGCTTGCGGAGCTGAGATCTCAGTTACAGACACTGAAGCATCAACATTCTGTATTTATTGTGGTAACCCTACAATAATCTTCTCACGCGTTGGTAAGTTCAAAAAACCTGATAAGATTATTCCATTCAAGATTACTAAGGAAGAAGCACTGGAACTTGTAAGAAAGAGACTTAACAAAGGTATATTTATTCCAAAAGCAATCAAGGATTTTGAGCCTGAACTCCTTCGTGGAATTTATATCCCATATTACATTTCAAATGTTGAATATGATTCTTCAATGATCCTTTCTTCTGTGCAGAAAAGTGGTAAACATTCACACACTTACTACCACAAGAGATCTGGATATATCACTCTACCTTGGGTTACAACAGATGCCTCATCAACACTTAATGACAGCACTAGCCAGAGACTTGAGCCATATGTTGTCAAGGAGTGTGTTTCTTTTGATGAAGACTATCTTGTTGGTTTTTATTCTGACATCTCTGATGTTAAGAGCAAGGATGCTACTCGATTAGCACAAAGAAGAGCTCGTGAAGTATATAACGAAGAGATGCTCAATTCTATTCCAGGAAGCAGCAAGAAAATTGTTAAGGAGAGATATCGCGCTGAAGTATATGAGCAGCCTACAACTGCCTTCTTCCCTGCATGGTTCCTTACATTCAGATATCAGGATAAACCATACACAATAACAATTAATGGACAGACTGGAAAACTAGTCGGTGGTGTTCCATGGAATAAAACACTATTCACAATACTTACCGTTATTCTATCTATCATCTTCACAACAGCAATAACACTGCCATTTGCTCCTGTGCTAACCAATACAGACGATATTAGACTTATCTTAATGGCAGTAGTATTCTCGGCTATATCTATAACAGCTGGAATTAATAAGATTAAGAAAGTATTGAAATCAATTGCTAGAACAACAGAGAGTTCATTAACATCTTTTGTTGGCAAGAGACAGAAAGGAGAATGATTATGTGGGTAGCAGCATTTATTTTTGTAGTACCACTCGGTACAGGATTAGCACTTCTATTAACATCTAGTCTCCTCAATAAATCCAACAATTTTGGTGACAGTAAATGTAATCTATATGAATTCACTCCTCACCTAATCAGAGGCAAAGTACAGCAAAACAGAGTGCGAAAAAATACTCCTGTTGATGACATTCAGCATCCAGTTATCCTCGAGCATATTAAGGAATATGATCGAACACACGGCATCGGATAAGCGCGTAAAACATTTAGAGAAATGCCTCTTGCGGATTACGTATTATTGAGACTTCAGTATCGTTGAATGAGGCTCATTCTGATGTTATAATCAAAACAAGAAAAGGCACCACCGATAGGCGGTTGTCCTCGTTAAGTCAAAAAAATGACCGTCACTTGGCAAAATGTGGGCGGTTATTTTTTTGAGCGATTTGATTGAATCATTACTAAAATAATAATTGTAAGAACAACCATTAACATTTCATAATCAGTCATACGCATCACCTCCTTTCTGGGCTTCCAAGGAAACCTAGCAGAATAGGAGAACAACCGCCTACCGCTTTATGGTAGTGCCTGTCTCATAGGAGACAAATCAAGTATATCAAGTTAAAAATGTGAATTCCTTGAAATCGAGTCTCAACTTTTCCCAAGCAGAAATATTGAGACTTAACACTCTGTGAAAATGGCATTCCGCTAATTTGCGCTTATAAAAATTGCTCATAGATTACAGATTATATGAGACTTCAGTATCGTTGAATGAGGCTCATTCTGATGTTATAATTAAGACAAGAAAAGGCACCACCGATAGGCGGTTGTCCTTTATTTGATCATTAGATGACCGTCACGGGCAAAATGTGGGCGGTCATTTTTTTGAGCGATTTGATTGGATTATTACTAGAATAATAATTGTAAGAACAACCATTAACAATTCATAATCAGTCATACGCATCACCTCCTTTCTGAGCTTCCAAAGAAACCTAGCAGAATAGGAGAACAACCGCCTACCGCTTTATGGTAGTGCCTGTCTCATAGGAGACAAATCAAGTATATCAAGTTAAAAATGTGAATTCCTTGAAATCGAGTCTCAACTTTTCCCAAGCAGAAATATTGAGACTTAACACTCTGTGAAAATGGCATTCCGCTAATTTGCGCTTATAAAAATTGCTCATAGATTACAGATTATATGAGACTTCAGTATCGTTGAATGAGGCTCATTCTGATGTTATAATCAAAACAAGAAAAGGCACCACCGATAGGCGGTTGTCCTCGTTTTAATCAAAAATGATCGCAACGGGTTCAAATTGTTGGCGGTCATTTTTTGTTGGAGTTATTTATTAACGTGATCACAATACCAATGATAGTAAGTACAACCATTAAGATTTCATAATCTATCATATCACCACCTCCTTCCTAAAGGTTCAAAGGAACCCTAAAAGGATAAGAGGACAACCGCCTTCCGCTATATGGTAGTGCCTGTCTCATAGGAGACAAATCAAATATATCAAGTTAAAAATGCGAATTCCTTGAAATTGAGTCTCAACTTTTCCCAAGCAGAAATATTGAGACTATTTTGTGGTTCTTCACGGAAACTTGGGGAATTGGACGTTAAGCAATGTCTGCGCTCCAGTACAAATATCAGTACAAATTTTCCGCAGATACTATCAAATATTTGTACTGAGAGGGTGTTCAAGTGCTCCAGTACAAATATCAGTACAAACTTTTCGCAGATACTATCAA
>JAKSRG010000029.1 GCA_024403735.1 Clostridia bacterium
GGGCATTCATCCCCCACTTAAGAAGTGGGGGTATTCTGCCAGGTTTTAGATAAAAGAGGACATCCCTTCAATAGGAATGTCCTCATATCTTTACTATTCGAAAACAAAATTACATGTTGTCGATACGTCTCTGAATGTAAGCCTCAAGAATATCAGTTGTTGCATCAATTCCAAGAATACTGTCATTGATTGACAAGTCGTAGTTTCTTGAGTCGCCCCACTTGCCCTTGCAGTAGTAGTTGTGATACTGCTTACGGCGGATATTCTCGCGCTCAATCTTATCCCATGCATCTTCTGAATTGAGCTTGTGGATCTTAGAAATTCTCTCGATCTTAGCTTCCTTATCACCAAGGATGAAGATTGAGATGAGGCACTGATAATCCTTAAGGATTTCCTCAGCACATCTACCTACAACAACGAAAGATTTGCCTTCAGCAGCTCTTGCACGAAGATAGTCGAACTGCATGTTAGCAACATTCTCCTGGAGTGAACTTGACTGACCGTTAACCTTACGTGAGAAGAAGTGTACCTTAGGGATTTCATCGTAAGCCTTAAGGTCCTGTGGCTCTACGTTCTTCTCGCTAGCGATAATATCGAGGAGATTACTATCGTACAATGTAACGTTAAACTTCTTGGCAATTTTCTCTGCGATTAAATGTCCACCGCTGCCGTACTCACGACCAATGGAAATAATAAACTGCTTGCTCTTATCCATTTATCTGTCCTCACATAAAGAAATATCTAACATAAATATATGCCATTGAGATTGCAATTACAATAATTGTTGCTGGAGCTGAATACTTACAGTACTTACCCCAACCGATCATGTGACCACTCTTAGCTGCTGCTGAGATACCAACAACGTTAGCAGAAGCACCGATTGGTGTTGCACTACCACCGATATCTGTACCAAGCGCGAGTGTCCAAGCGAGTGTTGTGAGTGGAACACCCATAGCAACTGACAATGACTTGATGATAGGAATCATTGTAGCTGCGAATGGAATGTTATCAACGAAGGCGCTGGCAATAGCTGAGATCCAGAGAACGATAGCAATCATGAGGAGTGCGTTACCGTCACTAATCTTAGCGATGAAGTTCGCGATAAGTTCAAGAACTCCAGTCTGCTCAAGACCACCTACTACAACGAAGAGACCTAAGAAGAAGAAAAGTGTCTCATAGTCAACCTTTTTAAGAAGCTCAAGAGCGTGTTTTCCAGCAGTTGCGAGTGTGAGAATTGCTACAAAGATACCAATTGTTGCAACTGTGAGACCTGTCTGAGCATGTGTGATAAGAAGTACAACAGCGATACCAAAGATGATTGAACTTACGATGAAGTTCTTCTTTGAAGTAATTGCTTCCTTTGGATCTGGGTAAGCAATCTTCATACCCTTTGTTGTATCCTTTGTGATTTCCTTCTTGAATACGAAGTAGAAATAGAAAACGATTACTACCATCGCGATTACAGAGAGAAGACCTGTATTCAAAAGGAACTCTGTGAATGTATAGTTCAAAGCTGTACCAATGATGATGTTAGGTGGGTCACCGCACATTGTTGCAGAACCACCGAGGTTAGCACAGAAAATCTCTGCGATAATCATTGGAACTGGTGAAAACTTAAGAAGCTGTGAAAGCTCAATAGTAACTGCTGCAAGGAACAAGATTACTGTGATACTGTCAATGAACATTGCAAGAACAAATGACATGAGCATGAATGTAATAAAAATTCTAGAAGTCTTGTACTTAACGAGCTTAGCGATACCGAGACAAAGCCATCTGAAGAAGCCTGCCTTAGCCATACCTTCAACCATTACCATCATACCGAAGATGAAGATAATTGTTGCCCAGTTAATACCTGAAGAAGACTCTTCTGCGCCCTCTGACAAGAGCCAGAAATTTGAATCTGCGAAAGATTTGATATTAAGAGTTTCCATGACAGCTTCTGAGCTTCTCATGCAAATTCCGAAAACAACCACGATCATTAAAAGACCGCATCCTAAAGTTACAAAGTGTCTTGGGATTTTCTCAGTTACGATTAACAAGAACATAACAACAAAAATCACCACAGCGATTATTGGTGCAACCATACTTCCACTCCTTTTACTTTTCGAGCATTTCTTATAACACGTGTCTATTATATTTCGCGAACTTTATTATAGTAATGAGAAATTATGAGGTTATTTGTAGATAAAATGCGCTTTGAGAGTATCAAATAATGTCAAATCGTATAAAACACATTCTCTTCAATCAAATAACAGCTCGTGATAGACTTTTTTCTATGGTTTGGATGTTATTAGTTTTAGTTTATGGGCTCATGAAAGGTGCCCGCGAAATAGTCAAAAAGAAGTGCCTCGAGCGTAATAGTGTAGTCGAGGTTCTGTTCTTCTATACACTTCTTGGCTTCATCATGGTCCTCCTTCTCCCTGGTCGAGAAGAAGCCCTCACATTGGACTTTGGTAAACTTCCATACATCTTCATCAAATCATTCGTAATTTTCCTCGCTTGGATACTTAGCTTCATGGCTATCAAGACAATGCCAGTAAGTATGTACGGTGTCCTTGATATGAGCCGAGTAATCTTTGCGACCACACTTGCGATGACATTCCTACACGAGCGCTTATCAGTAGGTCAGATGATTGGTATGCCACTTGTACTCCTAGGTCTCTTCCTATTACGTGTCATCAAAGGTAGTAAGGACAGTTCCGAGAAGGTCAGCGCGAAAACAGTCATCTTCGCCCTACTATCCTGCGCACTTAATGCTTTCTCTGGTTTCTTGGACAAGGTCCTCATGAAGGATGTCACATCATCCCAGCTCCAGATCTGGTATATGTTCTTCCTAGTAGTCCTTTACGGTCTCTTCCTTCTTATCAAGAGAACAAAGGTTAATTGGAAAGCCGTTGCCAAGAACTACTGGATACCACTTCTCGCAGTAATGTTCATCATCGCCGACAAGTGCCTATTTATCGCTAACAGCTACCCAGAGAGCAAGATTACAATCATGACACTCATCAAGCAATCATCTTGCTTTGTTACAATCGCACTCGGACGAATTGTCTATAAGGAGAAAAACATCCTCAAGAAATCAATCTGTGCCTCAGTTGTTCTAGCAGGCATCGTAATTGCAATTCTCTAATTTATATCAACAAAAACTAACCCTGCTAGTAGTCCATAACTGGAACTCCTCGCAGGGTTATATTGTGCAATAAATTATTTAACTATCAGATCTGAACCTTACCGTTGATGATATCTTTATAGTCAGCTAAGTTCTTACGTAAAAGTGTTGGTATATCTAGCTCATAAGGGCATTTAGTCTTACAGATACCGCAATCGATGCACTGCTCAATTCGCATCAATTCCCCCTTCCAGAAATCACCAAGGAAACCAGCTGAAGGAGATCTTCTAATCATCTGTGACATACGTGCACAGTTATTAATCTGGATACCTACAGTACAAGGCATGCAGTATCCACATCCACGGCAAAAATCACCTAGGAGTTCAGCACGTTCCTTCTTAATAAACTCAGCAATCTCATCAGTCATTGAGATATCCTTATCAAAATAACTTAGCCAGTCTTCGAGTTCCTGATCACGCTGTACACCCCAGATTGGGAGGACATTATAGTCAGTCATATATGCCATACAAGCGTCAGTATTTGTGAGGAGACCACCAGAAAGGCCCTTCATTGCTATGAAACCAATATTGTTCTCTTCGCACTTCTTAACTAACGCAACATCTCTATCAGTTGCAAGATAACAGAATGGATACTGGATTGTATCGTAAAGACCACTCTCTGCAGCTTCTTCAGCGACACCGATTTTGTGGGCTGTGATACCAATATAACGGATCTTACCCTGTCTTTGTGCCTCTAACATGCACTCATACATTCCTGTACCATCGTCAGGTCTATAGCACATCTTTGCACAATGGAATTGATAGATATCAAGGTAATCAGTCTTAAGATTTTTGAGTGTTGTTTCTAGGTCTGACCAGAATTTCTCAGGTGTTTCCGCCTGTGTTTTCGAAGCAATATAAATCTTATCTCTCATTCCTTCGAATGCCTGTCCCATCTTCTCTTCGCTGTCTGAATATACTCTGGCTGTATCGAAAAATACCATTCCGCCTTCATATGCCCTGAGAAGAAGTCTCTTTGCAACGTCAAAAGACACTCTCTGAATAGGAAGTGCTCCAAAAGCATTCTGTGGTGTAACTATACCTGTTCTTCCCAAAGTTATATTTCTCATATCAGTGCCTCCTCATCAAATAATCCAGGACTTTTTTGATTGTATCACATAAACAAAGGCGAAATCGTGTTCCTATTTTGTAAACATTGCACAATTTTAATTGTAAATTGCTTTTTATCCCTTTATAATTAAATAAAATTATTATGAGGGTAAGTATGGCTAAAATTTCGGGAAACAAAGGGTTAATTGAGATATTCTCAGATTTCTTCGGCCAATCTCCGTATCCAAATTATGTTAAGGATACAGAGTTAAGGTTTTTATCTGTTTCTGCGCCACTTGCTGCTTATTTTGGCATTGATGACCCGAATTCTCTTATTGGACAAAAGTGTTCTGCTATCTTTGATGATCCAGAACTTTGCAATATGTACGAACAGTTTGACAGAGAGATTGTTGAAGGAACTGACACTGTTGACCGTGTTTTGCCTTCAATCGTCGACGAGAATGGTGTTCAGCACTACGTTCATGTAAGTAAGTCACTCATCAAAGATGAAGATGGAAAGATTATCGGTATTCTTGGTAATCTCTTCGATTACACAATGACTTACGAAGCAAAGAAGCGTTTTGACAAGCAGGCTGAGAAGTATTTGATGCTCCCTAACAAGGCATCTTGTTGTGCGTTTATCGATGTAAACGATTGGGTAATGCTTGATTTCACTACTGTTATTGATGATCACCTTAAGCATCTTGATATCTCAATCGCTGAATTCTTAGCTAAGTCCGACAGAGCAATCTCAAGTGATTCTAATGCTCATAAGTATTTCGCAAACTTTGGTAAATCTGAAATTCTCAAGATATTCAACTCTGGTGACGTAATTAAGTCTGCAGAGTTCATTATCGAACAAGAAAATAGTAATGCTCCTCTCTGGATTAAGTACGAATACATCTTCAATGTCAATCCTGAGAATGATCATGTATGCATTCTCTTATCTGTATATGATATTAGTGCTCAGCGCACTGAGATGGATAATCTCATCAAGGCAGCTGAACAAGATTCAATGACTGAACTCCTCAATCACGAGTCAGCAATGAGTAGAATGCGCAGTTATATTTCTCAAGAGGGACGCAATAACCTTAACGCTATCTTCATTATCGATATCGATAACTTCAAAGATATTAATGATACTTTCGGTCACCGTACTGGTGATACCGTTATTATTGAGTTCGCTCAGCGAATTGCTGGATCATTCAAAGAGACTGATATCGTCGGCCGTATCGGTGGCGATGAGTTCGTAGTCCTCATGAAGGATATTGATTCAGTGTGGGCTGCTACTAATAAGGCTTCTGAACTTATTACTACACTTCAGTATGAATGCCGTCGTGAAGGTCGTTCAATCTTCCTCACAAGTAGTATTGGTGTAGCGCTCTTCTCTGACGACGTAAATCTTGATGATTTGTACTCAGAAGCTGATGAAGCACTTTACAGAGCTAAGAATTCTGGTAAGAACAAGTATATTCTCAGCGAGACTGGTGACTTCTCAGCATTTGATTCATCTTCCAAGGTTGGTGACATCGCAGTAGACCTTAAGACTGTTCTTAGTGGTATTGATGGCGTAATGTTCATCGTAGAAGTTGAAGATGACGATGTTAAGATCCTATATTCAAGTAACTCACACTATACTCAGATGATCGTCGAGCAGATGCCAGCTGACGAGTATAGTAGATTGCTATATTCAGTTAAGAAGGCTCATGAACTAGGTATTCCACTCGATTACACTTCACCAAAGCCTCAGATGTATCGTAACAAAATACGTTGGACTCATATTAAAGGTAATTTCCTCGAGCCAGATAGACCTAACACAATCAAGCTTTCATTAATTGTTACTGATGTATTTAACTTCAAGAATACTCAGCAGAAGCTCGAGATTGAGAATACTAAGAATAATCTTGCCCTCTCTATCTCTAATATCCTTATCTGGGAATATGATATCTCTACAAGATTTATCACTCTTCATAACTCAGAAGAAGAGACTAGCGTTCCTTACTGGCGTAATGATATGTGCTTCTCACAGTCTAAGGATGACTATATTGCGCTCTACACTAAGATTGACGAGGGTGCGCAGGAAGGTTCTGCATTCATTCACTTCAAGGATTTCTTCGGTTATCAGACATGGATGCAGGTTTCATTCAAGACCACATATGATGATCGTGGTCGTATTTCCGGTGCCCTTTTCGCAGCCGTTGATGTAACTAACTTCATGAACATCATGGATAAGTATGAGGCACTCCTTACTAGATATGAGAAGCTCACTAATGAGAACAAGACAGGTTTCCACCTCAATCTTACTAATAATAGTGTAGTTTCATTTAATTTCGCAGATGGACTTCCTAGAGTTCCACAGAACATTAAGACTGCTGATGATTTCTTCAAGTTCATCACTAACATCACTAATTGTTCTGAGGAAAGACGTGAATATCTTGAGGCTATCCTCACTACTAAGAATGCAATCGATAGATTAGATATCGGCACAGATATGATGGATGAAGAACTCTTCTGTCAGTTGTCCTCTAACGACTGCGAATGGTTCATGCTACGCATGCATCTAGTAACTAATCCTGAAACTAATGAGAAGGAACTTATCGGTTACCTTAGAAATGTTCATGCTGAGAAAACTTCTCAGATGATTATTGATAACTTCATTAGATTTGAGTATGAGCTCCTAGCAGTACTCGATACAACTAAGGAAACTATCAAGGTTATCCAGGAGAGCTCACCTAAGTACATTGGTGATACTGATACATACAATTTCGACAACTTCCTTTACGAGCACCTCCCTAACTACATCGTCGAGAACGAATTGCAGGAATGTGCTTACGCAATGGATTTACACACAATCCAGAAGGAACTCGCTACTAAGAAGATTTATTCTATATCTGTATCTGTTTATGAGAACATGGACGGACAAGTTGTTGTGCGCCGCAAGAAGTACCAGTACACATATAATGATGATTCAAGACGTTATATCGCCGTTACTCGAAGCGACATTACTGACCAGTACAAGTCTGAGTTCGATCCTGTATCTGGTATCTATAACAGAAATGCTTTCTACAAGAAGGCCAAGGAACTTATCGATTCTAATCCACGAACAACATTCGTTATCGTTCGTTGGGATATTGATAGATTTAAGATTTATAACGACACATTCGGTACAGAAGCTGGTGATGAGCTCCTCGCTATGATTGGTAACTCATACCGTGATAGCGTATCTGACGACACGATTGTTGCAAATCTCGGCGCAGATAACTTCGTAATCTGTATGCCTAACAATAAGTTCAATCCTAAGGAGCATTCTGAATACCTAACTAACCTCCTCTCAAGTATCTCCGACAGATACACACTTACATTCCATATGTCAGGTTATATGGTTACAGATTCTTCTATCGATATTGGTCTCATGTGCGACCGTGCTGCAATTGCGGTTAAGTCTATCAAGGACCAGCTCTCTACAAGATTTGTATGGTACGACGATAGCATGCGTGACAATGCTGTTCACGAGCAGGAACTCCTTGACGAGATCAAGTTAGCGCTCGAAAACGATGAGTTCTGCATCTATGTTCAGCCTCAGTTCAACCAGATTAGTAACAAGTTAGTTAGTGGTGAGGTTCTCGTTCGTTGGCATAAGCAGGACGGCACTATCTTATCTCCTGGCGTATTCGTTCCACTTATGGAAAAGAGTGGTCTTATCTCCAGATTAGATGAAATTATCTGGGACAAAGCAGCTGCTTTCATTAGTGAGCGTCTACATGCAGGCAAGCCAATTACTCCGCTTGCAGTTAACATCTCAAGAAGAGACTTCTATCGTCCAAATTTCTGTAAGATTTTCTACGACCTCATCGAGAAGTACGATATTGAATCTAAGTATCTCGATTTGGAAGTTACTGAATCTGCATATATCGAAAACAACGATCTGCTCATCAACATCATCAACGAACTTCGTTCAAACGGCTTCAAGTTCAAGATGGATGACTTCGGTACAGGTTATTCTTCACTTAACACATTGAAGAACGTTCCTGTTGATATGATCAAGCTCGATATGAAGTTTATTGACCTCGATGCTAATGATGACACAGCAAACTTCCGTGGTGGAGTTATCCTCGACTCAGTACTTCGTATGTCACACTGGCTCGGAATTCCTGTTATTGCTGAGGGCGTTGAGACTGCTCAGCAGGCCGAATTCCTCAAGTCTATCGACTGCGCTATTATTCAGGGTTACTACTTCTCTGAGCCACTTAATCTTGCTGACTTCTCTGCACTTCTTGAGAGATCACTTCAGGATGACAACTTCTCAGTTCTCAATGCTAATAGTAGCTTTGATAACTACGACTTCTGGAATCCAACATCATATTCTGCTATCTTGTTCAATTCATTCATTGGACCTGCTGGTATCTTTGAATACTACAACAAGAACATAACTCCGCTCCGTCTTAATGAGCGTTTCTATGAAGAGCTCGGTGTTGATCCAGCTAGGTTTGACTACTATAATGCTGACTTCCTTGAACTTATCCACGAAGATGACCGTGAAGCATTTATCGAGGCAATTAATATTGCAGCCCAAACTTCACAAGAGCATAGCTGTGAGTTTAAGTGGTATATCGTTGGTTCTGACAAGAAGGAACACTACTGGGTTCGCCTCAGAATCAGAAGAATTGCACATAACAACAAGAGATTTGTATTCTTCGTTGGAGTTGATAATACTACTGCACGTAAGAAGCTCGAGCTCCGTAACAGTGATCTCGCTGAACGTCTTGGCAACTTTATCGATATCATTCCTGGTGGCGTATTGTCCTTCAAGATTGACGACAAGATTGACATCACATACATTAGCCCTAAGCTCTATTCCATCTTTGGATATGACAAGAATAATGAGGATGATGTTAAGAAGTTCAAGCCAATTATGGATATACATCCTGATGATCGAGACAGTGTTTTCGATGCCATCTGGTCAGATGCATATGGCGCTGAGACAAGGACATTACGAGTTCGCCACATCTGTAAGAATGGTGATAACAAGTGGGTATTCATAAAGATCATCAAGACAACAATCGATGCTGATGGTTCAACAATGGGCTATTGCATCGTTAACGAAGATTACGAGAATACTCAGACATTCGAGGACATATACGGCATCGAGGCAATCGCTAAGCATTCCGATAGACTTATCTCTCGATTGGACATCAAGACTAGTCGACTTATTCATTATTTTGATTTCGCAGAGCACTTTGACGTTCCTTCAGGCATCGCTCTCGATACATTGCAGACTGTTGAGAATTATAATGTTATCAAGGCTGACGTTGATTTCGCATCATTCTACGATACCATTAAGCAAGGCAAGTATATGGACAAAGTAACCTTCATGATGCGCGAGAAGAATAGCGAGTACGCTCCTTACTACTGCAGAACATCTATTATCAAGGATGCTTCAGATGAGCCGCTATTCGCGATTATGTCACTTCAGAAGAAGCTTGACTAATAAGCTATAAAACAATTCAAAAGCAAAAAAGCCCTCACTACTATAGTGAGGGTTTTGTTTTGCATGAATACTATTCCAGCTCCTACGCCTGAACTTACTACAAAATAAAACTGCCCCAACCACAAAGGCTGAGGCAGCATAAATCGCTTAATGTATCTCAGAATTATTCTGATCTCAAAGCTGATACTGGGTCCATCTTAGCAGCCTTACTTGATGGGATAAGACCACCAATGAGTGTAAGAACTACACTGAGGACTACGAGTACGATAGCAGGAACAACAGGAAGTACTGCGTTAACGCTTGTTGTGTCACCAACGTAGTGGATAATCATGTTACCTGGGATCAAGAGGAGCAATGTGATGATTACACCAAGTAATCCGGCACACAGACCAATGATGAATGTCTCAGCGTTAAATACAAGAGAGATATTCTTCTTTGATGCACCGATAGCGCGAAGGATACCGATTTCCTTAGTTCTCTCGAGAACAGAGATATAAGTGATGATACCAATCATGATAGAAGATACAACGAGTGATACAGCAACGAATGCGATAAGTACATAAGAGATGATATCGATAATTCTTGTTACTGATGAGAGGAGAAGTCCGATATAGTCTGTGTAAACAATCTTATCCTTCTCGTCTACGCTGTTGTTATAATCATCGATAATTGCACTGATGTTATCCTTGTGCTCGAATGTATCTGTGTAGATGCTGATTGATGTAGGTGCATCGATATCTGTAAGACCAAATGCTGCCATATTCTCATCATATGTACCTGGTGAGATCATTGTGTTATAGATCTCGAGGAGTGTCTCATCATCTGGATCACCAAGATACTGATCAAAGATACCAGCGAGCTGTGTCTCATCCATCTCAGCGAACTGAGCAGCCATTTCCTCATTACCAGCGTACATAGCGCTCATCATATCAGATACCATTGTTGCCTTATCTGATACACCGAGGTTGTCAAGGAAAGCCTTAGCATCTGCACACTTCTGCTCATCTGATGCAGGGTCGAACTTCATACCGTTCATAACGTTTGTATCAGGTGTCTTAGCCTGCGCGAGTACTACTGGGCTATTGTTGTTGTGATCAATGATCTCCTGTGTAAGAGCATATGTATAAGCAATTGGAGCTCTGAGTGTAAGGTTCTCTGCATCTTCCTTAGCTCTGATGATACCTGAAATCTTGATTGTGATTACATCATCTTTCTTATCTTCGAGCTTTGTCTTTGAGTCACCGATATATGTGAAGAGACCATCTGAACCCTCAACATACTTATCAGATGAACCATATACATAGAATTCCTTACCAACAATCTCATCATATTCGAACTCAAAGTTCTCATATGAAATCTCACCTGTTGTCATGAAATCCTTCATCATCTGCTCGTACTCTGAGTAATCGAGGTAACCTAATGTATAGAGAACATCGAGGTTAACTTCATTACGTCTGTTGATTACGAGAAGAACTTCATCGTAATTTGTTGGCCACTCACCGTATACCAAATCGTAGTTATCTGGAACGATGTCGCTCATAAGCTTATCACCAACACCTGGGAGCATGTCACCAAAGTTCTGGTTTCTTGTTGAACTCATTGAGAATGTTGAACCAAGACCTGAAGTAAATGACTGTGCTTCAGAGAACTGGTTAGTATTGATAAATGCACCAGTTGCATCGTAAGTATAAACATCGAAGTTTACATCATATGAATAAACAATACCATTCTCTGTTGTGTACTTATGAATCTCATTATTAGGATCATCAAGGAATTCCTTCAAAGCCTTGAGATTGTTTGTTGTGATACTGTTAGTAAGAGAGTTAGCCATCTCGAGCTGACGAGCATTAGAGTAAACCTTGTCCATCTCTCTATTAGCCATTTCTTCTTTAGACTCTTCGAGCATTTCCTGGTGACCACCGATGAAGGAACTAAGGTCCATTGTCTGAGCATCAATCTGAATTGGATAAGATGTCATTGTGTCACGCTGGATATCTTCGATATAGTTGTTAACACCAGTAGCGAGTGACAAGATAAGAGCAATACCAATGATACCGATTGAACCAGCGAATGCTGTAAGAAGTGTTCGGCCGAGCTTACTCTTCAAGTTGTTGAAACTGAGTGATACAGCTGTAGCAAGAGACATAGATGACTTACCCATGTTCTTATGCTCAGCTTCCTTCTCGTCCTTAATCTCGAACGGATCAGAGTCGTCAATGATGTTACCATCACGAACCTTAATAATTCTTGTTGCATATTCTTCAGCGAGCTCAGGGTTATGTGTAACCATAACTACCAATCTATCCTTAGCAACTTCCTTAAGAAGATCCATTACCTGTACAGATGTCTTTGTATCAAGGGCACCAGTAGGCTCATCTGCGAGGAGAATATCTGGATTATTAACGAGCGCACGTGCAATAGCTACTCGCTGCATCTGACCACCAGACATCTGGTTAGGCTTCTTGTGGAGCTGATCTCCAAGACCCACCTTCTCAAGTGCTTCCTTAGCTCTCTTTCTTCTCTCAGCCTTTGAAATACCTGAAATTGTAAGTGCGAGCTCAACGTTACTCAATACAGACTGATGTGGGATAAGGAAATAGCTCTGGAAAACGAAACCGATTGTGTGGTTTCTATATGAATCCCAATCTCTATCTTTGTACTGCTTTGTAGAAATGCCGTTAATGATAAGGTCACCGCTGTCATATCTATCAAGACCACCAATGATGTTCAAAAGTGTTGTCTTACCTGAACCTGAAGGTCCGAGGATAGCAACAAACTCGTTGTCACGGAGATTAACAGATACGCCATTCAAAGCATTCTGAACAAGATCACCTGTCTTGTACTGCTTGCTTACATTCTTAATCTGTAACATTTTGAATCCTTCCTTTACTCCAGTAGATAAGTCTATTAGCAGACAATTTTATCTACCTGTTCATCTATAAACTTTTTTAATTGTTTATCATCGCTAATGTCGACACCAAAATATTCTTTAAGTTCCTGATGTCTTAATACCGCCAACTGCAATATTCCGCCCAATTCGAAAGCTATGAACTTACATTGCTCATCAGTTCTTTCAGCAGGCACTATCTGCCTTATGAGCTCATAACTCTTAACAATCTTCGTAATATCATAAGATGTCATTATGTACTTGAGAATATCCTTGATGCAGTCGTAGTGCTTAATAAGTATCTGAACAATTTTCATTGTCTCGTACTTAAGTCTCTCACGCGGGTCATCAATGTTTATACCCTCGTCGAGGAAAGCCTTCTTGTGCTCATTCCACTCTAGCTCATATGAGTCGAGGAATACTTTAAGTACCAGATTATCCTTACTGCCAAAACAGTAATTAATCATACCGAGTGGAACACCTGCGCGTTTAACAATATCGCGACTTGTAAGAGCCTTATAATCATGCCCGCGTTCATCAAGAATCTCACGAGTAGCAGTAATCAATTTCTGCTTTGTAATTTCAAGTTTTTCTTTCGGTTTAAGCACACTACTACCCCTTTTTCATTGAACACGTTCAATTGTCTTATATATTTAACCACGCACCCTATTGGTTTTCAATAATTCTTGATTTGTAATATGTGGCAATTCTATATATCTCCCCGCGCCTCTCTTTAGTATTTTTGACTAAATTATGTTAAGAAATTGTTTAGACCATCTCGAAAGCAAACTGCAAGCAACAAAAAAGCTGCTTTGAAGTTACCTTCAAAACAGCTCAGATGTTGTTTTCGATTAAGTCTTATTAACCGTAGATCTCGATGCCTGTATCATAGAAAGCCTGACCAAGCTTACCAACCTTTGATACGCCAACTTCATCCATCAAATCTTCAACCAATTGCTTCTGTGACTTTGAACCTGCGTCCATTGTTACCTCGAAGTAGAGGTTCCAAACACTTACCATGAACTCTTCATTATCAGCGATAACCCAATCATCGCCATCCTTTGTGAGCTCGAGTGTGAATTCGTACTCTTCATCTTCGATTGGGAATACATACTCAATTGTAGCGTCATCGTTATTAATATTAATACTTGTCTTATTAGCCTTAACATCTTCGAAGCCAATCTCGAGTTCGTTTTCGAAATCATCACTCAAATCTTCGAACATTTCAACCTGTGCATCGTAATCGTCATCGTCTTCGTTAAAGCACTTTGTAACCTTTGAAGCCTTGAGTGCGAATACGTTGTCCATAATCTCATTACCCTTATTCTTAACATCTGTGATAGCACAACCTGTCATGCTGAGAACCATTGAACCAATAAGAACAAGTGATGTTGCAAGTTTAACTAATTTCTTCATTGTTATTTCCTCCAATTAATCAATACGTCATCTATTATAGCAGACTAATCAATAGCCCCACATCTCGTATTGTTCTTTAGCGTATTCATAAGTAGCCTTACCAATCTTAGATGGCTTATTGATATCGTAATCATCCATGATATCCTTAACTACATTCTTGTCATCCTTAGGTCCATCGTAATGAATTTCCATATTAAAGCCAATATAGTCCTCGATGAAAGCCTCGTTATCAGCGATGATCCAATCTTTACCATCCTTCTCGAGCTCGAGTGTGAATTCATATTCCTCACCGTTCTTCATTGGATATAAGTAGTGGATTGTAGCTTCATCCTTATTAATATCAATCTTTGTGCTCTTTGAATGCATATTTGTGAGCTGAGCATCCATGTCATCCATCTCATCAAGAATATCCTCATAGAACATAACCTGGAAATCATAATCCTTGTCATCTTCATTCATATGCTTGATAAGTTTCTTGCTGTCGAGATCAAAAGCACACTCCATAATCTCATCGCCAGCTGTTCGAACTTCCTTAATTGTCTTAAAATCACAACCTGTCATATTCAATAACATAGTTGCCATCAATACTGCTGCACCAAATACTTTTACAAACTTCTTCATCTTTTACTTCTCCTTATAAGTTACCGTAGAATGCAATTGCGTCCATTGAATAATCATAGAAAGCTTCAGCTAATTCCTCATAGTCATCACAACCATAATAGTCTTTCATATCCTCGAGTTCGCTTCTGACACTCTTACCACTGATCTCATCTGCAATCTCGAAGTAAAGCTGCCATGTTGATGTGATAAACTCTTCATTATCTTCAATAACCCAATCGTCGCCATCCTTAGTGAGGTTGAGCTCATATTCAAAAGTCTCATCTTCAATCTCATACACATACTCAATTGTTGCGTCGTTATTCTTAACATCAATGTGATAACTCTTAACAACTACCTCATCATAATCCATATCAAGGAACTCAGCCATGTTGTCCATATACTGCTCGAAAAGCTCACACTGTACATCATAATCGTCATCATCTTCATTGAAGTACTTAGTTACTTTTGAACCCTTGAAATTCAAAGAGTTGGACATAATCTCTGTACCAGCATTCTTAACATCTGTGAGTGCACAACCTGTCATTCCTAATAACATTGAACCAGCCAAGACTGATGAACCTACTAATCTAACAATCTTTTTCATATACTAACTCCTCTTGCACGTTTGTTTACTTTTGTTATTAACAATCTGTTACTATTATATACGCGAGTTAACTTTTTGCAAGTAGTTTTCGAGAAAATCATCAAAATTGTTGATAAAAAGGGCCTGGCATATTACCAGGCCACATCAAATATTCAGTATTTATGCTATTAGTTATTACTATCAATATATTCGTCGTAAGTCTTGCTAGCGAGCTTCTCAATCTTTCTTACACCTAAGAAATCCATACCATCTTCGAGGAAATACTTGTCATCCTTATTGCCCTCTTCATAAGCAGCTTCGAAAACAAAATCCAAGAAAGCAACCAAAAACTCCTCATTGTCTGCAATCACCCAATCATCACCGTCTTTAACAAGATTGAACTCCAAATCCTGCTCATAATCTTCAATGCTCACCTTATAAACAATAGTAGCATCCTTATTTTTAACAGTAATCTTATTAGACTTGAATTCAGTATCTTCATAATCAAGACTTAACTCTTCATCCATTGCTTCTAGAATTTCTTCCATAAACTCGCACTGAATATCATAATCGTCATCATCTTCATTCAAATACTTTGTAACCTTCTTCTTACCATTGAAAGCCATTTCAAGAATGTCATCACCAGTATTCTTAACATCTGTAAGTGAGCAACCAGCCATGCTGAAAAGCATTGAACCGATAAGCATAATTGAACCAATTAACTTAACTGATTTTTTCATATGTATCTCCTATCTATTCCATAATTCTATAAGAGAGTAACAGATATTATTTTGAAATGCAAAATTTCAGTTAAAAAGTCTGTCTTGAGTGAGAGATTTCTAGAAAATGAAGAAACTGAAAAGTGCTCAGCCCATGTTTTAGTTAATCCTGGAAGCATAGGATTAACGATTAGTTTAACTGGAACGCCAAACAGAGTGATTTTGGTCGATTTTGGGAGTTCATTACAAGTAACAGTTAATCCTGGAACATCAGGATTAACGATTGGTTTAACTGGAATACCAAAAAGGAGCAATCAACACTCAAAGCAGCGTTGCTCAAAATACTCAGACACTTCTTACCATCGCGCATCACGCACTCCGCGCTCCGCACCTCACACTTCACGCCAAAAATAAAACCCCTTTACTGAAATAAAATCCAGTAAAGAGGTTCAATATAATTAACAATTAAGTGAGTCTATGAACTGTCTTGCTAATCTTGCAGAACGTCCGCCACTACGTAGCGCAAATCTTTCTGCTAGCATATCGAGTTCATCCTGGTCCATCTCAATTCCACGTGTCTTAGCAAGTTCACGTACAATCTTGAGGAAGTCGAATTTATTAGGCTTATCAAAAAGAATTCGTAAACCAAATCTCTCAGATAATGACATCTGCTCAGCTATTGTATCTGAAGCATGTATCTCATCTGAACGATCTGAGAAAGTCTCCTTAATCATATGTCTTCTATTAGAAGTAATGTAGATGATGATATTCTTTCTACCACCTGAAGCAGCACCCTCGAGAACTGACTTAAGTGAACCAATTCGCTCATCATTTGCTTCGAATGACAAATCATCAACGTACAAGATAAACTTCATTGGAATTGCTGAAAGCTTCTCAATTACATCTGGAAGATTAGATATCTCAGACTTAGGTAATTCAACAAGGCGAAGTCCTTCATTAATGAAGCTTTTTGATACGGCCTTAACCGTAGATGACTTACCGGTTCCCGCATCACCATACAACAAAATATCTGCGGCTGGCTTACCTGATAGGAATGCCTTAGTGTTACTTACAACCTTCTCACGCTGCATCTCGTAGCAGAAGAGGTCGTCTACACTAATTGGATCTGGATTTTTGATAGGAACAATCTTACCAGCTGAATACTTGAATGTTCTGTACTTAGAGTAGATACCGTAGCCGACCTTCTCGATGTTTTCGATCATGTCTAGGTAGCGTGACTTAAAGTCTACCTGGTAGTTCCCGAAAACAGGCACATATCCACAATTAAGTTCCTTAGTTAACATCTCACATGTAACAGTTCCGAGCTGATTTAGGAGCTCAAGTTCCTTAATAGCAGCGTCTTTCAAAATCTCACTAAGTGCTATTTCGTCAGTAGAAATAATTGAATCAATCTTATTCTTAAGGAATGGATTACTGTCATCTACTAGCAAATCCCATACAGCCTCAGATAGATTAGCATCTGCTCGAAGTGAATAAAGAATTGATACGAAATCGCCGTAGCTTTCCACGAGCTCATCAACTGGAGCCTTCTCTTCGCATTTTCTTAAATATACGCACAAGCTTTTAAGGGGCTCGCTGTTACGAACCCCTCTGAATAAAGCTAATGAACTAATGTTATTTAATAACTCAGACATTAATAATTGCACCCTTATCTGCTGAAGATACCATCTTTGAATATCTCTTGAGGTAACCTGTGAGGTCATCCTTAGTCTGGATCTTCATTGTATTTTTACGCTCAGCGAGTTCCTCATCAGAAACCTTGAGCTCGATCTTATACTCAGGAATGTTGATTGAAATAATATCGCCATCCTTAACGTATGCGATAGTACCACCACTTACTGCCTCTGGTGATACGTGACCAATTGAAGCACCACGTGTAGCACCTGAGAAACGACCATCTGTGATAAGAGCAACATCCTTATCAAGGCCCATACCTGCAATAGCAGATGTTGGTGAGAGCATTTCTCTCATACCAGGACCACCAGCAGGACCTTCGTATCTGATTACGATTACATCGCCTGGCTGAACCTTACCAGAGTAAATAAATGCGATTGCTTCTTCCTCTGAATTGAAGCATCTAGCTGGACCCTCGTGAACTAGCATCTCAGGAGCAACAGCTGAACGCTTAACAACACATCCATCTGGAGCGAGGTTGCCCTTGAGGATAGCAAGACCACCAGTTGTTGTGAATGGATTATCAAGAGGTCTGATTACTTCATCATTCTTGCAGTCGTGACCTTCAAGGTTCTCCTTAAGTGTCTTACCTGTAACTGTCATTACATCACCGTTAATGAGGTTAGCATCAAGAAGTCTCTTAAGAACAGCGTGGATACCACCAGCCTCATTGAGGTCCTCCATATATGTAGGGCCAGCTGGAGCCAAGTGACAGATATTTGGTGTTCTCTCAGAAATATCATTAACGTGGTCGAGGTCGATTGTAATGCCACACTCGTTAGCGATAGCTGGGAGATGGAGCATACTATTTGTTGAACAACCGATTGCCATATCTGCAGCGAGTGCATTCTCGAATGCATCCTTAGTAAGGATATCTCTTGGACGAATATTCTTTCTTACGCACTCCATAACCTGCATACCAGCGTGCTTAGCGAGCTCAATACGAGCTGAATAAACTGCTGGGATTGTACCATTACCAGAGAGGCCAAGGCCCAAAACTTCTGTGAGGCAGTTCATTGAGTTAGCTGTGTACATACCTGAGCATGAACCACATGTTGGACATACCTTCTCTTCAAACTCACGAAGCTTAGCATCGTCAATCTTACCAGCTGCATAAGCACCTGTTGCCTCGAACATAGCTGAGAGTGATCTCTTCTGACCATCTACTCTACCAGCGAGCATAGGTCCGCCAGATACGAATACTGTAGGAATATTAAGTCTTGCTGCTGCCATGATAAGACCAGGAACGTTCTTGTCACAGTTAGGAACCATAACAAGTCCATCAAAACCGTGAGCGTTTACCATTGACTCAGTTGAGTCAGCGATGAGGTCACGAGTAACGAGTGAGTACTTCATACCCTTGTGGCCCATTGCAATACCGTCACAAACAGCGATTGCAGGGAAAACAATTGGTGTACCGCCAGCCATTGCTACTCCGAGCTTAACAGCTTCAACGATCTTATCAATATTCATGTGACCTGGAACAATCTCGTTATATGAAGAAACGATACCGATAAGTGGTCTCTCGAGTTCTTCTTTTGTAAGGCCCAATGCGTGATAGAGTGATCTATGTGGCGCATTATTAAAACCGTCAACGATTGTATCTTTAATCATAAAGATTTACCTCTTTCTTTAAATTCTCTATTAGTAATAATCACTTGTACTTAAGATTATGACTAAGGTTCAAAGTACCATCCTTTATCTGACTACAAGATACTACTTTGGCAATGCTCTTCTTTGTTTTCGCTCGCATATAAAAAACTATGTAAAAGGCATCTCAAAAGAGATAACTTTGAGATGCCTTAAAGTGCAAACCTAATTAATTTCAATTAGTTGTTGATGAACTTCTCTTCGTCGTTCCAGCTGTAGAGCTTACGGATATCAGCACCTACCTGCTCGAGCTGACACTCAGCACCCTTCTTACGCATAGCGTTGAAGTGTACCTGGCCACCAGCCTCTGACATGTCGAGGAGGAAGTCCTTAGCGAATGTACCATCCTGGATATCTGAGAGAACCTTCTTCATTGTCTTCTTTGTCTCTTCTGTGATGATCTTAGGTCCTGTGATGTAGTCACCGTACTCAGCTGTGTTAGAGATTGAATATCTCATACCAGCGAAACCTGACTGATAGATAAGGTCAACGATAAGCTTCATCTCGTGTACGCACTCGAAGTAAGCGTTACGTGGATCATAACCAGCCTCAACGAGTGTCTCAAAACCAGCCTGCATGAGAGCTGTTACACCACCGCAAAGAACTGCCTGCTCACCGAAGAGGTCTGTCTCTGTCTCTGTTCTGAAGTCTGTCTCGAGAACACCTGCTCTAGCACCACCGATACCAGCTGCATAAGCAAGACCCAAATCCCAAGCATCGCCTGTAGCATCCTGATGAACAGCGATAAGACAAGGTGTACCTCTGCCTCTCTGGAACTCAGAACGTACTGTGTGTCCTGGAGCCTTAGGAGCAACCATGATAACGTTAACGTTAGCTGGTGGAGTAATTCTACCAAAGTGAATATTGAAACCGTGAGCAAATGCGAGTGTCTTACCTTCTGTAAGATTTGGCTCGATTGACTCCTTGTAGAGCTTGTACTGGAGCTCATCATTGATGAGGATCATGATGATGTCAGCCTTCTTAGCTGCTTCTGCTGCTGTATATACTGTAAAGCCCTGCTCTTCAGCTCTCTTCCAGCTCTTTGAACCCTCGTAAAGACCAACGATAACATTAACGCCAGACTCCTTAAGGTTCAATGCATGAGCATGTCCCTGTGAACCGTAACCAATGATAGCAACTGTCTTGCCATCGAGCTTTGAAAGATCACAATCCTTCTGATAAAAAATTCTATTAGCCATCTTTATTTACCTCCGAAATGGAATTTCTAAATTAAACGCTTTTATCATTATAACGCGCTACTTCTTATTTGTCTTGATGTTTTCGATTAAATCAACACCAAAAAGCTCACAAAATCAGATAATTACTTAGTCAAAATGCTATCTGGGCCTCTCTCGATTGCCACAATACCAGTTCTACACATCTCAATGATGCCAAATGGTCTCATGTTCTCGATAAAAGCATTGAGCTTACTTGTGTCACCTGTCATCTCAATACAAAGTGACTCAGCACTATAGTCGACGATCTTTGCACGGAAAGCTTCGATGCAATCCTTAACATCTGATCTTGTCTCAGAATTGTTCTTAACCTTGAGAAGAAGGAGCTCTCTTCTGATACCAATCTCGTCCTCGATAACTTCAACCTTCTTAACGTTGTAAAGTTTCTTGAGCTGATTTACGATCTGAACCTTATCAGCCTCATCACCGCGCATTGAAATAGTAATTCTTGAATACTCAGGATGCTCAGTCTCACCCACTGCGAGAGTATCAATATTAAAACTACGACGAGTGAACATACTAGTAACACGTGTAAGAACACCATATTTATTCTCTACATAAACAGCAATAACATATTTCTTCTTATCCATTACTTGTCACCCCTCTCAGTAATAATCTTGTCGAATGTTCCGCCAGCTGGAACCATTGGGAGAACCATCTCATCCTTATCAATTCTAAGGTCGATAAGTGCTGGTCCTTCGAGTGCATAGGCCTTCTCGAAAACATCCTTGAACTCTTCAATGCTCTCTGCCTTAAAACCAGTAGCGCCCATTGCTTCTGCATACTTAACGAAGTCTGTCTTACGCTGTAATACAGTGTTGGAATACTTCTTATCATAGAAAAGTGTCTGCCACTGTCTAACCATTCCGAGTACACCATTGTTCATCAAAACGATTGTGAGTGGAACGTTATATGTAACTGCTGTAGCAAGCTCATTCATGTTCATTGCGAATGAACCATCACCTGTAAAGAGAACTGATCTCTTACCTGAGCCATAAGCAGCACCAATAGCTGCACCCATACCAAAGCCCATTGTTCCAAGACCACCAGAAGATACCCATGTTCTCTTCTCTGTGAATGCGTAGTGCTGAGCAGCCCACATCTGGTGCTGACCAACGTCAGTAATACATCTTGTATCAGGAGTTGTGATATCAGATGCTGCCCTTACTGCGAGCATTGGAAGGAAGTTAGGGTCTTCCTGCTTCTTCTCCTGATCCTTAAGTGTATCTACACGGATCATCCAAGCTTTGTTGTCTTTCTTTGAAATCTTAGTAATAACCTTATCGAGGAAATCACGAATGTTACCAGCAACACTCAAATCAACATTGATATTCTTGTTGAACTCAGAAATATCAACATCAACATGAATCTTCTTAGCTTCTGTTGAGAACTTAGAAGTGTTACCTGTAGCTCTATCAGAAAATCTTACACCGATAGCAATAATCAAATCAGCCTCAGCCATAGCAATAGATGAAGCATAGTGTCCGTGCATACCCTGCATACCGAGATATCTAGGATTTGAATCAGGTACCTCAGAAAGGCCCATCATTGATGCACCCATTACACCATCCATCTTCTCTGCGAGTTCTTCGATGAGTTTTCCAGCATTAGCACGTACAGCGCCACCACCAAAATAGATGTATGGACGATTAGCTACCTCGATCATCTTAACAGCTTCCTCTACATCAGCATCCTTAACGTCTGCGATTGGCTCAATAACTACTGGCTCAGCAGGAATATACTCTGTGAGCTGCTGCTGAACGTTCTTAGGAATATCTACAAGTACTGGACCAGGTCTACCTGACTTAGCAATCTTAATAGCTTCACGAATTGTATCAGCGAGTTCTTCAACATTACGAACCAAGAAATTATGCTTGGTAATTGGTAAAGTCACACCAGTGATATCAATCTCCTGGAAACTATCCTTACCGATCATTGATGTACCAACGTTACCTGTAATAGCAAGAAGTGGTACAGAATCCAAATATGCTGTAGCAATACCTGTTACGAGGTTAGTAGCACCTGGGCCTGAAGTCGCAAGTACGACACCGATGTCACCACTTGCTCTAGCATATCCATCAGCTGCGTGTGAAGCACCCTGCTCGTGTGCAGCAAGAACATGCTCGATCTCATCACTATGCTTATAGAGCTGATCGTAAATGTCAATTACAGTACCTCCTGGATAACCGAAGATAGTCTTAATTTTCTGCTCAATAAGCGTCTTAACAACAATCTCTGCTCCGCTTAAAATCATACGACTTTTACCTCCTACCGTCGTTATATATAGTCAGAAGAGTGCGATTTATAGGCAATAAAAAAGCCCCCTCCGCACAATCTCCTTGTGTGCAGAAGAGACGAAAAATCAATTTCCGCGGTACCACTCTTCTTGGTAAAAATACCCACTCACTAGTGTCTATCAACACCACTCTCTATAACGGGAGAACCCGGCATCGTTTACTTATCTCCAAAAGAGATGTTCGATTCAACAGCTCTGGGACTACTCATCATTACAGTTACGCAATCGGTTCACAGCAACCACCGACTCTCTGAATGCGTGCGTGCATCTTCCTTCCCATCATCGCTTTGATGTCGTAATTATAACTTCTTGAGTTTATAAAATCAACCGAAATGTTAGTCTTTAGCCTATAAAAGGCTGTTTGAACGAATAAAAAGGAGCTACAAAACCCAAGTTCGTGCTCAGGTTTTCCAGCCCCCTATAAAATACTATTAAATATTCAGACCTTTTTTAGCTGTGGTAAAGCTTTGATGTCTGGTACTTAGGCTCACATGTAAGATTAACACCGAGCTTCTTAAATACATTGATATCTACTGAACTGAGCATTACAGAAGAATGTACTTCACAGTTCTTAAGCTTACCGAGCTGCTTCATTGCCTTAGCTGCATTCTCATCTGTAACAGCTGATACACAGAGAGCGATAAGGATCTCATCAATATGAAGATGTGGGTTGTGACCACCAAGACTACCTGTCTTAAGGTCCATTACAGGAACGATTACATCCTGTGGGATAAGACGAATGTCCTTAGGGATACCAGCGAGTGCCTTAAGAGCATTAAGGAGCATTGCTGAACTAGCACCGAGGAGAGATGTTGTCTTACCTGTGATAATTCTTCCATCTGGGAGCTCGATAGCTGCAGCTGGCTCGTTATTTGTCTCTTCAGATCTCTTAACTGCTGCATCAATAACAGGTCTAAATGTTGTATCAATACCAGCCTGCTCCATAAGAAGCTCAATCTTTGTGATCTCGCTCTCGTTACCTTCACCTCTTACCTTCTTACAGCAAGCCTCATAGTAACGACGGATAATCTCATTCTTAGATGCCTCGTGAACTGCCTCTTCATCAAAAATACAGTTACCAGCCATGTTAACACCCATATCTGTAGGTGACTGGTATGGACATGTACCGAGCATCTGCTCAAGGCAAGCACGTACAACTGGGAAGATTTCTACGTCACGGTTATAGTTAACTGTTGTCTTACCATATGCCTCAAGATGGAATGGATCAATCATGTTAACGTCGTTAAGGTCAGCAGTAGCTGCCTCGTATGCAATATTTACAGGATCCTTAAGTGCGAGGTTCCAGATTGGGAATGTCTCAAACTTAGCGTATCCAGCCTGAACACCTCTCTTATGCTCGTGATAAAGCTGTGAGAGACATGTTGCCATCTTTCCTGAACCTGGACCAGGTGCTGTAACAACAACGAGCTTACGTGTTGTCTCGATGTACTGGTTCTTACCATAACCCTCGTCAGATACAACGAGCTTCATGTTAGATGGATAACCAGCAATTGGATAGTGTCTATATGTCTTAACATTAAGAGCTGCGAGCTTCTTCTCGAATGCGATAGCTGCTGGCTGCTCAGCAAATCTTGTAAGAACTACTGAACCAACATAGAGGCCGAAGCTTCTAAATGCATCGATGAGACGAAGAACGTCGAGATCATATGTGATACCGATATCGCCTCTTACCTTATTCTTTTCAATATCAGCTGCGTTGATTGCAATAACAACCTCAGCCTCATCCTTAAGTCTTGATAACATTCTAATCTTTGAATCTGGAGCAAAACCAGGAAGTACACGTGAAGCGTGGAAATCATCGAAAAGCTTACCACCGAATTCGAGGTAGAGCTTACCACCAAACTGGTTGATTCTCTCGAGGATATGCTCAGACTGCATCTGCAAATATTTGTCGTTGTCAAAACCAACTTTATACATCAAAATACACCTTCTTTTATCAAATCTCATTCACATTTTCCCCATAAAAAATGCGAATGGCACAAAACCCACTCGCCTATTTATTTTACTAAGTTAAGTAATGAATTACAAGATTTTTATACGACTTTCTCGAAAAATCTTCCTCACAAATGAACGAAACAAGCGCTACCGCGAGCCTCTGTTTTCGCCTTGTAAAGACATCTATTTGCCTGCTTAAAAAGTTCCTCAGGCTTGTTCTCTGTGTAGGAAAAAGCACCGCCAATACTAATCGTAAATTCGAACTTCACACCATCCTTATCGTACTGCTGCTTGGCACAATACTCACAGAAATCCTTAAGCTTTTTCTCACTAAGTGCACCATTACCGCAAAAGATTGCGAACTTATCATCGCCCCATCGTGAAGCTGGGAAATTAAAGTTCTCCTTAATAAGTTTTGCTAACTCCTTGAGTACAAGGTCGCCCTTAACATGACCATACTTACCATTAATATCAGTAAAGTGGTCGATATCAATCAAAACAAGAGCCAATTCCTTTGTCTTCTCAGTTGCGATAATCTCATTTACAACATTAACGAAACCACGTCTGTTGTATAGACCAGTAAGTTCGTCCTGCTTATATAACTGTGCATACTGTGTCTTAGCCTTAATAAGCTCACGCTGTGTGTAAAGTCTGAATGTTTCAAGTGCTAACGAAATAACATAAAAGCCAACGAACATCATTGGAAATCTGAGCATAAAAGCATCATTATATTCATACTTAAGAAGTGATTGTCCATATGGGATCCAAAAGAAAAATACGAGTACTACGAACATTATCGCGCAGATAATAGTAGTTCTGGATCTTCTATAAAGTAGCATACCAAAAGATGGGAGCATACATACCCAGATAACACTAAATCCATCTGGCATTCCTGTCACGAGGAAGAAAATAAACAATGCTACAATCTCAACGCTAAAACATACATTAGCAACTGTAGTAAAGCCCTTACCTAATCTGCTGAGACCAAAATCGAACATACAGCATACTGCAAAAGCCATAGTTGCAAGCATCAAAAGAACATTGCCAGTTAAATAATTGACAATAGACATAATGACAGCAATTGAGAAAAACAAAAAATAGGCAACGTTAAACTGAACCACCATTCGCTTGTCATCATCGACAATCTGTTCAGAAATAAACTGTCCCACTCTGTCGAGCATTAGTACAAATCTCCTCTGAGATTATTCTGCTTTGTATACTGGTTCGTATGCGTTACAAAGTTTAATGAAGTGTGGAGCCTTCATAGCGAATTCAACCTTGATTCTGCCACCAAGAACAGGAGCAATCTCCTTATTAGCTTCGCCAAAAATCTCTTTTCTCTCTTCATCAGTAATAGTCAAATCCAAATCGAAAACAACGAGGAAAGCGATATCGCTGCCATCCTTCTTAAGGAACAAATAGCTCTCCTTAATTCTGTCGTCCTTTGAACTAGCTGAGATAAGTGCCTCTTTCAAAAGTCTAATCTGGTCATTATCCTGTGGAATACCTACCTGAACATTTCCAGACTTACTTGTCATCTTGCTAGACTTAACCTTATCACGGTTCTTATATCCATCAGATTCCTTGATGCTATCAATAAACTTGAGTGGAATAATTACACCAATATCGAAGGCATTAAGGCTAATACCATCTGAATCACGTGAAGCAATATCTGTAATCTGATCAAAATCAAGGATAAGTGTCTTACGGTCAGGTGTCTCCTTAAAGCTTGTCCACTTATTAGCACTACCCCAATCTGTGAAAACAGGGAAAACCTTACGGCCCTTCTGTGTCTGAATAAGGTGGAAACCAATATTTACACTAACCTTCTTATCTTCTAATGCCTTGTTACCAAGATCCTTAGATACTACAGGTACAAGGAACTTTGCATTAATAAGTGAATAGCAGAACTCATTAAGGAATTCTGGCTCCTTAAATCTCTCTTTGTATTCTCTAGCGAGACCCAAAAGGAATGGGTTCTCAATTGGTCTATTAGGGGCTGGAGCTGCCTGTGGCTCAACGCTAGTTACAACTGCGTACTTAATCTTCTCAGGGAAATCGCATGACTCGAAGTAAATCTCCATCAAGTCTCCGTCCATGCTTGTCATACTAACCTGAAGCTTAATTACTGGTAAATTAGATCTACGAATATAAAGGGCATCGCCTGTGTTGTACTCACCAAATGGCAAACCCTTAATACACATGTTGTTAGCCATTATGTTGCATTCCTGTACAACCAAAGTAAATCTGTTATTTGTGTCCATCTATGTAACCCCCAATAAAGTGTCACTTTATTATAAAACGTTTCATACAATAAAGCAATTTACAGTTAAAACCGCTCACACATAGGCATTCTACGCCTATCGGAAACAAACATCACTCGTTAAGCGGATTAAGAATTATTAGTTCGAGTAATGGACAATATACCTCAAAATGCTCTCTCATACGTCCCGGAAAGAGCCCATTAAGGTTATCAAGTGTGTCATGGGAAGTATTCATAAACATTCCATCTTCACCTAAGGACATATCATATGTCTCATAATAGCCTGAATATGCATAGACACCTTTTCCTGCAAACCAGTTTGTCGCTTCAAAATACACATAATCAATGCCCTGATCCAAAAATGGCACATGATCAGAAGCTGGGATCGTGCTAGGAGAAAATGCCCTAAAAAATTCTGCTGGAGCAGGATTTTTCTTAGTCCAAGGACTAGTATAAATAGCACCTGTCTTAATCTCTGGACCAGTATGATGTTCTTTATAGTAACCATCTAAGTCATCTGGACCATATACTTCGAATCCTAATGCTTTAGCCTTCTCACATGTCAATTCATAAGCCCATGTTCCTTCAACCTCACCATTTCCCTTTGTTTCACCACCATATACACAGCAGTAATCACCAAATGCAATTGAATCAATGTTGACCATATAAATGACCTTGGCACATTCTTCCTTAGAAAGACCACGAGCAAATTCACTTGAACCAAGCATACCTTCTTCTTCACCATCGAAGAATACATACTTAACATCATAAGGTAGTTCTGTTCCTTCTAAATCAACTGCAGTAGCAAGCAAAAGGGCTAATCCAGAACCATTATCTCCAACGCCATCACCATCATAGTGAGCACCAACGATAAGTTCCTTTGAATGATCCTTACCTTCTACAGTTAATACGATATTTCTGATATTTCCTTTAATAACATCATCATTAATCTGACTATCTTCATAGCCAGCCTTCTTAAGTTCTGAAATGATGAAATCAACTGCCTTATCGTGGTCACCATCTGATGATGAACTATTCCTATCAGTGAGATTTGTTCCTATATAATCCACGTATTCTAAGGCTCTATCAACAAGTTTATCTTTGTTATCCATTGCGTATTTTGCATCTTCCTTTAATGGGTTACTTGAACAGCTGCATCCAAGAATCAAAAAAGATGCTGCTAGTAGTGCAGCAATAATTTTCTTCATATTCTATATATCTCCTTCTATTCAATATACGCATTATATCAAATAATTTTAGCTACAAAAAAGAGCCCGACCTCTTACGAAGTCGAGCTCTTAATTAAATAACTAAATCAAACCCTACTAGGTGTTCAAATTAGAGCTGTGGACCAGCAGCTACGAGTGCCTTACCAGCATCGTTTGTAGCGTACTTAGCGAAGTTCTTCTGGAATCTTGCAGCAAGATCCTTAGCCTTAACTTCCCACTCAGAAGCATCAGCGTATGTATCTCTTGGATCGAGGATAGCTGGGTTAACGCCTGGGAGCTCTGTTGGAACCTCAAAGTTGAACATTGGGATTGTCTTTGTAGGAGCCTTCTTGATGTCACCGCTCAAGATAGCATCGATGATTCCACGTGTATCAGGGATAGAAATTCTCTTACCTGTACCGTTCCAACCTGTGTTAACGAGGAATGCCTTAGCACCGTTAGCTTCCATCTTCTTTACGAGTTCCTCACCGTACTTAGTTGGGTGAAGCTCGAGGAATGCCTGACCGAAGCAAGCTGAGAATGTAGGAGTTGGCTCTGTGATACCACGCTCTGTACCAGCAAGCTTAGCTGTAAAGCCAGAGAGGAAGTAGTACTGTGTCTGCTCTGGTGTAAGGATAGAAACTGGTGGCAATACGCCGAAAGCATCAGCTGAAAGGAAGATTACGTTGTCAGCTGCAGGACCTGCAGAAACACCGTTAACCTCAGCAGCGATGTTGTTGATGTGTGAGATTGGGTAAGAAACACGTGTGTTCTCTGTAACTGACTTATCGTCGAAGTCAATCTTACCATCAGCAGCTACTGTAACGTTCTCGAGGAGAGCGTCTCTCTTGATAGCGTTGTAAATGTCTGGCTCGTTCTCCTTAGAAAGACCGATAACCTTAGCATAGCAACCACCCTCAAAGTTGAATACACCGTTGTCATCCCAACCGTGCTCGTCGTCACCAATGAGTCTTCTCTTTGGATCTGTTGAAAGTGTTGTCTTACCTGTACCTGAAAGACCGAAGAAAATTGCTGTGTGCTTACCATCCATGTCGCAGTTAGCTGAGCAGTGCATTGAAGCAATACCCTTGAGTGGGAGGTAGTAGTTCATCATTGAGAACATACCCTTCTTCATCTCTCCGCCGTACCATGTGTTGATGATAACCTGCTCACGTGATGTGATGTTGAATGCTACGCATGTCTCTGAGTTAAGACCGAGAGCCTCATAGTCCTCAACCTTAGCCTTTGAAGCGTTGTATACGATAAAGTCTGGCTCAAAGTTCTCGAGCTCTTCAGCTGTTGGAACGATGAACATGTTCTTTACGAAGTGAGCCTGCCAAGCAACCTCAACGATAAAACGAACTGCCATTCTTGTGTCTGCGTTAGCACCGCAGAAAGCATCTACTACGAAAAGTCTCTTGTTTGAGAGCTCGCTCTTAGCGATGTCCTTAACCTTTGCCCAAACTTCCTCAGACATTGGGTGGTTATCATTCTTGTAACCCTCAGAAGTCCACCATACTGTGTCCTTTGAGTTCTCATCCATTACGATGTACTTGTCTTTAGGTGAACGACCTGTGTAGATACCTGTCATAACGTTAACAGTATCGAGTTCTGTGTTTGTACCAACCTCATAACCCTCGAGACCTGCCTTTGTCTCTTCTTCGAAGAGCATCTCGTATGAAGGATTGTGGATGATTTCTGTAGCACCTGTGATGCCGTACTTAGTTAAATCAACTGTTGCCATAATCTCATTCTCTTTTCTTTAGATTTTTTGGTATATGTTTAAACCTGTTGCCAGGCTATACCTTGTTAATTCGGAAACCGAAGTTCCACGTATTGAGTATATAAGATTAGCTCGAAAAATGCATTAGGCAAATTATAGGTTTTTACAAGTTTTTACAAAAAAAACGTAAAATTCTCTCTCAAATGAAAAAAATGATTTTCGATATTATCATTTGAAAATGAAATGCCCTCTAAAAATTATCAAATGAATCTGACTAATTACTTTTTCTCGTTCTTTTTTGAACTTCTAATATTAAGGACTGCGATCGCCAAAAGGACCAAAACGATACCTACCAACGCAACCATAGACACTTTCTCATGCATAACAAAGAAACCAAATATTGTCGCAGTAACTGGCTCAACTGTCGCAAGAATAGCTGCTCTGCTGGCAGTTGTTTTCGATAAGCCCAAAGTATACAAAAGATATGGGATTACCGCTGTAAAAATCGCTGTAACAAGTACAAATAATAAAGTTGATGGAACAGCGCCTGTCTGCTGGAGTTTACTAATCATGTCAGGTGTATCTGCCACGAAGAATGAACCAAGGCCAGCAACAATAAATGTATAAGTAGTTACTGTATAAGTTGAGTACTTACGAAGCGCCACAGTACCAAGAATACTGTAAAGACCATATCCGATACCTGATCCAAGACCTACAAGTAATCCCCATACAGTTACCTTACCGCCTCCGATACCAGATACGAGGACACAGCCTAGGAATGCAAGGATAAGTGCAATGATCTTCTGTGAAGTCAATTTCTCCTTAAAGAAAATAAGGCTCATGAGCATAACCCAAATCGGAGAAGTATAAAGAAGGATCGCCGCTGTGGACATAGCCATAATCTGAATTGCTGTGAAATAACAATATGTAAAGAAAAGAATGCTCAAAAGGCCAAGTCCAAGAAATAAAGGTATATCACGAAGTGCGATCTTGAAGCCTTTGCGGTCTTTGAAGAACAAAATAATTACATAAATAATAGCTGCGCAAGATAAACGAAGTGATGCAATCTGAATTGAAGTAAAACCAAAAGACGCCAAATGACGCACGAACAACCCCATGCTACCCCAGAACAGGCCAGCAAGAATTATTAATATATCACCGATATATGTCTTGGAAGTTGTCTCTTTAGCGCCCATCAATATCCCCTAATTACTTCTTTCCGTATGCCTTCTCGCGCACGAAGTCAGGAACATCTTTTGGGTCCATATCGAAAACAAGTGCGAACTCATTATTAATTCTGTCCATTGCTTCAGAGAGAGCCTTTTCATCCTGAAGATTAAGACGCTTGCCTTCTTCTGCAATCTCAGCCTGATGATTAAGGATTGTCTTGATGAGTGTCATTATCTCTTCACGAGTTCCCTTAACAATGATGTTATTGAAAGTACTCTTACGAACATTCTTATCCTCGATCCACTCAGTCTTACAATCTGTGAGGACCTTAATAAGCTCTGTAGCTTCTTCCTTAGTCATAACATCCTGCATTCTGGAAACCATAATCTCATTATCGAGCGGAACATACATAGTTGATGCCTGCTTAATAAAGCATGACTCAAGAATATAGTAATCCTTTGGTGGCTCATTAAAGAAACTCATCTTTTTGATATCAGTAATCTTACAAACCCCATTACCACCATAGATGACATTATCACCGATTTTGAATGACATATAAACCTCTTAGCGTAATACATTTTTCACAATCAAAAGCATGCGGACTGCATACCAAAACTAAATACTTTGATAACCTAAATTATATCACTAACGCGTGTTAAACCCTGTTAGCATAATTAACAAAAATTAACCGCAAAGCACTGCTATTTCTTTAGTTTAGCGTGGTTGAACTGTTCAAAATATCATTTTTCTTTTATTTTTATTCGCTTGCAACACTATCAACTTATGAATAGAATTAGCCTATGGATAGATATATTTGTTATAAGGAGTTTTTTATGGCCTCATCTGCATTTTATTATGTATCACCTTTTGTCTTTTTTCTTGGTTTCTATATTTTTGTTGTTGTTAAATTTATTCTGAACATCAAAAAGCCAAAAGATCAGCGAGCAAAATGGCCTACCATTTTGTTTATTATTTTCACTTCAATACTCGGCACAATTTTGATACTATTTGCTCTACTTTTGGCAGTCCTCTCTGCAGCAGTAGCTAACATGTAATTAGGAGTTCCAGGTTCATGAAAGATAAGCATTTCTACATAGCGCTTATAGTAATTGGCCTCATTGGAATTATTGGCATCTCACTACTTCTTGGCTACACGCTTAAGCTCAAGGAAAAAGCATCAATCATCACAATCATCACAACGGAGAACTGGTAACTATGGATAAGAAAAAACTACGTTATCAGATTCCTATTCTTGTTGGGTTCGCGCTACTATATGTAGCTCTTGGTGTATTTATTTATCTGAAGTTCACCGTAAGAGTAGCCTATGAACGTTCAGATGGCCTCAAGGCTAAATCTATTGAACTAGATGAGTATCTTCCTTTTGATGACAACTCCCAGACAGTTACTATTGATACCGACTTAAAGCTTGAAAGCGACCTCCCAGTTATCGATGGTGCAGCGGCACTATACCCTGTATTCTCTGGATTTGTGGGTTCAACTTACCCAGAAGCATCTGTTGTATTTGATGGAACTGACTTCGAGGCAAATAGCGCGCTCAAGATGAATAATACAAGATCTGCATACCAGGAAGTTGTCGACGGTACTGCTGATATTGTGTTCTGCGCTTACCCATCTGATGAGCAGCTTCAGTATGCCAAGGATAATGGTGTCGAGCTTGTTTTCGAGCCAATCGGACAAGAAGCATTCGTATTCATAGTTAACGAGAATAACCCCGTAGATGGATTAACCTCCGAACAGGTTAGAGACATCTACTCAGGTAAGATAACAGACTGGTCAGAAGTAGGCGGAACCCCTGGACCTATAGTAGCCATTTCCCGTAACGAGGGTAGCGGCAGCCAGTCCACCATGATCAGATTTATGAATGGTCAGAAGATCAAGGATAATCACAATCTACTACTAGGCAAAGGCATCGCTTTCTCATTCAGGTTCTATGTCGAGAACATCACGAACTATGGAGGCATCAAGCTACTAGCACTAGACGGAGTTGAGCCTACTAAAGAAAACATCAGAAACGGCACATATCCTTCTACTAGCTACTTCTATGCTGTGTACCGTGCTGACAACGATAACCCTAATGTTCCTATCCTCATCGACTGGATACTATCTGATGAGGGTCAGTATGTTGTTGAAGCTAATGGCTACGTAGGTATTAACTAAATCATTCCAAACAAAATCGGACTTTCTCAAAACAAATAAACTGGTCCCATTGTCAAGGACATTAGATACTAAGTCCCATCTTGTATGCCTGCTCTACGTAGTCTGTCTTATCAAGATCTTCTGGAACTGAGCACTCCATAGCATTCAAAATGCCTGCATCATTCCACTCAAGCCAGTCTACAAAAGCCAAATAAGATGCATTAATAGCTTCTGTCTTCTTGTCATCTGACATCGCTGTGATAAAGAATGTCTTCTGCCCTCTTCTAATCTTCTGTTCAATTCCGTAATATCTATCAATCACGGTCTTAAGCTGAGCACAAATTCCATAGTAATAAACTGGTGTCGCATATACTATGCAATCACTAGTAGCGAGTTCATCACCAATCTTAACCATGTCGTCATCGAAAACACACGCAGAACCATCAGTTTCCTGACACTTATTACAAGCGATGCAAGGATGAATATTCATAAACGCAGTATCAAATCTTACTACTTCATGGCCTGCTTCCTTTGCTCCCTTAATAAAACTATCAACAAGCTTTGCTGTTGTTCCATTCTTATGTGGACTACCTGATAAAACTACAACCTTCATTTCTATTACCTCCATTAGTCGTAAACCATATCTGTGCCTCTGCCAGATACATAATAAAAGATCTCTGTAAACATCTGAAGCTCACCATTCATCTTCTCGCTCTTATGTTCACTTACAGTAACTGTAAGATCATAATCCTGTCCTACGAACTTCTCTGTAAAATATACGTGAGACTGTGTAAATGTTGTCTTACGAACATATGGGCTAAGAAGTCCAGAACTATATTCTTTCTCAATCGTAGCAATATCCGTATTAGTTGATACGCCTTCAGGGAACTTAACGAATTCACCTGGATATTCATCTTCTACATAATAGATATCTCTACTTATAACCTTAATTCCAGTAATCTCATCACCAGAAATAAACACTTCCAGTTGTCCCCACTCGAGGTCCTTACCTTCAACGGCATGGAAGCCAAAATTTTGTAACTCGTCAGATACTGTTAAGCCAGTCTTAGCTTCGAACTCCTCTACACTAAGCGGAAGCGATATCTCTTTGCCATCAATAACAACAATTCCTGTGTCCCAGGGTCTATTAAAATATGCCATTGCATAATTGATACCAATAAAAGCCACAGCAAGTACTACAACTAACAGTAATCCAAGAAATATATTTCTTTTCTTCATAGCAAAATCCCTCTATCTAGAACCTATTCACGTAAATAAGTATATTACTTTTTACTCAAAACAAAACTGGCCACCTCAATAAGGTAACCAGTTCAAAATTAAAATCAAATTAATTAGTTTGTTGCAAGACTATCGTCCCAAAGAACCACCTTGCCAGCTTCACGTGTCTTATTCATATCGATGACACGCTGATTGGAAGATCCTCTGAACTTAAGTCTGATATCTTTCTTAGCTAGTTCAAATCTTCCATCTACAAGGATATCAACAAGAGACAATATCTCTTCTGTTACTTCACAGTTAGGGTGACTACCTGGAACTAAAAGCTCGTCATCGTAACGGAACCCTGTAAAAATCCAAAGATCCTTATTAGGATACATCTCTCTAAAACGCTTAAGGAATGGGAGAAGTGCTCTCTGGTTCTCTGGCTCAAAAGGTTCACCACCTAGCACCGTGAGGCCATGAATGTAATATGGCTCCAGGCACTTCAGTACATAATCTTCTGTCTCTTTTGTGAATGGTTCGCCATAATCGAAATTCCATGTCTCAGGTTGAAAACAACCTTCACATCTATTAGTGCAACCTGATACGAACACAGTAACTCGTGTGCCTATACCATCAGCAATATCGAATTCTTTTATAGCAGCATAATTCATAATAATTTATTAGAGGTGGAGTACTCTCTCTCTAATCTCCTGTGTACGACCTTGATTCCAGAACTGTGTTCCGATATATCCGCATGTACGTCTTGCTACATTGAGCTTAGCCTGGTCTCTGTTACCGCAGTGTGGGCACTCCCAAATAAGCTTACCGTCGTCTTCCTTAATCTGGATCTCTCCATCATAACCGCACTCCTGGCAGTAGTCAGACTTAGTATTGAGCTCAGCGTACATGATGTTCTCATAGATAAATGCCATGACATCCATAACAGCATCAATATTATTCTGCATATCAGGAACCTCAACGTAGCTGATAGCACCACCTGGTGAAAGCTTCTGGAACTTTGACTCAAGTGCGAGCTTCTTGAATGCATCGATTGGCTCTGTTACATGAACATGGTATGAATTTGTGATGTAGTTCTTATCTGTTACACCCTTGATGATGCCAAATCTTCTCTGAAGAGCCTTAGAGAACTTATATGTTGTTGACTCAAGTGGTGTTCCGTAAAGTGAATAATCGATATTCTCTTCATCCTTCCACTTAGCACAAGCATCGTTCAAAGCCTGCATAACACGGAGACCAAATGCCTCACCTTCAGCTTCTGTAAGCTTCTTACCTGTTACTTCATATACACACTCCCAAAGACCAGCATAGCCGAGTGAAAGAGTTGAATATCCACCATAGAGGAGCTTAGTAATTGGCTCACCCTTCTCAAGACGAGCAAGTGCACCATACTGCCAGAGGATTGGAGCTGCATCAGAAAGTGTACCAACCAATCTATCGTGACGACAACGAAGTGCCTTGTGACAAAGTTCAAGTCTCTCATCGAGGATCTTCCAGAACTTCTCTTCATTACGTGTCTCAAGACAAGCAGAACAAGCAACATCAACGAGGTTAATTGTTACAACACCCTGGTTAAATCTACCATAGTACTTAGGCTTGTTATTCTCGTCTACATATGTTGTAAGGAATGATCTACAACCCATACATGTATAGCAGTGACCTTCACCATTCTTATCAACCTTGAGTTCGAGCATTACCTTCTCAGAGATATAGTCTGGAACCATTCTCTTAGCTGTACACTTAGCAGCAAGTCTTGTGAGGTAATAATACTGAGAATCAGGCTTGATGTTATCTTCTTCAAGAACATAAATAAGCTTAGGGAATGCAGGTGTTACATATACACCAGCTTCATTCTTAACGCCCTGAATACGCTGCTTAAGAACCTCTTCAATAATCATTGCAAGATCCTTCTTAAGCTGTGGATCCTTAGCCTCGTTAAGATACATAAATACAGTAACGAATGGAGCCTGACCGTTAGTTGTAAGGAGTGTAACTACCTGATACTGAATAGTCTGAACACCACGCTCAATCTCATCACGAAGTCTCTTCTCAACGAGCTCTGTTGTCTTCTCCTCTGAGAGTTCAACACCGATATCTTCCATTTCCTTGTTAACGATCTTTCTGATCTTCTCACGAGAAATCTGAACAAATGGAGCTAAGTGTGTAAGAGAGATTGACTGTCCACCGTACTGGTTAGAAGCAACCTGAGCAATAATCTGAGTTGCAATATTACAAGCTGTAGAGAAACTATGTGGCTTCTCAATCATTGTACCTGAGATAACTGTACCGTTCTGGAGCATATCCTCAAGGTTAACGAGATCGCAGTTATGCATGTGCTGAGCAAAGTAGTCACTATCGTGGAAGTGGATAATACCCTGCTTATGAGCTTCAACAATCTCTTCAGGGAGAAGGATTCTGTTAGTGATATCCTTTGATACCTCACCTGCCATATAGTCACGCTGTACGCTGTTAACTGTAGGATTCTTATTAGAATTCTCCTGCTTAAGTTCCTCGTTATTGCACTCGATGAGTGTGAGGATACTGTCATCAGTAGTATTAGACTGACGAACGAGAGTTCTAGTATAACGATATGTAATATAAAGCTTAGCTACTTCATATGCACCATGAGCCATAATCTGCTTCTCAACGAGATCCTGGATCTCTTCTACTGAGAGTGCGCGACTAACCTTCTCACACTGCTTCTCAACAGAATCTGCGATTCTCTTGATCTGAGTAGTTGTCATTCTCTCACTCTCTTTAGCAGCATTGTTAGCCTTAGTTACAGCATTAACAATCTTTGTAATATCAAAATCAACTTCCGTCTTATTACGTTTGATAATCTTCATAGTGCCCCCGACCTATACTTCAAAAAATACTCGATAATTGTAGCAATGTTACATGAACGTTACAACCACATAATTTTGGTATTTAATACAAAAAATTTCACGGATTTTCTGTCTTTTTGTCAAAAAACTTAGACACCGTGTGCCTTAATCATAATAACTATATATAGTGGTCATGTCAATGCATGGCTACTATATTTAGTGTTACATTTTTATTTTACCACTTTGGCGCTTCCATTAATGGGACAGTTCAAAACTATAATACCGGGCTAAGCCCTGCGGCGCAGTAGATTGCCCAAATCAGGGCATTTTGAACTTAGTTTTAGCCTGGATTTTTTGAGGTCTGTTATCTGTTTGTAATGTGTTTTCGAGCTGGTCAAAAGATCAGAATTAGGTATATGACTGTCCCAGTAGCGCTCCCCTATATTTAGTTTCTATATGTAAGTGCCTGTAAATATCTCGTGTCGTGTTTTGGTAAGTTTTCTTCCTCTTTCAGCATTTGACACCCATTACGTAAGGTGTTATAAATTTTGTACAAAAGCTGTGACGAAGACGGCTGATTTGTAATTCTCTATAGAGAGCTGGGGATGGTGGAAGCCTGGCGACGAACCAAATCTAATGCCTATCACTTCTGAGCTGGGGTCCTGAAATAGCAGTAGGGGTTCACGTGCATGCTACGTTAGTGCATAGAGATTGTTGGATCTCGATAAGTGGCGGTTAACAACGCAATTTGAGTGGTACCGCGAGTGGTTAGTATATTATTCCACCCGTCTCAAAGCTTTATAGTTTTGGGACGGGTGTTTTTATTAGTGTGAAGAACAAGGAGGACTTACAATGCTTACATTAGATAAGGTATTCGATGCACAGAAAACTCTCAAGGGAGTAGTTCGTGAGACACAGTGTGTAAAAACAAATGGAATTGCGCCAGACTGTGAGCTGTGGCTCAAGCCAGAGAACTTGCAGAACACTGGTTCATTCAAGCTCCGTGGTTCAGGATACAAGATTGCCATGCTCTCTGAAGAAGAGAAGAAAAAGGGCGTTATCGCTTGCTCTGCTGGTAACCATGCACAGGGCGTGGCACTCGCTGCGCAGAAGGCTGGAATTCACGCAGTAATCTGTCTCCCAGACAGTGCTCCTATCTCTAAGGTTGAGGCTACTAAGAGCTATGGCGCAGAAGTTTGCCTAGTTAATGGTGTATATGATGACGCTTATAAGAAGGCCTTAGAACTCCGTGACAGCATGGGTTACACTTTCGTTCATCCATTCGATGATGAGTATGTAATTGCTGGTCAGGGAACAATCGCCCTCGAGATCTTGAACGACCTCGATGATATTGATGCGATTATCGTACCAATTGGTGGTGGCGGACTTATCTCTGGTATCGCATATACAATTAAGTCAATTCGTCCTTCTATTAAGGTATATGGTGTTCAGGCAGCTGGTGCTCCATCAATGTTCAATTCTATTAACGATGGTCAGATTGAGACACTCCAGAGTGTAGCTACTGTTGCTGATGGTATCGCTGTTAAGCAGCCTGGTGAGAATACATTTAAGTATGTTAGCGAATATGTTGATGAGGTTGCTCTCGTTACTGAGGACGAGATCTGCTCAGCAATCTTGGCACTCATCGAGAAGCAGAAGATGATCGCTGAAGGTGCTGGCGCCGTTGCAGTTGCTGCTGCAATGTTCAACAAGTTCCCTATCAAGGGCAAGAAAGTTGTTAGCGTAGTATCTGGTGGTAACATCGACGTTAACATCCTCTCTAGAATTATCAAGCGAGGTCTCATGAAGAGCGGTCGTGTTACTAGCCTCTTAATCGAGCTCATCGATAAGCCAGGTCAGCTCAAGGATGTATCAAGAATTATCGCTGACTGTGGTGGTAACGTTACTTCTGTTCACCATGAGAGAGCTAGTGATACAGAGAATATCAACGGCTGCTACCTCAGAATTGCTATGGAGACACGTGATTACGAACACGTTGAGCAGATTAAAAAAGCACTTATCAGCGAAGGCTTGAAGGTTGTAGAATCCAACTAAGTCTGTTAGGTTGTTTTCGATAAAGTCAGATATAATTAAATAAACGCGTGAACGCTCCCCCACTTAGCTTCGCTAGAAGTTGGGGCTTCGTGAAGCCATA
>JAKSRG010000003.1 GCA_024403735.1 Clostridia bacterium
GTATAACCTGCTGGGTAACTAGACTCAACAATTACATACTTACCAGTTGCAAGTGTCTTTGAAGTAAAGCTATTTGAACTCTTAAGTGTATCAACTACTGTACCTTCAGCATTGTCCTTACGAATCTGGAATACAACACCAGATACATCAGTTGATCCATCACTAAATGTCTTTGTAATCTTTACACTATTATCAATTGCCTGGTTCTCAACTGTGAGACCAAGTGCTGTTGTACCCTTACCTGTTGCAACAAGAGAACCTGTGTAAGAGATTGTCTTATCGGCATTAACCTCAATCTCGATATTTGCTGCTGGTGTATATCCTGCTGGGCTCTTTGACTCAACGATTACATACTTACCTGCTGCAAGTGTTCCTGACTTGAAGTTATTTTCACTCTTAAGTGTTGCCTTAACAGTACCTGTTGCTGAACCCTCGTGAATCTCGAATTCAACTGCTGATACATCTGTTGTTCCATCACTAAATGTCTTAGTGATCTGAACACTGTTGTCGATTGCCTTGTTTTCTACTGGAATTACAAGTGCTGTTGTACCCTTACCTGTTGCAGCAAGAGAACCTGTGTAACTGATTGTGTAATCAGAATTAACTTCAAACTCGATATTTGCTGCTGGTGTGTATCCTGCTGGACAACTAGACTCAACAATTACATACTTACCAACAGCCAATGTCTCATTCTTAAATTCATTACCACTATTAAGTGTTGCCTTTACTTCACCAGTAGCTGTATTCTCATGAACTTCAAATTCAACTCCAGATGCATCAGTTGCTCCATCACTAAATGTCTTAGTGATCTGAACACTATGTACAGGAGTAGGTGTTGCACCCTTTGCCACATTAGTAACATTAAGAGTTACATTTGTTGAATCACCACCAACACATGTTACATTAGCAACTGTACCAGACATTGTAATCTTACCTTCATCGTCTACAACTACAGTAATGTTATCTGCAGGAGTATATTTAGAAGGATACTTTGTCTCTACAATCACATATGTACCAGGAAGAAGTGTCTTCTGACTAAATCCCTTATCAGAATTCAATGTTGCCAATACAGCACCAGAAACTGAACCCTGTCTAATCTCAAACTCAACTTCAGACAAATCTGTTGTACCGTCGCTAAATAATTTTGCAACAGTCAATTCATTCTCAACTGGGTTCTTAATCTGTGAATCATTAACTACTGTAAGATGTGACTTGATTGGAAGAACCTTAATAGGCTTTGTAGGATCGTTCCATGTAATATCACTAAACTTAGTAGGATTCAAAATAGCGATACGATATACCGTATCATTTGGGTCATATCCGATTGGCGGTTCAATCTCACTAATCTCATAAATATGATCCCAAGTCATCTTATATGTATCATCAGATGTACAAACAAACAAATCTGAACTCAATGGCTCACCAGCTACAGTAGTAGCCTCAAATTCCTTATTTGTCTTAGTACCATCAAGATCATACTCGACAGCTTTGAACTTAGCACCACCAAGTATAGTCTCTGTTTCTGTTGATGAAATCTTATCAATATAGAAAAGAATTGTTCCATCAACGAAACCAGCACCTGCTGTAAAAATCTGCTTATTAGTGTTTGTTGAAACACTTGTTGATTCCTGGGCATATGGCTGTGGAATAGCTACAGTGTTAGCGTAGCTACCTAAATTACCTGGAGTATTAAGTCTAACCTTATACTTAATAATCAAAGGAGTTGAATCTGGAACAAACAATTCCAAATCCTGTCCATTCAAAGAGAATTCATATTCATTTGCTGAAACACTCTCATCAAAATATGAATCCTTTGTCAATTGATCTCCAGTGCTTGCATTAGTAATCACAAGTGAACCAGGAACATAATCAAGAACTTTAGGAAGTGTATCAATTACTTTATAAGATGTGCTTCCATCTGGACTAAGCTTTGTTCCATGAGGATTAAGAGTAATCTTAAATGTTAATGTATCAGGATTATCCTTATTCAATACAGACTCTTCTTCCACTAAAGTTTTAAACAAGATATCTTCTTCAATCTTACAAGAACCCTTAGTTGAAGACTTATATGTTGTAGGATCATCCTTAACTGTACCGATGAAAGTAATATTGTTTTCTACAGTACTAGTACCACTATTACTCAATGGATAAGAATCTGGAGCTGGCTTAGTGTAATAAGTAATAATCAAATTATTAGTTAATCTAAGTGGATCTGGAGTCCAACCATTATCAAGAACAGTATCCTTAAGATCAAAAGAAATACCACCTTCTGGTAATTCAGTTACCTTAGTAACCTTAAAATTATTACCTGAATTATCATTAATAATAATGTCTCCTACAAGAGTACCATTTGCAAGATCATCAATAAGTGTAATTGTATCCCAATTCTTAGAAGTAACAGTAAAACCATTACCATTATTATGGTTTACATATAATGTCCATTTAATGAGATCAGTTGTTGAATCATAAGTACCATTATCTTTTCTAACGTAATTCTCAGGAACAGGTACGTTATAAGAAGCCTGTGGATTACTCTGAATATTTTCATTCAATGTTACCTGAGCCTGATTTGAAATATTGCTATTATTAGGATCAAAGTTAGACACTGAATAAATTTTGACATACAAAGTTTTACCAGCAAGAGAAGGAACCACACTAGGGTCAACAATCTTACTTGGAGTGTCGTATTGATTTGTAGACCAAGGAACTTCAACTTCATTATCGTTCTCATCTATGTAATACATCTTAATTGGCTTAGATGTATCCATTGACAAAGCACCGTTAAACTGATCTCGAACACTTAAACTTACAGGACTTGGAGAAGTAGGTACTTCAATAGTAATCAACCATTCTGCATATACCTTATCATCAATTACCTGAACATCATTAGCCTTTTTTGAAGCATTAATCTTTGGCTGATCATTACCGCCTGGATTATCATTGCCACCATTAGGACCATCATGAACTTTAACATAAGATGAAGATTCACCTACTTTATTTGATCCATCGTAAATTTCAGCAGTATTCTTTGACTGAGCTGTAGGATCAGTTTCTTCAAAAGTAGAAGTAACATGAGTTGTATATGTAATTTCATATTCGTTTGAGTTATCAGCATTACCAAAAGAATAATTATTCAAAGCAGACAAATCTGTGAGAGTTTCAGTTACACCTGTACCCTTGTTTGTTACTTTAATAGATGTTCCTTCTGCAAGTTCCATCTGAACAGTATCATCCAAAGTATCTTTAAGAGTCATTCCCTTAAGATTAAACTTTGTTGATCCGTTATTAATATTGATCTTCCAATCAACTGTATTAGTACTTTCTGAATAAGTACCTGACTTACTTACAACTTTATAATCAATTGGGTAAGATGAATTCAAAGAAGTATTATTTCCATTAAATACGACAGGACGATCATCACCAGTCATCTTGATAGATGTGATGTCATTCTGTAACTGATTCTGTGACATGAAAGCATCTTCTAACTTACATGTGTATTTAATTGTTGCTGTTGAACCCGCTGGAATATTATTACCTAAAGTAAATGAATAGCCTTTCTGATTCCATTCAGGATGCTCAGGCTTCTGAGTAGTAATACCAATAGAAGCTGGTTCAATAGTTGGTTCTCCCTGGATAGCATATACACCATTACCAAGAGTATCTGAAATTACAAGTGGTTCGCAATCCTTAGAACCATCATTCTTAATAGTAATAGTGTAATCAATTGTCTTATTAGCAAGATTAACATTGCTTCCTACCTTAGACACAGTAAGACTACGATCGATGTTTGGTTTTTCTGTAACTGTAATCTGAGGATTAATTGTTGGATCATCGATACCATGAACAAACTTCAAAGTATATTTAGCCTGATTCTCAGATAAAGCAGTCTGATTCAATGAACAGCTGAAATTTGCAAAACCAGCGTGTCCAGGTATCTGATCTATCATATTTCCATTAGAATCAAAAGCTGGACTCATATCGAAAATAATCACACCGTCGATGATGCTATATGTATACTTAATATCAGATCCATCGAATTGAGCTTCTTCATTTTCAACCTTAGGAAAAGTTGTCATATCGAAAGCAGTAGTTTCATTTCCGTCCGAATCAACAATCTTTACTTGATTAAAATCATAGTAAATATACGGATGATCCGAAGTAAAATTTGGAACCGTAAAATTAAGAATTCCTTCAATACCGGAATTAGGACCAAACGGTGTATTTACATTTTTGATAGCTACACTCGTTACGCTACTAGTTATATCAGTACCTTCAGTAGCTGCATAAACTGGCATAGTAAATAATGGAAAGAAACCATTAAATACCATTAAGATTGATACCAATAATGATAAAAATCTCTGTTTGATTTTTGTGTTGATCTTACCCATAAACTCAACCTCATCACATAATTTTTAATAAATATCTAAAATATATTTATATATTTATTCAGAATATATTTTACAAAGGTCATTTATGCAATGTGTGAACAAATTGTAAACAAATACGCAAATATCAATATATTAATATTTTTGAAACAATTTGGTATATTTAGCTTAATTAGAACGAAAAAATCCCTGCAATCTTTTCGATTACAGGGATTCTATATAATCTTAATAAATAACCTATTATATAAAGCTAGTTATATAAAGCTGGTTAATCTGTTTGAAGTCCTAAAAACCACAAACAAAAATCATTTATTATAAGCGAGCCTCAAGAGCTGCCTTCTGATCTTCGTAACCTGGCTTACCAAGAAGAGCGAACATGTTCTTCTTATAAGCTTCAACACCTGGCTGGTTGAATGGGTTAACTGCGAGAAGATAACCAGAAATACCACAAGCCTTCTCGAAGAAGTATACGAGCTGACCGAACCAGTATGGTGTAAGCTCTGGCATATGTACTACCATGTTAGGAACCTTACCATCTACGTGAGCAAGTACTGTACCCTGCATAGCCTTAAGGTTAACTTCATTCATATCCATACCTGAAAGGAAGTTCAAACCATCGAGGTTGTCTGGATCATTAGGAATCTCGAAAGAACGACGAGCCTTATCGATCTGAACAACTGTCTCGAACATCATACGAGCACCTTCCTGGATGAACTGACCCATTGAGTGAAGATCTGTTGTATTATCAACACCTGCTGGGAACAAACCACGGAAATCCTTACCTTCTGACTCACCATAGAGCTGCTTCCACCACTCTGTCATATAGTGGAAAGATGGCTCATAGTTAACCATAATCTCTGTTGAATAACCTGAACGGAGCAAGCAATTTCTTACTGCAGCGTACTGATAGCAAGGGTTCTCCATAACGCTCATCTTCTTGAATTCCTTAGAAGCGTCCTTTGCACCCTTCATAATTTCCTTAATGTTGATGTTAGCAACAGCGATTGGAAGGAGACCTACTGGTGTAAGAACTGAGAAACGTCCTCCAACATCATCAGGTACTACAAATGTCTCATAACCTTCTTCATCAGCGAGACCCTTAAGAGCTCCACGAGCCTTATCTGTTGTAGCGTAAATTCTGTTCTTAGCCTCTTCCTTACCGTACTTCTTCTCCATGTATGCCTTAAAAATTCTGAAAGCAATAGCTGGTTCTGTTGTTGTACCAGACTTAGAGATAATGTTAACTGAGATATCCTTACCCTCGATAACATCCATCATATCAGCAAGATATGTAGCACTGATTGAGTTACCGCAGAAAAGGATGATTGGGCACTTACGTGTCTTCTTTGAAGCTACGTTAGCAAATGAGTGATTCAAGAGCTCAATTGCAGCACGTGCACCGAGGTATGAACCACCGATACCGATAACTACGAGAACATCTGAATCCTTACGGATCTTAGCAGCAGCCTTCTGAATTCTGTTGAACTCTTCCTTGTCATAGTTTGTAGGAAGATCAAGCCAACCCAAGAAATCATTTCCTGGACCATTCTTCTTATGAAGCATGTCGTGTGCAGCCTTAACCTGTGGCTCCATTCTCTTAACTGCTTCTTCACCACCAATAAATGGTAATACGTTTGATACATCAAGTTTAATCATAATAATTGCTCCTTTGTTTAGTTTCTTTCAAAACTACTTGAAAGTATATCACCGCTTTATATCGAAGTGAACTAAAAAACGAGCAATTTTATCAAATTTAATCAATTTTGTATTTTTTGACATGAATATACGTTATAATTTACCCGAAATAGGAGAAAAGCATGAAAATCGAAGAAAAGGCTAAAGCAAAAATTATTATTCTTCATATTGTCTCTGATGTACCAGGCATCACTTATCACTTATTGATGGATAAGTGCTTGGCTTCACTTACTATGGACTATTTCTCCTTTGCAGAGTGTTTTAATGAACTCTTATCAAGTAATCTCATTGAATCTATATCTGAAACAGATGGAACTGGCGCTGTCACAGCGGATTCCACAGAAAATCTCATCTCTATTACACGAGGTGGAAGCGCTGTTCTTGAAGATATTAAGACTACTCTTAGCGTTAGCACAAAGAAGTTTCTTAGCGACGCAAAAGCTGATCTTACTGCTATTATGGCTCAAAGAAATAGCATCAAAGCTTCTGTAGAAGTAATTGATGACACTATATATGCGGTACTTGCTATCAATGAAGATAATATGCCATCATTTAAGACACTTATTAGATGTGAGAATCAGGAAGAAGCCTCTTCCCTCTGTAGTAAATGGCGTAAAAATGCTTTTTCTGCTAGGGACAGTTTACGTGCTAGTCTTGATAAATAATAGTTTTATATAACTATATTCAATTGACTTTATTACTCAAACGATTTAATAATATATTGGTAATCTAGGGGAAACCCTATAAGAAGTGAGGTATTTTTATTATGAAAAAGTTGGTTACAAAACTCGCAGCTATCCTCTGCATTGCTTCTATCGCATTTGCATTTGCTGGTTGCGGAAGCTCAAAGAAGAAGCTCGTTATGGCTACAAACGCTGCTTTCCCTCCTTATGAGTACACAGAGGGTGGCAAGATTGTTGGTATCGATGCTGAAATCGCACAGGCAATCGCTGATAAGCTCGGTATGGAACTCGAGATCAAGGATGTAGAGTTCGGTTCTATCATCGGTGGTGTTGTTTCTGGTAAGTATGATATCGGTATGGCTGGTATGACTGTTACTGATGAAAGACTTGAATCAGTTAACTTCTCAACAACATATGCTACAGGTATTCAGTCTATCATCGTTGTTGAAGGATCTGAAATCACAGATATCGACACACTTATCAATGGTGATTATCTCGTAGGCACACAGGAGTCAACAACTGGTGACATTTATATGCAGGATGATCTTGGTGCTGACCGTGTTCAGAGCTATAAGACAGGTGCTGACGCTGTTCTCGCACTTACAACTGGTAAGGTTCAGGCTGTTGTTATCGATAACGAGCCAGCTAAGTCTTTCGTAGCAGCAAATGATGGTCTTGTACTTCTTGAGACACCTTATGCAGTAGAAGATTACGCTATCGCAATCTCTAAGGATAAGCCAGAACTCCTTGAAGATGTAAACAAGGCTCTCGCTGACCTTAAGGCTGATGGCACACTCGACGCTATCGTAGAGAAGTACATTCCAGCTAACTAATTTAAGTTCACTATTCACACGCAAAAAGGCGGACTTACATCCGCCTTTTTCTTTTAAAGGAGACGACAATGCTAATGTTATCAATCGGTGACTGGTTCTCAAAACTCAAGTCAGACTTCATTCTTAACTTCGTGCAAGATGACAGATATAAGCTAATACTTAGCGGTTTGGGTAGTACTTTAGTTATTACTTTTTTCGCAGCTATTCTTGGTATTTTGCTCGGTATTATCCTCGCTCTGGTAAGATCTTCACACGATAAGATGATTGATGAGCTCAGACCAGGTTTCGGTAAGGGTTTACTCAAAGTAGCTAACTTCATAGCTAATATTTACTTAACAATCATCCGTGGTACTCCTATGGTTGTACAGCTCCTTATCGCCTACTTCATTATCTTTGCTTCATCCAACAATGGTGTTATCGTTGCAATCATTGCATTCGGTATCAACTCAGGAGCTTACGTAGCTGAGATTGTTAGAAGCGGTATCATGAGTATTGATAATGGTCAGTTCGAAGCTGGTCGTTCCCTTGGTTTTAACTACATCCAGACAATGGTATATATTGTTCTTCCACAGGCCTTTAAGAACATTCTCCCTGCTCTTGCAAATGAGTTCATTGTTCTTCTTAAGGAAACATCTGTTGCAGGTTACGTAGCTATCGTAGATCTCACTAAGGCAGGTGACAAAATCAGAGGTATTACATTCTCACCTTTCATGCCACTTCTTGCAGTAGCTTTGATTTACCTCATTCTCGTTACTATCTTCAGCAGACTAGTAAATATTCTTGAAAGGAGATTAAGAAACAATGAGCGATAATAATGTTTTAATCTCAGTTAACGACCTTAAGAAGCATTATAAAGGCGGCGAAATCAAAGCCTTGGATGGTGTTACTACAGATATCAAAAAGGGTGAAGTTGTTGTAATCATCGGACCATCAGGTTCAGGTAAGTCAACATTTTTACGTTCTCTTAATCTTCTTGAGCGTCCAACAAGCGGTCATATCCTTTTTGACGGAATTGATATTACAGATAAGAGTACAGATATTAACAAGCTTAGAATGAAGATGGGAATGGTTTTCCAGCACTTCAATTTATTCCCTCACCTTTCAATTCTAAACAACATGACGCTCGCGCCTATGAAATTACTCGGAAAGTCTAAGGAAGAGGCTGAGAAGCGCGCTAACGAGCTTTTAAAGAAGGTTGCGCTTGGCGATAGAGGGAATAGCTTCCCTAGTCAGCTCTCTGGCGGCCAGAAGCAGCGTATCGCTATTGTACGAGCACTTGCTATGGATCCAGAAGTTCTTCTATTCGATGAACCTACTTCTGCCCTCGATCCTGAGATGGTTGGTGAAGTACTCGATGTTATGAAAGAATTAGCAAAATCTGGCATGACTATGGTATGTGTAACACATGAGATGGGCTTTGCTAAAGAAGTTGCTACAAGAGTTATTTTTATGGCTGACGGAAAGATTGTAGAGGAAGGAACTCCAAAGGAGATTTTCGAAAATCCAACTAACGATCGTCTCAAATCATTCCTTGCGAAGGTACTCTAATAATCAATGTAAAACTAGTGAACTACCGTAGTTTCAGCAACTGCGGTAGTTTTTTACGCGAAAAAAAAACTCCGCACATTTTGTGGTGCGAAGTTTAACAAACAAACTCAATATATATTTAAGAGGTATCTAGCAATAACCTTATGATTTAAGTATAACCATACTCTGTGGAGTAATTATGGCAAGATATTAACAAAATGTAAACAAACGTTACGCGTTATACAGTTATTGCTATTTACCCGAGTTGTTTTATATAAATATTGCTTATTCAATAAAATCGAATTCAAAATCGTCAATTCTTACAGTATCGCCCTCTTGGATACCAGCCTTGCGAAGTGCCTCAATAACACCTGCATTAATAAGAGAACGCTGGAAGTATGACAAAGATTCTGGATCTGAGAAGTTAGTAGATTCCATAGTAAGCTTTGCCCACTTACCACAGATGTTATATACACCATCTTCATCAACTTCGATAGTGAACTGCTCTTCTGGCTCGAACTTATAAATCTTCTCTTCCTCTGTCTGCTCGAAAATAGGAGTAGCTGGAAGTTTGGATACTAATTCAGTCACCTTATCAATAAGTGGCTGGATACCAATTCTAGCAGCACCAGAAGTAATAAATATGTGCTCGTAGCCCTGGCTCTTAACCTCGTCTACAAACATCTGAATTTCTTCTTCAGTTGCTTGATCTGACTTATTAGCTACAACAACCTGAGGACGTTCAGCAAGCTGCTCATTAAAGAGTCTGAGCTCATCATTGATGCTATTAAAATCATCAATAGGATCTCTTCCGTCACTACTTGAAACATCAACAACATGAATAAGAAGTCTAGTTCTCTCAATATGACGAAGGAAATCGTGACCCAAACCAGCACCATCGTGTGCATTGTCGATAAGACCTGGGATATCTGCAATAACAAAACTACTGTCAAAATCCTGTACTACACCAAGAACTGGCTCAAGTGTAGTAAATGGATAATCAGCAATCTTTGGCTTAGCCTTAGTCATAACAGAGAGAAGTGTTGATTTACCTGCGTTAGGATAGCCTACAAGGCCTACGTCAGCGATTAGCTTAAGTTCTACAGATATATTCTTCTCTTCACCAGGAACGCCAGCACGAGCGAAATGTGGGGCTTGTCTAACAGCATTAGCGTAATGCATATTACCAAGGCCACCCTTACCACCAACTGCAACGATAACTTCCTGACCATCTTCAGACAAATCAGCGATTATCTTATCAGTGTCGATATCCTTGATAACAGTACCAACAGGAACGGCAATCTTGAGATCTTCACCGCCTCTACCGTACATCTTACGATTCATGCCCTTCTCACCGTCTTTAGCAACAAACTTATGCTTGAAACGGAAACTCTGTAATGTAGAAATCTTTGAAGTAGCAACAAAAATAACGTCGCCACCCTTACCGCCGTCACCACCATCAGGACCGCCGTTAGTAACATACTTCTCTGTATGGAAAGATACGCAACCGTTTCCTCCATCTCCAGCCTTTACATAAATCTTAGCATGATCAATAAACATAAATACCTACACTTACTTTTTTAGAAAAAAACAGTCTGCCGAGTATACTCGACAGACCGTAACAATATTCCGATTTAAGAATTACTCTACAGGATATACACTAACCTGCTTCTTATCTCTACCAAGACGCTCGTACTTAACACGACCATCGATACGTGAATAAAGAGTATCATCAGATCCAATACCTACGTTTGTACCTGGATGAATCTTTGTACCACGCTGTCTAACGAGAATATTACCAGCGATTACAATCTGTCCATCGCCCTTCTTAGCTCCTAATCTCTTGGACTCTGAGTCACGACCGTTCTTAGTTGAACCCATTCCCTTCTTATGAGCAAAGAGCTGTAAATTCATCTTAATCATTGCGAATACACCTCCATAGTAAATTCAAATTGATTCAATTAATTCGATATACTTATTACCGTCGCTGTTAGCTGACATCTCTAATGTTTTAAATCCACAAAGGATTGTCTCCATTATTGTCTGTACCTTATCTTCAACTGACTTATCAATATCAGATAACTTGATACTTGTATGAACCTCACCGTCTCCACTATCTTCTTTAATCTCAGCAATTACGTTAGGATCAAGTCCGCACATCTCAGAAAGAGAATTAACTGCTGTGTAAAAGAGTGTTGATGCTGCTGAACATATAATGTCGAAGCCTTCCTCAGCATAACCAGCATGACCATTCATAAATAGAGCGATTATCTTGTTATCTGAGTTCCTATCGAAAACAACCGTAATCATATATCAGAACTGTTTTGTGTAAATCAAGCGTTGATAGCTGTGATACGTACACGTGTGTATGGCTGTCTGTGGCCGTTCTTACGACGATAGCCCTTCTTAGCCTTGTACTTCAAAACAACAACCTTCTTGTTCTTGCCCTGGTTAACAACCTCAGCTGCAACTGTTGCCTTAAGATCAGCACCAGCCTTAATACCAGCGTCGTCTGCTACTGCAAGTACATTATCAAAAGTGATTGTCTCACCTGCCTCGCCAGCGAGCTTCTCTACGAAGATCTCATCGCCAACTGCAACCTTGTACTGCTTACCGCCTGTCAAAATTACTGCGTACATTTATGTGTCCTCCTGTTCTTCCAGTCTCGCTGCTCAACCTAGGCATATGCATTTTTTGCACAATTTTAAGAGCCCGGCGCATGCGGTCACCGAAATATACTACCATCAAGTCCTTTTGGTGTCAAACGATTTTTTATAATTATATAAAAATATATTAGAGCTTCTTTACTGAAGCACCATATTCAATAATAGTATCAACCTTACGCTTACGAGCTACACCCAAATAAGTTCCAGTCATACGCTCGTACAACATATCTGAAGCTGCCTTAGCAATCTTCTCCATTGGCTGAATACCAATTGTAAGCTTAGGATTATAAATTCTAGCGAGTTCACTGTTCTCAAAACCAACGAATGAAATATCTGATGGAATTGAAAGATTATTATCAGCTACATATAACAAACTACCAGCCATGAGATCATGACCTGCTGCAAATACTGCTGTAGGAGGTGTCTCTAATTCGAGGAATGCCTTCATACCAGCATAACCACTCTCTTCATTAACGCTCTCTTTATATACATACTCAGGCTTGAATGGCATTCCACCTTCCTGAAGAGCTCTGATATAACCTGCTACCCTGTCATCAGTAGTAACAATTCCGCTACCACCAGTGATAAGTGCAATATTTCTATGTCCGTTATCAATGAAATGCTTGATTACTTCATATGTGATTGATTCGTTATCGATAACTACTGAATCACAATAATTGTCTTCATCCTGAATATCAACGAATACCAAAGGTACCTTCTCTTTACGAATTCTAGTAAAGTCTTCTGGCTTAACACCAATAGGCTGCATAATGATACCGTCAACTTGGTAATCAAGAAGGAAGTCAATCTTCTCAGAAGCATTATTCATATCACCATCCATGTGATAATCACAAACGATAGTAGAATAATTCTTCTCATACATAAACTGACTTACATAAGTAAGAATAGAAATACCATAGTAATCCTTCAAACTAGGAATAAGCACGCCAATAGTACGTGTTTTCTTTGTCTTCATGCCTCTGGCAATCGGATTTACCTTGTAATTTAACTCCTCAATGGCATTGAGAATCTCTGTACGCTTTGGTTCAAGTACATTACCACCGTTTATACACTTAGAAACGGTAGATATTGACACTCCTGCCTTCTTTGCAACATCTTTAATAGTAACTGACATAACAATTTCCCCCAAACTCCATTATGCCACCAAAAACAAAATAATTAAATACAAAAGTGAGTGAACAGTAGCAACTTGTAAAGTAGTTAATGTTCTCTTCTTGATTGCCATAGAGAATATGTATGGAACTATTACGCTAATGAGACCAAAAAGTCCAATGAACACACCGTTTTCAATATGGTTAAATGCGCCAACTATTAGTGCCACCAATGAAGGAACTGCTGTAAAGCCTACAAAAGATATTCTTCCAAAGTAAGAGCATCCGCCCTCACCTAAAAGTCTAGTAATGTTATCAGCAGACGCAAGGATTAAAACACTTACAAAATCAATTGCTACAGCGAGAATAATAACTAATAATGTGATTCCACCAACTTTGAAATTCTCAATACCAAATGTATCAATAAAGATCATGAAAGGAACGATTACAAGGCTACCGCTGATCATCCATGTGTACCAAGATGGGTTCTTATCGTCAGCCTTAACTTCACGGTGCTTAAATACGTATACAAAGCGTAGCAAAGCCATACATAGGATAAGAATTACAGGAGTAATAGCTACAGCTACAAAGCGCATATCAGCGAGTTTATGGATATACATCAATAGAATTACACCTACAACCAGTAAAAGAGCAACTACACCGATTGTGATTACAGAAGCTACACGAAGCTTATTATTGATGTCACTCTTTGTTCTAAAGCGAAGTGGCAAGATCTGCGCTACTACAAGGATCATACCTGACAAGAATAGAAGTGTACTGAATACGTAGATTGCATACCACCATACAATTCCAGCACTACCAATATTCGAACCATCGCCATAATTAGATGCAAGATAGTTAGCTAATTCAATCTGGAAAACTGGTGAAGTCACCATGCTGTTACCAGTAGAATAATTAAGGCTTGAGATTGAAATAAATCTGTTATCCTGTGGATTCGAAAAACATTCTGAAGAGAAAACTCCGCCTGTCTCATATTTGACACCATACAAAGTATCTTCAGATGATAATCTCTCGTACATCGCTCTAGCATCACTATTAGTAGCTTCGTTACCAGCAAAGATTGCAACATCATGTGTTGGATAATCAACGCCCATACCTTCCATTGAGAAGTTGTTTTCGAACACTGGGTTCAAAAGGATAAAACCAAGTGTATCTTCATCGCTATCGAAAAGCTTCAACGCACTAGTAGCATCTTCGCCCTGAACAAGATAAACAATCTCTCTACTTCTATAACCCTTAGGAAGACTTATCTCCTCCTCAATCGCGAGTGATTTGGACAAATTCTTGTTAAGAATTACATAATCAAATCCACTAGAGCGAACTGCGTTACCAAAAGATGTGTATGGGAACAGCTGTTCATCAAAACCATACATAACAACAACAGGAGAATCCTTAGGAGCTCCTATTCTTGAAGAAACGAATAATCCTATCTGCATAATAAGAGATAGGATTAAAAATGCTATACCTATTAAAGTTAAGCGCTTAATTCTCATCAGTTACCTCTAGCCATGAGAATATCACCAAGAGTACGAATATCCTCTGGTCCAAGGATAAGAATGATATCTCCCTCACCTACAAGTTCATCAAGTCTAGGGATAATTTCTTCCTTAGTTACATAGAACTCAGCATCGCCACCGAGTTTATTAATCTCATCAGCGATATCCTTACTAGAAATCTCACCTGTGTTAATCTCTCTATCACTGAAGATCTCAGAGAAAAGAACCTTCTTACAAGGAAGAAGTGATGACACATAATCCTTAAAGAGTTTCTTGGTTCTGTCAAATGTGAGTGGCTGGAAAACAACCCAAATATTCTTATGTGGCATTGTCTCTGCAGCAGCGATTGTAGCTCTAGCAGCTGCTGGATGATGAGCGTAGTCTACAACTACTGTAGCGCCACGATATAAGCCCTTTGTTGTGTATCTACCATCTGCACCCTTATACTCGTTAAGAGCCTTAATACAGCACTTAGGATCAGCGCCATTGAGAATTGCACATGCGAGCGCAATAAGGCTGTTATCGATGTTATGTCTTCCCGGAATAAGAAGTTCAACTCTACCAAGAGCTTCACCCTTAAATGAGATATCAAAGCATGGAAGACCATTGTTATATGTAATATTAGAAGCCAAGAAATCAGCTTCCTTACCTGTATAAGCACATAACTCACCAGAAATACCACAAGTAATAACATTAAGCTCTTTTCTACCTGCTTCACTTCTTGCCTTATTAGCTAACTTAAGGCTCTCAGCAGTATTCTTACAAGCACCTGTTACTACTACATTTCCGTTGTCGTCGAGCTTATCTAAGAACTGAGCGAAAACATCGATTACATCCTGAAGAAGTGGATAACAATCAACATGATCGTGGTCAATATTTGTAATAGCTGCTGTTGTTGATGAGAAATTCAAGAAAGATCTCTTGAACTCACAAGCCTCTGATACTAAAAGGTCTCTATTGCCACCAAGTCTAACTGTTCCATTAAATGAATAGAAATCAGCACCAAGATGAACTGTTGGGTCAAGCTTACTCTCTAAAAGCATCAAAGATGTCATAGCAGTAGTTGTTGTCTTACCATGAGTACCAGATACATTAATTACCTGCTTATAGCTCTCAGTAATAAGTCCAAGGAACTCTGAACGATCAAAAATAGTAATCTCGTTATCGAGCGCATACTTAACTTCCTTATTAGTTGGAAGACATGCAGCTGTCTTTACAATATAGTCTGGCTTGAATTCAATAAGGTTATCTTCAACCTGTGTGTTATAGATTTTAATACCCTTAGAAGCGAGCATCTCAGTTCTCTCTGAAGGGTTCATATCTGAACCACCAACGTTAAAACCATATCCCTGAGCAAGGAGTGCTAGTCCACTCATTGAGATACCACCAATACCAATAAAATATATCTTTGAACCATTAATTAACTTATCAATACCCTTTTGCATAACAATCACCTATTCATGTAGATTTATTAACTTATCTATTATACATTAATAATTCAAAAATGATTAAAAAGAGTAAGTCAAAAGTGCATTAAAAAGGAGTCCAACGAATAATTCGTTGAACTCCTTAGTCCTATAAGTTATTAATCAACAACAGATTATCTGATAATACCAGCCTGTGAACAGATATTAGCGAATTCAGGACAAGCTGCGAAGCTATATAAAACCTGCTTTCTAGTAGAATTCTGAAGCTGTCCCAACCAGTAGTTAAATCCATCTGTGTCAGGTGTTCTATCCATAAATGTAGCATAAAGTCTATTAACAAACTCTTCGTCTGAGAGGTTCTTGTTTGTAAACTCACTACTAAAGAAGAACTCATATGCAACCTGTGTTCCAGACTTTCTCATATTAGCTAATTCAGAAGCCCAGAAGTTTACACCTCCCTGGTCAGCATTTCTACCAAGGCATGTTGTATATAGTCTTGTAGCAAAAGCGATTGTCTCAGGAGTTGGATCCTTTGTAATTGTTGGTTTAGCTGTACCACCAGATACAATGCCATACTTAAGACAAATATTTGCCCACTCAGATGAATTCACAAAACCATAGAATACATAATTTCTTGTATTACCTTCACTAAGCTTAGTTAGCCAGAAATCAAGTCCTGCCTTATCTGGTTCGCGATCCATAAATGTTCTATATAGTCTTGTTACATACTCTTTATCATCGAGATTAAAGCCTACAAATTCCTGAGAATAGAAGAACTCTTTAGCTACATCGGCACCAGACTTACCTGCCTTAAGCTCATTAATCCAATATGCCTTACCAGATGGATCTGATGCTCTTCCAAGACACTTCGTATAAAGACGCTCTGCAAAACCATCTACTAAAGCAGTATTAACATTAACTGTTGGAGCAGGAGTTACAGGTGCATTTGTTGGAGCAGATGTTGGCACTGCTGTAGGAATTACAGTTGGTGCTACTGTAGGCGCTACTGTTGGAGCAACAGTAGGAACAGGTGTAGGTGTAGGAATTGGTGTTGGAACTGTATTAACTTCTATTACAGCATTAACATCAAGATGACATTTAACTTGACCATCAGACGTATCAACTGTGGATACATATTTGTTAACATCTCCTTCAATCTCACTATAGTATTTCTTTTCAAGACTACCCTTATAAGCCTCTAATAAATATGGATTATGACTAATATCAACACTTGTAATTGGAGTACCCTGAAGTGTTAAATAATATAGTTCTGGACAACCACTAATATCTAGAGACTCAAAACTAGAAAAATAAGCATCTAAATATTGTAATGAGGAACAACCTTCAAGATTTATGCTTGTCAAGTTTGACATTCTGTAACATTTCAATGTTCGTAAATTTTTCAAGCCGCTTACATCAATATCAGTAATAGGATTGAAGGAACAATTTATGCTTTTAAGCGAACTACAATTCTTTACATTTATTTCACTGAGCCTATCAAAATCACAATACAAAAACTCTAGTTTTTGTAGTTCATTAACTTTAAGCGTACTTAACTCATAACTCCAAGTAACATCTACAGTTTTAAGATTTGGACAACAGTTAAGATCTAGTTCTTTAATATCATAAGCATATATAATATGTATTTCTTCAAGATTTTCGCAACCATCAAAACTTATTTCAGAAACATGATTATTGTATACTTTAAAAGTTTTAAGGTTAGGAAATTTATCAAGACCGCTAGGATCACCAGAATATTGATATCCGAGGTAAATCGTTTCTACAGCATCAAGTTCATCCTGTGAAAAATAACCATTCCCATCCGTATCAAATTCTTTTAGATAATCACAAAAACCTTTTGTTCCAAAATTCTCTTCTGTAATTGCTATCTCATCAGATTGAGCAAGAACAGGTGCAGATGCGAATGCTGAAAAAGAACCAACTGCAATCACTGCAGTCAGTAATCCAGAAACTATATTTTTAAAATTGTATTTCATATCTTCCTCCTCAAAATACTTCTCATCTCAAATTGTATTCTTACATAACACTTATAACTACTACAACAATTACAAATTCCAAGCACTATTTCAGCAGTTATTCAGATTTAATAATCAGGCAAAATAAAACCCGTAAATCTAATCAATAGATCTACGGGTCTAAATTGTTTATTAATACTGAAGCTTAAATCTTATTTGTCTCATCAACATCAGGCTTCTTCTCATCGGCCTTCTCTTCACTAGACTTTTCTTCAGACTTACTAGCTTCAACAGCTTCATTAACCTTCTCTGTTGAATACTTTTCCTTCATCTCAGCTTCTCTCTGATGAATAGCAGTTAAGTCACCACCATTAAGGAAAATTTCTTCAAACTCAGGATTATCAACCTTATTAACTTCGAGAAGTCTCTGTGCAAGACCTTCTACAACATCTCTCTTCTCAGTGAGAATTCTAAGAGCATCCTGATAACAACCATCAATAATCTTCTGAATCTCTTCATCGATTGCAGCTGCTGTAGCATCTGAATATGGCTGAACCTGACCATATGAAGCACCAATGAATACTTCGTTGCTATCATCACCGAATACCATATTCTTGAACTTCTCTGACAAACCAAAACGCTTAATCATATTAGTTGCAAGCTGATTAGCATGCTGGAGGTCTGATGAAGCACCAGTACTGATATCATCAAGGAATATCTCTTCTGCTGCTCTACCACCAAGAGACATACGGATCTTATCAAGGATCATCTTCTTAGTATAGAAATCATTCTCTTCGATTGGCTTATATGCTGTGAAACCACCAGCACGACCAGCAGGAATGATTGTTACACGGTCAACCTTCTCTGTCTCTGATGTAGCACGGAGAACAACTGCGTGACCTGCCTCGTGATAAGCAGTAAGCTTACGTGACTTATCTGAAGGCTTCTTAGACTTCTTCTCAGGTCCCATCATTACACGGTATGTAGCGTCTGAAACTTCAAGTGGAGTAATCTCCTTCTTATTTCTTCTAGCTGCGATAAGAGCTGCTTCATTAAGAAGGTTAGCAAGATCAGCACCTGTAAATCCGATTGTATTCTGAGCAACCTCCTTAAGATCAACATCCTTAGAAAGTGGCTTACCAGCTGCATGAACCTTAAGAATAGCTTCACGCTCGTTAAGGTCTGGTTCAGAAACAACAATCTTACGGTCAAATCGACCTGGTCTTAAAAGAGCTGAGTCAAGAACGTCTGCTCTGTTAGTAGCTGCCATTACGATTACATTAGTGTTTGTATCAAAACCGTCCATCTCAACAAGGATCTGGTTAAGTGTCTGCTCACGCTCATCGTGACCACCACCAAGACCACTACCTCTCTTACGACCTACGGCATCAATCTCATCGATAAAGATAAGTGCAGGAGCAGCCTTCTTAGCATCTGCGAACAAGCTTCTTACACGAGAAGCACCTACACCAACGAACATCTCTACGAAGTCTGAACCTGACATGTAGAAGAATGGAACGCCTGCTTCACCAGCTACAGCCTTAGCAAGAAGTGTCTTACCTGTACCAGGAGCACCAGAAAGGATTACACCCTTAGGGATCTTAGCACCCATCTTACGGTACTTTTCTGGGTTCTTAAGGAAGTCAACCATCTCTGAGAGTTCTTCTTTCTCTTCAGCTGAACCAGCAACATCCTTAAATCTTACCTTCATCTTGCTTGGTGATACGAGCTTCGCCTTGTTCTGACCAAAGCTGAATACGCCCTTATCTCCACCCTGTCTTGTCATCATTGCGAATACAAGAATAACTGAAGCAATCACTGCGATTGTAAGAACGATGTTTGAGATAAGTGTCCAATCAAATGGCTCTTCGTACTTATAGCTATCAATCTTACCTTCCTGCTTAGCTAACTCAAGGTGCTCAATTACTTCATCTACACCCTCGTAAGGAATGCTAACAGTAACTGAAGACTCTACGTTGTCCTTAGTATATTCGATAGTTGCAGAAGTACCACGAATTGTAATATCTGATACATCGTACTCTTCTGACTCGATATATGAGTAAACGTACTCGATCTTCTCATTCTTATTTCGATTACCAAAGATACTTGCGAACAATACGCAAAGTACAACAATGAGAATCAAATAGAAAAAGAGACCCGACAAATGTGGGCGCTTACCATTATTGTTATCGCTCATTAATTACCTCCTACCATAGACACGACACATACATCTTTAAGATTTCTATACTCTCCGTCGTAGTCTAGACCATAACCTACAATAAACTTATCTGGAATTACTATTCCAGCGTAATCAGCTTCGATTGTATTTGTACGACGTGTAGGCTTATCGAACGCTGTACAAATCTTAAGTGACTTAGGATTTCTCTTAAGAAGCATCTCCTTAAGGCACTTAAGTGTATATCCTGTATCAATAATATCCTCAACAATAAGAACATTCTTGCCTGTAATATCAAAGCTCAAATCCTTCTTAATTGTAAGAACACCAGTCGAAGTCTGTCCCTGGTAACTTGATACTTGCATAAAATCAACTATAACTGGCATTGTAAGATGTCTTACCAAATCAGCTGTAAACACATAGCTGCCTGTAAGAATACCAACAACGATTAACTCTTCATCACCAAAATCCTTATTAATCAAAGAAGCAGTATGCTCTACCATTGCCTTGATTTCCTTTTCAGAAACAAGGATCTCTGAAACATCAACATTATCCATTGCAATCCTCCGAAAGATCAATTCGTACACATAGATACTTTATTGGTCGCTTAACACCTTCTAGAGTTTCAAAAAACTTACCCATGGACACTTCATCAACAAACCCCTTTGAATGTCCAATTCCCGGTATCCACAAAACTTCTTCACCAACATACACGCCAGCAACTCTGTCTCTAATACCAAGTGGTAATTTCTTATCCATAAGAAGACGTCCTATCTTCTTATGTGATGACGAACCAGCCTTCCCAAATTGTAAGTCGTTATCGACCTGCCCGAAAACAAGTTCTTCGCCATCAGAATCCTCAAAAATCGGATAAAACCACGAATTAGAATTATATACTAAATCGTTACAATTCTCAACGATTTGCACTGATAATACACGCTTCAAATGAGGTAAAAGTGAATGTTTTTCACTCATTTCATATAATCCGAAAGATATGTCTTTTTCGCAGAATACAAAACCCTTATTAGCGAATAATCTCATGCCTACTTCATCGAAGTCATCTTTACTACAAAATCCGCCTCGGCCATCTATTACATATGCCAATCTATTGAATGGTAAATCAATGGTGCTTCCTGAAGATTTAGTGCTGGAAAACAAATCGATTATGTTATCAACATGTGTCCTCTCGAGATCAATCAAATCACCAAAAGTTTCTAACCAAAGCATCCTGATAACTCGAGACATAATAGATTTATGCGTCTTAGACAATGCATCAACATCAATAGTCTTAGTATCTACTTCAGTAATCTCGGAATAGACTTTTTCACTTTCTTGAGATAAATAATCTGCATCATCTGAAATTAGTTCATAAGTACTAAATAACGCATCAGAAGCATTCTTATTAGATACAGAATTAATCATTGGGATAATGCTATTACGCCACTTATTACGAGTACAATCTAATTCAAAATTAGTATCATCAACCCTATAGTCTTGATTAATCTCTTTAAGATAATCAATCAGTTCACTCTTAGTAACACATAAAAGTGGACGAATAACTGTAGCTGTCTTAGGCTTAGGCGTAATCAAGCCCTCAATTCCACTTCCCCTAAACAAGTTCATCAGCATAGTCTCTGCAACATCATCTTTGTGATGAGCTAGACACACTACAGATTTATCGAGATAATCATCACCGAATAGTTCCCTTTGATAATCTTCAAAAGCTCGATATCTTAATATTCTTCCTGTATCTTCTAGAGAACGCTTAAGATATTCTGCTTCCCTCTTAACATCAAATCCATATACCTTACAAGGAATATTCAATTTATCGCACAGTTCTACTACGAACTGTTCATCAAGATTAGCATCTTGACCTCTTAATCCATGATTAACGTGAACAACATAAATATCACTATCTGTAATCTCTCTTAGAATTCTAAGGAGAGCAACAGAATCACTGCCACCTGAACATCCTACAATCAAGGATTTTCCAGTAAACAGTGAATTCTTACGAGCAAACTCAGAAATAGTGGAAATAATGCTCATTCTTCTCCCCAACCATCAGGCATTTCAGATGCGAAACCGCCATCACCAAAATCATCAAAACCATCATCTGTGTTCTCTGGTTCTGGCTCTTCATAAGAATCAACAGGAGCATAAGGAGCCGCCTCACCCGCTGGCTCATAGCCTTCTGGAGCAGGACCACCAGCATCAGGAGCGGCAGGTGCATCAGGTGTCTTCTCAACACCGTTATCATCAAACTTATAATCAGCTGCTGCGCCACCAGGAGTAGTAGTTCTAGCATATGGTGATACCTGTGCCTGTTCAGAAGGATCAGCATTCTTATCCTCCTCATAGAACAATGTTCTAGCACCACACCACTTGAGCTTTACGATACCTGGCTCACCATGTCTATTCTTAGCGATATGAATCTTAGCATCCTGAATAGGATTAGAGCGCTTATCCTTATCGTAATAGTCATCTCTATCAATGAAGATAACGCTATCGGCATCCTGCTCAATAGCACCAGAATCACGAAGATCTGAGAGCATAGGTGTATGGTCATCACGCTTCTCAGCACCTCTGGCGAGCTGTGAGAGTGCAATAACAGGTACATCTAGTTCCTTAGCAAGGATCTTAAGGCTTCGTGAAATATCTGTAATCTCATTATTTCTACTATAGTTAGATCCTCTATTTCCAGGCATACTCATGAGCTGGAGATAGTCGACAATTACAAGGCCCAACTTGCCTTCAGCCTTAAGGCTCTTACAAGAAGAGAGCATAGTAATAGGATTAACTGAAGAATTATCATCAATATAAATTGGATACTGTGAAATATCCTGACAAGCTTTCGCTACTTCAAAAAGCTCAGCCTCAGAGATGTTAGCATTCTGGAGCTTCTTAGATGAAGTAGTTGTTCTACCAGAAATAATACGGTTAGCTACCTCGGCCTTGGACATTTCCAAAGAGAAGATATCAACCGGTACGTTATAGAACTGTGCAACATTTGTCGCAATATTAATAACGAAAGATGTTTTACCCATACCAGGACGAGCAGCAATAATATTGAGTGTACCTGGTCTGAGACCTCCAAGAAGATGATCTAGATAACTAAATCCAGTCTTAACAATCTTTCCTGTATACTTACCAGACTTAATCTGAGTAATCTCATGGATATTACGCTTAATGATTGACGCAAGAGCCTCAAAGCCGATACCTTCTTCAGCTTCACGCATAGCAGATAGCTTCTCAATACCGATATCAATAAGATCATTAACATCGCCTTGACCGCCTTTACCCTTCTTGGATAATTCATCCAATGTCATGATAAAAAGTCTGAGCTTACTCTTGCTAGCGATAATCTTGATGTACTCTTCTACGTTAGAAGCTACAGCATAAGAATCTACAAGAGTAGGTACGAAAGAATATCCACCAACCTTCTCGAGCAATCCCTTGCGCTTCAAATAATCATTAACCGTATATGGGTCAATGGTCATCGAATTCAAGTACAAATCTGAGACTGCCTCGAAAACAATCTGGTTACGTCTATCATAGAAATCCTTGGAAGAAATAGTACTCTTAAGAATTACATTAAGAGTATCCTTGTTTTTAATGCAGAGAGTCAAAAGTGCCTTCTCACTGTCTAAATCGTAAGGCAACACTTCTGTTGGTTCTTCTAATAAATTGTCAATAATCTCGCGCTCTGACACAAAATCACCTTCCAATAAATCACTCTGCAACTACTTCTAAGCCAATCTCACAAGAAACTTCTGTATGAAGCTTAACCTTAACTTCATATGAACCAACACTCTTAATCTGTGTCTTGAGTGTAATATTCTTTTTATCAATGCTAAAACCAGCCTTCTTGAGAACCTCAGCTACATCCATAGAAGTAACTGCACCGTAAAGTCTTCCGCCCTCACCAGTCTTAACCTTATATGTGAACTTCTGTCCATCGAGCTTAGCCTTTGTCTCCTTAGCAGCTTCGAGTTCACGTCTAGCATGCTCAGCCTGAGCACCCTTCTTCATCTTTACATCATTGAGGTTAGCAGCATTTGATTCACGAGCGAGCTTCTGCTTGAGCAAGAAGTTTCTGCCGTATCCATCATTTACTTCAACAACATCATTAACCTTACCTAAACCCTTTACATCCTTGAGAAGAATAACCTTCATATTCATACCCCCTAAAGCTATATATAATCATATTTTTTATAAACAAAAATAAAGGGCACCCTCAAAAAAGGTGCCCTATAATTATACACTATAATTGGCTCTTTTTCCAACGCAAATTAGTCTGCGATAAATGGAAGAAGTGCAACGTGACGTGCGCGCTTGATAGCTGTTGTAAGCTCACGCTGGTGCTTAGCGCATGTGCCTGTCATTCTCTTAGGAAGGATCTTGCCACGCTCAGAAACGAACTTACGAAGCTTTGCAGCATCCTTGTAATCGATAACTTCAACCTTCTCAGCACAGAAAGCACATGTCTTTCTACGAGAACGTCTCTGTCTCATACCGCCGTTAAACTCACGACCTGTCTTAGGTGCTCTGTTATCAGCCATAATCTAGTCTCCTTTATAAAATCAAACCTCGAATGGCAAATCAATGTTGTCATCCGGTGAATCGAAGATTGAGGAATCCATTGATGGTGCAACTGCTGTTGTAGGAGCAACTGGAGCTGTAGGAGCTACAGGTGCCTGCTGAACAACTGGAGCCTGCTGAGGTACATACTGCTGAGCTGGAGCGCCAGCATTTGAGCTAGCTGATTCACAGAACTCTACTTCATCTACCACTACTTCAGTAACGTAACGCTTCTGGCCCTGATTGTCATCGTATGAACGTGACTGCAATGAGCCAACTACGGCAATCTTGCTTCCCTTACGGAAATAAGAACCGATAAATGATGCTGTCTGTCTCCATGCTACGCAGTTAATAAAATCTGCCTGCTTGTTGCCGTTAGCATCCTTAAACTTACGATCTACTGCGATTGTGAAATTACACAATGCTGTCTGGTTAGATGTACTCTTAACCTCTGGATCCTTTGTTAATCTTCCCATTAAAATTACTTTGTTCATTTAAAACCTCCGTGTCTACGATTACTCGCCTACACGAACTACAAGGTAACGCATAACATTCTCAGTAATCTTAAGCTTACGCTCGATTTCCTTTGGGAATGTTGACTCTGCTGAGAAATTGAACTGAAGGTAGTAACCTTCCTTCTGGTCGTCAATCTCGTATGCAAGCTTCTTGTTGCCGAGAACGTCCATAGTATCAATTGTTGCGCCTTCCTCAACCTTTGCCTTAACGTTCTCTACAAGAGCGTTCAAAGCTTCTTCGCCGATGCTAGGATTGAGTACAACCATCATCTCATACTTGTTAGCCATGATATTCACCTCCTCTTGGACTATACGGCCCGACAATTCCTGTCGAGCAAGGATAACTGTCCTATTGACAGCGTTAGTTAGATTAACATAGCAAAAACAATTTAGTCAAGCACAAATCCAATAAAAACTGATAAAAGTTATATCGTCCTATGTGTTCGCATAAATCCAAAAATTTCTTACGAGTATATTTTATACCCTAATTAAATGATTTGGAATGAATGTTTTCGCAAATGAGACTCTAAAAAACTCAAAATAATTATTAAGCTCGCTCTGCTCCAATATCCTTAATGATATATGGGAACAGTATTCTAAGCCATGCTTCGAGCGCCTTAATTGTCTGCTGGCAAGTAGCATAATTCTCGCCTTCTGGATCAGGAATAGCAAGTGAGATAACACGTCCCTTATCATCCTTAATGAGCATACCCTTGGATGCCAAATATCCAGACAAAGAATAAACTCTGCTATTGAGATCAGGGAATGAATCGCATAACTCATCAGTCTGCTCATCTCTCATTGTGAGGATAATATCATTCTGATCATAAAGCGATGCACATGCACGCTGAGTTCTATGATGAGCGATTGAAATACCTTCTTCTTCCATAGCCTTCAAAATATTTCTATCTGCTTTCTCACCATCGATTGCATAAAGACCAGCTGACTCGCAGTAGATCTCAACTTCTGTTTTGCGGTCATCTTCGAGGCAGTATGGACCCTGCTCTCTAAGGAGCTTAGTGAAAATACCTTCAGCAGCTGCACTAAGAGTTCTGTTGTTTTTGCAGACGAACAAAACTGAAGCTGTGTAGATACTTTCAAAATTATGGAGTGTTTTCGAGCGGGTCGCCCTAGACTCATATGTAACTTCTTCGCCACTCTTACATGCAGCCTTGTTAAGTCTATTCATATACGCCTGCGCTATACCTTCACCTGTAAAGCCAGCTGCTAAGATTACATCTACTTCCTGAATGTCGAGTGTTCGTAAACCATCGAAAAGATAGTGTGATGCCATGTCAGCATCTTTAGCTTCGCCATATGTGAAGAAGTGAACGTGAGATAAAAGGACTTCATCCTTAAGAAGATGGAATAACTCCTTTACCTCATCACCGCAGAACAAACCAATTCTGGCACTAGGATTAGCGCCCATAATCTCCTTACAAGTCAAGATATATGGCTTAGCAATCTCGAACTTAATCTTCTTAAGGCTTTCCTCAGCCTCTTCTCCTTCGAGCCCTTCGTTAACATCGAACACCTCTGGAAGATTAATAATTCTAACCTCCGAAGCAGGAGCATAATGACGATACTTCATACCTGGAGCTTTAGGTGTCTCAGCGTCCTCAGCAGCGAACTTGTTAGTAGCATTAATTCCACATACTTCTTCAATCTGCTCCTTAGTAATCGCACCTGGTCTCAAAACTACAGGCACATCAGAAGTTGCATCAACAACTGTAGACTCAAGACCGTAATCACTATCACCGCCATCAACGATAGCATATATATACTTATTCATATCACCATAGACATGAGCTGCTTTAGTTGGTGATGGACTGCCAGAGATATTAGCTGAAGGAGCTGCTACTGGACAATCACACAAAGCCAAGAACTCATTAGCTACTCTATGGACAGGCATTCTGATACCTACACTGTTAAGACCAGCTGTTACATTAGAAGGTATCTTATCTGACTTAGGCATAATGATAGTGATAGGACCAGGCATAAATGCATTGATGAGTTTCTGAGCAAGCGGAGTTACCTCAGATACTAAGTCCTTAATCTGATCCTTATTACTAATATGAACAATAAGTGGATTATCACTAGGTCTTCCCTTAGCTTCAAAAATCTTATCTACAGCTGCACTATCTAGGGCATTAGCACCGAGGCCATATACTGTCTCTGTTGGAAAACCTACCACTTCACCTTCACGGAGGTGACGAGCTGCATCAGCCATGGCTTCTTTATCATTAGAAGAAACAACTATTGTTGATTCGTACTTCTCAATTCTTTCCATTATTTTATCCTCATATATATGTAATTAATCTTCACTATCTGAAGCAGTCCAATTATCAGATGCTTCTGCAATCGTTAGATTATTAACAATCTCTTCTAAGTCACCAGCGAGTATCTCCTCTAAGCGATAGAGTGTAAGACCAATTCTATGATCTGATACTCTTCCCTGATGATAGTTATAAGTTCTAATTCTTTCTGATCTGTCACCAGTACCTACAAGAGATCTACGCTCAGCATCTGTAGCACTTTTAGCGCTGTTAAATGCCATTTCCCATAATCTAGACTGAAGTACAGCCATCGCCTTATCTTTGTTTTTATGCTGGCTTCGCTCGTCCTGACACTGAACAACAAGGCCTGTAGGAAGGTGCGTAATTCTGATAGCTGAGTCAGTTCTGTTAATATGCTGACCACCAGCACCTGATGCTCTATATCGGTCGATCTTCAAGTCTTCTGGATTAATTACAACGTCTGTAGGCTCAGCTTCTGGAAGCACCGCTACTGTAGATGTAGATGTGTGAACTCGTCCGCCTGACTCTGTTACTGGAACACGCTGAACTCTGTGAACACCACTCTCGAACTTGAGCTTACTATATGCGCCTTTACCCTTAATCTCACATGTTACTTCCTTAAAGCCACCAAGCTCAGTTTCATTAGCATCAATAATCTCAAGGCTAAATCCTAATCTAAGACAATATCCTTTATACATTTTAAGGAGAGTGTCCGAAAACAACGCGGCCTCTTCACCGCCTGCTCCTGCTCGGATTTCCATTATTACATTACGGTCATCTCGTGGATCTTTCTCCGCAAGCAATACTACCAATTCTTCTTCGAGAACATCTACTCGTGACTTAGCTTCGTTCAATTCTTCCTGTGCTAATTCATGTAATTCCTTACTAGACGAATCATCTAAGATCAAAAGTGCTTCTTCAATCTGTTCCTTGCACTTCTTATATTCATTAATCTTAGTAACTTTCTCTTCTAATTCACCTAACTCTTTTGTGAGACTTAAGTATCTTCCTGTATCTTCAATAACTCCAGGATCAGATATTGTAGATAATATTTCATCATATCTATTAACTATTGAATTAATCTTCTCAAAATCTACTGCCATATATACCTCTACTTTATTGCATCATTTGTAATCTTCTAACACCAAATATGTACATGCGAAGAACAACTAATGTGTAGTAACCATTACAGTATCTTTATCAATTAACTCCAAAAATTCCATAGTCCAATCAATGCTATTCACATTCATATCCTTAGCATCCTCGAGAACGCCGCTCTCAATCATATTATGTGGCAGACACTTCATTGAATAGTATTGAATACTATCACCAGTAGGCAAAAAGAGATACTCTCTGAAAGCCTTAACAGCATCTTCGCCAATAATAATTAATTCAGTATCACTAGTATCTAGAGAACGTATAATAAGTTGATAATCTGAGCTTGTCAAATCAGATACGTTATTAATGATAATAATTGAGTTCTCAGGGCAATAGCCTTCAACTTCCTTAACAGAGTATTTCTCAAGATTAGCGTAATTGTCCTCTTCCTCTTCACTATCTAAATCAGTATTCACAGGAATAATGTAAGTAACATCATAAGACTTAAATGGGAGTGTCTCCTGAGAAAGCTTGTTCTTATCTAAAGTAATATTATTAATATTCGTATTCTGAATATAGCTAGGCACATCACCAATCCAAAAGAGTGCAACTTCCTTACTTGCTAACTTTGAAGATAATTCCTCTAACTCTTTTTTAGATGTACCCGCATCATTAATCTCAAAAAGTCCACTAGAAAACCTAGCAAAAGCAAAAATGGCGATTGCTACTAATAATAGAATAACTATATATAAAGATAATTTAGTTTTATTCATATTAATCCTCTAGAAAACTGTCTTCACGTGCTACTAAAGTATTTTATATTATCAACATAAAAATTCAATTCAAAAATCAAATGAAACAATTTTGTGAAAATATGTGGAATATTCGAAGAATTTTCTCAATTTTCTTAATTTTTATGTGTGCTTTTTGGAAATATACCTTTATAATAAATACAGTGTGCTCTCTATATAGCTACACTTATTATTCTCGAAAGGGGTTAACATACATGATTAAGACACATGAAGTTGAACAGATGACTTGCGTTGCTAAGGGCTGCAATCATGGACCTGCTCCAATTCCTGAAGAAGGAAAGTGGATTCAGGCAAAAGAAATTAAGGATATCTCTGGTTACACACACGGTATCGGCTGGTGTGCACCACAGCAGGGTACTTGTAAGCTTTCCTTGAACATTAAGGAAGGTATCATCCAGGAGGCTCTCGTTGAGACAATCGGATGTACAGGTATGACTCACTCAGCTGCTATGGCTGGTGAAATTCTCCCAGGTAAGACAATTCTCGAAGCTTTGAACACAGACCTCGTTTGTGATGCTATCAACACAGCTATGCGTGAGTTGTTCCTCCAGATCGTTTACGGTCGTTCACAGTCAGCATTCTCTGAGGGTGGTCTCTCAATCGGTGCTGGTCTCGAAGATCTTGGTAAGGGTCTCCGTTCACAGACAGGTACTATCTTCTCTACTCTTGAGAAGGGTCCACGTTACCTCGAGCTCACAGAAGGTTACATCCTTAAGCTCGCTTTGGATTCTGATGACCAGATCATTGGTTACCAGTACTTGAAGATCGGACCTATGCTCGATCAGATCAAGAACGGTAAGGACGCTAACGAAGCATTCCAGGCTAACATCGGTACATACGGTAGATTTGCTGAAGCTGCTCGTTACATCGATCCACGTAAAGAGTAATTGAGGAAGGAGAATTATCATTATGGCATTGTTTGAAAGCTATGACAGAAGAATAGATCAGATCAACAAGGCACTCAACGATAACGGTATCGCTTCAATCGAAGAGGCTAAGAAGATTTGTGACGAAAAGGGTATTGACCCATATAAGATTTGTGAAGAAACACAGAACATCTGCTTTGAGAACGCTAAGTGGGCTTACGTTGTAGGTGCTGCTATCGCTATCAAGAAGGGTTGCACAAAGGCTGCTGACGCTGCTGAGGCAATCGGTATTGGTTTGCAGGCTTTCTGTATCCCAGGTACTGTAGCTGACGACCGTAAGGTTGGTCTTGGTCACGGTAACCTCGCTGCTCGTCTCCTCCGTGAAGAGACAGAGTGCTTCGCATTCCTCGCTGGCCACGAGTCATTCGCAGCTGCTGAGGGTGCTATTAAGATCGCTGAGATGGCTAACAAGGTTCGTGTAAAGCCTCTCCGTGTTATCCTTAACGGTCTCGGTAAGGATGCTGCTTTCATCATCTCACGTATTAACGGTTTCACATATGTACAGACACAGTTCGACTACTACACAGGTGAAGTTAACATCGTTAAGGAAACTCCATATTCAAACGGCCCACGTGCTAAGGTTCGTTGCTATGGTGCTGACGACGTTCGTGAGGGTGTAGCTATTCTCTGGAAGGAGAATGTTGATGTATCTATCACAGGTAACTCAACAAACCCAACAAGATTCCAGCATCCAGTTGCTGGTACATACAAGAAGGAGCGCACAGCTGCTGGTAAGGCTTACTTCTCAGTTGCTTCAGGTGGTGGTACAGGTCGTACACTTCACCCAGATAACATGGCTGCTGGTCCTGCTTCATATGGTATGACAGATACAATGGGTCGTATGCACTCAGATGCTCAGTTCGCTGGTTCTTCATCAGTTCCTGCTCACGTAGAAATGATGGGCTTCCTCGGTATGGGTAACAACCCAATGGTTGGTGCTTCAGTAGCTGTTGCAGTAGCTGTTGAGGAGTGCATGAAGTAATTAATACTTCTGTTCCCTACTATCTTTAGCCTTTGGCTAACAGAATAAAAGCAATATAAAAGACTTACTTGGGATTTCCTAAGTAAGTCTTTTTTTGTCTATATAATTAATATTTATAATAAATGATCATCTAAAATCACTTCTCAATGAAATTGTACTCCTCATTTCCGAATTACTATATCAAAGGGCATACTACCTAATATAGATACTTAAACAAAATCGTTTCAGGCTAAAGCATCAAACCATCGAATAACACACACATTTGCTATATTCAAATCAAGAAATCTTGCTGTTTAACAGAAAAATCTTAATATCTTTACTGTTTCCGCAATATTATACAAATCGAAACATTTCGCGTAGCAATAACTGTAGATTATTTATCAATTTTGAGCAATTTTAATGCGTATACTATCTTCTCAAATACACTTTACCAAAGTAAATTTTGTATAATATTTTTGTCTTGATACTAGTATGTAAGTTATGAAATCTTTATAAACCCTTGAAAATACGAAGTTTGCGTAAAATCGCTCAAAACGTTTTTGTGCAAAAATTGATACTTCCGCAAAACGTTTTCTTTTACACAGGTTGCTAAATGCTTTACACATTTTGCTATCTTTGTTTTTTTCTATTGCGCAAAATGTGATAAAAGTTTATTGTCTTAACCAAGGAAATATGAAAATGCTTTTATAAGAGGAGAACTTATGAGCAAAGCTGAACAGAACAAGCCATTAGTAAAGCACATCTACACAGCAGATCCTTCTGCACATGTATTTAACGGTAAGATTTACATCTACCCTTCACATGACTTAGCAAAGGAAGTTGTAGACAACGATAACGGTGATCAGTATTCAATGGAAGACTATCACGTACTCCGTATGGACTCAGTTGAGTCAGAGTGTGTTGACTGTGGTGAAGTTCTTCACGAGAACGAAGTAGAATGGGTTAGCCACCAGATGTGGGCTCCAGATTGTGCTTACAAGAATGGTAAGTATTATCTCTACTTCCCTGCTAAGGATAAGGATGGTGTTTTCCATATCGGTGTTGCAGTTTCTGATACACCAGATGGAAAGTTCGTACCAGAGAAGAACTACATTGAAGGTAGCTTCAGTATTGATCCAGCAGTTCTCGTTGACGACGACGGTCGTGCATATATGTACTGTGGTGGTCTTTGGGGCGGTCAGTTAGAGAAGTGGCAGACAGGCTCTTTCGTAGCTGGCGATCCTGATATGATCCCTGGTGCTGATGGTCCTCAGGGCGATGAGAAAGCTCTTGGTCCACGTGTTGCTGAACTCAACGACGATATGGTTTCTCTTAAGACTGAACTTAAGGAAATTGTTATCCTTGATGAGAACGGCGAGCCTCTTAAGGCTTCTGATGAGAAGAGAAGATACTTCGAAGGTCCTTGGATGCACAAGTACAACGGTAAGTACTACCTCTCATACTCAACAGGTACAACTTGTTATATTGTTTACGCAATTAGTGATAACCCTTGGGGTCCTTTCACATACGCAGGAAAGATTTTGGAACCAGTTATCGGTTGGACAACTCACCATTCAATCGTAGAAGTTGATGGTAAGTGGTATCTTTTCTATCACGACTCTTCACTCTCAGGTGGAATTAACTCACAGAGAAGTGTTAAGTTCTGTGAACTCTTCTACAACGAAGATGGCACTATTAAGACCATCAATCCATACGACAATTGAAATTGCCTCACATAATAATTTGCCCAAAGAAACTCCTTGAATTTATTCAGGGGTTTCTTTATTTGCGGAAAAATATCTATTCGTTAGATTAAACCTTTCCCTATCAGTGCTAACCCCTTCCCTTACATCACTAATTATGTTGATGTATTCTTCCGTGTTTATTTGTATAATTCAACTTATGGTAAAGACTATTACCAGGAGGGATTAAGCATGAAACTAAGAAAAATCAGCACAATATTAATTACATTACTCATTGCCTTCTCACTCATGCTCACAGCATGTGATACAGGCTCTTCATCAAAGTCCAAGAAGAATAAGAAGCATAAGAAAGACAAAGATGATGAGCAGATCGAAGAAGTCGAAGACGACGAGGACGATGAAGATGAAGATGAGGATGAAGACGAGCCTGATGAGACTACAGAAGCTCCAGTTGAAACAGAAGAAACTGAGTCAGATGATCTCGGAACATCACCTTACGATGAATTAATACTAGAAACAATTGAATACATGGCAAACTTTGATGAGGATTCAGACGAATCACTCGCAGGCATGGATAAAGAAGGTTTCTTCTGGGCATATATAGATTGTAGCCAGGATGGCGCTGATTTAATCGCTAGAAATACTGGCTTCGCTTATAAAGATTTGAACGACGACGGAACTCCTGAGCTCCTATTCATTAACTCTTTGTACAACGAAGACTTAGGCTGTGGTTCTAACGTTAAGGCTATCTTCACATACAACGATAAAGGCGTAGTTGAGTGCGTAGCAGAAGGCTGGTATAGAAACGCTTACTACATCGCAGATAACAATGAATTTATCTACTTTGCATCAAGCGGTGCTGCATCTAGCTATTGTGGAGTTCTTGACTTTAATAACCAGTACTTAGCACAGGAATTCTCTGAGTTCTATTTCACAGAGCCAGATGAAGACTATAACAACATTTTCTTCTACAGTGGAGATGACTTCTCATCAACTGGTGCAGATTCAACTGAGATTACAGAAGATGACTATTATGCTATCATTGACGAATTATATGACTCTAAGGTACCAACAGAATACACATCATTCTATGAGTACGCTAATGAGTTAGGCCTTGATGTAGACTTCCCTTCACTTCCTTTTGAAGCTAATGCTTGGGAGATCTCAAGACAGGATTACGAGGAGGCTTATTACTCTGACATCTACATCGCAACATATGGCATCAACGACGATGATAGCCAGTGCTTCGTTTACTTCTACTGCTCAGGTAGCGGCACAATCACACTCAAGAGCATCGATTCAATCGACTACGATGATAATGCTAATATGATTTGCACATACTCAGTAGCAGCTGATCCAGTACAGTTTGGTATCTATCAGGGCATGGTACTCTCATTCAATTCATATGGTGACCTCCCTAACTACGCAGTTGAGGTTGAGACAATTAGCGGCGATGTATACACATATGCTATTTCATTCAGTGGTGATACAGGCGAAGTAATTCTTATCCCAGTTGAATAATTAGAATATCATTCCAAATAATAAGAGCTCGTTTCTTTATTGAAACGGGCTCTTAATTTATGCGATTATTTCGCAGGGTGTTTTCGAGCAGATTAATAAGCCTTTCCCTTAATAATCTTAATGTACACCTGACTAGTGATAATTCCGATGACCACATATACTGCGATGAATACGAGCGTTGTCACGAGGGTCAGATTGGTGTATTGGTTAAGCTCACGTAGTTCGAACATGGATATGAGGGCTTTGATGAAGTTCTCAGCGAATAATGTGTGAAGTGATGCAATCACAATTGGAAGTAGCGTAGTGATGAGCATCTGCGCGTATACACACTTACGGATAAGTCGCTCATCTAGTCCAACCTTACGCATTATCTGGAAGTTCTTGAGGTCTTCGTAGGCATCGAAAACATTCTTGTAGTACAAAACAAGTATCGACATCGTAAGGAAAACAACTACGAGAGCTACTGCGACAAATAGGATGCCTTTATAGATATCATAAAAATCGATCATATCTCCCGCCTGCTGCTCAAATGGGAAAACATAATAAGTTTCACCAGTATCGTCATTATATTCCGTAGCCCAGATGCCGGCGTCCTTCATGATCTCCTTCTGCTCATAGTACCCTGCATCAAAATCTATAAAATATACTGGCACTGCTGGACTAAACAAAGCCTCAAAAAACTCTCTTGAAACCTTCTCATTAGTAGCATTATTGACCTTACTATCAATAAACTCATCAAATCGAACTCTCTCGAGAACTTCCTCTTCACTACAAGGGAAAACAAAATACACAGCATCCAAAACGTCTCTTCTCTGAGCAAAAGAATATTCGTCTACCAGATATACAGCTTCATACTCTTTTCCATCAGGAAGAACTATTGTATCAAACTCTGAAACAATTAAACTCTCTTCAAATACAAGGATATTAGGAATGATTACTCCTATCTGATTATCTTTTAGTTCAATCGGCTTAGTACTAAATTTTGACACATCATCTGCAACAAGCATTAGCGCTTCTGAATAATCCACTTCTTTATCAAAGTCGCGCTGACCGTAATCAATAACAAACTTGCCATCTTTAATAGTGCCGCTATTGTAGAGCAAAAAATCAATCTCTTTAACATCCATAGCGACATTACGCTTATCAGTAGATTCTTCTAGCTTTTGTAATACATCAGAAGCATAAATCTCAACTTCTACTTTGTAACTATCATCAGTATTAATATGAACCACATTTTGAATAATTAAATTATGTGATATACCAGTGATAAGCTCAGAGTCAACTATCGAATAGAACGAAGCAAGGCCAGCAACAGATACAATTACCATAGTAAAAAGAATACAGATACTAGCTAATCCTACGCCGTTCTTACGCATTCTGAACGATAGACCAGATAATAAAATGAAATTAGTCTTCTTGTAGTAGAAATGCTTTATACCACGTAATAGAGTGAAAATAAGCGCACTACCTGAAGCAAAGAATAAGAATGTAGCAAGAATAACAAGTACAACGTCACCAGCAAAGCTAGCAATCAGGCGATCAATCTTAGTAGCTTTAAAATCGTCAGGCATACTTGAAGCGATGAAATATGCAACAGTAAGGCCAATAATTCCAAGCGCACCAAGAACGTAATCAAGTTTACTCATCTTCTCGCCCTTAGATGATGACTTAATAACATCAATAGTCTTTCTTCTTAAGATAGAGATTGACTGTATTAAGAATATTAATACGTATACAGCTAAGTAAATAAGTAGCACGTCCATGAACGCCTTGATATTTACTCGCCAGGTGTGATCAAGAGGCTCACCAATGGTCTTAAGGAGTAAAGATTGAACAATCTTATAGAAAGCTACTCCTCCAAATAAAGAGATAACAATACCAGCAATACAAAGAATTAAATTCTCAACAAAGATTAATCCTATGAGATGTTTCTTCTCCATTCCTAGGACGCTCAATACACCATACTCAGGAGTTCTTTTACGAGATATAAATAGGCTTATGTAAAGAATGAATATTGATGCGAATATTTTTATTACGTATAAACCCATACTCAATACTTCCGCTACAGTTCTACCACCATCTAGACTTAATACGTAAGTATCTGTAGACAAGGAAGACAGAAGGAAATAAATAATGCCCAATAGCGATGTAGCGAAGATATAAGGTAAATATAAAGCCTTATTCTTCTTAATCGCATTAGAAGCAAGTCTGAAATAAATAGATATCATACTCTTGCTCCCATCATTACCTGAAGTGAATCAGTGATCTTGTTATAGAATTCCTGATTTGTACTATCACCCTTATAAATCTGGTGATATACTTCACCATCCTTAATAAAGAGTACTCTAGAAGCATATGCGGCAGCCTTAACAGAGTGAGTGACCATGAGGATTGTCTGACCATCCTTGTTAAGCTTCTCGAACATGCTTAGAAGTTCATCTGAAGACTTAGAATCAAGCGCTCCAGTAGGTTCATCAGCTAAGAGTATCTTAGGGTTAGTAATTACTGCTCTACAACATGCTGCACGCTGCTTCTGACCACCCGAGATTTCATAAGGATGCTTATTCAAAAGTTCTGTGATGCCGAGCTTCTTGGCTAGAGGCGCAAGGGCTTCTTCCATAGCAGATGTTTTCGAGCCAGCCAAAACAAGTGGAAGCAAGATATTATCCTTAATCGAAAATGTATCAAGTAGATTAAAGTCCTGGAAAACGAAACCAAGCTCTTCTCTTCTAAACTTAGCCAAGTCCTTATCCTTAATAGATTTCAAAGTCTTACCATTAAGAACTACTTCACCGCATGTCGCACCATCAAGAGCTGCGAGGATATTAAGAAGTGTAGTCTTACCTGAACCAGACTCACCCATAATCGCGATGAATTCACCCTCATTAACTTCAAAATTCACATTGGACAAAGCAGTAACCTTATTACCGCCAAATCTTGTTGTGTAGACTTTCTTAAGATTTTTAACTTCAAGAATTGCCATATATCTCTCCTAATCATTTTGATACTCATATACTATACAATTAATGGACCTCAAAGTATCGATTAAGATTACAAAAAATCAATCAATCTTACAAAGATGTAATGTTATATAGAATAATTGTAAGCAACAGAAAACCGCCTGAAGAATTAACTTCAGACGGTTTTCTCAAGTGTGAAAAACTATTACGTCAGTTGTCTTAATTAAGAGAGGCTTGAGTAACCCATAAGGTACTTATCGCACTCACGTGCAGCGCCTCTACCCTCTGTGATAGCCCATACAACAAGAGACTGTCCTCTTCTTGTATCACCAGCTGCGAATACACCCTTAACGTTTGTCTTGAAATCGCCAAACTCAGCCTGGATATTAGATCTTGGATCTCTATCGAGCTTAAGTGCATCAGCAATTGTATCTTCTGGACCAAGGAAGCCCATAGCAATGATTACGAGATCAGCAGGAATTGTTGTTCTTGTTCCTTCTACTGGAACTGGACCTACACGACCTGTGTTAGGATCCTTCTCCCACTTAACTTCTGTAACCTGAAGTTCCTTAACCTCACCATTCTCGTTACCGATGAACTTCTCTGTAGACATAAGGTACTTACGTGGATCACTACCGTAAACAAATGCTGCATCTTCCTGACCGTAATCAACCTTCTTAACGAATGGATACTCTGGCCAAGGATTGTTAGGACCACGCTGCTCAGGAAGTGAAGCTGTAATCTCGAGCTGAGTAACGCTTAACGCACCCTGACGAGTAGCAGTAGCAGCACAGTCAGTACCTGTATCACCACCACCGATGATTACAACGTGCTTACCCTTAGCGCTAATTGTAGCTGAAGGAGCAGCACCTTCCTTATCGAAGTGATCACTCTCGAAGAGTGACTTAGTATTTGCTCTGAGGTAATCAACAGCAAAGTGAATACCGCTAAGCTCACGACCTTCTACAACAAGGTTTCTAGCCTTTGTTGAACCAGTACAGAGAACAACAGCATCAAATGAAGACTTAATCTCTTCAGCTGTGATATCCTTACCAACTTCAACACCACACTTAAATGTGATGCCTTCCTCTTCCATGAGCTTAATTCTTCTGAGGATAACCTGCTTATCAAGCTTCATGTTTGGAATACCATACATAAGAAGTCCGCCTGGTCTGTCCTGTCTCTCGAAAACAGTTACTTCGTGTCCAGCATGATTGAGCTGATCAGCACATGCAAGACCTGAAGGACCTGAACCAATAACTGCAACCTTCTTACCTGTTCTCTTCTTAGGTGGGTTAGGAACTACGTTACCTTCTGCCCAAGCCTTCTCAGAGATGTACCACTCATTATAGTGGTTTGAAAGTGGCTTGAAGTTGTTACCACAAGTACAAGCACCTTCGCAAAGAGCTGGACAAACACGACCTGTAAACTCAGGGAAGTTATTTGTCTTTCTAACTCTCTGATATGCCTCCTTGAAGAGACCCTTATAAATCAAATCATTAAACTCTGGAATGAGGTTAGCAAGAGGGCAACCTGTTGCGCCTCTTCCTAAGAACATACCTGTCTGACAGAAAGGAACACCGCAATCCATACAACGAGCGCCCTGTTCTCTTGCTGTCTCTTCATCAGTATAAATCTGATGAACTTCCTTCCAGTCCTTGATACGCTCTGCGATATCACGATCTGGACCAATCTTTCTTTCATACTCTAGAAAACCAGTAGCCTTACCCATGAACATCAACCTTCCTTTCCAGTAGCAGCCTCAAATGCAAGGAGAACTGCTTCGTCACCTGAGTGACCTTCTGCTACAACACGCTCGTATTCAGCGTTGAAACGAGCATACTCGTGAGGAATAACCTTAACAAATCTACCAACGATATCATCGAAGTTTGTAAGGATATGTTCAGCATAAGAGCTGTCTGTCATCTTGATGTGCTTTGAGATTGTCTCGCGAACGAATGTAATCTCAGCAGGATCTCTGAGCTGCTCAAGAGCAACTGTCTCCTTGTTGCACTTCTTATCGAAATCACCATTTACATCGTAAACGTATGCAATACCACCAGACATACCAGCAGCGAAGTTTCTACCAGTTGAACCAAGTACGATTACACGACCACCTGTCATGTACTCACAACCATGATCACCAACACCTTCAACTACTGCAGTAGCACCTGAGTTTCTTACACAGAAACGCTCACCAGCGATACCTGAGATATAAGCTTCACCTGATGTAGCACCATAAAGAGCAACGTTACCAATGATTGTGTTCTCTTCTGAACGGAACTTAGCGTCTCTATCCTTGTATACAACAATCTCACCACCAGACAAGCCCTTACCAAGGTAGTCGTTTGAATCACCTTCGAGTACAAGCTTGATACCAGATGGGATAAATGCACCAAAGCTCTGACCAGCAGAACCCTGGAAGTGGATATCGATAGTTCCCTCAGGAAGACCCTTCTCACCATACTTTCTTGTAAGAGCACTACCAAGCTGTGTACCAGCTGCACGGTCAGTATTCTTAATCTGGAGTGAAAGGTTAACCTTCTTACCCTCTGTAAGAGCTGGCTTTGAAAGTGGGATCAATACCTTGTAGTCAAGTGTATCTTCAAGCTTATGATCCTGCTCAATTACATGGTGTGTAATAACTGTTGAGTCAAGCTGTGGTCTATAAAGGAGAGCTGACAAATCAATGCCAGAAGCCTTCCAGAACTTAACTGCCTTATTAGCACGGAGCATATCTGATCTACCAACCATCTCATCGATAGTTCTGAAACCGAGCTGAGCCATAATCTCACGGAGTTCCTCAGCGATAAATCTCATGAAGTTGATTACATACTCTGGCTTACCAGCGAACTTAGCACGAAGCTCAGGGTTCTGTGTAGCAATACCAACAGGACATGTATCGAGGTTACATACTCTCATCATTACACATCCAAGAGCAACGAGTGGTCCAGTAGCAAAACCGAACTCCTCAGCACCAAGGAGACAAGCGATAGCAACATCACGACCTGTCAAAAGCTTACCATCAGCTTCTACTACGATACGTGAACGGAGGTCGTTCAAGAGGAGTGTCTGATGTGCTTCTGCAACACCAAGCTCCCATGGGAGACCTGCGTTTCTAATAGATGTACGTGGTGCAGCACCAGTACCTCCATCATAACCAGATACGAGAACTACGTCAGCACGAGCCTTAGCAACACCTGCAGCAACTGTACCTACACCTACTTCAGATACGAGCTTAACGTTAATTCTTGCAAATCTATTAGCATTCTTAAGGTCATGGATAAGCTCAGCCAAATCCTCGATAGAGTAGATATCGTGATGTGGAGGTGGAGAAATAAGACCAACACCTGGTGTTGAATGTCTTGTCTTAGCAATCCATGGATATACCTTCTTAGCTGGGAGCTGACCACCTTCACCTGGCTTAGCACCCTGTGCCATCTTAATCTGAATTTCCTGTGCATGAACGAGGTAATCAGAAGTAACACCAAATCTACCAGACGCAACCTGCTTAATAGCACTCATCTTAGAGTCACCGTTAGGTAATCTGTCGTATCTTGATGGTTCCTCACCACCTTCACCTGTGTTACTCTTACCGCCTAATCTATTCATTGCGATAGCAAGAGCTTCATGTGCTTCCTTACTGATAGAACCGTAAGACATAGCACCTGTCTTAAATCTCTTAACAATAGACTCAACTGACTCTACTTCGTAGATTGAGATTGGATCCTTAGGTGGAACGAATTCGAGAAGACCACGAATTGTGCAAAGTCTTTCGTTATCCTTATTAAGAGCATCTGAATACTGCTTAAAGAGTCCATAATCACCCTGTCTAACAGCCTTCTGGAGAAGGTAGATTGTCTGTGGGTTGAACATATGATACTCGCCGTCTTTTCTCCACTGGTAGTTACCACCAGTCTCAAGACCAGGATTAACTTCTGCATCTCTAAATGCAGCTGTCATTCTCATATCAGTTTCCTTGGCAATCTCATTGAGGCCAATACCACCGATACGGCTAGCTGTTGATGTGAAGTAGTTATCGATAACCTCTTCACCGATACCAACTGCCTCGAAGATCTGAGCACCCTGATAACTCTTAACTGCTGAGATACCCATCTTAGAAAGAACCTTAACGATACCGTGTCTAGCAGCATCAATATAGTTATCTACAGCTGTCTTATAGTCAAGTGCGAGATGCTTATTAGCAATCTCATCCTTAATTGTTGCATAAGCCATATATGGGCAAATTGCAGATACACCGAAACCGATGAGGAGTGAGAAGTGATGTACTTCACGTGGCTCACCTGACTCGAGGATAATGCTGCACATATGTCTCTTAGATGTCTTTACCAAATACTGATGGAGACCAGATACAGCGAGAAGTGCAGGAATTGGTGCATTGTTAGCATCTGCATCACGGTCGCTCAAGATGATAAGGTTAGTACCCTTATCAATTGCAGCAGATACATCCTTGAAGAGCTTATCAAGAGCCTTCTTAAGAACCTTACCGTCACCACCATTCTCATAGAGAATTGGGAACTTCTTAGATGCAAAACCCTTAGCCTTATACATTGAAAGAGCGCTAAGTTCTTCGTCTGTAATAAGAGCTGATTCAAGCGAAATATGTCTAGCGTCTGTAGACTTAGGATCAATGATGTTACCCTCAGAACCCAAGTACATTCTCTCCATTGTTACGATATCCTCACGGATACAGTCGATAGGTGGGTTTGTAACCTGAGCGAAGAGCTGCTTAAAGTATGCATAAAGAAGCTGTGGCTTATCTGAAAGAACTGCTACAGGGCTATCAATACCCATCGCACCAATTGCTTCCTTAGCATCTCTTGCCATAGGAAGAACCATCTTCTGAATATCTTCATATGTATAACCGAAGATCTTCTGACGCTGCTCGATGTTCTCAATCTCTGGTACTGAGATCTTATCGCCAGCCTTCTCTACTACTGATGCAAGAGGAACTACGTTCTTCTTTACCCAATCCTTATAAGGAACTGCTGTAGAGATTTCCTTCTTAATTTCTTCGTTATTCAAAATACGACCAGCAACAGTATCGATTACGAGCATCTTACCTGGCTTAAGTCTATTCTTAGATACAATCTTATCTGCAGGAATATCAAGTACACCTGCCTCAGATGAAAGAACTACGTTACCATCTGTTGTTACATAGTAACGAGCTGGTCTAAGACCATTTCTATCGAGTGTAGCAACAATCTGCTTACCATCTGTAAATGCAAGAGCTGCAGGACCATCCCATGGCTCCATGAGCATGCTGTGGTACTCGTAGAATGCTTTCAAATCTTCATCCATCTGATTATGCTTGCTCCATGGTTCTGGAACCATCATCATTGCTGTCTGAGCAAGTGAACGACCTGAGAGTGTGAAGAACTCAAGTGCGTTATCGAACATAGCTGAGTCAGAACCATTAGGATTGATAATAGGCAAAATCTTCTGCATACCACCTACGCCAAATGCCTCAGACTTGATAGAAGACTGACGAGCATGCATAGCGTTGATATTACCACGAAGTGTATTAATCTCACCGTTGTGGATCAAATATCTATATGGATGAGCTCTCTCCCAGCTTGGGAATGTGTTAGTTGAATATCTTGAGTGTACAAGAGCCATTGCAGTAACAAATGAGAGATCCTTCAAATCAAGATAGAAAGCATCCATCTGCTCTGGAGTTAACATACCCTTGTATACGATTGTGCTTGAACTAAGTGAAGCAAAGTAGAAGTATCTTGGATCCTGCTCTGCAAGACCTGAGATTTTGTTTTCGAGTGACTTACGGATTACATAAAGACTTCTCTCGAATGGGAGACCAGCCTTAGTATTAGCATTCTTACCAATGAATACCTGAGCAATATATGGTCTATTCTCTTTAGCTGTAGCACCAAGCATTGTCTCGTTAACTGGAGTATCTCTCCAACCAAGAACAACCTGCTTCTCAGCCTCGATAGCCTTATTGATAACCTTCATACACTTCTCACGAGCATCAATCTGTCGTGGAAGGAATACCATACCTACACCGTACTCGCCAGCAGCAGGAAGCTCGATACCCTCCTGAGCGCATACCTTTCTGAAGAAAGCATCAGGGATCTGTACCAAGATACCAGCACCATCACCTGTATCCTCTTCACTACCAGCACCACCACGGTGTGCAAGATTTGCAAGAATTGTAAGTCCGTCTTTCACCATCTGATGAGACTTGTCACCGTGGATATTTACAACAATACCAATACCACAGGCATCATGCTCAAATTCTGGAGAATAAAGACCTTGTTTCTGGGGAATACCCTTTTTCACACTCATTATTATGATTCCTCCTAAAATATTTCCAATAGTTTCACATGTGTTATATATTATCGTTTTGCAAGTTAGTCGTCAACAACTTGCATTAAGTTTGTGCAAAATCGTTAATTTTTGCATATCAAAGTAGCAAACTTTGCAAGTTTAGCTATTTTAAATTGCATTATTTATAAATTTTCTTGATTCTTTCCATTGCTTCAACAGTATTTTCATATGTGTTGAACGCTGTAAGTCTTAAGAAGCCTTCACCGCACTTACCAAATCCACAACCTGGAGTACCTACAACATTAGCCTTCTTAAGAAGATCATCAAAGAATGTCCATGAATCCATGTTGTCTGGACACTTGAACCAAATATATGGTGAGTTATGACCACCTGTGTAGAACCAACCAAGTTCATCAAAAGTTGTACACATAACAGCTGCATTTCTCTTGTAGTACTGAATATTCTCAGTAATCTCAGCTAAGCCCTGCTCTGTAAAACATGCCTCAGCTGCTCTCTGTACAAGATATGAAACACCATTAAACTTAGTTGTCTGACGACGAAGCCACATCTTCTGCAATGACTGACCATCACGAACGAGATCATCTGGAACAACTGTATATCCACATCTAGTACCAGTAAAACCAGCAGTCTTAGAAAGTGAACAGAACTCAATAGCACAAGTTCTAGCACCCTCAATCTCATAGATAGATCTAGGTATATCTTTGTCCTCGATGAATGACTCATATGCAGAATCAAAAAGGATTATTGCATCAAGTGAATTAGCATAATCAACCCACTCTTTAAGCTGAGCTCTTGTGTAAGCTGAACCTGTTGGGTTATTTGGTGAGCAAAGGTAGAAGATATCACCCTTAACGCCATTAGGCATTGGTGCAAAACCATTCTCCTCAGAAGATGGGAGATATGTAACTGATCTTCCTGCCATTGTATTAGTATCAACATATACTGGATAAACAGGATCAGTAACTACAACTGTATTATCATCACCAAAGATATCGAGAATGTTGCCGATATCACTCTTTGCACCATCAGAGATAAAAATCTCATTAAGTGCAAGCTTAACTGATGAAGTCTTAACGTAGTAAGCAGCGATTGCTTCCTTAAGGAAATCGTAACCTTGCTCAGGACCATAGCCATGGAAACCTTCAGCAGTTCCCATCTCATCTGCAGCTTTCTTCATAGCCTCAACAGATGATTTACAAAGTGGTCTTGTTACATCACCGATTCCCATCTTAATAACTGGAGCATCAGGATTAGCTGCCTGAAACTCACGTAATCTTCTTGCTACCTCTGAGAACAAATATGTCTCAGCAATATTCTGATAATTTGTATTGATATGCATAAATATATCCTCCTTAAATCTCAATAAATCCATCGAAAACACGCGTTGCTGGTCCAGTCATAAGAACTGTCTCATCCGTGTAGTTAATTACTAGATCTCCACCATTCAAATGAACGAGAACATCTTCACCCTTTTTGCAGATACCGTTAAGACAAGCAGCAACAACAGTTGCACAAGTACCAGTTCCACAAGCCCAGGTCTCACCTGACCCTCGTTCCCATACACGCATACGAAGTGTACGAGAATCAATCACATTAACAAATTCAGTGTTAACTCCTTCAGGGAATATCTCATTATGTTCAAAATATGGACCAATCTTATCTAGTTCTAATTCTTCAACTGGTGTATCAGTAAAGATTACACAATGTGGATTACCCATTGATACACATGTAATCTTATAAGTCACACCCTGAACAACTAACTCTCTAGAAACAATCATGTCACCATCAAGCTTAACTGGAATATCAGAAGGCTTAAGTATTGCCTTACCCATATCAACTCTCGCAGCTACTGCTTCACCAGCTTCATTAGTAGTCATCTTAAGATACTTAATACCACTTTTTGTCTCAATGGATAACTCATCTTTCTTGAATGCTCCCCCAATCTCATCGTGGAGAAACTTACCAACACATCTGACACCATTACCACACATCTTTCCTTCAGAGCCATCAAGATTGAACATAATCATCTTTCCATCAGCCACATCTGACGGTGCTACAAGTATCAAACCATCACTTCCAATTCCAAAATGACGATCTGATACTCTGATGGCTAATTCTGATGGATTGGGAATGTCATATTTAAATGCATCTATGTAAACGTAATCGTTTCCACAGCCATGCATCTTCACAAATTCACATCTCATTAATTAGACCCCCATATATATGTAATTAATTATTAATTAATAATCATAAGTCTTTAATATCTCATAAGCCGTCTCTAATCTTGTTACCCCATTATTCATAGATTCGCGTTCAATATACTTATGAGCCTGTTCCTCTGTCATACAAAGCACTTCCATAAGGATGAGCTTACTTCTTGTGATGATCTTCTCCTCATCAATCTTTTTCTTAAGTGTACAAAGACGTATATGCGCCATGTCAGCTGCATTAAGAGCAACCAAGAAACCACTCTTAGTCAAAGGTTTCATGAGAAATGTAACTCCAAGTTCAAGAAGTTCATTCTTCGCCTTAATCTCTGCTTCATTCTGCATGCTAGTCTCTTCTGCAATATAGATAATTGTTGCAGTGGGATGATTAGTAGCAAACTTAACCACATCAATGGAATAAGGATTAAGAAGATTAGAATTAATAATTAATAATCCATAATCTCCAGCCTTAATTATCTTGCTATTCTCCTTGCTTAACTTAGCAACTTGAATTGAATGAGGATGCTTAAGACCATTAACAATCATCTGCTCAATAGTCTGGTTACGACCGTTGCCGTCATAAAGGATTAATATCTTATCAATACCAGATGAACTCATAGATCTCACATCCTTTCTATTAATATGCATGTAGTTTACTATTGCTAACTGCATTTTGCAATTCATTTTGTTGAAAATTGCAAAATTATATGAAAAAACGTTAATTTTTTAGATAATTCTGTTGGAACTTGCAAGTGTAAAAAATAATTTATGCAATTTTCTGTTGACACGCAAATGAGTTAGCAGTAACATACTGCCATGAAACAAAGCAAAGGCGCTTGGAATTCATGAGGAATGCCTCCTCTTGAGCTCCAGGCGCCTTTCTTATTAAAAACGAAATGTGATTAGGAGGAATCAATTATGGTAAAGGTACCAGAGATTTTTGGAACATCAGTATTCAATGAGCAAATCATGAAGTCACGTCTTCCAAAGGACACTTACAAGGCAATGAAGAAGACTATCGAAGAAGGTCTTCCACTCAATATTGATGTAGCTAACGTAGTAGCTGCTGCAATGAAGGATTGGGCAATTGAGAAAGGTGCTACACACTTCACTCACTGGTTCCAGCCACTCACTGGCGTAACAGCAGAGAAGCACGACAGCTTCATCTCACCTACAGCTGAAGGCGGAGTAATCATGGAGTTCTCAGGTAAGGAGCTCGTTCGTGGTGAGCCAGATGCTTCTTCTTTCCCATCAGGTGGTCTTCGTGCTACATTCGAGGCTCGTGGTTATACAGCATGGGACCCAACAAGCTTTGCATTCATCAAGGATGATACACTTTGTATCCCAACAGCTTTCTGTTCTTATAGCGGTGATGCTCTTGATAAGAAGACACCTCTCCTCAGATCAATGGAAGCTATCTCAAAGCAGGCAGTTAGAATTTTGAGACTTTTCGGTCACACAGCACAGCCTCTTACAGTTAAGACAACAGTAGGTCCTGAGCAGGAATACTTCCTTATTCCAGTTGAGCTTTACAATCAGCGTAAGGACCTTATCTATACAGGTAGAACACTCTTCGGTGCTAAGCCACCTAAGGGCCAGGAGCTCGAAGATCATTACTTCGGTGCTATTAAGCCAAGAGTATCAGCTTACATGAAGGAACTCGATGAGGAACTTTGGAAGCTTGGTGTTCTCGCTAAGACAAAGCACAACGAAGTAGCTCCAGCACAGCACGAGCTCGCTCCTATCTTCACAACAACAAACCTTGCTACTGACCACAACCAGTTGACAATGGAGATTATGCAGAAGGTTGCTAAGAAGCACGGTCTCGTATGTCTCTTGCACGAGAAGCCATTCGCAGGCGTTAACGGTTCAGGTAAGCACAACAACTGGTCTATTTCTACAAACACAGGTATTAACCTCCTTGAGCCAGGTGATACACCTGCAGAGAACGCTCAGTTCCTCCTCTTCCTCGCAGCTGTTATTAAGGCTGTTGATGATCATCAGGATCTCCTCCGTATCTCAGTTGCTACAGCTGGTAACGATCACCGTCTTGGTGCTAACGAGGCTCCACCTGCAGTAGTATCAATGTTCTTGGGTGATGAGCTCAACGAGATCATCGAATCTATCGCTTCTGGTAGTGAGTATGCTGGTAAGGAAAAGGTTCAGATGGAGATTGGTGTTGACGTTCTTCCTAAGTTCCCTAAGGACTCAACAGATAGAAACAGAACTTCACCATTCGCATTCACAGGTAACAAGTTCGAGTTCAGAATGCTCGGTTCAGCTAACTCAATTGCTTGCGCTAACATCATGCTCAACACAGCAGTAGCTGATGCACTTTGTGACTTCGCTGATCGTCTTGAAAAGGCTTCTGACTTTAAGACAGAGCTCAGCGCTCTCATCAAGGAAACAATCATTGCTCACAAGAGAATCATCTTCAACGGTAACGGTTATGATGATGCATGGATTGCAGAGGCTGAGAGCCGTGGTCTCTTGAACCTCAAGAGCACACCAGAAGCAATGGAGAAGCTCCTTGATCAGAAAAACAAGGATTTGATGCTCAAGTTTGGTGTTATGACACTTGCTGAGATTCAGTCAAGACACGAGATCCTCCTTGATAACTATTCAAAGATTATCAACATCGAGGCTCTTACAATGATCGATATGGCTCGTAAGGATATCCTCCCTGCTATCACAACATACTTGAAGGAACTTTCTGATACAGCTATTTCAATTAAGTCTGTTGCTCCAGATTTGGATCTTGCATTTGAGACAACAACAATTGCTAAGCTTTCTAAGCTCCAGGGCAGCATCGCTACAAAGATCGATGTTCTCGAAGAAGCAGTTCTCGAAGTTAAGGAAATCTCAGAAGTACTCACTCAGGCTTGTGCTTACAGAGATAAGGTATTCGCAGCTATGCAGGATTTGAGAGCTGCAGTTGACAGTGCTGAAGCTATCACAGCTGCTAAGTACTGGCCATTCCCTACATACGGCGAGCTCCTCTTCGGTGTTAAGTAATTAGTAACTAATTTTCAAAAAAAATAATAAGAAGGTGATTTTATGGATATTTTAGGAGAAGCTAATGCCATAGTATTTGGCGTATGGTTCCTCATTGGTGCAGCATTGGTATTCTGGATGCAGGCTGGTTTCGCAATGGTTGAAGCTGGTTTCACCAGAGCAAAGAACAGTGGTAACATCATCATGAAGAACTTGATGGATTTCTGTATCGGTACAGTTACATTCATCGTTATCGGTTTTGGTCTTCTTCTTGGTGAAGACTTAGTTGGTTTCATTGGTAAGCCAGGATTTGATATTTTCTCAAGTTTTGAAAGTTTCGATTTCTCAAACTTCGTATTCAACTTAGTATTCTGTGCTACAACAGCAACAACCGTTTCAGGCGCTATGGCTGAGCGTACAAAGTTCCTTTCATACTGCGTATACTCAGGTATCATCTCTGGTCTTGTATACCCTATCGAGGCACACTGGATCTGGGGCGGCGGCTGGCTCGCTCAGATGGGCTTCCACGATTTCGCTGGTTCAACATGTATCCACATGGTAGGTGGTATCGCAGCTCTCATTGGTGCTAAGATCCTTGGCCCACGTATTGGTAAGTTCGTAACAGACAAGAAGACTGGTAAGGTTACAAAGGTTAACGCCTTCCCTGGTCACAACCTCCCACTTGGTGCACTTGGTGTATTCATTCTCTGGTTTGGTTGGTATGGATTTAACGGTGCTGCAGCTACTACACTTGATGAGCTTGGTTCAATCTTCCTCACAACAACAATCGCTCCTGCAGTTGCAACAGTAACTTGTATGGTATTCACATGGATTAAGTATGGTAAGCCTGATGTTTCAATGTGTTTGAACGCTTCACTTGCTGGTCTTGTAGCTATCACAGCTCCATGTGATGTAACAGATGCACTTGGTGCAACAATCATTGGTGCCGTTGCTGGTCTCCTCGTAGTATTCGGTGTATGGCTCCTCGATCATAAGCTCCACATCGACGACCCTGTTGGTGCTGTAGCAGTTCACATGATGAACGGTATCTGGGGTACAATCGCAGTTGGTCTTTTCGCTACAGACACAGCTCCAGCTTATGCTAGAGGATATGGCGATGGAGTTGAGTTTGGTGCAAACCAGATTTGCGGTAAGGGTCTCTTCTACGGTGGTGGATTTAAGCTCCTCGGCACACAGCTCCTTGGTTTTGTTACTGTTGCTGCTTGGACAGTAGTAACAATGCTTATCGTATTCACATTTATCAAGGCTGTATTTGGTCTCCGTGCTAGCCGCGAAGAAGAAGTTATTGGTCTTGATGCTACAGAGCATAACCTTCCAAGTTCTTATGCAGACTTCGCTCCAGTTGTTCCATCTATCTACACTGGTGAAGCTAAGAAGCCAGTTGCAGTTACAGGCGATACACCTGTTGCAGAGGCTGTTGAAGTTAAGGCTGTTCCATCTTTCGCAGCTAATGAGACTGGTAAGATGAGCAAGATTGAGATTGTATGTAAGGAAAGAATGCTCGAGCCTCTCAAGGATGCTCTTATGGAAATCGGTATTACAGGTATGACAGTATCACACGTTCTTGGTTGTGGTGTTCAGAAAGGTAAGCCTGAGTTCTATCGAGGCGTTGAGGTTGCTCCTTCTCTCCTCCCTAAGGTACAGCTTGATATCGTTGTATCTAAGGTTCCTGTAGAAGCAGTTATCGAAACTGCTAAGAAGGTTCTCTATACAGGTCACATCGGCGACGGTAAGATCTTCGTTTACGATGTAGAGAACGTTGTAAAGGTTAGAACTGGTGAAACTGGTGTCGAAGCTTTACAGGATGTTGAATAATTAAAAACTAAATTAATAATTCGAAGGAGTCCTAAGTTATTAGGGCTCCTTTGGAATTATTCTAAGGAGATTTGAAAAATGTGTTCTATTATGTTTTATCTTAGTTCTTCAATCACAGAGGAACAGTTCAAGGAAGGATTTGACGCGACTATATCACGTGGTCCTGACGACAGCAGAATTATCAAGCTTGATGGTGGTATCATGGGTTTCCATCGTCTTGCAATCATGGGTTTGCATCCAGAAGGAATGCAGCCATTTTCTTACAAAGACAGTTACGTAGTTTGTAACGGAGAAGTTTACGGCTACGAGAAGATAAAGGAAGAGCTTTCTTCCACATATACATTCCAGAGTGGTTCAGACTGTGAAATCTTGCTCCCTATGTACGAGAAGTACGGTGTTGATATGTTCGCTATGCTCGATGCTGAGTATGCTTGCATCATGTACAACACAGTTACTAAAGAAGTAATCGCTGCAAGAGATCCAATCGGTATTCGTCCTCTCTACTATGGTTACGATGAAGCTGGAGACATCGTATTCGCATCAGAAGCAAAGAACCTTACACCTTACTGTAAGAAAGTTCTTCCATTCCCTCCAGGACATTACTACAAGGATGGCGAGTTCGTTTGCTACAACGATATCGCTCATGTAGATGAGTATGTAACTGACGACGTTGAGACAATCTGCAAGAACATTCACGACAAGCTCGTTGCTGGTATCGAGAAGCGTCTTATCGCAGATGCAAAAGTTGGTTTCCTCTTAAGTGGTGGTCTCGACTCTTCCCTCGTATGCGCAGTTGCTGCAAAGGCATCTAAGAAGCCTATCAAGACATTCGCTATCGGTATGAACGAAGATGCTATCGACCTTAAGTATGCTAAGCAGGTTGCTGATTATCTTGGCAGTGACCATACAGAAGTTATCATTACAAAAGATGATGTACTCTCTTCACTTGAAGAAGTAATCCATGTTCTTGGTACATACGACATCACAACAACACGTGCTTCAATGGGTATGTATCTCCTCTGTAAGAAGATTCATGAGATCTCAGATATCAGAGTTCTCCTCACTGGTGAGATTTCTGATGAGCTCTTTGGTTATAAGTACACAGACTTCGCACCATCACCAGAAGCATTCCAGGAAGAAGCTGCAAAGCGTATTCGTGAGCTTCATATGTATGATGTACTCCGTGCAGATAGATGTATCTCATCTAACTCTCTCGAGGCTCGTGTACCATTCGGTGATTTGGACTTCGTTAAGTACGTTATGTCTATTGATCCAGCTAAGAAAGTAAACGTTTATAACAAGGGTAAGTATTTGCTCCGTCATGCATTTGAAGGAGACTACCTCCCATATAACATCCTCTACCGTGAGAAGGCTGCATTCTCAGATGCTGTAGGTCACTCAATGGTTGATTATTTGAAGATGTATGCTAACGAGTTCTACTCTGATGAGCAGTACGAAGAGCTCAGAAAGAAGTACACACACGCTACTCCATTTACTAAGGAGTCTCTCCTCTATCGTGAGATTTTCGAGAAGTACTATCCAGGTATGTCAGAGATGGTAGTAGACTTCTGGATGCCTAACAAGGAATGGGAAGGTTGTAACGTTGATGACCCTTCTGCTCGTGTACTCAAGAACTACGGTGACAGTGGTAAGTAATCTGGAGGCATCAAATGACTAAGTATATTTTTGTTACTGGTGGTGTCGTATCTGGACTTGGTAAAGGTATCACTGCCGCTTCTCTCGGTCGTCTCCTTAAGACACGTGGCCTTAAGGTAGCTTCCCAGAAACTCGATCCATATATTAACGTTGACCCAGGTACAATGAGCCCATATCAACACGGTGAAGTTTATGTAACTGAAGACGGTGCTGAAACAGACCTCGACCTCGGTCACTACGAGCGTTTTATCGATGAGGATTTGAACCGCTACTCTAACCTCACTACTGGTAAGGTTTATTCAACAGTTATCAATAAGGAGCGTCGCGGCGAATACCTTGGTAGCACTGTTCAGACAATCCCACACGTTACTAACGAGATTAAGGACTTCATCTACAAAGTAGGTGTTAAGTCTAACGCTGATGTAGTTATCACAGAGATTGGTGGTACTATCGGTGATATCGAGAGCCAGCCATTCATCGAGGCTATCCGTCAGGTTGGTCGCGAAGTAGGTCCTGAAAACTCAATTTATATCCATGTAGTTCTCGTTCCTTATTTGAAAGCTTCTGGTGAACACAAGTCAAAGCCAGCACAGCACTCTGTTAAGGAACTTCAGGGTATGGGTGTCTCCCCTGACATCATTGTTCTCCGTTCTGATGAACCAATCACAGACGAATCAATCTTTAAGAAGATTGCGATGTTCTGTAACGTATCACCTGATTGCGTAATCGAGAACGAGACAGTTCCTGTTCTCTACGAAGCTCCTCTTATGCTCGAGAAAAGTAACTTCTCTGAGGTTGTATGTAGAAAGCTCAAGATTGATGCTCCTGCTTGTGATCTCACAGAGTGGACAACACTCGTAGATAAGATTAAGACTGCGTCAAAGACAGTACGTATTGGTCTTGTTGGTAAGTATACACAGCTTCACGATGCTTACCTCTCTGTTGCAGAAGCACTTAAGCATGCTGGTTACTATTATTCAGCAACAGTTGATATTAAGTGGATTGATTCAGAGAATATCGACGAGACAAACTATATCGAGAATTATTCAGATGTTGACGGTATCATCGTTCCTGGCGGCTTCGGCATGAGAGGAACTGAGGGCATGATCCTCGCAGCTAAATATGCTAGAGAAAACAACATCCCTTACCTTGGCATCTGCCTCGGAATGCAGATTAGCGTTATCGAATATGCAAGAAATGTACTTGGCTACGCTGATGCTCATTCAAGAGAATTCGATGAGAATTCTACACATAAAGTTATCGATTTCATGCCTGGTCAGAATGACGAGATCAATAAGGGCGGAACTCTTCGTCTTGGCTCCTACCCTTGCAAGATCATCTCTGGTTCAAACATGGAGAAGTACTATAAGTCCAACCTCATTAACGAGCGTCATCGTCATCGTTATGAGTTCAATAACGAATTCCGTGATGAATTAGTTAACGCTGGACTTCTCATCAGTGGTACAAGCCCTGACGATAGATTAGTTGAAACTGTTGAAGTTCCAGGCAACAAGTTCTACGTTGGTGCTCAGTTCCACCCAGAGTTCAAGAGCAGACCTAATAAACCACATCCACTCTTTATGGGTCTTATCGAGAACAGCTTAAAATAACCAATACCTTATCACATTTTTCACATCTACCACCTGCATCATCAACCCCATGATATTGATGCAGGTGGTTTTTATTTGAGCAAAACAAATCTTACAAAATATGCACCAATATTCATATGAATATTCACTCATATTTGTGCAAATCGTTGAAATGTTCAATAAATCCAGATTTAAGGGTTGAATTAGCAAAGGCTAACTGGTATTATTACTCACGTAACAACTGAATAACTCCTTGAGGGAGTAGTGGCATCAAGAATTGATGTGGTAGGTCAACATACTGGTCGTTAAGAACATTCTTATCACCTGGCCTATCTTAAATAACGAGACTCATGTACTTCTATTCAATCTTAGATTGAACTGCGAGTATTTGGGTTTTTTTGTTGTCTATTATTTCAAAGGAGGAACAGATTATGTTCGTAGAAATCAGTAGCATCAAAAAAGGATTTGGCCAGGGCGACAGCAGAGTTCAGGTACTCAAAGGTATCGACTTAGGCATCAACAAAGGTGAGTTTTGTGTACTCCTTGGTCCATCAGGTAGTGGTAAGTCCACACTCCTCAACATCATCGGCGGTATTGATCAAGCTGATGAAGGTTTCATCTCAATCAACGGCGAGAAAACAGCCAACATGAATGAGAAAGCACTTACAACTTACAGACGTAAGCACCTAGGTTATATCTTCCAGAGTTATAACCTCATCCCTAACCTCACAGTTCGTGAAAACATCGAAGTCGGCGCATACTTAAGCGACAATCCATTAGACGTCGACGAATTACTCAAGGTATTAAGCTTATTCGAACACCAGAACAAGCTCCCAAATCAGCTCTCAGGTGGTCAGCAGCAGAGAACTGCAATTGGCAGAGCTATTGTTAAAAATCCAGATATTCTTCTATGCGATGAGCCTACAGGAGCTCTCGACTACTCCACATCAAAAGAGATTCTCAAACTAATTGAAGACGTTAACAAGAAATACGGCAACACAGTAATCATGGTAACTCATAACGATGCTATCAGACTTATGGCTGACCGCGTTATAAGACTTAGAGATGGCGTCATCAACAAGTCTTACATTAATGACAACAAAGTATCTGCAACAGACCTAGAATGGTAATTGAGCGAGGTGATATTATGAGAAATCCACTTATGAAAAGACTTCCAAGAGAGCTTAAATCAGAGTTCGGAAAGTACCTAGTTATCTTCCTCTTCCTCATTGGCTCAATTGGAATTATATCTGGTTATCTTGTAGCAGGCGCTTCAATGACTGCTTCAAATGACCAATCAAAAGAGAAGTACAAAGTCGAAGATGGAAACTTCGAATTATACTTCAAAGGTTCAGATAAATTAATTGAAGATATCGAAAACAAGTGCGACATAACAGTCTACAATAACTACTTCGCAAATGAATACAGTAGTGATGAAGATGCTACTTTTAGAGTGTACAAGAAAAGAACTGATATCGACCTCGAGTGCCTTATAGAGGGCTCCTTCCCTTCAAATGAAAACGAGATTGCTATTAGTAAAACATTCGCTACAAATAGCAATAACAACATCGCTATTGGCGACAAAGTAGACCTTGATGGTATTACTTTTGAAGTATCTGGATATGTATCGATGTCTGACTATACAACTCAGTTTGAGAATGCTACAGATATGATGTTTGATTCGGAAAAGTTTACAGCATCTATCGTAACATCAGAAGGTTTTGATAGACTTCCAGAAGAAGATATCCACTATAGTTACTCATACTTCTTTAACGAAGGCGCACTAAGTGACGAAGAAGCTTCAAAGAGATCAGAAGACATCGCTGAAACAATTAGCAAAAACGCATCCATGAACTTCAATGCAATCACTAGCTTTATGCCTGCATATGCTAACAATGCGATTATCTTCGCTCCGGATGATATAGCTGACGATCAGACATTGATTGAGATATTAGGATACATCATTGTTATTCTTATCGCATTTATCTTCGGTATTACAATCAACACAACTGTAACAAGAGAATCTAAGGTTATCGGTACACTTCGAGCATCTGGATATTCACGCGCTGAGATAATTATCCACTACATGCTCTGCCCTATGATTGTAGTTACTGTAGCATCTATCATCGGTAATATTCTTGGCTATACAGTATTCAAGGACTTCTGTGGAAGTCTCTACTATAACAGCTACGATCTTCCTACATTCAAAGTTCTATGGAATGGAACTGCATTTATTAAGACAACAGTTATTCCTTTCTTTATCTGTCTATTAATCAATTTCTTTACTCTTTACAGGAAGCTCAAGCTCTCACCTCTTAAGTTCCTTAGAAAGGATATTAGTACTTCATCAAAGAAGAAAGCTGTTAATCTAAGTAAAAAGCTCAATATCATGACAAGATACAGAATTCGTATTATCTTGCAGAACATGGCTAATTACATTACTATCTTCGCTGGCGTATTACTAGCTTCTATATTCGTTGTATTTGGCCTTGTAATGGAACCACTTATGGATAACTATGCTTCAACAGTTGGCGAGAATATGATCTGTGATTATCAGTATATTCTTAAGGCTCCAGCTGATACTAGTTACGACAAAGCCGAGAAGATTACAATGAGTTCATATAAGACTAATTTCGGCAGCAAAAAGGACGAAGAAGTTTTATTCTATGGTATCATCGACGACAGTCTATATGTTGATATTGATACTAGCATCAAGGATAATGAGATTTATATCTCTTCTGCTATCTCTGAGAAGTACAGCATTAATATCGGCGATAACATTTGTTTCAAAGACTGCTACTCATCAGATACTTTTGAATACGATGTAGCTGGCATATATGAATATCCATCTATCTGCGCTGTATTCATGCCACAGAAGAACCTCAACAAGATTATTGGTGAAGATGAAGATTACTTCACAGGTTACTTATCAGATAAGGAATTAGATGATATTGATTCTCTTTATATCTCTAGCAAAATTGAGATTGACGATATGACTAAGGTATCTCGTCAGCTTACTAATTCAATGGGCGGCCTGATGAAGATTGTTGCAGCATTTGGAATTATCACTTATATGCTCGTTATCTATCTTCTAGCTAAAATCATCATTGAAAAGAATGCTAATTCTATCTCAATGGCTAAGATCCTTGGATACTATAACGATGAGATTAACAAGCTATATATCATGTCCACAACAATTGTAGCTCTTGGCTCATTCATAATAGCTCTTCCAATAACAAACTTTGCAATCAGCAAAATCTGGGGTTTGATTATCAGCGATTATCCAGGCTGGTTCAGATATGAGACACCATACGCTTATCTTCTTTTAGGCGGAGCAATCGGTATTGTAGCTTACCTCTTAATTGCATTCCTACTTCTTAAGCAGGTTAAGAAAACTCCAATGCTCAATGCATTAAAAGCTGTTGAGTAAGATTTATTCTTGATGCTAGAAAAAGATACATCAATAACAATTAATCACTAAAACTTAAGCCACTCTTTCTTAACTAAAGAGTGGCTTTTATCTACTTACAAATTAACTAATAATAGCATCGCAATTCCACTACAAATACGAACTCTCTTATTATTCTTCTCCATATTTGTATTTGAATAATCTACTGCCTGTAATACTGTTTCTTTCATTTCCTTGTCGACACAGAGCGAGAGTCATAGAAAAAGCACCCGACAAGGTGTGTCGGGCGCCTGCTACCAGCGCTTTCCAAGGAATTTATTCACGCTCATCCTTATAGATTTTTATCTCACTTTTTGCAATATTACATACTTCATCAAGCGTCTTATCACCAGCAAAGTAAGGCTGAATTTCCTGATGGATGAGCATTTTTACAGTCGCATCATAACTATTAGAAATAACTGAGCATGATCTAATAATATCCACGTACTTCTCTGTATATGAATGTGAAGCCGGTAAAGACATTCCTAATTGGTATAGGAGCAACTCATCGGAACCATCAGCTATCTGTGCCTCACGCATATTGTTATATGCATTAATCGCCTCATCACACATACTGATAAGGACACTTTCCTTAATCGGAGTTCCTGTAGCAAAGAACATTTTCTGAATATCATCATCAAGAAGTCTTTGACAGAAAGACCAGCATGCATCAGGATTATTAACATCAGCAGCAATCGCCATCGAGTTAGTAACTACAATCGTTGGTCCACGTCTATCAATAGAAGGAAGTCCTACGACAGTCAGATCCTGAAGATTAAATCCACCATTTGTGTATTCACCAAGAAGGAAGCTAGCAAAACCATTTATCTCCGCATATGTAGCACCACTGATCTCACCAAATGGGTCGTAATAGTATTCAGGAACATTGTCATTGGCATACTTAGCAGCAGCCTTGATAGCCTTCGTATCAATGGAGTTATCTCCACCATGCTTAATGATAAGGTCATTCATAGAGGCCAATACCTCATCAAGAAAATCTATGCGGTTCATCTTAAGTGGATCCTTACCATTACATACATCACTTACAAATTCTGAGTATTCATCAAAAGTAAATCCTTGCTTATTAACATTTGACGAAGAAGTAACAATTCCCTTTACACCGAATGAGACTGGGATCTGATATAACTTGCCATCTTCTTTAGCTGCATCGAGCACATTTTTAAGAAGTCCATCTTCCTGCTTAGCATAACTTGTTAAATCCATAAGGCAGTCGCGTCTGTTAATCATGTTACAGTCAAAGGCATTAATAATAATGTCTGGTCCTTCACCTGCCATGAGATCTTGAGTAAGCATAGCATTCAGTTTTGATTGAGTTTCATAAGTATCAAAAGCAACATCACCAGTAGCCTCTGAAGAATGCTCATACAAGTACTTTGTTAATGAATACTTGCTATCGAAAACAACGAAGTACTCACTACTATTCTGGTTAAATTCAAAGATAGCCTGAGCGATAGCTTCATCCATATCTCTAGTTGATGCTAATGTGATAATTTCTTTACCAATATTAGGATTTGTATCACACTTTGAAATCTTATAAACGTATGAATTAGTTTCTTCTGAAACTCCTGTAACATTTGTATATACAGAACCAGCAAGGATAGCTTCATCATCTGTTACGGAATATATTTTTAAGTAAGGAATATCAAATCTATTAATATTACATTCATTGAAATCGACAACAATATCCAAAGTACGAGCATCGAAATCAAGCTTCTTAATTCCATCTGTATCAAGCGCATAACATCCCTGACCAGATATATAAGTTATGCTCTCAGGGTTAACTGAGCTAACCCAGCCCATGTCACCTTCATATATCTCATACTTTGCAGTTGGGAGATTAATAGTGAACCACATACGCTGATAAGTACCAGCATCAGTAACACCAACAATAGCAGTTTCATCATCAATTCCAAATATACAGTCGATGCTACCAATCGTAGCATTAGGGAAAACATTTGCTAGATTAATATCCTTTGTTGAACCATCAGGGCTCTTCACTTCAAGGACATTTCTAACGCTATTACTTCCGTCAAAACTCCAGTATTTGATAATCGAATAACCAGCACCAAGATTAACTACACCACCATTATTAATAGCGTACTCACTACCTTCATTCTGACCAACACTTTTTAGCGAACTACTATCGTAATCGAAAACATACTCAAAGTTTCCATCATAGTATCCATCTGTAGTATTATAAAAAACTCCATCTACTGAAAGCTTAATATCTGAACCATCAAAATAGAATGAATTCAAAAGGAGATACATTGCATCTTCTAATTCAGGCTGTTCGTAAGCCAAATGCATCATATCAACGGACTTAACAAGCTTTCCATCTTCACTGCAGAAATCCAAATTAAGAACTCGTCCATCATAATCATCTTCAAGATAATTCTTAGTCTTGCCTTCAGTCTTAAAGACATACATATCCTCATATTTACCGACGATACTCTGACCCCAGAAAATGTAATCACTCCGGTCATATTCTGTTCCTATATAATTCTTTTGGACTGTATACCAATTAGTATCATCACTAACATATACTGCATCCTTAGGGACTACCTTCGTAGCATTACAACCAGATAAAAGCGTACTCAAAAATAAAGTGGTCGTCAAAGCTAACGCCACAAACCTGCGCGATGTCTTCATAATATCTATCTCCCTTTGATAACAATTTATCAAATTTATTATACATTTAAGTAAAATGTATAATCAAGGCAATACTATGGCATACCAACTTTCTGATTAACTAAGGACACCAAATATCATCAACGCGCCAATCGTATTAATCGCAATATTCGCACACGCATGAGTAATCCAACTCGCCATAATACTCTGATACTTTGATGAAAGCCACTGAAGAAATACGCCTACAACCGCAAGACCAGCAATGCAAAGAGCAAATATAAACGGATTAAACCAAGTGATTACAATACCAATGTGATAAAGAGAGAACACCAATCCACTAATCACTGCTCCCACCTTCTTATTCTCAAATAGCGAATAGAAAAAGCCTCTAAAAAATGACTCTTCCAAGAATGAATTCACAACGATGATGTACGCGAAAACCAACAGACAATTTGACTTTGTGAGGTTTTCTTTAGCAATAAGACTTTCCTTAATACTACTAAGGTCAATCTGATTTCTAAGTAGCGCAAACAAAATTCCAATTCCTAAAAAGAAGCAAGCCATACATATTAGAAGTGGCTTACTATTAGTAATTTTCTTTAGATTAATAACATCTGTAAATTTCTTACCACTAACAACTGAGTAAACAACAATCGAGCCAACAAAGCACACAACCTTGATCGCACTTTTAACCCAATATCCAGGCTGAACTATCTGCTCAATCAAAAAGACAATAGCAACTGCAATAAGCGCAACGACTATTCCCACAACGCGTTTCTTTCTATCTACCATATTCCTATACCTTATTCCAATAATCTATCCATCCACATTCTATTCTAACCGGACTTATAAATCGAGTTATTTTTATGGCAAAAAGAAACCCTGGATTTCAATAAAACCCAGGATTCCTAATGCAATTATAGATTATCAGCAAAGGATTAATTATCACCCCAAACTTCTTTTGCAATCTCCTTAACGAGTTTGAGCTTTGCCCACTGTTCTTCCTCTGTAAGCTTATTACCGATCTCACAAGAAGCAAAACCACACTGTGGACTTAAGTAAAGTCTATCAAGTGGAACATACTTAGATGCTTCACGAATTCTTGAGATTATCTCATCCTTGTTTTCGAGCACTGGCGACTTAGTTGTGATAAGGCCAAGGACAACCTGCTTATCGCTAGACACCTTTGAAAGTGGCTCAAATCCGCCAGAACGCTCATCATCATACTCGAGGAACAATGCATCAACATTTTCCTTCTCGAAAACATAATCTGCAACTGAATCATATGGACCACTTGTGAAGTATGTTGAGTGATAGTTACCACGACAGATGTGAGATGTAATCACGAAGTCTTCTGGCTTATTCTCAAGAGCAAGATTATTAACTTTCAAAAGCTGAGCCTTAACATCATCGAGCTCGATTCCAAGTGCTTCATAACGCTGCTTTGCTGCATCGCCTACAATAGCGCCCCATGTGCAATCATCTAGCTGAAGATTTCTACAACCAGCATCATAGAACTGCTTGATAACATCCTGGTAAGCCTTACCAATATCTTCAATAAGTTCATCATTTGTAGCATAGAACTTTCTTGTATTTTCAAAATTCGCTGGTACAATCATCTGCTGGAAGAACTGTGATGGAGATGGAATTGTATACTTTGCTACAGTGTTTTCATCTTCGAACTGCTTAAGGAATTTGAAATACTCAACAAATGGATGAGCCTTAGCCTTAACCTTGCCTACGAGGTATGTGTCATCTAGTATTGCGAGCTCGTCATTGAACTTTACGCCATTACCAGTAGCTTTGTGATCAACACCTTCAAAGCCCCACATGAAGTCCAAGTGCCAAAATGTTCTTCTGAACTCACCATCTGTGATTACATGAAAGCCAAGTTCTTTTTGCTTAGCTACAACCTTAGTAATCTCTTCATCTGCTACCTTATCGAATTCTTCTTTTGTAATTTTGCCATCCTGATATGCCTTCTTAGCATCCTTAAGTGCCTGTGGTCTCAAAAAGCTTCCTACATAGTCATATCTATATGGTGTACGAATTTTAGTCATGTTATTTGTCCTCCGTTTTCTTAACTGAGGACATTCTATCAACATAAGTTCAACTTGAAAAATACATTAAAACCGCATTTATCCATAGTTTTAAACTATAGATAAATGTTTCTTCAATACTTCCAAATAGTATTTACCATACTTGCTAAGTAACGTATTTTTCTTAGTAACCACACCTATTCGCATAATTTTATCAACGTCTAATGGACGCGCAATAATATTAGTACCATTAAGCTTTGCATCAATAACACCACTACTTACAGTAAAGCCATCTAGACCAATTAAGAGATTAAACAAAGTCGCTCTATCTCTAACCTGAATATTCTTAGGAAAATCAAGCATGCTCATGAACTCTTCTGAAAAGTAGAATGAATTCTTATCCCCCTGTTCATAGACAAGATAAGGATAGGCCTGTAAATCTTCAACTGTAATTACTTCCTTATCAACAAGCGGATGATCCTTACAAATGAATACATGTGGACCAGCAACATATAACTCATCGAAAACAAGATTGTTATTCTTTATAAGCTTCGTCAAAACTTCTTCGTTATGTTCTGAAAGATAGATAACTCCTATCTCACTTTTACCTGAAGCTACATCATCAATGATCTCACCAGTCTGAGTTTCTCTAATAATAAAGCTATACTGATCAGCATCGAACTCCTTAATCAAATCAACAAATGCATTAACAGCAAACGAATAATGCTGACAAGATACAGAGAACTTCGGCGCTCTCCTGTCACCACTACCAAAGTGATCTTTCATATTATCAGCCTGCTCAAGAAGCATTCTGGCATACGAAAGAAGCTCTTCGCCCTCTCTTGTAGCAACTACACCTTTATTTGATCTAACAAATGCTGTAACACCCATCTCCTTCTCGAGATTATGAATTGCAGCACTCAAAGATGGCTGAGAGATAAAAAGTTTCTCAGCAGCCTCAGTGATATTTCCACAATCTGCAACTGTAACGAGATAAAGTAGTTGTTGTAATGTCATTGTTTTCTCTTCACTCCAATATAATTATTTCCAACCCTAACCAAGCGTCTTTCACATTATATTAATCACGCTTTTGGTATATATCCAATACATACTTTGATGTTATCGTAATCACATTACCATTGCGCTTAACCGCATCTCTTATCCCATTTAGAAATGCTTCTCTATGCTCATCTAGAAGAGTAATATGATCTGCATGTGTCTGTATATATTCTGCGTAGGAGTCTGCATCATAACTTCTACCACCTAGAAACACTTCTCTTCCGATATAAGTAAAGCCATATGCTTCACCATTAAGATAATCAAACTTACATGTATACGGAATCTTCACGACAAAATGCTCATCATAGACTTTCTGAATATCATCATACAAAGCAGGATTAGCTGATTTGTTGTCATCTATCATTCTGAACATAAGAAAATATCCATTATTTTTCAAAATGTCATAGCATTTCGTATAGGCTATCTCTTCATTAATCCATTGAATTGTTGCAGCTGAATATACAACATCGAAGCTTGATTTATCAAATTCATGAGTTTCAAAATCATCAATGATTATCTTGAAGTTACTATAGTTTCCATACTTACTACTCATAACAGAAGCTAAATTTGAACCAAGTTCAATAGCTGTATAATCGCAACCTGTTTTAATTGCAAAATCTGATGCTTGACCAGTTCCAGGTCCAATCTCAAGGCATGACTTTGTCTCATCTAAATTACAAGTATTGATAATATAATCAAATAGTTCGGGAGAATATTTTTCTCTCCACTGCTCGAATTGATCGCTTATCGTATCAAATACTAATCTTTTATCTTCCACTTTAATCTTTCACTTATTTTCCTTAGCACTCTTAAGAGCTTCGTAAAGACTAGCAAGGTCAGAAGTAACATCACCCTGGAGTCTTCTTCCAACGCGATTTAATACAAAGGCATTCATACCATTAACACTAACACCATATCCAACATTAGAATTAATGAATGAACCTCCGAGATTCTTCCATACGATTAAACTAAATAATCCAGTAGCTCCTTTGAGCTGTCCCTCAAAAGCCTGTTGCTTGAACACACCCTTCTTAACTCCATCAGATAGAGCAATAAGTAACTGATCCAAAATTGCTATTGAGCCCTCACTCAAATCGAGCTTCACATTAGCAATCTTTCCCATGATGTCTACAAAATCAATTGCATATCCAAGCATCATTAACTCGCCGCAGTGATATTCAGGGTTATTGGCATTTGCATCAAAAAATGCTGTAAGTTCTTCTAATGATTTACTGTAATCAAGTTTTGCTTCCTCAACTGAAGTAATATTAATCTCCATATATCTTTTCTCCTTAACAAATAATTAGTACGCTTTCTTAAGTCTTTCAACTTCATCTCTTGTAATTCTAAGAATTGTTCCGTGACGCTTCTTAAGATAGTCAAATGAATACTCACTTGCTTCTAATACTTTCCAACTATTTCTAGCATTAGTCACATCAGTAATATCTGTTGTTTTAAGTGGCAAATATCCACCGCTAACGTTATATTGATCAGCCATAAGACCATACTCAGGAACGTCAGGATTAGTCCAATCCTTCTTGTTGTACTGGAATAATTCAGGACCTTCTAAAGAACTATTATCGAGTACATCAATCTTTAGTCCCTCAAGATTAAGACCTAATTCATCAAGATCGAGTACCTTTTCCCATCCATCTTTATCCAAGAGGTTCTTATTTCTATGAATACGGATACCACCATTAGCCTCAGCATTATCGCCATCCTTTGAAGCTGCATAATAATACTCGCCAATCTTAATCACTGTTGTATCAATAATCTCACGAGGCTTACCATCAGGGTCGCACTGGTTATCGATGAAAATTTCTGTATTACTGAAGTGAACAAAGTCTCTTGTAGCAACATAATATATCGCATTAGGCTTAGCCTTATACTTAGTCTCAGGGTTCATAATACTTGATGCAAAAAAGATAATGTACTCACCGCTTTCGTCATCGTATACCATTTCAGGAGCCCATGCCATACCAGCATTTGCTGGGGCAATTGGAAGAAGACGTGGCTCACCCCAATTAACAAGGTCCTCCGAAGTCCATAGCACAAGATTATGACTGCCAGTAGTACTAGCATCATAGTAACCCTGTTCATTCTGGAACCAGCCACCACGATTATAAATACTTAAATCTGTAGCAATAAGGAAAAATCTGTCGCCTTCCTTAGATCTACAAAGATAAGGATCACGTACACCCTTCTCGCCAACCTCACTTACGAGGACTGGCTTACCATTATTCATATCCTTAAAGTTAAGGCCATCATCACTTACAGCAAAATAAATCTGTTCTTCATGGCCTTCGGCTTCACCAATAAAGTGACCAAACAAGTAACCTTCATAATCATCTTCAGTTACTTCCTTAGGAGCCTTAACTACTAATAGTTCCTGCTCAAATGTCTTTGTCTCACCATTAAGATTAATAGTAGCAGTGAGTGTAACCTTAGTGTCCTCAGCTAATCTATTAACTACGCCAGCAGCCTTACCACACTCCTTGTCACTAATCACACTAGGATTAGAACTAGTCCAAGTAATAGTAGCATCACCTACTTTTGATGGCATATAAATATTACCCATCACACGGTCGCTACCGCTAATAGTTATCTCATTAATAATCTCATTCATGTATCTATAAACCTTTCAAAATCACTTTTCTTCCATAAGAATACGCTTACACTCAAGAAGCTCATCCTGCTCTTCCTTAGATAGCTCAGGATACTTAGGATCAATATCTTCAAGAGCCTTAAGTAGTATCTCAGAAACAAGATATCTTGTATACCACTTTTGGTCAGCAGGAAGCACATACCAAGGACATTCCTTTGTTGCTGTAGCATTGATGACATCCTCGAAAACCTTATGGTACTCATCCCACAATGCTCTCTCCTTAAGGTCGCCAGCATCAAACTTCCAGTTCTTTTCCTGGAGGTCAATTCGCTCCATAAATCTCTCCTTCTGCTCCTCCTTTGAAACATTAAGGAAAATCTTTACGATGCGATAGCTATTATCGTAGAGATACTCTTCATAGTTACGAATGTGCTTATATCTCTTATCGAAGAAAACATCGTCATCCATCTCAATAACACGCTTAGCCATGTGATAGTTACGATTCATCTTATGAACCTGAACTACAAGAACATCCTCATAGTATGAGCGATTAAAAATTCCAATCTTACCTCTTGTAGGTAAATGCTTATTAACTCTCCAAAGGAAATCATGTGCGAGTTCTTCACTATTAGGAGCCTTAAAACTAATTACATCAACACCCTGAGGATTAACGCCAGACATTACATGCTTAATTGTGCTATCTTTACCAGCTGCATCAATAGCCTGTAGCACAATGATTAATCCCTCTCTACCCTCAGCATAGAGTTTTTCCTGAAGCGCAGAAATCTTAAGTTGATTTTCTTCTGTAAGTTTAAGTATCTCTTCCTTCTTAACGTCATCGTCCTTACCATTAGTGGATAACTTATCGAGATTAAGTTTCTTCTTACCATCGAAACAATACTTCTGAGCTTTCATACAAAATCCTCCTAATAAAGAATAAATCTATTTCAACTATAAGATTTCAAAGAACAATAATCAACTCCAAAAACAAAACCTGTAGCATCTTTCGACACCACAGGTCAACAATCACTATTTATGCTTCAACAACCACATTACGCTTTTGGAATTTCTTCTCCAATCTCTTCACGACGAATATATACGCTGGAACAAGGAAGCAGTCTGCTAATAGCCAAGCAAACGGCGAAGCTACGCATGCACCCAAGAAGCCAAATGCTGGGATGAATACAATACCTGCAACTGTTCTCGCGATCATCTCGAAAACACCCGCCAATATCGCAAACGATGAATAACCAACACCCTGGATAAGAAATCTTAGGTTATTTACAAATACAAGGAGTGTCAAACAACCTGTCGTAACAAGAACATGGAGTGCAGCCATGTTAATCATATCTGGATTAGGCTCATCAACGAACAGATTAATAAGTGGTCTTCTCACAAAGATAACTACAACAAATGCAACAATGCTATAAGTTATACCAACAAATACTGCTGACTTAGTACCCTTCTTAATTCTATCTATCTTACCTGCACCAAGGTTCTGACCGCCATATGTGGCCATAGAGGCGCCAAGAGCATCAAGTACACATAAGAACAACATATTAACCTTCGAAGCCGCTGTCATGGCTGCTACGGCCACAGGACCAAGCATATTAACACTACTCTGGAGGATTACTGAACCAATAGCAGTAATTGAGTACTGAAGTCCCATTGGAAGACCCATAGCAATCAGCTTACGATTACATCTGTTATCGAACTTCCATTCATTTCCTGATATGTGAAGCACATCAAATTTCTTGAGGATGACAACGATGCACATAATGCCAGATATAAGCTGTGATAATACAGTTGCAAGTGCTGCACCAAATACTCCCATATCAAATCCTGCGATAAATAAGATATCAAGTCCAAGATTAATGAATGTAGAAATAATCAAGAATATAAGTGGTGTCTTTGAGTCACCAATAGCTCTAATTACACCAGCCAAGATGTTATAGAGGAATGTAATAGGAATAGCTATAAACAGCGTAAGGATATATGTATATGAATACTCGATAACATCAGTTGGTGTCCTCATTAGTACGAGTATCTGTCTACAAAATATTGATACAACTGTCGCAATAACTACTGAGAATATCACTGACAAATATAATGAGTTCGCGAAAAACTTACGAAGATTCTTATAATCTTTCGCACCAAACATCTGCGCTACTGGAATAGCAAAACCTGAGCACATACCCATGCAAAATCCAATGATGAGAAAGTTAATACATCCTGTAGCACCAACACCAGCAAGAGCGTCAATTCCAAGGAAATGACCTACGATCATTGTATCTACAAAGTTATAAAGTTGCTGGAAAAGATTTCCAAGTATCATTGGAATTGAGAAGGCTATAATTAGCTTCAAAGGCGAGCCTTCAGTTAGATTTCTAGTTTTCTTTTCTGACATATAATTTCTCCACACTAACGAACATTCATACCATGCCTAATTATAAGCATTTATAGTTTTTCGTGATGTGAAAAAATCACGATTTTCGACAGATCAATCGCCTTTCTTCTTGTTATATTGTAAATACAAAAACATGAAAAAACGCCCTCGTTTGAGAGCGTCATAGAATAATCTTTAATCACTTTTTCCTTCTGAAATTGAACATTCCTCCGAATATTCTAATCGAATTACCAATAACCATAAATATCTCAGCTATACCTCTGAAAAATCTCTTCATACGTTGTTTCTCCTAAATAGATATTAGTCCAATTCCTTTAATCCGAGGAAGTTACTCTCACCATTCTTGATTGGAACGACAAAAATATGAGGAGCAACTTTTTCTTCAAACTTGTTTTTCTCATCTTCTGTAATCAAAGAGCAAGCATCTAAGAAACGCTTCTTAGTCTCCTTAGTAAACTTCTCATCAGCCTCACCAGAACAATGCTGATAGATAATAAGTTCCTTAGCATAAGGACCATCAACACCATCATTATATGTATCGTTAAGGATGCTCTGATATATGTTACTTAGCCACCATCCATCAGTCTTACCCATAGACATTCCAAAGATGATATAAAGCTCAGCATCCTTAATCGTATCAATATACTTCACATTCGCCTGAGCCCAGAAAGACTTAATAAATCTCTTCTCTGATGAATATCCATCGTAATCACCACGTTCAGTTCCGATGAGCATTGATCTAGGGATATTCTGAACACCATGTGGATGAATAACATCAGTAAGCAAATAAGATGAATAGATACTATCTGTAGGTCCATTCGAAGGAATTATAAACTCAAAGTTTCTATCTACAGTCTTAAACTTATGTGGATCAAACTGATATCTATCAGCGTAGATATAATTATCCAATAAATATGTGTAGTTAAAGTTAACGAATAGGAACTCATATAGATTGTAGTGATTAACTCTCTTAAGGAATTGACAATTACCCTTAACGTCTCTAGCAATATTACCGAGGCTTCTAATAGCGCTTCTGTTATTCATTGCATATTCATTAAGGCTTTCCATAACTGACAAAGATACAACATTCTGCAAGAATTCGGCCAAGCATTTTTGCATCTCTTCTACGTCATTTTCAAGTTTGGAATACAAAGCACTTCTATAAATATCAGACTTAGAAAGGTAAAGCTTATTATGTGCCTCTTGAGCTTCATTAATCCTTCTAATGACACTATTATCTGCTGATATAAGTTCAGTATAATCTTTATCCTTTTTAACCAGACCGCTAAGGAATATATCAATAATTCCCTCGAAATCAGCCCAATACTTAATACCCTTATCTTTAAGATTACACATAAACTCATAGATAAGATTTTTATCTACAAATAGGCCTTCATTTATTACTCTATCTTCCTTATGCTTCGCATTAAAAATAGTAAACTCAGCCTCATCAGCATCAGCATATTCAGTTATTGTAAGCTTATTCTTTGCGCCTTTAGCTTTCTTCTTATTCTTGATATTCTCAATAAGTTTGTTATCTGTTATGTAATCGAAAAAATCTCTGTAACTAGTAGTTTTGCCCTTCCATTCATCATCTTGAAATTTACTAAGGACACTAATATCAAATCCATTACCAACAAGAACCATCACATTATGAATGCGACTAACTTCTGAGTATTTACTACTAATCAATTCTTTATCGTAAAACATAACATCCAGCCTCTATTTAGATTACGTTATATCCTTTTCCTCTGAGGAAACTCTCTAATTCTTCGCCTTCAGAAGATCTAAGAATTGCAACAGGAGCCTTAGTATCTCTATTGAATGAGAAATACAAATAATCAAGGCTAATATATGCATTAGTAATGTCTGTTAGTAGTCCATCAAGACAACCACACTGATCTTCCATCTCTACTGCAGCAACAGAATCAAGTCTACATAAGTAGCCGAGTTCACTTAATGCTTTCTTCGCCTTCTCTGGATTATCAACAATCATTCTGACAATTCCATACTCAGCACTGTCATTAGTAACGAGCGCACTGATATTAATCTCGTTATCCTTCAAAATTCTTGTAAGAGCGTTCATTGCGCCACGCTTATTCTCTGCAAAAATAGAAAGCTGCTTATACATATACACACCTCAAATTCAAATATATCTACATCAAAGTATCATTTTTCTAGAAGAGCATCAACACATAATAATTATTTCTAAACACATTTTACACTTTTAGTATATTAAGTTATAATTTTGGTGGTTCAGAAATGGGAGAGTATGACATTATGAATATTCTTAATATGCAATTCAAAGACAATAATCTTGTCTTTAAGGTTGATTGCGAGACATCTTATGACGATGTCTTCTATCTTCAGTATGCAAAAATGGAACAGAATAAATGGTTCACACTCAAGATTTCTACTAAGCCAGCTTTCAGCTATGAAGTTCATGCAGGACTTAACATTGGCGATCAGTTCCGCTGTGTAGGAATTCGTAATGCTGAGATTAGATTTACTACTGAACCAGTAAGAATTAGCACTATCCCACATTCAGTTGAGATTAATGAATTTATCCCTGATACATTCCAGAGCATCCTTGCTCAGTGTGAGATTGAAAGCTTCGAGCTCATTATCAAGGCTTACTTCATCAACAACCAAGTTGCCTTCAAGGTTGAACCATCTATACCAGGCAACTACACATACACTTTGCAGTACTATCCTAAGAACGCTAATAAGTGGTACAACGTGTGCGACTTTACTGAATCACTTTATAGATATCAGCTCCCTTATATCACACAAATCGGTGACTTATATAGATGCGTTATCAAGGAAGAAGAGAAGATTATCTGCAAGTCTAATGAAGTTCAGATATTCAAAGAGTATGAACCAGAAATTGGCCTTGAGAGTAAGCGTTCAGAGAATAAGATTATCTTCAATCTTTTAGGATCAGACATAACTGGATGTATACTACAGTTTAGACGTGGCGGTAACAGTTCATGGACAGATGTAGGACCTGTTATGTCATCTACATTCTCATATAGCCTCTCACCTGAGACACGAGTTGGTGACGCATATAGATGTGCAATCAAAGATAATAATCGCATCATTAAAATTACTAATGAGATTCACATCAACGCACCTTACTACACAAAGGAATAATCAAAGATTATAAAAACAAGCATATTAAAAGGAGCTTAAGACACTTAGGTCTTATAGCTCCTTAATTGTTATCAACAAATACTACAAAAATTAGTTATCTGTATGAGGCATTGACTTATAAGTCTGTACCGCATTAGAAAGTGCCTCATAAACATTCTGTGAATCATTGAACTTATACTTTTTCTTACCAATAATCAAAGTCTTACCCTTGAGCTTAAGCTTCTCTGGTTCGATAAAAGAATACTTCAAATCAGTTCTATTACCCTGCCAAAGGATCTCAACAGATTCTCTTTTAACTGTGAACTTACTCTTCTTAGCTCCTGCAACAATCATGAAGATAGAACCAATACCCAAAGCTCCACCTGGAAGGAAAAGTCTTCCCTGATCAAGTGTTAAAGCAACACAAAGCAATACGCAAACAACTAAAATAACAATACCGCCTACCATTGTGCCAACACTTCTCATGTACTCTGTCTCGTAAATCACGGAATTACTAACGATTGGAGCACCACACTCTGCGCAGAAAGATGAACCAGCAAGGTTCTCTGCATTACATTTACTACATCTCATTTCTCTTTCCTCCTTAAGTCATCAAACCTAACCTTGAAACCGTGTTTAATTTACATTCGCTAATTCAATATGTCAAGACTTTCTAACATTATATTTTGATAATCAAACATTTTCTGTTTCTTTTAACCAATTATCGTCCGACGACCTCGAAAACAACATGAAAATGCCCCAGACGAAAAATTTCGTCTGAGGCATTCTAAAATCAATTCATTATCCTGTTAGTCAGCATCGATTGTTGCGATACCAGGAGTGATTTCCTCGAGTACATCAAGGAGAATTGTAACTGTATCGAGTGATGTAAAGATTGTTACACCATTCTGAATTGCACATCTTCTGATAGCATTACCATCTTCATAGTGAACACCAGAAAGGATAGCACGTGTATTAAGAATGTAACTTACATAACCTGCTCTGATTGAGTCTAAGATTTCCTCTGAACCTTCAGAGAGCTTACCTCTAACTCTTGTTCTGATGCCATGCTCCTTAAGGAACTTAGCTGTACCAGATGTAGCTTCGATGTTAAAACCAAGCTCGTAGAATCTTCTAACGAGTGGAAGAGCTTCTTCCTTATCTTCATCAGCGAGAGTAACGATAACTGTACCGTAGCTCTTCATCTTAATTCCTGCTGCCTGCAAAGCCTTATAAAGTGCTCTGTTAAGTCTAGCATCGTAACCGATTGCCTCACCTGTTGACTTCATCTCTGGTGAGAGATATGAGTCCATACCATCGAGCTTCTGGAATGAGAAAGCTGGTGCCTTAACATACCATCTTGATTCGTTCTCTGGAGGTGTAAGTCTTGTGATGCCCTGATCCTTCAAAGACACACCAAGCATTACCTTAGTAGCAATCTGAACGAGGCTCTGGTTAGTTGACTTAGAAAGGAATGGAACTGAACGAGATGCACGTGGGTTAACCTCGATTACATATACGTTGTCATCCTTATCTACGATGAACTGGATGTTGAACAAACCTATGATACCAATTCCAAGACCAAGCTTAGTTGTATATTCAACAATATCAGCCTTAACCTTCTCTGAGATTGAGTATGGTGGATATACAGATGTACTATCACCTGAGTGAACACCAGTACGCTCAACGAGCTCCATGATACCTGGGATGAATACCTCCTTACCATCGCAGATAGCGTCAACCTCAACTTCTTTACCAACAAGGTACTTATCAACAAGTACTGGCTTATCTACGTCAACTTCTACGGCTGTCTTCAAATATCTAATGAGCATATCGTCATTAGCAACAATCTCCATTGCACGTCCACCAAGAACGAATGAAGGTCTAACGAGTACTGGATAACCAATTCTATTAGCAACCTTAAGACCAGACTCAATATCTGTTACTGCTTCACCCTTAGGGTTAGGAATCTCGAGAGACTTAATAACTGCATCGAACTCATCTCTGTCCTCAGCCTTCTCGATAGCCTTACAGTCAGTACCGATGATCTTAACGCCATGCTTATCAAGTGAATCTGCAAGGTTAACAGCTGTCTGACCACCAAGAGTTACGATAACGCCTTCTGGCTTCTCGAGGTTGATGATGTTCATAACATCCTCAGTTGTGAGTGGCTCGAAGTAGAGCTTATCAGCTGTTGTATAGTCTGTAGATACTGTCTCAGGGTTGTTATTGATTACGATAGCTTCGTAACCCATCTCCTGAATTGTACGAACTGCATGTACTGTTGAATAGTCGAACTCAACACCCTGACCAATTCTGATAGGACCAGAACCAAGAACGATTACTTTCTTTCTGTCAGAGATAATTGACTCATTTTCGTCAGCATATGTTGAATAGAAATATGGAACATATGAATCAAACTCAGAAGCACATGTATCAATCATCTTATAAACTGGGTAGATGCACTTCTCCTGACGGAGCTTATAGATATCAAGCTCTTCCATCTTCCAAAGTTCAGCAATGTAAGAATCTGAGAAGCCCATTCTCTTTGCTTCCTTGAGGTGCTCAATTGAACCAATATTCTGCTCGAGCTCCTTCTCGAAATCTACGATTTTCTTAATCTTATCGAGGAAGAACATATCAATCTGAGTGATATCGCAAATTCTAGAATGGTCAACACCAAGCCACATCAACTGTGCGATAGCATAAATTCTATCGTCTGTGCCATCCTTGATGTAATCGAGAAGCTCATCAACACTCATGTGATCAGAGTCGAACTTTGTCATATGGATGTGGTTCTTTGAATCTTCGAGTGAACGAATAGCCTTAAGAAGGCTCTCTTCAAATGTTCTACCAACACTCATTACCTCACCAGTAGCCTTCATCTGTGTTGAGAGCTGATTCATAGCTGCTGGGAACTTATCGAATGGGAATCTTGGCATCTTTGTTACTACATAGTCCAAAGATGGCTCGAATGAAGCTGGTGTATTAGCGAGCTTAATCTCGTGGAGGTTCATACCTACAGCAATCTTAGCTGATACACGAGCGATAGGATATCCAGAAGCCTTAGAAGCAAGAGCTGAAGATCTAGATACACGTGGGTTAACCTCAATTACATAATACTTGAATGAATGTGGATCAAGTGCGAACTGACAGTTACATCCACCCTTTACGTCGAGTGCTCTGATAATCTTAAGGGCACTATCACGGAGCATGTGATACTCCTTGTTTGTGAGTGTCTGTGATGGAGCAACTACGATTGAGTCACCTGTGTGAATACCAACTGGATCCAAGTTCTCCATGTTACAAACTGTAATAGCTGTATCATTAGCGTCACGGATTACTTCGTACTCAATTTCCTTATAACCCTTAATAGACTTCTCGATAAGAACCTGGTGCACTGGTGAAAGTGCAAGAGCATTCTTCATCATTACTTTGAGTTCTTCTGGATCGTTAGCAAATCCACCACCTGTACCACCAAGTGTGAATGCAGGACGAAGAATTACTGGGTAACCAATTCTTTCTGCAGCACCAAGAGCTTCCTCGATGCTATAAGTAATCTCTGATGGAACTACTGGCTCACCAATGCGCTCACAAAGTTCCTTAAAGAGCTCACGGTCTTCAGCACACTCGATACTCTTTGCATCTGTACCAAGGAGCTCAATCTCACACTCTTCGAGTACGCCCTTCTTAGCGAGCTGCATAGCAAGGTTAAGACCTGTCTGACCACCGATACCAGGAACGATGGCATCTGGACGCTCAAGACGGCAGATACGTGCCAAATATTCGAGTGTCAATGGCTCCATATAAACCTTATCTGCAATAGATGTATCTGTCATGATTGTTGCTGGGTTAGAGTTAGCGAGGATAACCTCATAGCCTTCTTCCTTAAGTGCAAGACAAGCCTGAGTACCAGCATAGTCGAATTCTGCAGCCTGGCCGATTACGATAGGACCAGAACCAATAACCAATACTTTTTTAATATCTGTTCTCTTAGGCATTCTTCTTTGCCTCCTTCATGTTAGCTACGAACTGCTCGAAAAGATAAGTACTGTCCTGTGGACCTGGAGCACTTTCTGGATGGTACTGTACGCTGAATACCATATCCTTCTTGCACTCTAATCCTTCACATGTGTTATCGAGAAGATTTACATGTGTAGCTTCGAGATCTGTAGTTTTAAGTGAATCAAGATCAACAGCAAAGCTGTGGTTCTGTGAAGTAATCTCAATCTTACCTGTCTTAAGGTTCATTACTGGGTGGTTACCACCACGGTGTCCGAACTTAAGCTTGTATGTTTTCGCGCCATATGCAAGGGAAATCATCTGATGACCAAGGCAGATACCAAAGATAGGATACTTACCTTTAAGAGTTCTAACTGTATTAATTACAGTTGTTACATCCTCTGGATCTCCAGGACCATTTGAAAGGAAAATTCCATCAGGCTTCATGAACTCAATCTCTTCTGGTGTGATATCGTAAGGAACTACTGTTACGTTACAACCGAACTTGTTGAGACATCTGATGATGTTGAGCTTAATACCGCAGTCAATTGCAACTACATTGAACTGTGGATTAGATGTTCTTGAGTACCATCTCTTCTTGCAAGATACCCTTGATACCTGATCATGTGGAACAGGTGTATTCTTGATAATCTCGAGGGCCTCTTCAGTAGTTGTATCGATAGAAGTGATAACTACTCTTCTTGAACCTAAATCTCTGATACTTCTTGTAAGCTTTCTTGTATCAATTCCTGAGATACCTGGAATTTCATACTCTTCCAAAAGCTCAGACAATGTCTTTGTGTATCTGAAGTTAGATGGCATGTCGTTGTAATCACAAACGATAAGGCCTCCGATTGTAGGGATTTTTGTCTCAAAATCTTCATCAGCGATACCGTAGTTACCAATCAAAGGATAAGTCATTACAACCATCTGATCTGTGTAAGACGGATCTGATACGATCTCCTGATAACCAACCATGGAAGTATTGAAAACAATCTCACATACCTTATCTACATTTGCACCAAATGCATAACCAAGATACTCGCTTCCATCTTCCAAAACGATCTTACGATTCTTTGTTTCCATTGCGCACGCTCCTAAAAAAAAGACCTCCCTATGAACGCCAACCGGTAGCGCTTCATTCGGAACGTCTTTGTTCATTTAGTTAATTATAATAATAAATGGGCCTATCACTGTCAATTGAAGAAACATAAAAAAAAGACCCAATATATTAACTCATTTTAGTTAAACTGTAACATCAGCAACTTTAGCATCAAGATACTTAATAAGTTCAGCTGCATTCATCCTTATCTGCATGCCACGAACACCGCCGCTAACTGATACATCATCAATAAGTTCAACCATCTCATCGAAGATTGTTGGGAACTTCTTTTTCATTCCTACAGGTGAACAACCACCTCTGATATAACCAGTAAGATTAAGTAATTCCTTAACAGGGATCATATCAATCTTCTTCTCTCCGACTACTCTTGCAGCCTTCTTTAAATCGAGCTCATCATCTACTGATAAGCAGAACACATATATAGCCTTACTCTCGCCTCTTGTAACAAGTGTCTTGAATACTTCCTCATATGGAAGACTTAAGAAATCTGCCACATGATGACCATCTAGATCATTCTCATCGAACTCATACTCAAGTACAGAATAATCTAATCCTGCAGCTGTAAGTTCACGCATTGCATTAGTTTTCTTAATCCCTGACATCTATTTCCTCCGACTTGAACTTAAGTGTAACTTCAGTTCCCTTCTTAAGTTCTGACTTAATATTAATCTCTACGCCAAGCATATCACAAACAGACTTAACAAGGTACAAACCAATACCTGTTGAACGCTTATTAAGTCTACCGTTATATCCTGTATATCCCTTCTCGAGTATTCGTGGTAAATCTTCTGGCGCGATACCAATTCCCTGATCTGATATAGATAAGGAGTTTCCTACTACTTCGATCTTAATAGTACCACCCTGTGAATACTTAAGTGCGTTAGATAGTATCTGTCCAATTACGAACGACAACCACTTCTCATCAGTCTTAAATTTCTTACCACTAGACTGATAATCTATACCAATACTCTTTGCGAAGAAGTGATTAGAAAACTTTCTAAGCTGCGCCTTAATAACGCTATCCACATCAACATCTTCAACAACTAAATCATTAGTATCTGAACCTAATCTTAAGTAGTTGAGAACCATATCAACGTAATCACTAATATCAGTTACTTCATTTTTGAGATCACTACTAATCTCTTCATCTTCTATACTCTGAGCAATAAGACTAATAGCTGATATAGGTGTCTTAACCTGATGCATCCACATTGTGAAATACTCAGTCTGATCGATATATTTAGCTTCAGATTTATTAAGAAGTTCCTTCCTAACATTAATCTCATCGCTTAGTCTATTAAATAGCTCTTCCTCAACAAGATTAGATGGCTTGAAATACAATTCATCAATTAGTTCGCTATCCTGAAGCCTTATTACTTCTAGTCTCTTTTGTGTACGAATATATCCAGCGATAAGGCCTATTATTGCTACGAATAGACATGCAGACAATACTGAGATTGGTATAACAATCGGTGCATCGTAAAGCCAACACATGAACAGTGATAATCCTGATATACCTACGAGGATAAAGATCACATCTAGCTTATATTTGAGATACTTCAAAAAATTACTCAATGATATATCCCTGTCCCTTCTTAGTCTTAATGAAGGTCTCCATACCTGCCTCTTCGAACTTCTTTCTAAGTCTGTTGATATTTACATTAAGTGTATTCTCATCAACAAAGCAGTCATCGTTCCAGAGTTTTTCCATTATCTTTCTTCTAGATACAATTGTTCCCTTGTTCTCAAGAAGAGTGGACATAATTCTATTCTCATTTTTAGTTAATTCAATTCTCTGCTCATTGAAGACAAATACAGATTCAGCTGGAAGGAAAACACCTCCGCCAATCTCTATCATATTGTTGTTGCTGTTAGCTGAGAAGTCGTATGTTCTTCTAATGAAAGCATTAACCTTTGCAGTAAGAATCTCAAAATCAAATGGCTTACAAATAAAATCATCGCCACCCATATTCATAGCAAGAACCTGGTTCATAGTATCAGATGCTGATGATATGAAGATTACTGGAACCTTAGATATTTCTCTAATCTTAGAGCATCTGAAGAAGCCATTATAAAATGGCAAATTAACATCGAGCAGTACAAGATTAGGATTAACTGTACTAAAGTCACCCAATGGATTAGATAAGTTACTATCGATAAAAACTTCGAAGCCCCACTTCTCAATATGGAGTTTCATCTGCTTAGCAATGACATCATCGTCTTCTACAATCAAAATCTTATAATTCATACATACCCTTACAATCTGTCTTAAATATCTACATAATATTAAACCACATAAGCTCAGAATTTGTATGGTAAAATATGTCGTATCGACAACAAATATAAGAGGTAATTATATGCTTAACAAAACTTATCCAAAACACGATATCAATGAAGTCTTCACTTGGATGGACCAGGTTCTTTCTGTAGGAGACTGTGCTAATAACGCAATGGATGAACTTAAATTTGTTAATAGACTTTTCGCTGCTCTTCCTGCTGAAGGCGTTGAATACGGAATGCAGTTCCTCAATGGTAACAAGAACTTACCTAAGGCATGCGACGAGATCCTTCCTCTTTATATCCGTTTTGTTAATCTCGCTTCATACTGCGAAGATATTGAATTCCTAAGAAACATTCCAGCCAAGCCAACTTCTGAAGATATCAAGAAGCGCATGGATGTTAACAATGAATTAGATGACCTTGAGAAGCCATTTTGCATGCCACTTCTAGGCTTCAAGTTCAATAGCGAGATTAAGGATAACACTATCGATACTAATAATATCAACGCTAATCCTGAGGAAGATACTGAGACTAAGGAAGGTACTTCTGATCTCCACCTCATGAACGCTGTAGCTTCAGTCTTCATTTGCGAGGACCCATATAAAACTGCTCTCTTCTACGAGAACTCTTGTGGCTTTGCTACATACCACTTAGACGATGAGACAATGCCTCATATCAGAATTTCAAGAGACAATATTGATATCGTTCTTGTTGCTTCTGCTAATGGCAAGAAGGCCATCCCTAACCGCGAAGCATATGGAATTCCATACGACATGTATATCTACGCTTCTGAGCCAAAGATGCTTGAGTTAGAGCTCGTTGGCAAAGACGTAAAAATAATAAAGCCACTCCCAGCACCAACTGAGAGCAGCAATGTTAACCGTGAGTTTGTTTTCGAAGATATCGACGGACGTCATATCTGTGTATCTCAGAGAGAAGCAATGTAATTAGCCTTCTTCTCTTTCCACGAGGACTGTGGACTTCTCTAGTACAGGACGCTTCATTACAACCTCGTGACCACAACCCATACACTTGAGCTTAACTTCAGCACCAACCCTTGTCGCCTGCCACTTAGCACTGCCGCAAGGGTGTGTTTTTTTGAGGGTGATTACGTCACCTTCCTGATACTTATAAAGCAGAAACTTATTTGCCACTTATATTCCCTCCATATGCTAATGTAACTCGAGGATTACCTCCGAAGTCTTTAACGCATTCTATATTTACTAATCCGACCTTCTCGAAAACATCGTGAACGCCCTTCTCCTGATCGTAGCCGTGCTCAACAATTATCGCACCATTACTATTAAGCATTTGCGAAGCCTTGTTAGCAAAGACTTCATAGAACAAAAGCCCATCTTCCTTAAGTCCAAATAACGCTGTATGAGGCTCATAATCTTTAACTGATAAATCAAGTTCTTCCATATCCTTTGAAGTGATATATGGTGGATTTGAAATGATGAAATCAGCCACTTCTGAAGGCATCTTATCCAAATCCTTAAGTACATCTAACTTAACAACAGTAATACTATCAGGGCACTTACTCTGATCAAGGTTACTTCTAGTATATTGAAGCGCTTCGTCGAATAAATCAACAAGATATATCTTAGGTGTAATACCATTATCTACGAGGGCATTACCAAGTGAAATTCCAACACATCCACTACCTGTACATAAATCCCAGATAACTGGATTAGTAATCTTACTATTAGTTATAACTTCAATAGCTTTTTCAACTAATATCTCTGTATCTGGTCTAGGGATTAGAACTCCTGGTCCAACCTTATATTCTTCGTTATAGAAGTATGCTTTACCAGTAATATATGCGACTGGTTCATTTCGACCTAATCTATCACATGCTTCATTAAACTTCTCTTCGAACTCATCAGACATAAGCTTATTTGAAGACATCTTTATCTGAACAGAAGACATACCAGTAAACTCTGATAAAAGCGCAATAATATCAAAGCGAGCATCAATGATGCCCGCTTCGTTAAGTTTTGTCTCATTCTGGGATATTAAATCACCAATTGTCTTCATTATCATTCTCCGGAATAACTGCCTGCATTGCTGCGATTGCAACTTCTACAATAGCTGCATCTGGTTCCTTAGTAGTGAACTTCTGGAGCCAGAGACCAGGCTTACAAAGGATCTTACAGATACCCTTCTCTGAATTACGTCCTACAGCACGCAAAATCTCATATGAAATACCACAGATGATTGGAATGAAGATAATTCTAATAAGAAGGTTCATCCACATGCTGTTATCACCAAGGAACACACCAGTGATTGTATAAATCAAGATAGAGATCATAAGTACGATGAACATGAAAGCAGTTCCGCATCTTGGATGAAATCTTGTCTGCTTCATGATGTTCTCAACTGTGAGTGGAAGTCTAGCTTCGTAACATGCAATTGTCTTATGCTCAGCACCGTGATACTGCCATACTCTTGCTATATCAGGGATCTTAGATACTGACATTAGGTAAACCAAGAAAATCAAAATTCTTAATACACCTTCGATACAGTTAAGAAGAACTGTCATTCCAATTGAGTCAACTTTATTCTCATCGATAAAGCCTCTTACAAAATCAACTGCAAATCTTGGAAGAAGGATAAACAATCCTACACTAAGAAGAATACCTACGATAGCAGATAAAGTAAGCATCAAGTTGTAGTGCTTATTCATATACTCATCTAATCTTGATGGCTTCTTATTCTTCTCTTCCTCAGTCTGAGGCTTACCCTGCTCAGAGATATCAGCAGACTTCATAGTCGCATCTGTACCAGTAACGAGCATCTTATAGAACTTAATACAACCTCTTACAAAAGGAACCTTCTCGAAGTATGAAACCTTATCACTCTGCTTCATCTCTTCGATATGAATTGTACCGTCACCCTTACGTACTGCCATTGCAGTAACCTTAGGTCCGCACATCATGATACCTTCAATGAGTGCCTGTCCACCAATAGTAGTCTTCTTTGTACTATCAGCAGTCTTATCTTTATCAGAAGTCTTAATCTCTTTTGTCTTAATTGCAGCTTCACTAATCTCATCTGGATCAACCGCAGAAACTGTATCAACAACCTTAGTTTCAGACATATCATTATTAACTTCAGACACAATAGTCTCAACAACAGTTTCTGCTGTCTCACTTGTAGCCTCTGTATCCACCATCGGTACCACAGGTACAACAGGAACTTCTGGCATAGCATCTAAATCATTATTATTCTTGATATCGTCAGACATATATAATCTCCAATATATAAATTTCAACAACTTATTATACCATCACATATGTTACTAATAGATTTCAATCAAGGTAAAAATTAGAGAAAGTATTTATTTTTATTAGAAGTAATGAGCTATCAATAATTCATGCAATAAAAAAGCGGTAAGATTTCTCTTACCGCCTGAATGTTCATTAACACAAAATTAAGCCTTGTTAGCCATTCTCTTGTTGAACTTATCGATACGTCCACCTGTATCAACGAGCTTCTGCTTACCTGTGTAGAATGGATGACACTTAGAGCAGATATCAACATGAAGATCAGCCTTTGTTGACATAGCCTCGAAAGTCTCACCACAAGCACACTTAACCATTACAACATGGTTCTGTGGATGGATTCCTTCTTTCATCTCTTTCACCTCTTATCATATGCATGGCGCGTAAACCACAATTTACGTATGCCATACCGGACTTTTAGTAACTTTGAAATATTACTTTATTAATACTTCTCTGTCAATAGATTAATCATCAACTGCAAAAGATTTTTTTATAGAAAGTACAAAAGATGAGTTATTTGTTGTCTTCTGCATAAAGTTAATAACTGCATCCGTCGCTGTTGTTGTATCAACATCAGCAATTTTTTTTCTAAGAAGCCATATAGCTTCGAGTTCTTCTGGTGTGAGGAGAAGGTCTTCTCTTCTTGTACCAGACTTATCAACTGCAATAGCTGGGAATACTCTTCTATCAGCGAGTTTTCTATCGAGTGTAACTTCCATGTTACCTGTTCCCTTGAACTCCTCGAAAATAACCTCGTCCATTCTAGAACCAGTCTCAATAAGAGCTGTTGCAATGATAGTCAAGCTACCACCGTTTTCGATATTTCTAGCAGCACCAAAGAATCTCTTAGGTCCATACAAAGATCCTGGATCAAGACCACCAGAAAGTGTACGTCCTGTAGGATTAATTGTTAAGTTATAAGCTCTTGCTAATCTTGTCATTGAGTCGAGAAGGATTACAACATCCTCACCAATCTCAACAAGACGCATAGCTCTCTCGAGTACGAGTTCAGTAACTCTTACATGATTTTCTGGCTTCTTATCGAATGTAGAATATACAACTTCACCATTGATTGAACGCTGCATATCTGTAACTTCCTCAGGACGCTCGTCGATAAGGAGAACAATCAAGTGACAACTTGGATTATTAGCCTTAATAGCGTTAGCAACCTTCTTCAAAAGAACAGTCTTACCAGCCTTAGGTGGAGATACAATCATACCTCTTTGTCCCTTACCAATTGGTGAGAACAAATCGATAATTCTTGTTGAAATATCATTCTTACCCTTACCAAAATCTGTCTCAAGAACAAGCTTCTCATCTGGATAAATAGCTGTCAATGTCTCAAAGCGCTTACGCTTACGGATGACATCCATATCCATATCTTCAGTAAGTTCAATACCATTTACAGAGAGAATTCTCTTAAGTGGTGCATACTTTTCCTTACCCTTAGGTGGAACAGCAAGACCCTTAATATAGTCACCTCTTCTTAGACCCATACGTCTAATTAACTGACCCTGAACAAAGGCATCTTCATCACCTGGCAAATAGTTATTCTTATGAATAAAACCATTGAAGTCACCCTTATCACCTGAACCAATTGAGAGGACACCTTCAACTTCAATGTACTGAATTTCTGGTTCAACTACTTCTGGAACTTCAGGAGTTTTTTCTTCAGTTACTTCACCTTCTGGGATTTCCTTTGATTCGATCTCAGTTACAACAACTTCACCATTCTCCTGTGTACCAAAAGAGAGTGTTCTCTTTCTTCCACGAACTGGCTTCTTCTGCTTCTTCTTTGAACCGTCTTCAGCTGGCTTTTCCTCAGCCTTAGGAGCTTCCTCACTTGTCTCAGAAGTTTTATCTTCACTCTCAGTAGCAGCTACTTCAGGCTTAACTTCTTCTTTGTTATCTGAATTCTTCTTAGACTTAGAATTTCTTCTATTTCTCTTTGAATCCTTCTTGCCTTCAGCCTTATCTGATTTGTCAGTTTCCTTATTTGGAACTTCAGTTACTTCTGCTACTTCAGTAGTCTCAGGAGTTACTTCAACTGGATTAGTTTCAGAAGTAATAGGAGCCTTAGTTTCTTCAGTAGCAGGCACATCAGCATTTACTTCAGCTGACTTCTTTGCCTTTGATTTAGACGCTGGCTTCTTAGTCTTCTTATTTGTATTCTTTGGTCCAGAAACCTTATCTTCTACAGAAGGCGCAACCTCTGCTACTACTTCATTAGCAGGAGTTTCAGTAGTCTCAGGAGTTTTAACAACTTCCTCCTGAACACTAGTCTCAACTACATCTGACTTAGCATCCTTTGTTTCCTTCTTAGATCTTGATTTCTTCTTTGGAGTTTCTTTCTTTTCTGCTGTTTCTTCCTTAACTGGTTCAACAGCTTCTTTAACTTCAGGAATATCTTCTTTTACAGGTTCTTCCTTAGTAGTCTTTGCCTTAGGCTTACGAGTAGAAGTTTTTGCTTTCTTAGGAGTTGGCTCTTCAATAACCTTCTCCTCTGTTTCAGTAGCAGAACTTTCTTTTGAAGTCTCTTTAGTCGCAGCCTTTTTTGTAGTTCTCTTTTTCTTAGGTGCTTCTTCCTTAACTGGATCACCAGCAATCAAAGCAACCAATTCCCCTGATGTCTTCTTGCTAGCATCATCTCTTGTAATCAGATTAAACGCAACAGCAATCTCAACAAGGTCAGAAAAAGATTTTTGCTCTAGGGCTTCTCTTTCAGTCATAAAAATCCTCATTTTGTATGAAAATTAAAAATTGTTACGAAACTTAAATTGTTATGGGAATACATTAAAAATCGTAATTTGAAACACCCAAATCTTATCATCCAACGAAAGAATAATCAATACAGTTTTTCAAATTGATATTCTTAGTCTCCCAGTCGTTACCAAAGAATATTCACATTCGAAAACAATCCCAAACAAAAGATCATCCCACAACAATTGTGAGATGATCTTAATTAGTTTTCTTAATATTTATTTTAATCGATATATCAGATATAGATATCAATCTATAACAATAAATTACTGATCACCAAGTGCAGCGAACTTATCCATCATATCGAGTGCCTTACCTGTACCGATAGCTACACATGAGATTGCATCCTGAGCGATATAAACATCAATACCAATCTTAGTAGCGAGCATTCTATCGAGACCATAAAGAAGTGCTCCACCACCTGTCATTACGATACCTCTCTGTGAGATATCAGCCATAAGCTCTGGAGGTGTCTTCTCAAGTACAACATGTACTGCTTCAAAAATTGCAGATACAGGTTCTTCGAGAGCTTCGAGCATTTCTGTTGATGAAACAGTAACTGTAGCAGGAAGACCTGTAATGAGATTTCTACCACGAACATCAAGAGTAAGTTCTTCATCTCTTGGGTATGCACAACCAATCTGAATCTTGAGCATCTCAGCTGTCTTATCACCGATGAGGATATTATGCTTACGACGAACATGCTTAACGATAGCTTCGTCAAACTTATCACCAGCAACCTTAAGTGATGCATCAACTACAGGCTCACAAAGTGAGATAACAGAAATATCTGTTGTACCACCACCGATATCAACAATCATAGAACCGCATGCTTTTGTAATATCAATACCAGCACCAATTGCAGCAGCAATAGGCTCACGGATAAGGAATACATCTTTAGCACCAGCATGACGACATGCATTCTCTACAGCCTGCTGCTCAACCGGAGTAATAACTGATGGAACGCATACAACGATAGTAGGCTTAAAGTATGTAGCGCGGAAACCATTACATACACGACCAATAAAAGCCTTGAGCATAACTTCTGTAGCTCTAAAATCTGAAATAACGCCTTCTCTCAAAGGACGAATAGCCTCTACTACACCCGGTGTACGACCAAGCATTAAGCTAGCGCTCTCACCTACTGCCAAAACCTTACCTGTCTTTGTATTAACTGCAACTACTGATGGTTCCTTAAGAACAACACCTTTACCACGAACGTATATCAAAACACTACTAGTACCTAAATCGATACCAATTTCCATGCCTAAACCCATATTTACACCTCAATATATATAGAAAAGCTCACAAAGGAGCATAATAATTCATAATAGCGTTTTCATTATACATTAGTGTTTAGCAAAATCAAACGTAAATAGTGGCAAAACTACGTTACATTACAGTTACATCTTCTAATTATTTAATATTCTATTATATGAAACCAAGTGATATAATAGTTCAGTTTAATAACCCTACAATTGGGTAATCTTATACGAGAGGTATAAATTTAATGTCATATTCAATTGAAATAGATCGTAAATGGCAGAAAAAATGGGAAGAGACTAAGCTTTATAAGTTCGATCCAGAAAAGAAGGGCGAAAAGCTCTACTGTTTGGAAATGTTCTCATACCCATCAGGTGCCAACCTTCACTTAGGTCACTGGTACAACTATTCTCTTACAGACTCATGGTCAAGAATGAAGAGAATGCAGGGCTTCAACGTTTTCCATCCAATGGGCTTTGACGCTTTTGGTCTCCCTGCTGAGAACTATGCCATTAAGACAGGTATTCACCCACAGGATTCAACACTTAAGAACATCGCAACAATGGAAAAGCAGCTCAAGGAAATGGGCGCTACATTTGATTGGGATTATGAGCTTGCTACATGCATGCCTGATTACTACAAGTGGAACCAGTGGCTCTTCTTAAAGCTTTATGAAAACAATCTCGCTTACAGAAAGAATGCACCAGTTAACTGGTGTCCTAAGTGCCAGACTGTACTTGCTAATGAGCAGGTTATCGATGGTAAGTGTGAGCGATGTGATTCTGAGATTATCAGAAAGAACATGACACAGTGGTTCTTCGCTATTACTAAGTATGCTCAAGAACTTCTCGACTGTCTCCCACAGCTCGACTGGCCAGAAAAGACAAAGAAAATTCAGACAAACTGGATTGGTAGATCTGAAGGTTCAGAAGTATCTTTCTTCTGTGAGAAGGATGGCGAACAGCTCAAGGATGAGAATGGTGATCCACTTAAGCTTACAGTATTCACAACTCGTGCTGATACATTCATGGGTGTTACATATGTAGTAGTTGCACCAGAGTCTGAGATTTGCGCTAAGCTCACAACAGATGCTCAGCGCGAAGAAGTTGAAAAGTATCGTGAGTTCACAAGTAAGGCTTCTGATATCGATCGTATGTCTACAACACGCGAAAAGACTGGTGTATTCACAGGCGCATATGCTATTCACCCACTTAACGGCCGCAAGGTACCTATCTGGGCATCAGACTATGTAATCGCTGGTTACGGTACTGGTGTAGTAATGGCTGTACCTGCTCACGACGAGCGTGACTTTGAGTTCGCTACTAAGTTTGGTCTTGATATCATCCGTGTAGTTGAGTCTAAGGAAGGCGCTGCTGACGAACTCCCATACTGCGAGAAGAAGGGTGTTCTTGTTAACTCTGATGAGTTCAACGGTCTTGAGATGCACAAGGGTCTCGATGCTATCGTTAGTAAGCTTGCTACAATGGATATGGGTGTTAAGAAGGTTAACTACAGACTTCGTGACTGGCTCATCTCACGTCAGCGTTATTGGGGTACTCCAATCCCAATGATCCACTGTCCAGAGTGTGGTGTTGTACCAGTTCCTGAGAAGGACCTCCCTGTACTTCTTCCATACGATGTTGAGTTCACACCAGATGGTGAAAGCCCACTTGCTAAGTGCGAAAGCTTCATCAACTGCAAGTGTCCTAAGTGTGGTAAGGATGCTAAGCGTGATCCAGATACAATGGATACATTCGTTGACTCATCTTGGTACGAGCTCCGTTACCCAGACAACAAGAATTCAGAGAAGATCTTCGATTCTGAGTGGATCAATAAGATTGCTCCTGTTGATAAGTACGTTGGTGGTCCTGAGCACGCTGCAATGCACCTCCTCTACTCTAGATTTATCGCTAAGGCTATGCGTGACATGGGTCTCGTTAAGTTCGACGAGCCATTCAAGAGCCTTGTTCACCAGGGTATCATCCTTGGACCTGATGGTAACAGAATGAGTAAGTCAAGAGGAAACACTGTTGCTCCAGACGAGTACGTTAACAAGTATGGTTCAGACGTATTCAGAACATACCTCGCATTCGGTTTCTCATACACAGAGGGTGGTCCATGGGACGATAAGGGACTTCAGGCTATCGTTAAGTTCGTTAACCGTGTTGAGCGTCTTGTTGATGACACAATGACTATCACAGATAAGTACGATCCAGCATCACTTACAAAGGCTGATAAGGATCTTAACTACGTACTTAACTACACAATCAAGTCTGTTACAGCTGACTCAGAGAGATTCTCATTCAATACATCAATTGCTCGTATGATGGAGCTCATCAATGCTCTTACTAAGTACCAGCAGTCTGGTGAAGTTAATAAGGGTTTCCTCCGTCATGTTGTTGAGACACTCCTTCTCCTCTTCGCACCATTTGCTCCACACTTCACAGAAGAGCAGTGGGAAAAGATGGGTAACGAGTATTCAATCTTCAACCAGGCTTGGCCTACATTTGATGAGAGTGCACTCGTTAAGGATGAGATTGAAATTGCTGTTCAGATCAACGGTCGTGTTTCATTCAAGGTAGATATTCCTTCTAACGCTGAGCAGGCTGATGTTGAAGCAATCGTTAAGTCTGATGCTAGATTTGACGAAGCACTCGCTGGCAGAAACATCGTTAAGTTCATCTACGTTAAGGGTCGTCTTGCTAACATCGTCGCTAAGTAATATATAGACAATCTCAAATATAACAAGAGCTTCATCTGCATTTCAGGTGAAGCTCTTTTTCATGCAGTAAAAAAGAACTGCCATCAAGACAGTTCTTCTATTCATAGATATTTATCTATGTTACTCTTCTCTATCAGACTTTCTCGTGAACAACTTAGCCAAAAATCTTTTTACTGGCGCTGTCTGAATTATCATGAGGAATACTGGAATTCCAATCCAAGGGATTAGCATAGCATTCTCACTTACACCAGCTTTACTTATCAAGAGCGCAATGACTACGAATACTGCAGCAGCTGCAAGTAATATTCCGTTCTGTAATATAAGACCCTTGATATTACCATTTCTAGAATTCATACCGAACTGAACGATTAGGAATAGCACAAAGGCAATTGCTAATACAATGATACCTCTTGTAGTATTATCGAACTTCTGGAACCACTCTATATTGTCCTTGGCATAGAACAGAGCCAAAAACAAACCAATCATTACAATACCTGATATACCATTACTCTTTTTAGCCATATCATTCACCTATTAATAATTAAGCCTTACGGAAGCCAACAGATGTTGCAGTAGCAATAAGCTTACCATTCTCATCAGTAACGCTTACTGTGTATGTAGCAACACTTCTACCATTCTTTACTACTGATGACTCAGCATACAAATACTCACCAACAGCTGGAGCGTTATATACAATATTAGATGTAAGTGTACTTGTTGGGTTATTACCCACATTAGAAGCAATAGCGAATGTGAAATCAACAAGAGTATAGATACATCCACCCATTACAGTGTTATTAGCATTAAGGTGCTTCTTCTCAACCTTGAGCTTAGTCTTACAATAATTCTCTTCAATATCTACAATCTCAATACCTACTGTCTCTGTAGCGAATAAGTCTTTCGCGAAAAATGAACGAGCGTCTTCAACCTGCATATGTTTAATCTCCTTCTTATACATAACAACTAAATTAATTATATCAAACTAAAATAAAAATAGGCCCTGGAAAATACTCTCCAGAGCCTAAAGTCTATTAATTACCAATCACTGTCCCAGTCAGAACCTGAGTCCCATCCACCGGAATCCCAATCAGAACCTGAATCCCAGTCCGAGCCCGAATCCCAATCCGAATCTGAATCCCAGTCGCTATCCCAAGATGAACTTGAACTTGAATTCCAATCAGATGAATAATAGTCTGTTGGGAATACGTCTACATCATAATCATCATCGTAACTTGATCCATCAAAGTATCTCTCATAGTTATCTGAATCAATTCCAGGATTAGATGACTGATACCACTCATCATCATCTTCGTCATACTCATACCAGTAATTACCATGACGATAGTAATTATTTCCTCTATAGGAATAATAACCGTTAGAAACACCACCTATAGCATCTGAGATCAATCCGATAATGATGATGGCAACAATAACAACTACAGTTACAATAGCCTTTGTACCGCATCCACTTCTCTTAGGTGGCTTATAAGTAGTAGTTGGTCTTGGTCTTACAGGTGCTGTTCCATGACTAGCATCGTACTCACGCTTATCAAGGATAAGATCCTTAATCTTCAAATAGAGTTCATTAACAGCGTATTTCTGATCTGTACCTTCATATCTAATAGCTCGTGAACCATCTGCCTTGTTCTTATATACGACATAATGGCGAGTACCCTCATCAAAATAAATACCAAATGCCTTAGGAGCTTTATAATCTTCACCAATATGGATATGCATCTTATCTAGTGGAAGATTTTTACTCTGACAGAAAGCCTTAAGTTCTTCTATTGTAGAAGGAGTATCAGAAGCAGTTCTTACAAAGTGAGTATTAACAGCACAACAATTAGGACACTGCTCATCAGTAGACTCAATAAAGCTACCACAATAATCACAATTAACCTTCATAAAGTTCCCTCCCTAATTCAAATACATTATATCAAATGCTGTGAACTTCTAACAATCAACAAAACTATCTAAACTAGGGTTTAATCTTATAAATGAAACATAAAAAAAGCCTGTAAACTAGCGTTTACAGGCTTTAATGGAGCCGATTGCGAGACTCGAACTCGCGACCTGCTGATTACAAATCAGCTGCTCTACCAACTGAGCTAAGTCGGCGTGCTTTCCTTCAGCGATTAAGAGTATATATGTAAGCAAGCTTATTGTCAACAACTTTTTTCAAAAAAACGAAAAAATATTTTTAAAGCCCTCTGCTACACCAATCAAATCTCTTTGTTATTAGCATTTATATATAATATGTTATAATTATTATAATAAAACATTAGGAGATAGTTATGCATATTCAAGAATCTGGTGAGATGTATCTAGAAACAATTCTCATCTTGTCACATACAAAACCTGTAGTTCGTGCAATAGACATTAGCGAAGAGATGAATTTCTCCAAGCCAAGTGTTAGTCGTGCTATGGGAATTCTTAAGAGCAACAACTTCATCGAAGTTGCTAAGGACGGCGCTATTACATTAACTGAAGAAGGTGCAAAGATTGCTAATAAAATTTACGAACGCCACAAGGTTATTACTTCTCTCCTTGTTAAACTAGGCGTAAGTGAAAAAGTTGCAGCCGAGGATGCTTGTAAGATTGAGCACGATATCAGCGATGAGACTTTCGAAGCTATCAAGGCACATTCTAAACTCTAATCACCTACCAAGACTAACTAAGTCTATTAGGCCAGCATTCCTGGCCTTTATTTTTGCAATAAAAAGGCTTCCATATCAAACTGATACAGAAGCCTCCGATTTACCTAAATAATAAATATTACTTCTCTTCCAAGATATCAAGCATAGTCTGATAATCACTATCGTACGCATGCTTAATAGTAGATACCTTCTTGTGATCACTAATATCCTTTGCTGTACTATCAACAGGAGCTAATGTACCAGCACCAGCAATGCATCCACCAGGACAAGCCATACCTTCCAAGAGATATCCATCATACTTACCAGCCTTAGCAAGAGCGAGCATCTTACGACAGTTATCAAGACCATCAGCACGTTCAACCTTAACTTCACCAAAGTCTGGATACATTTCCTTAATGCAGTTAACAACAGCCTCAGCAACACCACCGCTCACAGCAAAGCCACGACCATCAGCACTAGCACCATGCATTACTTCTGTTTCTTCGAGATCATCGAAGTCAACTTCCTTAGCTTCGAACATTCCCATTACTTCTTCGAATGTTAATACGAAGTCAATATCACTTCTAATAGTTCTACGACTAGCCTCTAATTTCTTAGCAGCACATGGTCCAATAAATGCTACTTTACATCCAGGATGCATCTTCTTTAATAGTCGTCCTGTAAGTACCATAGGTGTCAATGCCATTGAGATATTATCTTTTAGCTCAGGATAAAGTTTCTTAGCCATTGCTGCCCATGCAGGACAACAAGATGTACCCATGAACTTGAGTTTCTCTGGAACTTCATTTACGAAGTCTCTAGCCTCTGATATTGTACAAAGGTCTGCGCCAATAGCAACCTCAAGAATATCTTCAAATCCAAGCTTTTTGAAAGCAGTTCTTAACTTACCTGGTGTCATACCCTTACCGAACTGATTAGATACAGCAGGAGCAATAGCAGCATATACAGGAGTATCACTCTTAATAGCCTGAATGAGCTGGAATATCTGTGCCTTATCTGCAATAGCTCCAAATGGACAATGAGCTAGGCACATACCACAAGAAACGCAAAGATCATAGTTGATATCAGCTCGTCCATATTCATCAGACTTAATAGCCTTCATACCACATACTTTTGCACATGGTCTCTCCATCTTCATAATTGCATTGTATGGACAAACCTTAATACACTTGCCACAACCAACGCACTTATTCTTATCAATAGTAGATCTACCACCCTCAAAAGTAATCGCGCCTCTAGGACATACTTCTTTACAAGGATGAGCAAGGCAGCCCTGACAGCTATCTGTAATTCTAACTTCCTTATCAGGACACTTATGACAAGCGAACTTAATGATATTAATCAATGGTGGCTGATAATACTTCTCAGGCATTACGCACTCTTCAGCACCCTGCAAAACAGGAGCATGTTCAGAGAATGCACGGAGATTAAGACCCATTGCTAATCTCATCTGTTCTCTAACAATTGCTCGCTCAAGGAAAACACTCTCACGATACTTAGATACTTCGCCAGGAATAACTCTGTATGGAATTTCTTCCATCTGCTTAAGATTGCCATCTTCATATTCATAAGAAAGCTTTGCAACTTCTGCATATACTCTCTTCTTAATATCAGTAACTGATGTATAAATACCTCGCATATATAAACTCCTACAAACAAATATACTCTGATTCTACACGATATCCTTCAACATTAATACTTATGAAAGATAAAAATATCAGAAAAATAGATAAGGCGAATGAATTTCTTCACTCGCCTCACAAAATTACCTACATAATATGCCCAAGAAAACTTAATGTTATCTTCTAATGCTATCGTAAAACGCCTGCTTCTTGATAGCTCTTTCTTTCTGAATAAATGTCCATGTGAACAAAATCACAACTGCACCATAAACTGGAAGACCCCACTTTAAGATGCTCCAGAAGCTTGTTCCCTCTGATGAAAATCTATCAGAAATTTCAAAGTTATTAGGATCATCAGATGAAACATAAATAACAATTGATGAATCCTTCATATACTTTGGTGTAGCCTCAATAGCATCAAGGTTTGGTTCCTTATCATACATCTCAGTCTTATAAACAATATCCTTACCATTTGTATAAGAAGCACCATGGTATGTGTACTTAACAGTAACGTACTGCTTGTATGAAACTCTGTAAGTATCAGTTGTTCCTCGTGGAGTATCACTTGATACACTTGGAATACCAGCTGAAACAATAACACCTGTACACTCAACTGCTGAATCTGATAAGTCACCACCAGAGAGCATGTACCAGATTGAACCTGTTACTACAAACAAGAAAATTGTTAATAGCAAATAAGTAAACACATAAGAAAGAATTCTTTTAATTTTCGCACCCATAATCTTACCTCATTAATTAAAAACAAAAACAACAAAACAACACGCTTATTTTACAATATAAAAACCAAAAATCAAATATCTTTATTACTTCTTTGAAAGCTCATCATAAGCCTTACGAACACCTACAGCAAGCTGATCACCACATGATGTATCTCTAAAACCACAAGTTACACCAGAAAGACGTTCCTCAATAAACTCAACTGTACTACCCTCAAGTATGCTCGCGATAGACTTGTGATTACCATCACAACCTCCGATGAACTCGATATTAGTAATAACGTTACCCTCAATATCAAAATTAATCTGTCTTGCGCATACACCCTGAGCCTGATATGAATATCTCATAAATATGCTCCTTTTCTCATATAATAATCTTGCGTACTAGTCAGCACACGATGATTATATCACTAAACACCCACTATATAGCCACATTTGCGATGTCAAATATTAAAAAATAATATTATAATAATTGTCATAAATTAGATTGGTGGTGCTAATTATGTCCCTTTTCACAGCGGAATTTTTATCAGATCTCGGAATGGATGATACTCTAGCTAAAGTACTTGCGATTGTTTTTAACATACTCATAATCGCAGCCATCTGTGTTGCTGTATATTTTATAATCAAGCTTATCTCCTTCATCATTAAGAAGGTATCGAAATCAGCCAACACAAAATTCATCGTTAAGTGCGCTGCTGAACATCAGTTCACACAGAAAATATCTTGGTTCTTCATCGCAATCATCATCGGTGGGTTTGCGGGTGTTTTCCCAAAGGTCAGCGGAGTTATCTCTAAGATATCAACATATGTAAGCATAATCCTCTTGATGGTTATCACTGACTGCATCGTGAAGATTGTCTGCGATTTTTATGCTACTAAGTCAATCTCAAAGAAGAGACCTATCAAGGGTATTCTTCAGATTACAGAGATTTTGATATTCCTTGTTTTCGGAATAATCATGATATCTCTTCTCATTAACCAGAGTCCACTCGTACTTATTGGTGGTATTGGTACATTCACAGCTATTCTCTCTATCGTATTCAAGGATGCACTCCTTGGCCTCGTTGCTGGCGTTCAGATTACAGCTGATGACTTACTTAGAATTGGTGACTGGGTTGAGATCCCATCACAGGGCGTTGAAGGAACTGTTCAGGATATTTCACTTATCACAGTTAAGATCTTGGCATTCGACAACACTCTCTTCACAATCCCTGCATACACATTCTTGTCAGTACCATTCAGAAACTGGCATACAGCAATTAATGGTAAGGCTAGAAGAATTAATAGAACTGTATCATTTGATGTTAGATCAGTTAGACCAATGACAGACAGCGAGATTAATACTATCGTTAAGAAATATAACTATGAGGATTTAAATCCAGTTATCGAACAGGCTAAGACTAATTCTGGTTCTATCACTAACCTAGCTATGTTTAGAGAGCTCATTACTAGAAGAATTAAGGAAGATAGTAACATCTGTAAGGATAAGCTAGTTGTATGCCAGATTGAGGACAAGAACGGTTCAACTGGTATTCCAGTAGATTTCATCTGTTTTACTAGTAAGACTGACTGGGTAGACTATAGCAAGGTATCTGCATCCAAGATGGATTTAGCTCTCTACCTCGCGAATGAATTAGGACTTAATGTATATCAGTCCAAGTCTGATTTCTCTTAAGATTTGGAATTCTTAACAGCGACGATTTTATCTCTTAACTTATAGAACTCCTGAACACTATTCTCCAAGAAGTAATAATGGAATACATAAGGAACTAGAAGTATAAGGAACATTATTGATAGTACTAATGACACTAATGTGTAGTAAGTACATAGCGAAATAATCGCGATAATCTCAAGTATTGCAAAAGCAAGTGTAACAAGAAGATGGATTAACCTTTCATGCTGAAAGTAATCTATCTTCTTTTCTAATTCAGCCAAAAATACTGTAATCTCAGAAACATCTGCATCGTTAAGTTTTGAGTTTATAAACTCGATGACTGTTGTCTTATATGCAAGCAAATATTTCTTCATTAATATCACCTCTTAAGACTTGAATCTCTTATTAATGTAATTTATAACACTGCGCTTATTAGCTGTCCATAATGGCGCCATAAGTATCTTCTTAGGTCCATCTCCAGTAAGGCGATGAACAACAACATTAGGTGGAAGAAGGCTTAAAGCTTTACTAACAATATCAAAGTACTCCTCCTGCTCAAGGGCATGAATTAATCCTTCTTCATATTCTTTCTCTAGGTCTGTGCCACGTAAAATGTATAGGCATGTAAATTTGATACCATCTGTTCCAACTGCTACTGCATGTCTAACAGTATCTAGCATCATATCTTCAGTCTCACCTTTAAGGCCAAATATCACGTGAGTTATTACTTCTATTCCAATGGACTTAAGTTTAGCGACTGCTTCATCATAGATAGGCGTCTCATATCCTCTTCTGATCCATTTAGCTGTCTCTTCATGAATTGTCTGAAGGCCTAATTCCACCATTATTGGCTTGACCTTATTACAAGAAGCTAATACTTCCATAATGCTATCAGGAAGACAATCTGGTCTTGTAGCAATTGATACCATGCATATTTTCGAATGAGCCATAGCCGCTAAGATAGCGTCTTTAAGATAACTAGCTTCACAATATGTATTAGTAAAACTTTGGAAATACGCGATATACAAAGTATCCTCAGGAACCTTATTACTAACCTTAGCTATCGCTTCATCTATCTGCTCTGCAATACTTAATCTCTTAGAAGAAGTGAACTCACCTGAGCCACCGCTACTACAAAAAATGCACCCACCAGTCCCCTTTGTTCCATCCCTGTTAGGGCATGTCACATCAAGACTTATGGATGCCTTATAAACTTTAACGCCGAAGCGCTCTCTTAAATACGTATTAACATCTAAGTAGGATAACATCATAACAAACCATCTTTGTCATAGCTTGCTGGATCTACACCATACATCTGATTAGAATTTCTCTTTGAAGCTGCAACAACAAGAATTCGAACATCAACTTCAGCCTTCTTGTACATTTCTTCTTCGCATGTGATAGTCAAATGATTTTTCTCACCTGGGAGCTTGATAAGAACACGATTGTTATCTCCCCTAGATACAACCTTAGCGACAACCATATAAATCGCATCCTTAACAACAGCAGACTTCTCACGAACGCTAGAGAAATAGATATAGAAAACAGCGATTAATCCTAAGCCAATGAAACCAATAACAAGAGCAATAGCAAGAGGTGGAATACCTTCCTCACCAAAACTTATGCTAACGGACCAAAACATAATGCCACCTACAACTGCAAGCAAGAGCGAATACAATACTGCTTTAACGGTATAAATGCTATCGATATTCTTAAGAATTCTCTCGCGAATACCCTCATCCATCTCTTTCCACATATCTTGTTACCCCATTTCATAAAATACTAGTACATTGTATCACATATCATCCAAATCATGCGCATCTCGTAAGAATGTTCCCTTAGGTGACTTATTGATATTCTGGCTCTGAGTTAGCTCAGCGCAGACCTTAAGACTATCGTCACCAAAGCGCTCCTTAATCTTATCAATGGTTCGCTCGAGTTTATCGCTCTTTTCAGTCTTACCTAACTCATCGAAAAGGCTTAACTGCTCAGGTGCATCTTTGGACGTAAGATTAGTAACTCGAACACCAATACTTCTTACGCTCGTGTGCCAGTCATATGACTCCTTAAATAGATACATAGCAGCCTTATAGATATCATGCGAGTTATCAGTATAACTACCCAGAACTCGCTGCTTCTCATAGATATGCAAATCACTATCTCTTACAGTTATCTGAACAACATTACCCTTAAGGTTATACTTACGAAGTCTAGATGCAACTGTATTAGATAGTGTGTGATATGTCGCTGATATCTCAAGTTCACTAGTCATATCCTTAGCTGTAGTTGTGGAATTACCTACAGACTTAACTTCACGTCTATAATCAGCAGTCTGAACTTCTGAGGTATCAAGACCATTAGCATAACTCCATAGCAGAAGGCCATTCTTACCAAGATACTGATTAAGGAAATTCTTATCACAATTAGCAAGATCTCCTATTGTACGGATATTAACTTTACGAAGACGCTCAGTTGTAGATCTACCTACAAACAGCAAATCTGAACAAGGAAGTTCCCACACAATAGTTTTAAAGTTCTCTTCTGAGATAACAGTTGTAGCATCAGGCTTTTTGTAGTCTGAACCAAGCTTAGCAAAAATCTTGTTATAACTTACTCCTATGGAACAAGTTAACTTGAACTCTTCTCTTACCCTTCTTCTAATCTCATCAGCTACTTCAACTGGATCTCTATCTCCAATTGTCTCGGTCAAATCAAGCCAACATTCATCAAGACCAAAAGGTTCAACCTTATCTGTATATTCTAGATAAAGCTCACGAAGCTTCTCTGAATAAAAGGTGTATTTCTCATAATGTGGCGGTAACAAAACAAGATCAGGACATTTTCGCTGTGCCTGCCATATAGCTTCTGCAGTCTTAACGCCAGCCTTGGAAGCCAGCTGATTTTTGGCAAGGATAATACCATGACGTCGCTCCTTATCACCTGCAACTGCCATTGGCACATTGCGACATTCTGGATGCGAAATCATCTCAACAGAAGCAAAATAACAATTCTGATCCACGTGAAAAATAACTCTAGACATTACCCTTTTTCCTAAACTTTGTACTACCACATTAACGAACATATTTTCTATAATTTCAATTATATACTTTGCAAAACCAAACTTCAAATCATGTTTTTGGGCAATTTATCTATATTTTTAACTTCTTAACAAATTATGAATTAACTATTAACTAGGTTGTAAACTCTTCCCTTTGATTTTATAATTAAAAACGATAAATATAAAAAAAGAGTTATATGTTTAAACGCAGAGAGGGAGGCTATTATGGCACAACACAAAATTTTGTTAGTTGATGACGATACAGATATCCTTGAGATTAATAGCGCATTTTTAACAAGTGAGGGCTACGACGTTAGCACTGCAACAACAATCGCACAGACAATGGAGAAAGTTCAGTTAAGTAGCTTTGACTGCATCGTATTAGATGTAATGCTTCCTGATGGTAGCGCTTTCGAATTACCTCCTAGAATTCAGGTATATTCAAAGGCACCTATTATCTTCCTCACAGCTAAGGAAGATCTTGATGATAAGATTACAGGTTTCAAGGCTGGCGCTGACGACTATATTACTAAGCCATACTCACTTCCTGAGTTGAGCCTTAGAATTAATGCTCACATCAAGAGAAGTCTTAAGAGCGAGGGCTTCCTTATGGAGTTCAACCCACTTAAGATCAATATTAAGACACGTGAAGTTACTCTCAAAGATGAGTCAGTTCATCTTACAAATAGAGAGTTCGATATCCTTAGACTTCTCGCTGAGACACCTAACGTTATCGTTCCATTCTCTAGAATTTATTCTCACGTTTGGGGTGATGATAGCCCATGTGATAACCACCTCGTAATGGTTAACATCTCTTACCTCCGTAAGAAGATGGAAAAGATTGCACCAGAGATTACTTATGTTAAGACTGAATGGGGTATCGGCTACTCATTCGCATATCCACCTGTTAAGAACAGTCTCCACGGTGAATTTTAATTAGACAAATCAAATAACAACAGAAAGCCTCTTATATAAGAGGCTTTTTTATGAGAGGTTTTACGTACATTTATGGTTAATAAGAAGAGCGCAGTTAAAGATATAGGAAGTAATGACTCATACTTACTTCAGCTTCTATATTCTGTACTTATCATCATTTCTTTGATGATTGTTATCTTCGTATTCAGAAATGTTAATGTTCGTGAGACTACAAACATCAAATACGATTACGTTACTAGTTCTTTTGTCATCAACGACGATGCACTCAAGAGACCAGCATACATGTCAGATAACTGGATATTCGTTCCTAATTTCAGCAGAAATGAGATTAGATATGACACTCGTATCGACAATATCATGAAGACACATCCATATGCTGATCATGTAGAAATTACTAATCACGGTTGGAATAATCTGGGCTCGAAAACAAAGTGGAACAGAACAGACGGAAATATTGTTTTCGATGAATTGGAGTTATATAACATCCCTACTGTTACAGGCGCTTATATGACCAAAATCAAGTATTCATCAGGGCAGTCAAAGATTTATTTAGACCTTGGTGATATTAATGGTCATGCTTATGTATATTGTAATAATAAGTATGTCGGCGAAGCTGGCGACCTATTAGAATATGAGATTATTCCTAACTACAATGGTGGACATAACTCAAGTGCCATCCAGGTAGATTCAGGTACGCTCGAGATTATCATCGTATGCTATTCGAATTCCAAGATTACTAGCCCAGGACTTGTAACTATTCCTACAATCCTATCACCTACTTATAATACGGTGTTCTCTACACTTCCAACTGCTTGGATATCAGTTATCTTTACAATAACAGTTATTGCCATTATCGCTGGTTACCATTTGGGTAGTACTTTTAAGGATAATCGTGTTTACTATTTCTTTGTATTAACTATCTTACATATCTTCTTATATAACATAGTTGATAACTACTTCTTAATACTCGACTCAACTACAAAGCAAGCTGCTAGACTACTCTTCTTCATCGGAGCCGCTGCATTCTCATATTGCTTTGTATCAGTGCTATTTAAGAGTAAGAAATATAAGAACATCGGTAGTGCTGACTGCATCGTAGTATCATGTATTGGTATAGCATTTGTAGCACTCGATTTCTTGGATTCTAGCCTCATCAGCACTCCATTTAATGAGTTCTGTGCTATCGCTTACGTATCACTTCTTGCTGTAGCAAGCATCATCAAGGTATTATTCTTCCATCTTGATAGTAAGAATGCCCTCTTCGGAAGCTTTGCTTCTATCACAGTATTCTTTATCTACTTCGCGATGCTATCACAGGAGAACCTACTTTGTAATATTTCCTTGTACTCCGTGCTATACTTCATAGCTCTTATCGGTATTTTGATCTCATTTATCAGAAGATATACATTGCAGTATAGAGAGCTCGTTAATAGTTCTACACACCTTAAGTTAGCAATTGAGCAAAAGACAGCGCACATCTCTGAGATTAATAAAGACCTTATTAATACTAATAAGAAACTTCTTAGTAACGAGGAAGCTCGTAAAAACGTAATGTCAAACGTATCACACGACCTTCGTACTCCAATTACTGCCATCAGAGGTTATGCAGAACTTCTTATCAAAGGTTCCTCTACACTATCTGATGAACAGAAAAACAACTATCTCAACAATATTTTGAAGCGTTCAATCCAGATGGAGCGAATTGTATCTGATATCGTTGAAATCTCTAAGATGGAAGCTACTAACTTTGAGTTCAATTTCATGGATTTGTCAGTTAACGAACTTCTTGATGAGATTTATATGCTTTACTCATCTGACCTTTCAGCAACTAAGGAACTCACTTTAGACTTGCCTGAAGAAGATTTCCTTATGGTTAAGGCAGATCCTAAGCGTTTGAGCCGTGTTTTCGAGAACCTCATATCAAACGCTATTAACTACACAAACGAAGAAGCACACATTGCGATTAAAGCTTGGAGAAGTGACGCAGACAAGCCTCTATCTGAGCAGAGAATTCACATTACTGTCTCAGATGACGGTATCGGTATCCCGCCTGATGAGATTGAGCGAGTATTCGACCGCTTCTACAGAGCAAAGAATTCAGGTCAGAATATCAAGGGTACTGGTCTTGGATTATCAATCGTTAAGATGATTATCGATAAGCACGATGCCGAGATTACAGTTACAAGTGAAATCGGCGTTGGAACTACATTTCACATTGTGATGAAGCCAACTTATTAAACAAAAAATATGAGCTGTCCTCGACTAATCGAGAACAGCTCATTTAATTGCAATTAATTATTCTTAATTTTTGAATTAATTCTTTGACTCTAAGTACTTATTAAGGTCAGCGATTACTGTATCACAATCCATACCATGTACTACACAAGCCTCTTCAAGTGTCTCACCTGAAGCCATTGCACAACCAAGGCAATGTAAGCCAGAAGCCATGAGAATTGGAGCAATACCTTCGTCGATCATAATAATATCGCCAATAATCATATCTTTTGTAACTGTCATAGAAGTCACCTCCATTTACACATACATAGAATACATAAAAGAGTCCGTGATATCAAGCTATTCTAGGAGAATTATTACGAATAAATTAGCAAAAATGCTTGACTTTAGCGCCTTTTGGTCTCATAATACATATTGCAAAATCGCTTAAAGGAGATAATTATTATGAATAAAACAGATCTTATCGATGCAATTGCTGCAAAGGCTAACATCTCAAAGACAGCAGCTGCTGATGCTCTTAAGGCTACAATCGAGTCAATCGAGACAGCTCTTATCAACGACGAGAAGGTAGTACTCGTTGGTTTCGGTACATTCGAGGCTAAGAAGCGTGCAGCTCGTAAGGGCCGTAACCCAAGCACAAAGGAAGTTATCGATATTCCTGCTTCAAAGGTTCCTACATTCAAGGCTGGTAAGGATCTTAAGACAAAGGTTAACAAGTAATTTAATTGCTAACGTTAATTAATTGAATTATTCAACTGTCTCAGACTTATGTCTGAGGCAGTTTTTTATTGTCACAATATTCTGTTAATCTCATCAGCTAGGATCATGAAGGCCCTGGAGTTCTTCATTCCATCCACCCAAATGTTACTCTTCTGGATTGCATATCTAATATTTCTCTCCACCTGCTGAGGTGTCATATCATATCGCTTCCCTGCTTCTAGGTATAACTTCTTAAAATTAGTCGTCTCACCTGTCTTAACTAATCTACGAAGTAATCTAGATATTAGCTTAGTTCCTGCTAGGGTTCTATCGAACTCCCTCTCCGATAACACATATGAAATAGCACTATCTAGTTTATCAACGCAGCCTAAACGCTCAGAAAGCTCCTCATACGCCTCGCCATCGCTACCGAATATCAATTCCTCAACTTTACGCGCAGCGAGCATAGGATTAATCCTAGCGTCTATTACATAATGCTGCCTTCCTGCTGTATCTGCTACAGACACGAGACCTTTCTTCTTCATCAGCTGATTAACTACACTAAGAAGCGCCTTGTCATTACTAACAAGATAAATACCGATCTCATCTTGAAGGCTAGTTGAATATCCAAATACATTTTTCTCCATATACATAATCCTCCGAAAAGTAATTCAAAAGCATATGTATATTCTTGCAAGTTAGTAAAATCAATTCAATAAAAAACAGTATCAACATTTCCCATATGAGAAAAATTGATACTGTCTAATTCAATCTACATCTAATGCACTAACGCTATCACTTGTAATCGTATTCTGCGATGCCTCAGATAGCTCCAATACATAATTACCATACTCTGTATACTTAATTCGTACGATTGTGCCTTCCTTAGGAATATCAGCTAACGGATTAATGTAGAACTTCTTACCTTCAACTGTAACCGTATTATTTAAGTAACCAATGGTCTCAATCTTACCAGTCACCATCTGATATGTATCACTCGTAATATTCTTGATATCAAGAATTCGAGGACCTGCTAGGAACACCATATATAAAACTGCAAGTGTTGCACAAACTACAGGCGCGAGATAAACAAAGCCGTGCTTAGTCTGCTTCTTGTTATTTCGTCTAAGACAAATGAGCATAGCAACAACAAGAGCAATAAACACTAATAAATGAGCGGCCAAGTTTACATAAAAATACTTCATTAAGCTTCCTCGCTTGGAACACAAAGAATGTAGTCTACAGTATAGTCATGCTCCTCAACAGGAAGTGCTGAATATACCTGGAAATCGTAACAAATACCTACAGCAATTGGTCTTTTGTCTGCGCCATAGTGATTGAGATATCTATCATAGTATCCACCACCCTGGCCTAATCTTGAACCATCCTGTGTATAAGCAACAGCCGGCACCAAAATCAAATCAATATCGTTAGGATAAATCTTACGACATTCCATCTTAGGTTCTGGTACGTCATAAGCACCGATAGAGAAATCACTATCAAGATCCTTAACCTCGAAGAAATCCATTGTCTCACCCTTAACACGTGGATAACAAATTGTCTTACCCTGATCAAGGAGATACTTTGCGATACCATCGCAAGATAATTCACCGCGAACTGCGCGATAAAGAGCAATTGTATTAGCTGATGCAATGATATTAAGTAATTCAGGATTACCATCAACTGTTGCATGCTTAGTAAGAGTAGCTGCGGCATTCTCAATCTGCTTATTTGAGAGCTGCATTCTCTGACTTCTAACATTATCTCTAATCTGTGACTTCAAAGCTGCTTTGTTCATACGTTTAACCTCTTTTACTCGTTTATTGCATTATCAATCATTGCTAATAAATCTTCAAGACTAATAATCTTAACACCAAGATCTTTAGCCTTCTTTTCCTTACTACCAGCTGCTTCACCAGCTAATAAGTAAGAAGTTTTCTTCGATACACCAGAAGCGACCTTACCGCCATGGCTCTCGATGAGCTTAGATGCTTCATCTCTGCTCATATTAGGAAGTGTACCAGTGATACAGATGGATAGGCCTGCTAGTTCATCACCAACTACCGTGTTCTCGCGCTCCATCTTAACACCATATTCATTAAGTCTATTAATAATATCCATGTTATCTGGATTATCGAAGAACTCTCTAATGGCAAGAGCTGATACTTCACCGATATCACCAACCTCTTTGAGTTCATCGACAGTAGCAGCTGCTAATGTGAGGATTGAACCAAAGTGATTGATAAGTTCCTTAGCTGTAGCCTTACCTACACTAGGAATACCAATACCAGCCAAAACCTTCTGAGCAGGAGTAGCTTCCTTAGCGGCCTCAATCTGAGACAAAAGCTTATCAGTATTCTTCTCAAGACCAAAAATCTTATCTTCAATAAGTCTATCGCGCTTATCCTTGAGAGTAAAAATATCAGCTACATTCTCGATATAGTCGAGATCAACTAACTGCTTAACATACTCTTCGCCGAAGCCCTTAATATCCATGCCTTCTCTTGATACGAAGTTAATAATTCTGTACTGGAGAAGTCCACGACAATTGATATTAATACACTTATAATCAGCAGAAGCCTCGTCTCTTACAACCTTCTGGCCACAAGATGGACAAGTATCAGGCAAATGATATGGAACCCAATTAGCTGGTCTCTTATCCTTATTAACACCCTTAACCTTAGGGATAATCTCACCTGACTTATATACAACGATTGTATCGCCAATTCCAAGGCCTAATTCATCGATGAAGTCCTGATTATGAAGTGTCGCGCGTCTTACGGATGTTCCACATAATGAGATTGGCTCGAAAACAGCCACTGGAGTAAGACGACCAGTTCTACCAAGACCAACTTCGACATCCAAAAGGGTAGTCTCCTTCTCCTCTGGTGGATACTTATAAGCGATAGCCCATCTTGGAACCTTGATTGTGTTACCAAGCTTAGATCTATCTTCAAGATTATTAATCTTAACTACTGCACCATCGATATCGTACTTAAGCTCACCACGCATATTACCAATAGCCTGGATAGCTTCCCATACCTCATCTGCAGTCTTGCATGTGTAATACTGCTCAATAACCTTAACGCCGTTGCTCTTCAAGAATTCATAGCCTTCTGAATGTGTCTTGAATGTAGTTCCACGAACTTCCTGAACGTTAAAGATAAACATTGAGAGATTACGTTCTTTAGTAATTCTTGTATCTATCTGACGAAGTGTACCAGCGGCACAGTTACGAGGGTTAGCGAATGTTTTCTTGCCCTGAGCCTCAGCCTTAGCATTAACGGCATCAAAAGCTTCCCTAGTCATATAAACTTCGCCACGGATCTCGATATACTCAACTGGGTTAGGCATTGTCTTAACAACATCTGAGATAACAGCAGCGTTCATAGTTACATCTTCGCCACTATTAATACCATCACCACGAGTAACAGCCATTGTCATCTTGCCGTTCTCGTATCTAATTGCCATTGATAATCCATCAATCTTAGTCTCAACGAGGAACTCAGTATCTTCACCAAGTGCTTCACGCATGCTATTAACGAAGTTATATACATCTTCCTTAGTGAATACATCCTGAAGACTTAGCATTGGTACATTATGTGGAATAAGTACGCCCTTTGTAGCCTTCCAACCTACTCTTTTTGATGGAGAATTAGGAACTATCATCTCAGGATGTTCCTTCTCAATCTGAGCTAGGCGCTGGTTAAGTTTATCGTATTCAAAATCTGAAATCTCGGGTTCATCATCATTGTAGTAACGCTCACAATGATAATTAAGAGTATCAACAAGTTTAAGGTATTCATCCAAAATAGCATTCTCTGCATCAAACATTGAGATTTGATCTGCCATTAATTACCCCTTTCTTCGTCCAACGACGAAATACAATACTGGAAGCATATAAAGAATTGTAAAGAACAATCCCCAAATAATTCCAGGAAGTGTCAATAACCCCTTAAAGCTGCTAGCGAAATCAACTTCGCTCCTAAAGCTAATAAACATATACTTAGATGCTTTAGCTGATAGATTAGCAATTGGCTTAAATACCCATGCTGAAATCAAGAACATTGGGAATGAAAAGATATAAATATCAGATAGCCAAATCCAAATTCGTTCATTCTTCAATAGCATTATTACGACGATAAGTGCAACAGAGACAATAAGTACTGTAGCCATCTTAAAATCAATAGACTTAGCTATCAAAGATCTAATCAGGAATACAAATAGCGATATACTCGCAAACACTGGACCATAATAATTACTAGCCGATGTACTAGATACCTTTAGTAAAAGAATAGTAATTGCAACAATAACCAAAGATACGATAAGTGACGAGATACGTGGATGCGTAGCTACTGGTGTCTTACTCAATATCTTAGTTACTCCGTCGCAAATAATTGTCGCAAAATAACGGAAGGGCTCTGTTACCAGAGTCCCCCACAATAATAACAATGCTATCGCGATAATTCCTGAGCGCTCTTCACTTCTCAATTACTCTTCAACCTCATATGGATCGTAATCAGCGAGGAGCTCCTTAAGAACTGCTACTTCCTCAGCGTTAAGTGACAAACCCTTACCAACCTTCTCATGGTCTGGACCCCAATCACGAATGTCAAGCTTAGCCTTACCTTCATTCCACTTAACGATGTTAACTTCTCTGTTCCAACCTGACTTGTTAGTAGCAAGGATACCAATGTTTCTAACAATCTCAGACTTAATCTCTGTCTTAGGCATATATTCATCCTCCGTAAACTTGAAATCAAATTAAATAAATTGACTTACCATTAAAAATATATGATGATTATAACACAATAGGCATAAAGGTAAATAAGTCATGTATTATTTAATTATAATTCTTTTATTATTCTTATTAGTAGGAACTATACTCGCGATATATAGTTTCAAGGAAGCTCATGACCTCAAAATCACCTTCGCTAAACTTACTAAATCGAATACAAATAAGCATGACACTTCATCCTTTATTCAGATTGAGGAAGACTATAAAGACTACTCCCCTATTGTTAAAACTAGTAAAGACTCACTCAAGGTTTTATTCTTTAGTGATCTTCACATAGAATATTGCTTCATCCCTGTAAGCACCGTTATTTCGGTCATAGACGACGCTATAGCTAACTATAATATCGATGCCGTTATCTTTGGTGGGGACCTCTGCAACAAGCCTAAAAACGTATCTAAAGCACACGCTTACATCGATACTATAGCTGAGCACCTTAAACCCAAGGGTATTCCATTTCTAGGAACAACTGGAAATCACGATGCTGATGTGGATGCTAAACTTATAGATGTGTGTAGTTTTGTAAATCTTAACAAAACTCCTGTAACAATTAAAAATTTTGAGTTACGTGGCATCTACGATTCTGGTAGAGACGACCGTGTATGGGAAGAAAATCCTTTCACCACACACGAACATACAAATATTCTCGTCTCACATAACCCAGATTGGCTCTTATACGCATCTGAATGTAAATCACTTAATAACATCGACTATATGCTCTCAGGCCATATACACGGCGGTCAGATACGTATGCCATGGGGTCTCGAGAACACTTTGTTCCGCAAAGACATACTTCCTAAGAAAAATAAGGTTGTAAAGGGTGTTTTCGATGGGGTCGGCGTAAAATTCTTCATATCAAGAGGAATTGGCTGCATACTCGTGCCATTTAGATTTTTAGCACCACCTGAGATTACTGTTGTAGAAATTGAATAATTCCAAGCAATAAAAAAGGACCGCTCATGCAGTCCCATAGCTCATAAATCTTTGGGCAAAAACTTATGAAATGTGACAACTATGGTAAGAAACCCTCTTTCTATGCCTAGATCACACTTGTATATTATCGCAACATATTATTAATAGAAATTGACAATTCGGACAAATTAGCTTCTGAATTTATAGCGAATATATCTCGAAAATCATAAAAATAGCCTCTCTTCACATTCGTAAAGAGAGGCTTATTATTTGTTCGATTAACTTACTAGATTAGATCTTGCAAGGCTTAATGTTCCAAATCTCTTCAGCGTACTCGCTAATTGTACGGTCTGATGAGAATCTACCTGAATTACAGATGTTGATCCAAGCCTTCTTAGCCCAAGCCAACTCATTCTTGTAATCTGTGTAGATCTGATCTCTTGTCTTACGGTAATCGTCGAAGTCACCAAGTACATAGTATGTATCACCTGGGTTCCAGTTGTCACCATAGAGGAGACCATTGTAAAGATCTCTGAACATGCCTGTTCCCTCGTCGTTGAATGAACCATCAATAAGTCTATCGAGAGCCTTCTTAAGACCTGGGATGTTCTCATACTGCCACTGTGGGTTGTAGTAAGCCTTTGTAGCAGCCATATTCTCAGCACGGCAACCGAAGATGTAGATGTTCTCGTTACCTACTGCATCAGCAATCTCTACATTAGCACCATCGAGTGTACCAAGTGTAAGAGCACCGTTCATCATGAACTTCATGTTACCTGTACCTGAAGCCTCGAGACCAGCTGTAGAAATCTGCTCTGAGATATCAGCTGCTGGGAACATACGCTCACCGTTTGATACGTTGTAGTTCTCGATGAAGTAAACCTTAAGTCTACCCTTCATGTCTGGATCGTTGTCGATCATCTTAGCAATCTCGTTGATGAACTTAATGATAGCCTTAGCTCTGAAGTAACCAGGAGCAGCCTTAGCACCAAAGAGGATTGTTACAGGTGGGAGATCAAGTGATGGGTTCTCCTTAATTCTGTCATAGAGGTTCAATGCATAGAGAGCATTGAGGAGCTGTCTCTTGTACTCGTGGAGACGCTTAATCTGGATATCAAATACTGAATCTGGGTTAAGCTCAACACCAGCTGTCTTCTTAAGGAAGTCAGCATATGAAGCCTTGTTAGCTCTCTTAATAGCGATAACTCTCTTGAGAACTTCCTCATCATCCTTATACTTCTCGAGCTTCTTCAAATCCTCGAGGTGTGTAACCCACTTATCGTTGCCGAGGAGCTCTGTAAAGAGTGCAGCAAGCTCAGGGTTACAAGCACGGAGCCATCTTCTAGGTGTAACACCGTTTGTCTTGTTAGAGAACTTCTCTGGGTAAATCTCATACCACTCCTTGAGTGTCTCTCTCTTAAGGATATCTGTATGGAGTGCAGCTACACCGTTAACTGAGTGTGAACCGTAGATAGCCATCCAAGCCATCTGAACCTTACCATCAGCGAGCATGCTCATTCTGTCGATAAGCTCTGAATATACACCAGCCTCATACATCTGAGCTCTGAACTGGTTGTTGATACCCTCTACAATCTCGAAGATACGTGGGAAGAGATATCTGAAGATTGAGATATCCCACTTCTCAAGAGCCTCAGCCATGATTGTGTGGTTAGTATAAGCGAATGTCTCCTTAACGATCTCCCAAGCATCTTCCCAACGAACGCCATTCTCATCAACGAGAATTCTCATAAGCTCTGGGATACCGATAACTGGGTGTGTATCGTTAAGCTGAATTGCATTGTACTTAGCAAAATCATGGAGATCATCACCATGAACTGCCTTATATCTTCTAACGATATCCTGAAGTGATGCAGATACGAAGAAGTACTGCTGTCTTACACGGAGAACCTTACCATCATAAGATGAATCATTTGGATAGAGAACTCTCCAGATATCGTTAACACGGTTACGCTGGATAACAGCATCATCAAATCTCTGTGAATTAAAGAGGTTGAAGTCGAACTCTTCTGCTGGCTCAGCCTTCCAAAGACGGAGAAGGTTGATGTTCTTTGTGCCGTAACCTGTGATAGGAAGGTCACATGGAACAGCCCAAACGTCCATATCATTGTAATGAACCTTTACTCTCTCATTGAAACGCTGGAGTGTGAATGGATAACCACGCTCCATCCATGAATCTGGATGCTCCTTCTGGAAACCATTCTCAATTGTCTGACGGAACAAACCGTAACGGTACATGATACCGTAACCAGTTACTGGAAGGTTAAGTGTTGTACATGAATCGAGGAAACATGCAGCAAGTCTACCAAGACCACCATTACCAAGAGCTGGATCTGTTTCTTCCTCAAGAATGTCTGTAAGATTATAACCATATGAAGCCATTGCTTCTTTAGCTACATCATAAATACCGAGGTTAACGAGGTTGTTAAGAAGTGAACGACCCTCGAGGAACTCTGCTGAAAAATAATAAGCCTGTCTCTCATTGCTGTAAGCTACACGAGTTTCTTCCCAGTTATCAGAAATCAACTCAACAATACTCTTTGACAAAGCTGTCCAATAATCTCTTGCAGATGCCTTATCAGCTGTAAAACCTGTCTCTGCTCTAACGTGAGCATCAATACGATCTGTAAGCATCTTTACTGTTACTTTTTTTGCCATAATTTGCAACGACGCCACCTTGGCGTCTCCCCCTCACATATAGAATACATGTTTATTTTATCAGTTTGACAATAAATCGGTCAAATACACATGGAATATGATACTACCGAATATTTAACTAAATATGTCGATTTTATATACATTTTGTCAATGTCCGTTTACATTTACAATTTGCTAATTAGTACAAGATTTCTTATTATTAATGCTTTTCAATAGTTTTAAACGGTTATTTATATTATAATTATAAAATTATCGACTTAATCGGAGGCTAAGATGCACCCAGCTATATCTATTGTAATTGCAATAATACTAGGTTTATTGATTGGTATAGGACTTACTTATATCTTCAAGATTATCCCTGAGAAGTGGCTACAGGACTATGGTTACAATCCTAATTCACCTAAGTTCCGTCCTGCTAAAAGAATGAAGCTAATTCCTCACGGTATCCTAGCTGGAGTATTTTGTGCAGCATTCTATGTAGCCTCAATTCTATTCTTCCCACAGCTCTATATGAATAATCGCATAATTCATATCGTAGCAGTTGCTATTATTGTTCCAATTCTGTTCCTCGTACTTATCTCAGATAGACTTAACAGAATTATCCCTGATCAGTTCTGGGTTATGATCTTAGTCTTAGGATTTGTACTCCTTTTATCAGACTATCTCGAAGGAACAATCTGGTTCTCATCTAATGCTCCTTGGTATGCACCACTTGTTAATCGCATCGGCGGCGCTGTTATCGGCGGAGGCCTTTTGTGGCTCATCGGATTTATCGCTGAGACATTCACAGGCAGAGATGCTATGGGCCAAGGCGATATGAAGCTTTTGCTCGGTTGCGGTATGGCAACTGGTATTTATGGATTAGTTGTTACTTTCTATGTATCTGTAATTGTAGGCGTACTCTTTGCTATCCCTCTTCTCATTAAGAAGCAGATTAGACTTAAGAAAGAGGAAGAAGAGATTAAAGCTAGCGATAATCCTAAGGAAAAGCGAAAAGAAATTCAGAGAAGAAAAGCTCAAGTTCATTTCTCTGAAGATCCTGATTATCTTGCATTCGGACCATTCCTTGCACTTGGCGCAGGTGTTTTTCTAGCACTTGAACCAGTTTTCTTACGAATGCTCGCTGAAACGCTCATTACATTTGGTTTATACTTTTAATCTGGAGATGATTATTAATGGACAAAAAGGTTATATCACAAATATATAAAAACAATTTTGGTTTCCCTAATCAGATTAACTGGGGCCATGCTTTGTTTTTAAGTTCTGTCTCTACATTGACAGTATATTTAATTCAGCAGATGTTTATTACTTCAGGTTATCTATTCACAACGACATCTCTAGCAGGATTTTTCTTAACTAATTCATTACTTACTGTATTAGCATTGCTTCTACCTGTAGCTACTCTCTTTATTGAGACAAAGACACATCCTAAGAATAGAATTGTCGATTCAATTGGCGACTATACAGGACTTGGACCTCTACTTCTCGCACTCATCTCTGGATGTGCACTCCCACTTATTAAGATTCCACTTCATAATCTTTGTGCTTGGATTTGGCTTAGAATGGGTAACACGGTTATCTTCCCTACATTCTTCTGTGTTAACGATGGCGTAAGTATCCTTGAGAAGACACTTTACTACTTTACTAATACACTTATTCCTGCATTTGGAATTTCATTCTTCTTTACTGGCCTTTTGTGGGCATGCCTCCCTAAGGATAAGAAGTCCAAGATACTTAAGTATTTCATCATCGCCTTCTCATTCGCAGTATTCTCACTTAATCCTACTGATTTCTTAGGACTATTTATCGTAGGCATCTGGTTATGTTTCTTACGCGAGAAGGCTAACAACGCATGGGCACCACTTCTTGCACTTCTTTGTTCAGGCGGAATGGAGTTCTTCGTACTTAGACATGTACCTTCAGTAGATATCACAATGGTTCAGGTATATTCAGATATGAACTCAACATATGTATATTCATCTGCACCAGCACTACTCGCAGGCGTAATCTTGCTTTTGAGTTTTATTAAGCCACTTACAGACTTTAATAGCGCATATTATTCTGAATATGGCTACGACCAGCAGGAAGATAAGTCTATTAGCTTCAAGTCTGGTATTAATCTAGGATTAATCGTAGCAGTAATCATCTTCATCGTTTTGTGGGTATTGCTACTTAAAGGAGGTAACGAATGACAGATCTGGAACGTTACAACAAAGATAAAGCCCTGGTAATGAGTATTATCAAATACATCTTGCTATTCCTTATTGGTGTAGCTGTTATCTATGGCTTAACTAAATTACTTATGATGATGATCCCATTCTTAGTTGGTTTCCTTCTAGCTAAGTCTAGTCATATGATCTCAGATCCAATATGCAATCTCTTAGGTATTGATAAGCCTTCTAAGAAGTCTAAGCCTATTAAGGTCAAGCCAGCTAAGAAGAGAAACTGGTTCATGAAGATAATTAGTCCTGAACCTAAGCCTAAGAAGTCTGGAAGAACAGTTGCAGCAACTATCACTTATGCAATTCTTTTAGTACTCGTGCTCCTTGTATGTGCTTGGGCAGCGCTAGCACTTATCTCACAGGCCAACAATGCAGTTTCTAAGATTGCTAATATTGCTAGAAATCTTGATTACGACTCACTTGGCATGAATGAATTGGAAAGATTCTCAACTGAGAATGGTGGTTGGCTAAGTCCAGAAGTCATCACATTATTACAGGAAAACATATATACACTCGCTAACAATGCGATGAAGTTCATCCCTACAGTACTTACATCTACTATTACATTCGTACTCGATATCATTAGTAGCTTACCAACAGTGCTCTTCATCGTTATCTGCGTAATCCTTAGTGGTTTCTACTTCATTAACGATGGTCCTTCAGTAGCAAAGCTTTACCTCAAGAGTGTTCCTAATAAGGATTTCAGAAAGAAGTCTTTCAACCTTATTAACGACCTCTCAGATACAGTCTTCAAAGTATTAGCTGGATATCTCTTCCTCCTAGTAGTTACAGCGGTCGAGGCTGGTATTGTACTTTACTTAGCAGATGTTGATTACATCGTGATCTTAGCAATAATCACTGGTCTTATCGACTTCTTACCTGTACTTGGTATCTCAGCAACAATGGTTCCTGTTATGGGCTACTGTGCATTCCACGGTAACTACAAGGCAGTTGTCATCATCATCATCGGTATGGCAATAATGACTGTTGTAAGACGAATTCTCGAGCCACTCGTACTTGGTAAGTCAATGAAGCTTCACCCACTCCTCATGCTCATCGCAATGGTTATTGGTATGTACGTATGGGGCGCTATTGGTTTCCTCTTAGGACCTACAGCAATGATCATCATTATCCAGGTAATGAAGGTATTCAACCTTGATAAGAAAGCTCAAGTATTCCTCTCCAAGGTTCTCCACAGATTTATGGCTGCTCCTGAGGAAGAAGCTTAATCGACTATCTCGAAAACAATATGCAAAAATAAAGGATGTTTTCCGCTACTTGGAAAACATCCTTTTTGTTATGAAACACTAATTAATTTACTCTACTATGCCCAAGTCCTCTGCCACTGTAATTTTGAAATCCGTGATGGCCTCTTCCCTTGTTTTCTCACCAGCAGTATATTGTCTTACCTGTTCACGCCAAATATTATTAATTGTTTCATCATATTCAGAAAGAACAGTACCAGACGCACTTGAGTTAGCTGGAATAAAATACTCATACATATTCTGACCGCCCAAGTAATCACATGAACCATCAGACATTTCCAACACCTTACCTGAAACTACTGGAATTCTGAACTCAGGATAACGCATCTCGCCATTAGCCCATAAATACTGAAGACCAGTCTCAGAATAATCTAGTGTAATCCACTCAATAAATTCAGCAATCGCCGCCTTCTTCTCATCTGAAGCCTGTGCAGCATATTGAGATGTAACAACCCAGTTTCCACCCCAGAAAAAACCTTCAGGAGACTCAGTTACTCTCCAATCACCAGCAGTGTCATAGCCGTATCCACCCAACACATAGTTAATAAACCAAGAAGGTCCAAAGAATGCGAATACTTCTCTATCACCAGTTCCATTCATATCGGCATACCACATATCATACCAATCCATAGTATCATTATGGTAATCGTTTTCCATAAGTTTCAATGAGATATCCAGAAACTCTTCACGAGCTGGATCAATGTAAAGATTTCCATCAACAACCCAACCATACGAAGCGCTGTTCTCAACAGGACGCCACATATCTCCATCACTAGAAACAATTGAATAGCCTTTCGCTTTTAAATCTTCAGCAGCAACCCAGAACTTATCCCAGTTACCTGAACCACCACCAACAATCTCTTTAATCTCTTCAGGATCTGATGTGCCCCATGTGTCTTCTGCAATTGAAGCTCGATAAATCATTACACCAGCTGCTGATTCATAGGATAATGCAACAATCTTTCCATCAGATGGACGAGTACCTACTTCTACTGAGTATTGAGCAATATCAGCCATAGCAACACCAGAATTAACATCTATTCCAAGATCTTCATATGGACATGCATAGGAAGACATGGAACCTTGTGTATACTTACTAGCAAATGAACTCTCAACAAAATATACATCAACATCCCCTTCTACAAGGGCACTATCAAGAGCCATACGATAACCACCGTTATCCGTAGCTATTTGTGTTACATAGATATCGTAATCAAAATCTGGATGAAGTTCCAGGAACTTATCCACGATAAGCCTTGTATCATCTGCATATCCCCAAACCGAAATAGCCTCCCTTTCCTGGACATCTGGTATTTCTGTTGGATCCACAGGTGGACTAGTCTCTTCACTAGAATAAACAACCTCTGTCTCTTTAGGTGGCTTTTCAATCTCAACATCAGCCTTAACAAATGCGCCGCTACCTTTCTTGTTACATGAAGTAACAGGCACGAGCATAATCGTAGTAATTAGTAACGCTGCTAAAACCTTTTTCATAAAACTTCTCCTCATTTCATATTTCTTCCTAAATATTAGCTAAATAATCACATGCCGCCGTAGCCGCTACCGCACCATCTGCTGCCGCGGTCGTTAGCTGCCTTAATATCTTAGTTCGTCCATCACCAGCAACGAAAATACCTGGCACGTTTGTCTCACAGTCCTCACCTGCAATGACATATCCATTCTTATCAAGGCATACTACATTCTCGAACATTTTGTTATTTGGAACCTGTCCAATTGCTATGAAAAGACCATTAACATCAAGTTTTCTCATTTCATTAGTATTAACGTCTTTTATAGTCACACCTTCAAGTACTGTATCACCAATAAGGTCCTCAATTGTAGAATTCAATACGAGCTCAATATTAGGAGTATTCCTAATAACATCAACGTATGTCTGTTCCCCTCTAAACTTATCTCTTCTATGAACAAGATATACCTTACTACATAGCCCAGAAAGATAAATAGCATCTTGTAGTGCAGTACTACCGCCTCCAATAACAGCGACTTCCTTTCCCCTAAAGAAAGCACCATCACAGGTCGCACAGTAAGATACTCCTCTACCAGTTAATTTCTCTTCCATAGGGATGCCAAGATGTCTATTCTTAGCTCCACACGCGAGAATAACTACCTTAGCTGTAACATCCTCTCCGTATTCTAACTTACATACAAATCTAGACTTACTATCTCCTTCAATCGCTACGACCTTATCGAAAACAACCTCAGCACCAAGAGATGTCGCCTGTGAATATAGGTCAGTCGCGAACTGATATCCTGACACATTTTTAATTCCAGGATAATTCTCAATCTCTGGAGTATTAATAATCTGTCCACCATAAGTTTCAGCCTCGAATACCAAAACACTTCTGCCAGCGCGCCTAGCGTATATCGCAGCAGTAAGTCCTGCTGTTCCAGCTCCTATAATAACAATGTCAGTCATAAACTTAACCTCAAAAAGAAAGAGTATGGAATAAGTTTAACATATCCCATACTCTTAAAATTACTGATAAATTCTACTTGTTTTACTGAGCAATAGCATTACCGGTATATAACTGATAGTATTTACCCTTAAGTGCAATAAGCTCGTCGTGATTACCCTTCTCGATAATGCGACCCTTCTCCAAAACTACAATACAATCTGAATTCTTAACTGTACTTAGTCTGTGAGCAATAACAAATGTTGTTCTACCCTTCATAAGTTCATCCATACCCTTCTGAACAAGTGACTCAGTGTGAGTATCGATAGAACTTGTAGCCTCATCGAGGATGAGTACTGGTGGGTTAGCGATAGCTGCACGAGCAATAGCAAGGAGCTGTCTTTGACCCTGAGATAGGTTAGCACCATCACTCTCGAGCATTGTGTCGTAACCAAATGGCAAGTGCTTGATAAATGAATCAGCATTTGCGAGCTTAGCCGCTGCATATACTTCCTCATCAGTAGCATCGAGCTTACCATAACGGATGTTCTCCTTAACTGTCATGCTGAAGAGGTGTGTATCCTGAAGTACGATACCAAGAGAATGTCTTAGATCATCCTTCTTAATCTTATTAATGTTAATTCCATCATATCTAACTTTACCATCAGCGATGTCATAGAAGCGATTAATAAGATTTGTGATTGTTGTCTTACCTGCACCAGTTGAACCAACGAAGGCGATCTTCTGACCTGGCTTAGCATAAAGCTCAACATCGAAGAGAACTGGGTGGCCTTCTTCATATGCGAAGTCAACCTCGTGGAATTCAACATTACCCTTAAGTTCAACATATGTTGTTGTGCCTTCAGCCTTGTGGAAGTGCTTCCAAGCCCACATACCTGTACGCTCTTTGCATTCTACAATCTCGCCATTCTCTCTCTTGGCATTAACAAGAGTTACATAACCTTCATCAACTTCTGGCTTAGCATCCTTAAGTTCGAAGATTCTCTGACCACCAGCAAGACCCATCATAATTGCAGAAATCTGCATTGAGATCTGGCTTACTGGATGAGCGAACTGCTTATTAAATGTAAGGAATGAACCAAGTGCACCAACTGTAAATCCACCAAATCCATTGATAGCGAAGATACCACCAACGAGTGCGCAGATAACGTAGCTCAAGTTACCGAGCTGAGCGTTGATAGGCATTACTACGTTAACTACTGAGTTAGCCTTATTAGCACTCTGGAAGAGTTCCTCATTACGATTAGTGAACTCAGCGATTGCCTTATCTTCATAGCAGAAAGACTTAACAACCTTCTGACCATTCATCATCTCTTCGATATAGCCGTTAACGCTACCCAAAGAAGCCTGCTGCTTAGCAAAGTTCTTACCAGCACTCATACTTAGACGAGCACTAATGATAGTCATCAAGATAACCATTGCTACTGAGATAGCTGTAAGAGCTGGACTCAAGATGATCATACTTACGAATACAGCTACAAGTGTAACTACACTAGTTACAAGCTGTGGAATACTCTGAGAAATCATCTGACGAAGTGTATCAATATCATTTGTATAAACTGACATGATATCGCCGTGTGAATGAGTATCGAAGTACTTAACTGGGAGTTTCTCCATGTTGCCGAATACTTCGTTACGTAAGTTTCTAAGTGTACCCTGAGTGATGTACATAAGAAGTCTTGCCTGAGCAAAGGCTGCGATAATACCAATTGCATAGAAGCCAGCTACTCTTAGTATCGCATTAAGTAGCGGAGTATAATCTGCAGTCTGCTGACCGAGCATTGGGATAATGTACTCATCGATAAGAGACTTAGTGAACATTGTTCCCTGAACGTTAGCAAAAGTAGATGCGAATACGCAGACAATAACGAAGATATACTGTAGCCAGTACCACTTCATTACATATCCCATAATTCTCTTAAGGATTATGAAAGGATGTTCAATCTGTGGCGTAGGACCTCTACCTCTCTGGCCCATCTTTACTTGTCTAGGAGCTGCCATATTAAACACCTCCCTTCGCTGCTTCATCGAAGTCACCAGAACCACTTGTCTGTGCCTCATATAGAGAAGCATACATCTCATTACTCTTAAGGAGTTCCTCATGAGTTCCGATAGCTGAGAATGTACCATCTTCGATTACGATAATCTGATCAGCATCCATTACTGAAGAGATACGCTGTGAGATGATAATCTTTGTCATATCAGGGAGCTCAGTTCTAAATCCTGTACGGATCTTACTATCAGTAGCTGTATCAACAGCTGATGTTGAGTCGTCAAGGATAAGGATCTTTGGCTTTTTAAGGAGCGCTCTAGCAATACAAAGTCTCTGCTTCTGTCCACCAGATACGTTAGTACCACCCTGCTCAATCTTAGTATTGTATCCATCTGGGAATGAAGATACAAAGTCATGCGCCTGAGCAATCTTAGCTGCCTTGATGCAATCTTCTTCAGTAGCCTTCTCATCACCCCATCTGAGGTTATCGAGGATTGTTCCTGTAAAGAGTTCATTCTTCTGAAGAACCATAGCTACGTTATCACGGAGAACATCGAGATCATATTCTCTAACATTCTTACCACCTACGAGAACTTCACCTTCGTTAACATCGTAGAAACGGCTAATGAGTGATACGAATGTTGTCTTACCTGTACCAGTACCACCGATAACACCGATTGTCTGACCAGACTTGATATTCACATTGAGGTCAGAAAGAACATAGTTCTCACCATCGTCGTGATACTTGAAGTTAACATTCTTAAATACGATATCACCGTTACCAACTTCCATTACTGGCTTTTCAGGGTTAACGATTGAACTCTCCTGCTCGAGTACTTCAGAGATACGCTTAGCAGATGCAGCACTCATTGTGAGCATTACGAATACCATGCTGAGCATCATAAGGCTGAAGAGGATATTCATACAGTAATTAAGAAGTGCAAGAAGATCACCAGTTGTAAGTGTCTCAGCTACGATAAAATGAGCACCGAGCCAAGAGATGATCAAGATACACGCATTAATTGTGAAGATCATTATTGGGTTATTAAATGAGAGAACTTTCTCAGCAGCAAGGCCAAGTTTATAGATAGCGCCTGAAGCCTCGTTGAACTTCTCTTTCTCATAATCTTCTCTTACATATGCCTTAACAACGCGGATTGAAGATACGTTCTCCTGAACTGATTCATTGAGCTTATCGTACTTCTCGAAAAGTCTTCTGAAGTGCTTCATAGCAAGAACCATCAAAATACCTAATCCAGTCGCAAGGAAAATTACAGCTACGAGGTAAACAGAAGCAATTCTTCCATCAATCATGAATGCCATAATCATAGCGATAATAAGGCTCATTGGAGATCTTACGAACATACGAAGGATCATCTGATAAGCATTCTGAACGTTAGTTACATCTGTTGTAAGTCTTGTTACAAGACCAGCTGTTGAATATTTATCAATCTCCTTGAAAGAGAACTTCTGAATATTCTTGAACATTGATTCTCTAAGGTTTTTAGCAAAACCAGTTGAAGCTTTCGCACCAAATACACCACCACCAATACCAGCAGCAAGTGAAACAACCGCAACTAATACCATGAGACCAGCCATACCGTAGATGTGGTTCATGTCACCCTTTTGGACACCGTCGTCAACGATAGAAGACATAAGTCTTGGAATAATCATTTCACAAATAACTTCCAGTATCATAAAAAGAGGTGTGATTATTGATGCTACTTTGTACTGCTTAATTTCTTTAGCAAGTGTTTTTAACATCTATATTTCCTCCTACCATTGCTCATTTTGAGCAACAACATAATACGCCTCAATTAAAATCAAGGCAAATCAGATAATAGATTATCAGGGATTTTAAGCTCTATCAGCACTAATTACATCTCTAATACTCTTTAATCTTCCAATAAGTCTGTCGTACTGATTCTGAGATCTTACCTCGAAAACAACCTCAATAACGGCAGTAAAGTCACGATTAGACTGGCTCTTAATTGATGAGATAAATACGTGCTCATCAGCAAAAGCGCTAGTAATCTCGTTAAGAATGTATTTTCTATCGCTTACGACAATCTTAACAGCGGCATCATAAACATCAGCACCAGAATAGTTATCCCACTTAGCTGCGATTAATCTCTGCTCACGCTCCTTGTCTTTCTGCGAACGATCAGCATACTTATGAATATTAATAATATTCGAACAATCAGTTCTATGGATACCTACTCCACCACTCTGAGTGATATATCCGATAATCTCATCACCTGGAACAGGTCTACAACAATTAGATACATGCATTGAGCAGTTCTCAATTCCTTCGACAATAATTCCAAGGTTAGACTTTGTTTTCTTTTTCTCCTGAACTCTCTTAGCAAGAGGCTTATAAGTATTTCCTGATGGCTGAACAAGGCTCTTTGGAAGTCCAGTAAGTGAATTCTTACCAATATCTTCAACGAGCTCAGTAGGTGTATAAAGTACCTGACCAGCAGCATTAATTCTATAACCTAATGCCTGACGCTCATCCTCAGACAAAGTCTTGATATATTCATCTCTTAGACGACCGAATACCTTACCTGCTGTAAGGACACCATAACCAATTGCGGCATAGATATCGTCAAGATTTGAGTAGCTATACTTACGAAGGATACCTTCGATTGACTTAGCAAGAAGGAGCTGACTTGTTGTAAAACCATTACGCTGAATTTCACGCTCGAGTAAATCCTTACCGCTAGTGATATTCTCAGCTCTTGATTCCTTCTTGAACCAAGCATTAATCTTACTTCTTGCAGATGCAGTCTTAACCATCTTAGCCCAGTCACGTGATGGACCATGGATTTTATCGGAGGATAGTACCTCAACGATATCACCATTTTTGAGCTCATAAGATAGTGGCACAATACGGCCGTTAACCTTTGCACCATGCATATGGTTACCAATATTACTGTGAATATTGTATGCGAAGTCGATAGGACACGAACCAATTGGAAGGTTAATAACATCTCCCTTAGGTGTGAATACATATACAGTATCTGGAGCAAGGTCGCTCTTCAAGACATCCAAGAATTCTGACGGATCCTTTGAATCTTTCTGGCTATCGAGGATCTGTCTAATCCATGTCATCTTGCTATCCATCTGGTCGAACTTAGAAGTCTCAGACTTACCTGTCTCCTTATAGTGCCAGTGAGCAGCGATACCGTATTCAGCAGTTCTATGCATAGCAAATGTTCTAATCTGGATCTCGAATGGAACACCGCCCTTACCAAGAACTGTAGTATGAATTGACTGATACATATTTGGCTTAGGCATAGCAATATAGTCTTTGAAACGACCAGGAATATGCTGATACATCTCATGAACAATACCAAGTACTGTGTAACAGTCTGTAAGTGTCTCAACAATAATACGACAAGCGAAGAGATCATAAATCTGCTCGAGTGTCTTATTCTGCTTCTTCATCTTGTTATAGATGCTATAGAAGTGCTTAGGTCTACCTTCAATCTCAGCGTGCTTGATACCAAACTCAGCGATCTTGTCAGTAATCTCCTTAACAACATTAGCCATGAACTCTTCACGTTCTGAACGCTTGGAAGAGATCATTCCTACGAGTTCATAATAAGCATCTCTATCGATATATCTTAAGCAGAGATCTTCGAGCTCCCACTTAATCTTGTTGATACCTAATCTATGAGCAAGTGGAGAATAAATATCGAGTGTCTCTCTTGAGATTGCAATCTGTCTTTCAGGCTTCTGGTGCTTCATTGTTCGCATGTTGTGAAGTCTATCAGCAAGCTTAATAAGCACTACTCGGATATCCTTTGCCATAGCTACGAACATCTTACGTACGTTCTCTGCCTGAATTTCTTCCTTAGATACATAAGGGATCTTACCGAGCTTAGTAACACCATCTACGAGGAGTGCTACATTAGCGCCAAATAATTCAGTGATAAGTTCTAAATCAGCAACAGTATCTTCTACTGTGTCATGAAGAAATGCAGCCTCAATTGTCTCTGCATCAACTTCGAGTTCAGCAAGGATCTGTGCAACAGCAATTGGATGAATAATATATGGTTCACCAGACTTACGCTTCTGATTACGGTGAGCTTTATATGCGAATATAAAAGCTTCTCTGATCTTGTTAATCTCTGTCTCGAGAACATTCTCATCCTCATGAGATTTACCTGCGTATACTTCAAAAGCCTTAATTATTTCATCAAAACGCTCCAGTATATCTTCTTCGATAACTGGAACATCATCTGTATCTTTAAGATAAGTTAGTTCTCTAATGAGTTCTAACTCCTCTTCTGTTAATTCATTCTTTTCAACCATTATTATTCAACCTCATGTATGTAGGAGTAGTCTGTAGATTAGACTTCTCCTTAACCTCAACAAGATTAAGGCACACTCTGTTAGTAGTGAGCACACCAAGTGTGATGATGCCTGCCTCAGAGAAAATATCCAAACATCTTCTAATCTGGAATGGAGTAATCTCATTACCAGTTCTGATCATAATCATCTTTGCGAGAAGATCACAATCAATAATAGAAACATCAGCTCCAAGAATACTCTTAAGTGTTAGGTACACTTCTGAGTAGTGTGAAGAAAGTGGGATCAAACTCTCAATCTTGCAGCCCTTCTTGAGCTTAACAATCTGAGATAAACCTAAGCCACTCTTATAAAGCTGCTCAATAATCTCTGGCTGTCTCCAGAGAATGTCATCTGGCATAACTGGGCGAATATCTGACAAATGAAGGCTAATAGTAGTATTACCTCTATATGTGTAAGTATTAACCGTATAAGCGATATCAACCTTGTCGCCAACCTTAATAAGAGCAGAATAGCTGCCCATACCAAATCCAACCGCAGAGAGAACATTCTTCATCTCTGGATCGTTATCAACGTCATACAAATCTAATCTAATGTGCGCACCATCACTCATAAGCTGAATGTTGGATACGAGCAAGTTCTTAGTAGCGAATACTGGCTTAGCATTACCTAATCCAAATGGAGACAAAGTTCTTAATGCCTCATATACTTCCATAGTAGCGCCACTAGCAGGAATAATTGCATCGATATTAAGTTCGTCTTTATTGCTCTCTTCGCTATCTGTGTTATTAGCGGCATACTCCTCGAGTGCCTTCATAAACTTGCCCAAATTCTTCTTCTGGACAACAAGACCAGCAGCCTTTTTGTGACCACCGAAATTCACGCAGTACTCAGATGCGTATTCAATCGCGTGGTAAATATCAAACTCACCATAAGATCTAGATGAACCCTTAACATTTTCAAGGTTAAGTCCATCATCTGTGAAAATAACTGCGCTTCTTCTGAAGTGCTGAGATACCTTACCTGCTACTATTCCTAATACACCCTGATGCCAATTTTTACCATAAGCAACAATAGGTCCCTTAGTATTTGTAAGTAGCCATTCCTTTGGACGATTAACATTCTCAATCTGAGCCTTAGCCTCTTCGAAAACTTTCGCCTCAATCGTCTTACGCTCATCATTCTGAGTGCTGAGCGCCATTGCAGCCTTCTTAACTTCATTTCTGTCATCACTTAGGAACAATGTAAGTGCATCAGATGAATCATAAAGTCTACCTGCTGCATTAATTCTAGGAACGAATACGAATGAGATATATGTCTCATCAAGTTTCTTATCTGTATCAAGGAGCATCTCATTCATCACAGCTACACCAAGGTTAGTTGGATTAGCCATGCTCTGGAATGCCTTCTTAACAAGAGTTCTGTTCTCACCTACAACTGGAACCAAGTCAGCAATCGTAGCAATTCCTGATAATTCAATTACCTGCTTCCAAACATAAGAGAAAACCTTATATCTGCCATCTCTACCGAGAGCTTCAACAAGCTTCATAGCCACACCAGCGCCACAAAGGTCAACGCATGGATAAGTATTGTCATGACGCTTAGCACATACAACAGCATCAGCCTCAGGAAGCTTCTCCTGCACTGTATGGTGGTCAGTAACGACAACCTTAATACCTGCATCCTTAATCTTTGAGATTGTCTCAAAGTTAGAGATACCGCAGTCAACAGTAATAAGTATGCCTGGATTTAAGTTAAGCACATCTTCTAAGATATAATCTGTGAGACCATAGCCGTGAGCAGCTCGCTGTGGAACGATATAATGAACGTCACAGTTATGACTTCTGAAATAACGAACAAGGATTGAAGTAGCAGTTACGCCGTCAGCATCATAGTCACCATAAATCAAGATTTTCTCCTGATTAGTGATGGCGTCAACGATAATATCAACTGCCTTATGCATGTCCTGGAATAAAAATGGGTCATACCACTCAGAAGGGTTATCACTAACGAAATCTGCCTTCGCTTCTTCAGTTTCAATTCCCCTCAATTTAAGTAATTCATCAACTATAAAATCCGCATTGACTTCATCTAGAGTCAATGCGCTGTTCCACATTTTACTTGTCAACAACATATAAACATCTCACGCTAATTATTTGGATATATTTTACCAAAAAATGAGGGTTTTGAAAATGAATAACTTGTTAACTGATACTGTTTGAAGGCAAAAAAATACCGGTATCAACAAGTGATACCGGTGAAGATAAAGCAAATCAATTAGCGCTTACGCTTTCTAGCTGCCTCTGACTTCTTCTTACGACGTACAGATGGCTTCTCATAGTGCTCTCTCTTACGTACCTCAGCGAGAACTCCTGATCTAGCACATGAACGCTTGAATCTGCGCAAAGCACTATCAAGGGACTCATTCTCCTTAAGTCTGATTTCTGACATTCTTTATCCCTCCCCTCGCGCGATAAAATCAACTCAAGTATTATACAGAAAACCCTATAGTAAGTCAACCACATAGAATAAAAGGTTTACCATCCGCGGAAACGCCTTAGTATCAGGCCTTTTTTCGAGTTGCTCCGACATTATAACACAAAAACACCTGTCAGAGGTGGTTATCTGACAGGCGCCGGAATTAACTATTTAAACTTAGCAGATTTCCTAGTTCAAGGATTAATACTTAGGTTCAATCAAACCATACTGTCCATCCTTACGCTTATAGATGACACATACAGAATTTGTATCAGCGTCGAGATAAACAAGGAAGCTATGTCCAAGGAGCTCCATCTGGAGGATTGCATCTTCTGATGACATTGGACGAAGTTCAAAAGACTTTCTCTTAATGATCTTCTTCTCGTCTGTATCTTCGAAATCATAATCGAGATCAGCTTCTTCTTCGAGGTAAGAAATAATCTGTGGATATTCTTTCTTCTGCTTAAGGAACTTTGTCTTCTGCTTTCTAATCTGAGACTCGAGCTTATCAATTGTCTTATCTACTGCTGACAAAATCTCGTCATCCTTAGCTTCTGCTCTATATATCTTGTTGTTGAGCTTTAATGTAATCTCAACTACCATTGTATCGCCTTCAGGTCTGATACGAACATTGAATGTTCCTTCCTCACCGAAATACTTATCGAACTTACTCATCTTATCAGCGATTTTCTGCTCTAATCTTGTACCAATCTTAATACCTTTTCCCTGTGTAGTGATCTTCATAAAATCACTCCCTTCACTTAAAGTTCTAAAGGATTTTTTATCCTTGATTAGATTATAGTTCACAACTAATTTACATGTAGTAACGTATAACACGTCGCAAAATTTTCAAAAATGGTATAATAAAAAAGATGGGGCTTGAACAAATCAAACCCCATTTTCTATGCTTAAAATATTTAATTTTTCAATCTAATATCCAGATCAAAGATAGCTCAAATTAAGCTTCAGCGTCCTTCTTTTCTTCCTCTGCTGCTTCTTCAACAGTCTCTTCAGTAGCATCCTCTGAAGCCTCTGTATCAGCTTCTTCCTCAATCTCAATAGTTTCTTCAGTTGCAGCTACTTCAACTACAGGAGTAGAAGTTTCCTTAACTTCCTTATTCTCTTCTTCGCCATCTGGGAACTTAGTTCCGCAGCCAAAGCAGAATGCATAAGCGAGCATGTTCTCCTTGCCGCAGTTAGAACATACCTTTAAGCCCTTCTCGAAAAGAATCTTAAGTTCTAAATCTCTAATCTCTTTCTGAAGCGTAGAAACAGCTTCACAACGAGAATTGATATCCTTTGTTACATCAACGGACATATCCTTATACTGACCATAATAAAGTCTGCCGATCTCGTCATAGCACTTCAATACAGCTTTCTTCTTCTCGTCAATTGTTCTTTGATAACCAGCGATAACTTTAGCCTTAGGATCAAAAATAGCCATGTTCCACTCCTCCTATAAAAACAACAGATAGATTATACACCATAATCAAGTCGTTTGCTCGGATTTTTCATACATCGTCTTAACAAGCACATATTCAGAAGCATTATTCTCATCAATTACGCGCTTTTTACGGTTGTACATTACTACACCTGCAATCATTACACCAATACTAATTCCCATGCCAAGAAGTGATGTAATCTCAGCTGTATTCTCATACTTAAAGAAAGATAGTGTCGTATACAAAGTTGGCACAACTGATACAGATGCATCAACAAAACCAATAACCTTCATTGTTCTGATTATTGGATTACGCTTGCTTCTTGTAGTAATCATCCCATAGATAGCAAATAAGAACTTAAATCCAGTGAACACGATGAACCAGTATACGAGGATACCTCCGATAAGGATAACATCTCCAATTAAGTACATACGTAGGCAGGCGAACAAGTAAGTTAGTCCAATGAACACTAGAAAACCACCCGCCTTGTTATGGGTCTCGAATTCCATATTGTACTTGAACAAAACATCTTTAACAGTCTGAACGTAGATATAATTCTTCATTGTTCTATATCTAGCAAAACCAATAATCATGAAATAAACAGCGTGAAGGACGAGCCAGAAAGAACCCAAATACATGCCAAAGAAAATCTTTAGCAAAGCTGTGACTGAATTAGTCAGCGTAGACAATGCTATTAGAGAAACATTTGGATCTTTGTCTTCTATTCGATTGCGAACTCTATCGAATATGCATACCTTATTAATCTTTTCCATCTCTATTCACTTTCACCCGTATTCAATATGAATAATATGAATAAAGTGGTATAAGTTCAATTTACGGAAAAGCAAAAAAATGCCTACCAAAATCACTTTTGATAGGCAATTTAGCAATACTAATTACTTGAAATACTTATTCTCGAAGTTGAACACCGTCATTGGCTTACCATATAGATAGCCCTGGAAAACGTCGGCACCCATCTCCTTGATGGCACTAGCCTGGCTCTCGCTCTCGACACCCTCTACTACTACCTGCTTCTTAATAGAGTGCGCGAGCATTGTGATAGCTGAGATAAATGATCGGTTAAACTCGATTGTATCCATATCATCAACGAACGCTTTATCAATCTTAATCTCATCAACAGGCAAATCCTTAAGATAGCTGAAAGATGAATAACCTGTACCAAAGTCATCAAGTGCGATACGAACATTCTCGTTTCTTAATCTGATGAGGTTCTGACGACACATCGCCATATTTCTCATGAGGGATGTCTCAGTAATCTCAAGAAGAATGTTCTTTGGTGATAGATTGTATCTAGCAAGTACTGAAAGTACATCATTAGCGAAGTCTCTTCTTACGAGGTCATCAGCAGTAACATTGATGTGAACGTAGAAGTTAGGGTCTGCACCTTCTCTAATCCACTGAGCGCACTGTGATATTGCTTTATCGAGGATCCACGCACCAATTGTCTCCATCTGGTCAGTAGACTCAAGGGCGTTAACTACTCGCTCAGGGTTAACAAGTTCACCACTAGGAGCAATCCATCTAAGGAGCGCCTCAGCACCAGAGAGTTTCTCTGTCTTAGCATCAACGAGTGGCTGATAATATAGCTGGAAGCTATCCATGTTATTACGAATTGACTGAGAGATCTGAAGCTCGAAGTCTAGTCGTTCCTTAAGTTCTCTCTTATCTACTGGTGAATAAATAGCATACTTAAGTTTTTTATCCTGCTTAACCTTGTGAAGAGCAATCTCGGCGTTAACGAGGAGCTCATCAATAACTGAACCACAAGAAGGATAAATAGCTGCAGAAAGACCATATGTAATAAAGAATGATCCACGAGCCATCTCGAGTGGCTGGATACTTTCTTCCTGCAAATAGTTCATGTACTCAGTAACCTTAATACGTGAAGCATGTGGCCACAAAATACAGAATGTATCAACACCGATGTGATATACAGAAGAATTCTCCGGAAGATGCTTCTGGAGCATATCACCAACGGCGATAAGAATCTCGTTACCAGCTGAACGACCGTAACGATCATTAAATGCATGGAAACCATTGATATCAACAAGAACAACAGCAGCTGACAACAAATCCTTATTACGGAATACGCTTACAGCATCTGTGAGAAGTCTTTCTCTAGTAGGGAAACCAGTAAGCTCGTGACATGAAGCATTACGCTCAACATCCTCTCTTACCTCATTCATTCTTGTCAAATCGAAAACAGTACCTACAATCATCAAAGCCTGTCTAGAAGTATCAAAGAAGCTCTTACCACGACAAGCAATCCAGACATTACGTTCCTTCTCACTCTCTACACGGAACTCAATTGAGAACTTCTCTTCTTCTCCATCAACAATCTGATGCATTATATTTCTGAAACGCTTACGATCTTCTGGGATAATTCTAGAAGTAATCATCTCAATAACATCGCCATTAATCTCTGTAGAGATATCAGGAATAATCTCATGAATGTTCTCTGAGAATACTACCTTACCCATCTTCATATCAGCATAGAATGTGATAGCAGACGTACCTTCGATAAGATTTGTACGAATGGACTCATCTTCTACGAAACTAGTAATATCTGTAAAACAACCTGAAACATACTGCGGATCACCACCTAAGACGCCATCTTTGTCAGCATCTGATAATCCGTTGGCTCTGAGATGGAGCTCACCTCTTACCGTTGATAAAAATCTATAGTCGCCCTCGAAAACATGTGTCTCATGCTTGAGGAATGAAACTACTCCCTGACTTAATCTCTCAAAATCATCTGGGTGAACATATCTAGCGATTTCCTTGGAAGCATTAATAATCTTGTTAGATACAAGATCAAAGTCCTCCATAAACTTACGGTTAACGTAACAAATATCGTTAAACGTATCATATGAGAAGAAATACTGATTAATACCGTCACCGAATAACTGACATGAAATTCTGTCATTGATAGTTCTTGTCTTATCAATTATCACACCCATAATGAGTGTCTCTTTACCTACCTGAACAGCCTGCATATGTGTCTCAACATCGAGCATCGCGAACTGTGGCTTAATAAGAGAATGTGATACAACTACATTATTGATATTTGATAAAACAAGATCCTTGAATGCATCCTGATACTTACGTTCAGCATCTAGACGCTCCTCTTCAGGGATAAACTGAACATATGAAGAAAGAAGTACATCCTGGGATGACATAGTTCCCATAATGCTACTCATTGAATCTGTGAAAAATAAACGCTCTTCATATGGAATACAAATAAAAGAAGCTACAGTAGCAGAAGAGATAACTTCTGAAATCTCCTCAATAGTAGTCATATTTAAGATCTTGAGCATCTCGCCGCGAGATCTGTACAAATCAGACTGCAAACCTTCCATCTAGCTTCTCCACTTCACATCACTATAACTTATTCTAACAGATTAACTATATATGAGTATAGTTCTTTTTTATTCTTTCCTGTGATTTCTGCAATCTTTGAAGCAATGCTCTTAGTAGATTCACCTTTGCTTCTTAATGAACGAATCATATCGTCAATCTCGTCTGAAGTTAATTCACTATTAGTATCCACTAATGGCTTTGGCTCTAGGCAAATAACGAACTCACCCTTAGGTGGAACTTCGTTAAAATAAGCAAGTGCACTATCCAAATCCAATCTGATAACCTGCTCATACTTCTTAGTAAGTTCACGGCAAAATGCTGCCTTACACTTACCGTAGCCAGCCTTAATAAGATCTTCAATTGTCTTAATGAGACGATGTGGAGCTTCATAAATAATGATTGTTACTCGTATATCATCAAGTGCCTTAATACGCTCCTTACGGCTCTTTGTATCAACAGGGATAAATCCTTCAAAGTGATATCTTCTAGTATCTAATCCACTCATTACAAGAGCAGTGATACCAGCTACTGGACCAGGAACAACTGTTACATCTAGTTCCTCTTCGATACATAACTCAACAAGGTCAGCACCAGGATCAGATATACATGGCATACCAGCATCTGATACGAGTACAATATCTTCACCATTTTTAAGGCGCTCGATAAGGACTGGACCTTTTGCTGCTTTGTTATGCTCGTGATATGAAAAGAGCTTAGCTTCAATACCAAGATTAGATAGGAGTAAACCTGTTCGTCTTGTATCTTCACACGCTACAAGAGAAGCTGAGCTTAGTACTTCAATAGCTCTGCTAGACATATCTCCCATATTTCCTATTGGTGTTCCTACAAGATATAACATAATCTACTCTCCTTAAATGACCTAAAAATTATATCATTAATCCATTTAGATAAAACAATCTTTGTGCTCATCGTCATATATTTGTCTTACTACTGAAGTTGGCACAATATCGCCGTTACTATCGCGTTCATTAAGGATTAGTGGAGGAAGTATCTTAAGTTCATTAGTCTTAATTCCACGCTTACCACAAAGAAGGATTGAAGTCGCCATCTTATCAGCAAATGAATGAACATTTAGTAGATGAGTAGGAATAATCTTATTCTTATCAAAGGCCTTCATGCAGTCAGCTAATCTATCGCCCTTCATAATCATTACCACATATCCAGAAGATGGTATTACACGAGATGCGGCTACTCTAACAAAGTCATCGAGTTCACCATTTTCCTCAAATCTACCATTAAGGCGCTCAACTGATTTGTTGCTGGTTGTTTTGGGGCCATTCTTCTCATTAAAAAATGGAGGATTGAACATTACAATATCGTACTGGGTATTCTTAGGAGCGCCAGTTAGTTCCCTGATATCACTGTTATGCGCCTCTATCCTACCTTCAAGCGAATTGAGGTTAATATTCTCACGTAACACATCATATGAAGTCTTCATGATCTCTACCGCGTCGACATGAACGTTAGGTCTACGACCAAGTAGCAATAATGAACAAGCACCGCAGCCTGCGCCTAATTCAAGAGCTTTAACCACCTTTGTTGAATTACCACGAACAAATGAAGCAGCGAACCAAGATAGTAGGACACTATCGAGACCAAATCGAAAACCGGTCTTAAGCTGATACATCTTAAGACCATCACGACCTAAATCTTCGAGTGAACATTCACTCAAAATAGCATCGTTATCCATACTTGAAACCCTCCTACGATAATCACTAACAAAGAAAAAGAGAATAAAAGGTTCTTCACGTTTTCTTGGGGAATGCCGATTTTAGTACTGGTGCCTGCTTTACTCTTCTCAGTACAAATATTTGATAGTATCTGCGGAAAGTTTGTACTGACAATACTTAACGTCCAATTCCTCAAATTCCCGTGAAGAAGCAATAAAAAAGGCTGTGGCATAAATACCACAGCCTAAATAAAATGCGCTAATAAATTAGTCTGCTTCGATAGCACCTGCTGGGCAATTATCTGAACATGCACCACATGAAATGCATGCATCTGCATCGATAACATACTGTGTATCGCCCTCTGAAATAGCCTTTACTGGGCAATCCTCTGCACAAGCACCACACTGGAGACAAGCGTCTGTAATTGTATATGCCATAATCATTTACCTCCGTATTTTTAATATACTGATTACATTATACATTAAAATGTCAAGAATAACATCAATATCGGCTTATTCTCTCATTGGACAGTTTCCGCACTCCATAGAACATGAGTCGCAAGAATCTGACTTATTACCACAGTGACCAGCCTTTGGACAACCACCAGCAACTGGTGCGTCGTGGTGTTTTTCACCGTGGAAATCTGAGTTAAGTGGTTCGAGCTGAGCCCATTCGAATTCCTGAACTTCTGCACCTTCTTCATTCTCGAACTTAACAGATACCTTCTCAGCGAGGAGATTAACATCTGTAACTACGCCTGAACCATTAGGTGTACGAACTTTCTTACCTGCCTTAGGAAGTCTTCTGTGAGCATCCTCGTATGCTTCCTTCTCGAACTGAAGACAGCACATGAGACGGCCACATGCACCGTTTAATTTAGTAGGGTTAAGAGACAAACCCTGGTCTCTAGCCATACGAAGTGATACAGGTGCGAAGTGATTAAGGAATGTGCAACAGCAAAGTTCCTTACCGCAGATACCGATACCACCAACGTGCTTTGCCTGGTCACGCGAACCAATCTGACGAAGCTCAATTCGAGCCTTGAATGCTGCAGCGAGGTCCTTAACGAGCTCACGGAAATCTACTCTGTTATCTGATGTGAAGTAGAAGAGGATTTTCTTGCCATCGAATGCGAATACTGCATCTACAAGGTTCATATTGAGCTGGTGCTTCTCAATCAAAGACTGGCACTTCTCGTATGCTTCCTTCTCCTTTTCCTTCTTGAGCTGATATCTCTCGAGCTCCTTCTCATTAGCTAATCTAGTGATAGGAAGAATCTCTTCACTATACTGACTTACATCTACATCAAATGGTTCCTCAACAACGTGGGCCAAATCTGGACCAGCAGAAGTCTCAACCATTACTGCGTCACCGATATTAAGATTCATGCCTTCGCAGGAGAATCTGTAGCTTTTACCAGCATCGTGAAAACGCACGTTTACTATCTTAGTCATGTCCTAACTCCTTTTTAAGTGTCAAAAGCATCTCGCTAATGGCAAGTGTATAATTCACATTAACGTTTAGCATTCTCTCTAGTAGCGTAATGCTAGCTGAGGCCTTGGCTAAACTATTAAGATTAATTGCTTTGCTACGATTAAGAAACATGATTAGTTTATCACGACAATCCTGATTCTTAATATGCATACTATTTCTATCCTTATATAGGATACAGAGGTCGCCGATAATCCAAAGCACCATCAATAGGATATCTTCCTTGTTATCAGCATTATCTTCAAAGAACTTGAGCTTACTACTAAGAAGCTCAGCATAACCCGTCTGATCAATAGAAGTAATAATATCAACGAGCTGAGTTCTAGTCTCTTTGAATGAAGTATCACTAAGTAAATCAATTGCTCTTCCAATAATTCCAGAAGAGAAATTAGCTACGAAGTTCAAGTCATCTTCACTCAGTTTATTGTCACTAGTAAGGTTAATCTTACTAATTACACTCTTAATCTCAGAATATGAATATGCTGAGAGCATGAATTCATTAGTTCTTGAGCATACAGTAGGAAGAAGTCTTGATGCATCTTCGCACATGAGAACAAAGATAATATTCTCAGGTGGTTCCTCCAAAGATTTAAGGAGAGCATTTTGGCCTTCTTCATTAAGTTCATCAGCATTAATGAGATATACCTTACGCTTAGAAATCTGAGGGCATATCTTAACATCTGAGATAACCTTGTCACGGATATCATCAACTTTAATATTCTTCTTATCCTTCTCAGCCTCGACCTGGATAAAGTCTGGATGAGTATTGGCATCGAAATAAATACAGTTGTTACATTTACCGCATCCGCCACTAGCCACAGGGCTACTACACAAAAGTGCCTTGGAGTATTCTCTAGCAAATTCATGCTTACCAATTCCCTCATTACCAGTGAAAAGCACTGCATGCGAAGGAATTCCCATATATTCGCGGCTAAGTCTGATTTTTATGTCTTTCTGTCCAACAAGACGATCAAAACTCATAGGAGCGCCTCGTAACTGGACTTAATATCCTCGAATATCTCATCAGGTGTACGGTGACCATCAATAACCTTGATACGTGAATATCTCTTAGCTGCCTCATGGTAACCATTTGCTACCTTAGCCTGGAAGCCCATACCGAGTGCTTCCATTCTGTCATCAGCTTCACCACGAACGCCTCTTCTACGAAGAGCTTCTTCTGGTGTAACGTTAATCAAGAATGTCACGTCAGGCTCAAGACCATCTGTTGCATACATATTGAGGTCCATTACCCTATCGAGACCTAAGTCTCTAGCATAGCCCTGATAAGCTATAGTTGAATCGAAAAATCTATCGCAAAGAACTGTAGTTCCAGCCTCGAGTGAAGGCTTAATCTTCTCTTCTACAATCTGAGCTCTAGCTGCCTCGAACAAAAGGAGTTCAGCTCGGGATACCATCTTGTCATTTTTCTTGTTAAGAAGGATTTCACGGATCTTCTCACCAATAGTAGTTCCACCTGGTTCACGCACAACGATATAGTCCACACCCTTCTGCTCAAGATATTCCTTAAGCAAATTGAACTGTGTACTCTTACCAGAACCATCAATACCTTCAAATGTTATGAAAAGACCTCTATCCAAAATAAAACTCCTATAAAACTATCAACAAAAAACTGTCGATTAAAAGATTAGTCAATCTTAATGTTACGAATGTCAGCAATCTCGAGCCAGATTTCCTTCTCGAGTCTCTCGATATCCTTATGGATATCTTCGATTGTCTCCTCTGCCTTTACAACCTTTGGCTGAGGATTATTGTTCTGTCTATTCTGGTAGTTACCATTTCCACGTCTGTCATTGTTGTAATTACGCTGACGACGCTGGCCGTTACCACCGTTATTGTTAGGATTTCTGCCGCCATTCTGGTTATTACCCTGAGACTGGCCCTTCTCTCTTGGCTCTCTAGGTTCACGAACCTCTCTACCTTCAGTAGGCTGCTTGCCTTCCTTATTCACAGGTGCAGATACACCGTTACCACCATTATTACCGCCCTGCTGACCGCCGTGACGATTTCTATTATTTCTTCTTCGATAATTATTTCTGTTATTACGCTGATTATTCGAAGCCTGATTTGGTGTGTTTTCTGCCATGTTTTCCTCCAATAGTTAATAACTCATTAGCATATCAATTATATATTCATCTATTTAAAACGTAAACTCTTTAAGTTTTACGACACTCTTATCAGTAGGTATCTCTACGTCCATGTCCTTGAGCTCAGACAATGGTATTAGGACGAATGCTCGCTCATACATACGTGGATGAGGAACTATAAGTCGCTTAGTATCGTACTTCTCGTCGCCATACAAAAGAATATCTAAATCAATCGTACGAGGACCATTCTTTATTAGTCTTACACGTCTTAATTCCTGTTCAATACCTTGAGACAGGTCAAGAAGCTCATACGCATCCATATCAGTATCAAAACTAATACAGATGTTATAGAAGTTCTGCTGATCAGCATATCCCACAGGCTCTGTCTCATATATGTGTGACGTCTTGAGGTCAGCTACTTTTCCACTATCCATAAGAAGCTTACAGGCCTTCCTCAAGTTATCCTCGCGGTCGCCCATATTACTTCCCAAAGACATATAACATTTAATCATTGTCATCCCTATCTCTCTCGATAACCACATCCATTGATGCGAATAATCCATCAATTGGAGCATTAGGCTTCTCGACAGTTACCACTACTTTATCTACTTTCTTGTCTATCTCGAAAACTTTATCAGCAATCTTCTGCGCTAGTCTCTCGATTAGGTTATCGCTAGCACTAGTTACGAGGTCACGAACTTCGCTATAGATAACTGAATAATCTGATGTGTCTTCGAGGTTATCAGTCTTACATCCAGGAATTGGAGTTTTGAACCCAAGGTCAATACTGATAACAAACTCCTGGCCGTTAATCTTCTCTTCTTCAAGGCAACCAACGTGACTAAAAAATCTCATTTTCTTCATCTTTATATAGTCCATAAATCACCTCAATAATTTAAGATACCTGTATAAACATTAAGGGCATCAACTGTCTCTTTAACGTCATGAACACGAACAACCTTAGCACCAAGACTTACACCCGCAAGTGCAATACCAACTGAGCCTGCAATGCGCTCAGACGCTACTGTTTCGCGATTAAGTAGGGCTGCGACGATGCGTTTTCGAGATGCTCCTAATAGCATTCGATTACTTATCTCCATTGATCTAATAAGCGCGATATCTTCTTCTCTTGTAGTTCCGAAGCCAATACCTGGGTCAAGGAGAACATAATCGATATCAATGCCGTTATCCTTCATTAGGCTCAAAGATGCATCAAAGCACTTCTTCTCATAGGAAAGAGCATTAACATCTTCTGGCTTGTCTGAGAAGTTCGCCATGAGGACTGCGCCAGCACCATATTTTGCAGTAACAGCAGCAATCTTTGGATCATATCGAAAACCATGGATATCATTAACGATGTGTGCGCCAGCGATAAGGGCCGCCTCAGCTACAGCAGACTTATATGTATCTACTGAGATAGCAACATCAAATTGCTCAGCGATTTTAGTAATGACAGGAGTAATTCTGGAGATTTCCTCCTTGTCTGATATCTGAGTAAATCCAGGTCTTGTGGATTCGCCTCCGACATCGATAATCTTAGCTCCATCTTTGATCATCTGCTCAGCATGGAAAAGAGCACTATCAACGTTATTGAACTTACCACCATCTGAGAACGAATCTGGTGTCACGTTGAGTATTCCCATTACATAAGGCCCCTTGTCGAGATCTAAGCTTCTATCTCTAAATTTCCAAATATTCATATAATCTTCTTACCACCAATTAGCTTCTTGGTCTGTTGATGAGCGCGAGGGCTTCATTACGAGTACGAAGGTCTGTACGGCAACCACCACGCATAGCTGATGTAACAGTCTTTGAACCTGGCTTACGAATACCTCTCATTGTCATGCAGAGGTGCTCAGCCTCGATTACTACACATACAGCAGTAGCATCAACGCACTTAATAATCTGATCAGCGATCTCAGATGTAAGTCTTTCCTGAAGCTGTGGCTTACGTGATAATGTATCAACAATTCTAGCAACCTTAGATAGACCAAGGATCTTACCATTTCTAGGAATGTACACAACGTGTGCCTTACCATGGAATGGGAGCAAGTGATGCTCACACATTGAGTAGAATGGGATGTCTCCGATAAGGATCATCTCATCATTACCTTCCTCAGTGAACACCTTGATGTCCTTATTAATGTCGCGATGAAGACCAGAGAAAACCTCCGCATACATTCTAGCTACTCGCTGAGGAGTATCTACAAGACCTTCTCTATTAGGGTCCTCGCCGATTGCCTCGAGGATCATCTTAACAGCAGCCTCGATCTTTGGAAGGTCCATATTCTGTCTGCTCTCTTCTGGTATTCTGAAATCAGAATCGTAATCGTACATTTTAAACAATCTCCTAAGTTATAATTCTGCAGGTTAATTCTGCATCTTTCGACGGTACTCCATTGGTGTCATACCTGTCTGCTTACGGAAAGCCACATTAAATCTCTGTGGGCTACTAAATCCGATCTGTGATGCGACGCCTGATACCTTGATCTCGTTATTAGCCAAGAGTTCGCAGGCTTTTTCTATTCTCTTCTTCATGAGGAATGCCATTGGGCTGATATCTAATTCCTCACGGAAAGCTCTAGTAAAGTATCCCTGGCTAAGGAATACATATGAAGCAGCATCAGCTACTGAGATACCTCTATCGAAGTTCTGCTCGATATACTCCTTAGCGATGAGTACGAGCTCACGAGCCTTACCATTCTTAACTCGGAGGCTCTCCTCCCACTCATTCTTGATTGCACGAGCGAGTGTAACCATAAGTTCAACTGTAAGAATCTGCATCATGAGTTCCTTGTTGAGCATCTGGTTCTTACTTTCTTCAACGATACTCTCAACTACATGAGCGATATTCTTTTTGGACTTACCGCTGATGATAATGTACTTTGAGTGATTAGCATCTGTTTCAGTGCCGCCACTAGCAAAGTCCAAAAAGCTCTCGAGTGGTGTCTGTGACATAGCATAAGGAACTGCTACACTAGGTCCACTATGTGGCTTAGATGTATCCTTAGGCGTTGACTGTGAGATATTCATCTGTGAGATAGCCTTGCTAGCTACTTCAGCATCTCTTGAGAAACCAAAGTACAAAACGAACATATCTGCCTGACCAGACAAAACTTTAATCGCATGGTCAACGTTAGGTCTGATGATAAGAGTTGAACCCTTCTCGATTGTGAAAATCTGACCATCTACAGTGAATTCGCAGCGGCCACTTCTCAAATAAAGGAGCTCGTGTGAACTGTGTCTACTAGATTTAGTAACTGGTGTTGTCTTCTCTAGAGTATGCTCGATACCTTCAAAAACAACTGGCAACGCACCTGATGCATTAAGAATGGAATTCTCAATTGCTGGTAACAATTCATCAAACATATAACTCCTCCTTACTTAGATAAAAATGATGTTATCAATATAAATCTCACCGTTTCTCGCACTATCTTCAATCAAAATCTGAAGTTTATCGAGGACGATGTTTCCTTCGCCTTCCCAGTCAAGGATAAGTGTCTGCCAGATAAGCTCCTGCTTAATCTGCGCCTCGCCCTGGAAACCAACGATCTTAAGTTTCTTATTCTTCTGCTCTGGGTTAAATACATCAATTGAGATACGTGTACGTCTAGGTAACTCAATTGGACCCATCAAAGAAGCATATGAGAGTACTGGCTCAAAGCCGTAGAGGCTGTTCTCAGTCTCATAACGAATATGAAGCGATGAACTACCCTCTGTCTTATTCATAGTGTCGATATCAATCGCACCATTACCCTTAAATGTCTTGTAGACCTTAAGTCGCTCAAAATCATCTTTCTTGCTATCCTTACCCACAAATGTTAGGTGATCACATGAAGTGAAGAACAAATCTGGTGAATAGAAAGATGCCTCACGATCAAATCTGAATGGCAATACAGGAAGATCAGTTAAATTCTTAAATGTAGCCTCGTGTGGGAATGGAGTAAATCCATAAGTTACACTTACTGGATCCTTAATATCTTCACGCCATACCATTACACGTACGCCATGGAGAATTCTCGCCTTAGCTGGATAGAAAACACGGTCTGCGCCACAGATAGAGAAGCCTCGTAAGATTGACTCGTTCTCGGAAAGTCTTAAACCATCCTCGCAGTTATCAAAACTCAAGATAAACTTGTTACCTGCACGCTCAGCTGCGATACACTCAGGACATGACTTAGGCATCTTCTGTGTGAAGTGGTTACCAAGTGCAACGACTGACAATCTAGTACCAAGTGTGAATGGCTTAGTCTTATCAGGAAGTAGCAAGTCGTGGCAGCTAACGATACCTGTTGGCATTGTTAATCTTCTGATGAATGCACTAAGATTCTCGTTGAACTCCAATGCTGAATATGGATTATCGAAATCAACAGCATCTGGATGCATAGCAACTAGAAGGAATGAAGGCATCAAGTCTTCATCAATTACTTCCTTTGGCTCGAAAACACTCACAAGTGTCTGGAGTAATCCCATAAGAAGCAAATCGTATCTGCCAAACTTATACTCGTCATTATTTGGAGAGAAGCACATACCTCTAATTGTGAGCTTGTTAAGAGGTGCGAGCTTACTGTTGTACATTGTCGCAATTCTAAACTTAGGTGCAATAAACTTAACTTCTGGTGTCTCTTCCTTCTTCTCCTCAACCTTCTTAGGCTTAATGAGACCGAAATCAAGAGTCTGCGCTGCACTAATAGAAAGTGGCTCTCTAGTAGTAGCTGCTGCCTTTGAAGCCTCTCCTTCAGTTGAAGTAGCTGGCTTAGTTGAATTAGGGAAATCAAGAAGTGAGTTATCTACTTCCTCAGTGAGTTCCTCTAATCTTGCCTGCTTATCAATATCGAAGTCGCTATTCTCGTGCTCCTCCTCAATTGCATCTTCAAGATTAGTAATCTCGTCATTCTTACGATCCTTAACGAGGAACTTATTGTATGCATCCTCTTCGAAGTACAAATCGTGGCTAACGAGGTAGTCATGAAGAGCAACCTGGCTATTAACAACATCTCGTGAAATCCATGAGAGGATAGTCGAGTCATCATAAGACAAATCAACGACACCTACTGGATAGTGGATCTGCTCAGCAAGACGATATGCAAATGAGAAAGCACTAGATGAAACCTGTGCGAGCTCCTTAGTGTCAGTAACCTTAATCCACTTAGCCGCTGAATAGTGGTTCTTTGGATTATATGGAAGATCATCGTCATCAGCTTCTACACCACTTCTCTCAGGTGTGAAAAATCTGATGAGTGTCATGAGATTACGCTTCATTGGAACGGCTGGAGCCTGTGACTTACAAATAGGCACTGACAAAAGTTCAGAACCCAAGAAAACCCACACGTCGCCGCATCGGATATCATTAACAGTTGCTACCTCAGAGAAACATGTGAAGATGAATGTGTAGCTATCAGTTGAAGCCTTGTAAGGTGGAATTTTAAATACAAAATGACCTTTGCCTGAAGTTGTAGTCTCGAGGCTCAAGATGACACCGTACTCTGTATCGAGCTTGGATACACGACGTCCATCTGTAGGATCTTTAACAATCTCAAGTGTTATAGTAGCGCTAGGTGCTGCATAGCCTTCAACAACAAGTTCAACGCCTTGTTGGAAAACACTTTTTTCTTTGAGCCAGCTAGGCAAAATAATTGAATTGATTTCCATATATTCAATTCCTCTGTTAAATACATTATTTCAAAATAATATTATACATAATAACGGCAATTTTACCTATACTTCAGGCGCACTTTTTTGCAGGTCTGGCAGGGTGTTTTCGAGTGGGTCGAAAATATCAAAATTTTGATACAAAAAGAAACGTTTCTAGGAATAAATGCACATTTTTATAGCTGAAAATATATAGAAAATGACAAAATTTGTCACCCCCTACTGAAAAAACGGCATAAAAGTGTTAACATCACACTGAGGAAAGATGTATCAAAATGAGGAGGTTCACATATGGTGGATAATTCAGCCGTTATGAATAAAGATGGTATTTTGTTCGAGAACGTAAGACAAGAAAAGTGCAACGACTTTTTCTGCTTTGTTTCAGACTTCGATAGAACCGACAGATATCACAGACCAATTATCGAGTCACATTTCCATGCGTATATTGAGGTTATCTATATCTTCTCAGGCGAACTTAAGGTAACTGTTAACGACAAGATGCTCACTGGTACAGCTGGTGACATGTTCGTAATCGTGCCTTCAGAAGTTCACTCATTCGAGCGTAAGAAGGGCTGCAAATACATCTGTATCCAAGTTGATCCTTCTTTCATTTTCTCTGGAATTATGTCTACAGTTGAACTCAAGTTCCACTTACCATTCGCGAGTGACCTCGGCGCTGACTCTCACCTATTCAAGGCATCAGTAATCGATAGCACAGAGATTCCAAAGCACATCCAGACTATCGTAAGAGAATACCAGGAGCCATCTCCACTTTATAGACTAGCGATTAGAACTAGCCTATCTTTCATCTCGCTTTGGGTACTTCGTCAGTGGGAGAAGCTCAATACAAATCCAAATACATTTACTAATAAGAGTGAGAAGCTCGTTAAGCTCACACCTGTACTCGAGATCCTCAACAAGGACTTCAACCAGAACATCAAGGCTGAGCAGATGGCAGCACTCGTTAATATGAGCAGCAGCTACTTCTCAAGATTTTTCAATAGCGCTGTAGGAATGGGCTTTACTGAGTACTTGAACTTCGTTCGCATTAACGAATCCGAGCGTCTCATCGTATCTACAGATTACTCAATCGCAGAGATCGCGCAGCAGGTTGGCTTTGCTAACACAAGCTACTTCATCACTCAGTTCAAGAAGCAGTTCCAGATCTCTCCTAAGAAGTACAGACAGCAGTACTACAACAGAACAGACAAAAATAAGCCTGTCGATTAATGAGCAGGCTTAGTAAAATTCAATATTAAGTTATCTAGGAATTAAGAGATTGCGCCGCGCCCGGCCAGTCTCTTTTACTTTGCAACGATTACCGTAATTCCTCTTGAATGGAAAGCATCAATCTGCTTCTCAGTAATATTGGCATCAGTGATTACATAATCAATTCGCTCGATAGGAATAAACTTAGAAGCTGAGTCAACGCCAATCTTAGTTGAGTCTACCAAAGCAACAATGTGCTTACATCTCTCGGCACACATTCTCTTGAGCTCGAGCTCAAAGAAGTTATTACCTGAAAGTCCCTCATTAGCAGAGATACCATTACCAGATACGAAGTAGAAATCACCTCTTAATCTATTAACCATCTCACGGCTAACTACTCCCTCAATCGCACCTGAGTGAGGTCTGAGCATTCCACCGATAAGAATAATAGACTTGAAGTTATTGTGATGCTGGAGCTCCATAGCTGTATGAATACCATTAGTAACAACAGTTACGTCATCAGTATACTTAAGGTATGGGATCATATGGAATGTTGTTGAGCTAGCGTCCATAAAGATAGTGTCTCCACTACCAACAAGTTCAGCCGCTGCCTTACCAATAGCAGTCTTCTCATCAACATGAGTGATAGAACGAACCATGTAGTTCTCAGTTAGCTCAGTATGCTTCTCCTGTGGAAGCTTAACACCGCCATGATAGCGAATAATAGCACCCTCACGAGCGAGATCTCGGAGGTCAGTACGAATAGTAGCGCCTGTTACACCAAGACGGTCAGATAACTCTGTCGTCTTGATAGTGCCTACTTCAGCTAATAAATCTAAAATCTTTTTTCTTCGTTCCAAATTAATCATGTGAAAATTTTAAATGCTGATTTTTCTAATGTCAATGCAAAATTTTCATTTGTTTTCATTTGATTTTTATTAAAATGATATTCTTCACGTTTCTTGATGCATTTCATTTGCTATTCGCTATCATTCGCAATTGTAAATTGTCAAATTCTTTTAAATGAAAGTGTGGATAATCATTTGGATAGTGTGGAAAGTTGATTTCATTTGATAGTAGCACGGGTCCATTCCAGCTAATATTCCAACCTCTGGCTTCTAAGATGGGCAGTTACATGGAATAAGCAGTTAAAAACTAAGAAAATAAGCATTTTGAGCACTTCATTCTAACCAACATTCCAACCAACAGCTTCAAGATGAGCAGTTACATGGAATGATCAGCGCAAAACTGCCCAGAAACGCACCTTTAGACGGTTCAGTTAATCCAAGTCTTAATCCTACAATTCCAGGATTAACTGATGGATGGTTTCATTCTCCACAAACCTCTCTCCCAGTGCTTTAACGGAGAATGCTACAAAGAATAGTCATATTATTAGGTACTTTTCTGACTTTATTCTCCAAAAAACTCTCTGCATCGGTTCCAACAGAGAACGCTCATGAGAATATCAGTAGTTTTTAACTGATAAACAAGCTTATTCTCTGTATACCTCGATAAAACGTCGCCAACAGAGAAAAAACGAAGAATAATAACTAGGTCACTCCCCTGCATCCGCGCCCAACTGAAAATATGCAATAAAAAAGCCTCCGACTTAAATCGGAGGCTGTATGGCAGCCGAAGAAGGATTCGAACCCTCACAGACGGTGCCAGAAACCGGAGTGCTACCTTTACACAATTCGGCTGTTTGTGGTTTCTGACCAACGCAAAGAAGTATAGCAAAGTAAGTTCAGAAAATCAATAGGTTTTATTCATTAATTTTGGGAATTGGTTTAATTAATCCCAGACTAACTAATTTTTCACATACCAAACCAAGATCCTCAAGCATTGGTGCCTTCATCTTTGGATTACGAAGTGCATATGCTGGATGGAATGTAGTCATGATAAGATAACCATTTCTTTCAATGAACTTTCCACGTACATCTTTCATAACAGGCTTAGCGTTGAAGAATGCTTCATACGCAGTTGAGCCACAGAGAAGTACAACCTTAGGCTTAACAAGGCCGAACTGCTTACCAAGGAGGGTCTTACAAGCCTTTACCTCTTCTGCTGTAGGTCTTCTATTCTCTGGCGGACGACACTTACAGATATTACAGATATGATAATCCTCATCTGTTAATCCATATGAACCAAGAAGGAACTGAAGAAGTTGTCCTGATCTACCTACGAATGGCAAACCCTGGAGGTCCTCGTTATTACCAGGAGCTTCACCTACAATCATGAGTGGAGCAGTTTTACTACCGCGGTAAATAACGACATTTGTGCGTGTATCAGCAAGGCCACAGTTAGTGCAGTTCTTGCATTCAGCCTCAAACAATTCCCATTTATTATCATTACTCATCTTAATCACCTCAACACAACAATAGTGACACCGTCATTTGACTTAGCCCAGTCTCTATCAGACTTCAAGTGTGGATACTTAGCTATGAACTGTCTACCCTCTTCTGAGAATGGACCGAACTTCTCGCCTGGACAGTACGCCTTGATTGTTCCTGTACTTATGTAGCCGCGAAGTTCCTTGATGCACGCGGATTTGATTACTCCACCGCCAATTCCTTTTGAGCCATAACCATGAACAATCTTTACTTGCTTAACGCCCATTCGTCTAGCTGTTATTAGTTCGTTCTTGAGAACAAACATTGCACATTCAGCTGTTGGATAACCCATCTCGATGTTGATTTCCTTCATGGTTACTACTCCTTACATAAGTCTAGAAACAGTGTAACATATGACTTGCTATTACTTTGAGAAAATCTTCAATAATGCTACAATTCTTTTTATGAGACTAGATAAAATGCTTGCTAATTCAGGATACGGTACTAGAAGCGAGGTAAGGAAACTTATCACGCGCGGTTTGGTATGCATTAACGGTGAAGTATGTAAGGATGCTGGCCAGAATGTCGGTGATACAGACACAGTTGAATTGGATGGCGCTAAATGTAGTTCTAAGGAGCACCTCTACTTCAAGTTTGATAAGCCTGATGGTGTCCTTACTGCTATGGAAGATAAGCGCCTCCCTACAATTGCAGATTTTATCCCAGCATCTCTCATGACCAAGAAGCTCAGCCCAGTGGGTAGACTAGATTACCATACAACTGGACTACTGATCATCACTAACGATGGCGAGCTTTCACACCGTCTTACTAGCCCTAAGTATAAAATTCCTAAGACTTATCAGATTACTTTCGAGGGTCAGAAAATCACCGACGACATGGTTAACACTTTTGCAGAAGGCTTTACTCTAGATGACATGGACACACCTGTTAAGCTCGCGCCTTCTACCCTTGTCCCTGTTGACGATAACCACTGTCTCCTCACAATCAAGGAAGGCAAAACACACCAGGTTCGTCGCATGATGGCTAAGTTCAATCGTTCTGTAGTTGAGCTCAGACGCGTCTCAATTGGCGACATAAAAGTTCCCGAACAAAAAGAAGGCGAACTCATTGAGATGCCTTCTTCTGAAATCGAATATTTACTTAAAGCTACTGGTATTACTAAGTAATTCCATCAGCCCAACTCTGAGAAAATTGATGTGAGGATTCTCTCACTCTGCGCACGATCGTCGCATCCTGCGCCTATTCCGAAAACAAGCGTTGCCTCTGAATTTGGCCAAAGATTAAAGTAACCAAGTTTCTTTATGAGAGTTTCATCCTTAATCATGAGACCGATTAACATTCTATCGTGGCTCATAGTAAGAAGTTCATTTCTATCTGTATCCATAGCCTGTGACTCAAGATATTCCATAGATAGGACACCAGCCTCATACTCGGTGCAGTAGATAGGCTCAATCTTACTAAATGCTTCTGAACCAATCTGGTCCTCTAATCCCTCGTAATATATTGATAAGTCTTGGAACTGCTCGAAAAAGTACTTAACAGTCATCTCATCTGTTACTACGATATCAGGCTGAGCTACAAAAAGAACTGATGAAGTCATATCTGCATATGAACCATTCATCTCGCCCTGGTCATTAGGAACTACAAGATTTGAGTTGTTGACGAATGGGTTCTTCATTCCCTCATTCTTAAGTCTATCTTCCATAACATCAACATTAACCTCGAAGTGTCCTACAGACAGAACTGCAATATCTTCATCTGGAGTAAAGACTACTCTATATACAATTGCGATAATACAAATAATTGCAACAAGAGCAATAAGGTATCTGTACCAAGTGTATCCGAAGTATACTCCCCACTCGCCCTTTGTCTTTCCAAAATATTTCTTCTCCGCAGCACGCTGTTCGAGTGCCTTGATACGCTTTTCTTCTTTACCTGTAGCAACATCGTAAGCATATGAAATATCAATCATCTTCTGCTCACGCTCTGCTTCATCCTTGATGCTTCTTGTACGCTTGGATAATTTCCAAAAACCTTCATCTATTGCGAAGTCATTAGCATCTAGTGGGAGTTCAAGAAACTTGAGCGCATCTTCCTTACTCATACCAATGAACTCAGGAGTTACTTTTGCTAACGGATCGTTATTAGTAGTGTTATCTGCCATCTTACTACCTCATTAATTATCAATTCATAATCAGCGTAGCATATGCTAGCTTAGCCATTTCTTCATATGCCTTCTCGCTAGGATGCAAGTGATCACCACTATCCATACCTTCGCCAAATGCAGACATACGTTCTGGATTACGAACTGCTCTATCAAAATCAATTAACTGAGTGTTATTTCTAATCCACTCGTTATATTCATTCTTCATTGTCTCCCTGAAGTCTGCGTATGTACGCCAACCTTCAATTGGGAGAAGTGTACCAACATAAGTATTTAGACCATGACCTATAGAACTATCGATGTAATATTTAAGTCCATCTATAAGTTCAGGAACTGTTGGGAGATCACTCATAGGTCTAAATGGATTAACCTCTACACCTACTGGGTGAATGATATCGTTAATACCCTGCTGGATAATAATATCAGTTGCACCGCTTACAGGTATCTCATGAGGAAATCTCACATCACCCTTAAGGCCATATGACTCATAAGTAATGCATGAATACTGCCTTAGTATACGACTGCCGCTAGTAGCCTTACGAACTACAGCCTTGTTATTGTCTGGATTAGCAAGGAACATGAGTGCTAAGTAATCTGGCCAAGACTGAGCAGTAATTGAATCACCATAGCAGATAACTGCAGCATTCTTAGTATCTGTATAAATCTCTACATCACTTAGGAAATAGAAACAGTTAGTGTTACGAGTGTCATCCTGTGGAAGGTCGGCCATCTCACTCTTATCGCCTACAGAGTAATAACCCTTAGATAGAGGTCCTGTAGCAATAACTGAAGATCTCATCTGCGTAGCTTCTTTTATATAGATACTTATCGATATTTTCTTGTTCTGAGATGATACGAAATCAACTTCATCAGATACAGCCTTACAGCCTGCCTTAATCTCAACATATGGATTACCATCGAATGTGAGTTTAGTAATTGTGTTAGAGTCGATTGAACTGCCTTCCCCTGCGCTACAAGCGATAGTTACGGCCTCAATTCTAACATCCTCTGTACCACAGAAATTATCGAGTGTGATTCTAATCTTCTCACCAGCAAATGGGAGAGTGATTGGATATCTAAGTGTTATATCTTTACTATGTGTTCCTACTCTATGGTCAGTAATGGACATTGCATTACCCCATACAGTACACCAATGATTAGTACTCATAATGATTTGCTCCTAGTTATAAATCCGTGATTATAATACCATCTTTTAGCATTTGAGCCAAAACATTATTTACGGCAAAAATGAAGCTGCTCAACTGAGAAGGAGGCCTCAATTACAGCAGCTAGTTTCTATCCCTTTGATATATTGTTTCTACAAATCAATAGTAATACTTTTGAGCATTATGTAATTATGTAAAAATAGCAAGATATGGTATTATATCTTTGAATTTACCCGATAATAGCATAGGAGATATTTAAAATGGGACGTAAATCAATCAAAGCTAACAAGAATATTTATCAGCTTAGCAGAGAAGAACAGGAACTCACAAGAGAGAGAGCATCTGACCTTCTTAAGTACATTTCATCAGATCGTATCGAGAAGATTGAGAGCGAGAAGTCTATGCCACATCCAGATGAGGTATTGGCAATGGCAGACTGCTACAAGAAGCCTTCTCTTTGCAACTACTACTGCTCACATGAGTGCCCAATCGGTATCAAGTCAGTTCCAGAGATTGAGGTTAAGGATTTGTCTCAGATCACACTTGAGATGATCTCTACACTCAATAGACTTTATAAGGACAAGGATCGTTTGATTGATATCACTGTTGATGGCAAAATCTCAACAGATGAGATTAGAGACTTCAAGTCAATCAAGCAGACACTTGAGACAATGTCAGCAACAATTGCTTCTCTTAACCTTTGGATTGATGAGACAATTGCTTCTGGTAAGATTGATAAGAACCTACTTAAATAATCTCTGATTAATATAAACATTTACTGAGTTGCTCTGATTAACATCAGGGCAACTTTTTTGTGCAAAAATAGTGCTGCATCCTAAGATACAGCACTATCAATAGATTAATATCAAACTGATAAACTCAATAATTAGAGCTTAACTGTCTCTCCATCCTTAGAAGCCTTAGAGAGATTATATGTAGCAGCCTTTCCCTCGCATGTAATCTCATAAGCACCTCTGAAGCCCTCAACTACTACGAAGCCTTCAGCATCTGTCTCGTACGTCTCAGATGTGTGCCATACGTTGTTGATGAGGTCATAAAGAACATTGTATGCTGGCTTAACTGTGTTGTCCTCACGAATAACACCTGATGGAGCATGGAGCCACATACCATCTGCGAAGTCCCAACCAGTGATAGCTTCTACGAGTGGGTGCTCAAAAAGTCTCACATACATTTCCTTCCACTCACGAGCCTGTCTCTCCTCACCTTCTGGTGTTGATGGCCACTCATCTACCTGATAGTCGTTGAGGTCAACGATGTCTGCTGGCATGATGTCACCTGATACGAGTGTATTCTCAGTAAAGTGCATTGGGAGACCGAACTTCTCAAATCTAGCCAATACGCTCTCGAGCCATTCCATTCCCTTATAGCCCTGGTGCTGGTGTGTCTGAATACCAATTGCATGAATTGGAGTTCCCTTATCAAGTGAAACAGAGATGATATGAGCATACTCATCTGAGAGGTTAAAGTCGTTGATAAGGAGCTGCGCATCTGGATTTGTCTCATGTGCCGCATCGAAAACCATCTTGATGAGCTCTAGTCTACCGTACTCATTACAGATACGTGTGATAGCGTTATCATAGCGGTCGTAGATAGGCATGATGCATGTCTCGTTAATAACATCCCACTTGTCGATTACGCCCTTGAAAGCGCTTACATCACGATAAATTCTATCGAGCTGCTTCTTCATAATTGTCTTATTGTCATATTTCATGAGCCAGTCTGCACATGCAGTGTGCCAGCAAAGAGGGTGACCCTTGAGTGTCTTACCACGCTCAACAAGGTACTTAGCAGCATTCATTCTGCTGATGTACTGAACATCGCCTTCCTTTGGCTCATAACCGCCCCAGTAGAATGGGAGTGTTCCGTAGTTAAAGAGGTTAACCCACTTGTCTACACGATCCTTATAGAAGTCCTTATCGATCTCCTTCTTATCTGTGAAGAATGAGATAGCTGTTGGATCAATTGCTGTACAATATGGAACTGCATCAAAAGCGCCGCTACCGAATAAGAACTCGTGTGTTTTCTGTTCAAAAGAAACTTTCTTATTTGCTACTGGCTTGCCTTCGCTATCAACAATTCTAATTCTTGCCTTGGAATATCTATGTGCGATCTTGGGATCTTTCATACGTGTTCCTCCCGTGAAGTATTCTAATAATCCCAAAATAACAAAAGCGATAATCGGCTACTCAACATAAATTGCTAGTAGAATTAGCAAAAATTGCTATTCACGCCAAACTACACAACATTTGAAAACGAATACTTAATATTCCACACAAATCTAACATTAGGGGCATATCAACAAAATTGTGAATACCACGTCACAAGCTCTAACTATATAATCTAATTATCAAATAAATAAGTGAGGGTTTGACCATGGGCGCACAGACATTTACATTTTTTACTATTCCTAGCAACGTTGACGAATTGAAGGCAATGCCTGAATTCCAGATTGATACACCATATAAAACAGCAGCGCTTTCGCTTGTTGCACTTCTTAATTTCGAAGCTAATCCAGATGCAAGCTTTGCAATGTTAGATGTACTCAAGGGACCAGCTCCTACTACACCATACGAGAAACAGTTCATTACAGAAAGACTTAAGGGCAAGGGCTATAAAGTATCTTCTTTCTTCCAGGGTGCAACTCCTGAGAATGGCTATGTAGCTTCTTCACCACTCACTATTACTGTAAGTGACAACCCATATTCATTCCCTGAGGAGAATTGGGCAGTAATGTTCGTTACATCTTCTGGCGCAGATTCACCTCGTCAGATTAAGCTTCGTAAGAAGCCTTCAACAGGTGAATGGTTCCTCAACGAACTCCAGTGCTTGAGCGATATCCGAGTTCCTGTAGCTGAGGATCCTTGGGCATAAGGAACAATTTATAAAAGTAACACTTTAGGGCCAGCGTCTTCGGATGCTGGTTTTTTATAGCGATAAAAAATCTCCAGAAAGACCAACTTCCTGGAGATTATATAAATAGCAATCAATATCACACGTCTCTATGATCGATAACTCTCTTAGCTTTCTTCTCAGTTCTAGGAAGAGTACCAACTGATACAACAGTAATCTTAGGTGTGATGCTGTGACGAGACTTGAACATGCCCTGGATTACTGAGGCTGTCTTCTCAAAGTCAACACGACCCTCTGCTTCAACTGTGATCATTATGATGTCACGGTTCTTCTCCTCATCATGAGCGATATCAATCTTATACTCTGAAGATACGCCATCAACGAGACCGAGGATTTCTTCTACCTGGCTAGGGAACATATTTACACCATGAACCTTGAACATATCATCGCTTCTACCCTTAATGATGTCTAGTCTTGGGAACTTTGAACCACAAGGACAATCACCAGGAATAATGCGAGAGATATCATGTGTTCGGAAACGCAAGAGCGGAGCGCCTTCCTTGACGAGAGTAGTGATTACAATCTCACCTTCCTCACCGTCTGGTACTGCCTTACCAGTTTTAGGATCAATAATCTCAATATAGATGTAATCATCCCAGTAGTGCATACCATGCTGCTTATTACAATTGATACCAATACCAGGACCATAAATCTCAGTAAGTCCATAGATGTCATATAGTTCGATACCAAGTTCGCGCTCAATATAATCACGCATCTTGTCACTCCATCTTTCGGAACCAAAGATACCCTTCTTGAGGTATACCTTATCACGAATACCGCGCTTGTTAATCTCTTCAGCGAGGAGCAAAGCGTATGAAGATGTAGCTGTAAGTACTGTAGTCTTGAGGTCCATCATCATCTGGAGCTGCTTTTCTGTATTACCAGGGCCCATTGGAACAGCCATAGCGCCTAGTCTTTCACAGCCTGCTTGAAAACCAATACCTGCAGTCCAGAGACCGTAGCCTGGAGTAATCTGAATTCTATCCTTATTAGTAACGCCAGCCATCTCGTAGCAACGAGCGAACATCAACGCCCAGTCATCTACGTCCTTTTTTGTATAAGGGATGATTACTGGTTTTCCAGTTGTTCCTGAAGATGAATGAATACGAACAACTTCCTCATCTGGTACTGCCTGAATTCCAAGAGGATATGCATTACGAAGATCATCCTTGCTCGAAAAAGGGATCTTCTCATAATCTTCCTGACTCTTAATCTCAGTGATGCCAGCATCTTTGAGCACCTGTCCGTAGTAACTATCAGATGCGATTAATCTTTTAACCTGAGCATCAATCTGCGCTAACTGAATATCATTAAGCTTCATAACTTTCTCCAATCTTTAAACCTGCTTCAAAGGCAGCTTTATTCACTTCAATAAACTTAGCTGGAACTCTAGCCTCAATCTCTTTAAGGATTGTCTCCTTAGAGATACCAAGACGACCTGAACCAACTGCTACACCTAAAATAGCGATATTAAAAAACTTATTCGAACCAAACTCAGAACAAACGTCATCACTATTAACTGTGATAACCTTACACTTAGTGTTCAAATAGTTAACCATCTCAACTCCATTATACTCAGAAGCTGAGATAGAAGCTGTAACCGGCTTAGTAGGAACTGAATTAGTAATAACAATTCCATCCTTCTTGAGGTAAATGAGATTACGTACGGCTTCTGCTGGCTCAAATGAGATGATCAAGTCTGCACTACCATATGGGATTAATGGAGAATACGCTTCGCCAACTCGTACATGAGAAGTTACTGAACCACCTCTTTGTGCCATACCAATTGTCTCTGCTGAATGAACAGCGTTACCTTCGTCCATGGCAGCTGCTGCGATAATCTTAGATGCGAGTACTGTACCCTGACCACCTACACCACAAATCATGATATCTTTATTCATTATTTCTTACCTCCGATTGCTTCTGTTGGACAGAGCTGACTACAAAGACCGCAGCCTGTACAGAGGTTAGTATCGATAGTAACATTGCCATCGATTGTGATGAGTGCTGGGCAACCAATCTCACGGATACACTTCTTACAATTAATACACTTGTCACTATCAACTGTCATCTTACCTGTTGGCTTAGTGATAGCGATACATGGTGACTTGAAGATAATTGCCTTAACACCCTTAATAGACGCGCATTCATTAACAGCATCAACTGACGCCTTAAGATTGAGTGGATCAACTGTGATAATCTTTTTCACACCTAATCCCTCGAGGACTTTAGTAATGTCCACCTTATCTACAATGTTATCCATAAGGTTAATACCAGTACCAGGATGAGGCTGGTGACCAGTCATGGCTGTTGTGGAGTTATCGAGAACACACAAAATCATGTTAGCATCGTTATATACAGCATTAACCACACCAGTAATACCTGATGCGAAGAATGTTGAGTCACCTATGAATGCAAAACACTGTGCATCTTCATGTGTCCAGTTAAAGCCCTGAGCCATCGTCACACCTGAACCCATACAAAGGCATGTATCTACCATATCAAGTGGCATAGCATTACCAAGTGTATAGCAACCTATGTCTCCACAATAGAATGCTTTCTTGCCCTTCATCGCAACCTTAACAGCGTAGAATGAACCTCTATGTGGGCAACCTGCGCAAAGGACTGGTGGTCTAACTGGTAAGCTAGGCATATCAGACAAATCAATTGATTGCGCGTTGTTTTCGAGCCCTAGGAATGAACTCAAGATATTGGCTACCTGATTAGCAGAATTCTCGCCGTTATGTGGAACCAATCCATTCAACTTACCTGATACATTAAGTGCTAGATGGTGCTTACCAACAACTCTCAATAATTGTTCCTCAATATATGGGCTAAGTTCCTCGATACAGATTACTTCTGATACACCCTCCAACTCCTTGAGTACAAATGGCTCTGGGAATGGGAATGCAGTTGATATCTTGATGAGTTTGTAATCTGGATAAGACTTCATAAACTCCTTGGCATACTCATAAGACACACCTGAAGCAATAACAGCTTTAGTGGAATTAGTGCCCTCTGAAGTGTTATAGCGATATGTAGAGAAATCCTCGCCGATTGTCACATTACGCGCTTCAATCTTTCCATGATTAGCATAGGAAAGTCTTGGGAAAATAACCCACTTAGAAGAATCCTTAACAAATCCCTCATAGGATTTAGGACCATTGGAAATATCGACGTCAATCGATGCATAAGCATGACACACACGAGTTGTTGGTCTAAATAATACTGGGGTCTGATATTTCTCAGAGTACTCGAAAGCATCCTGTATCATCTCATAGGCTTCTTCTGGCGAAGATGGATCAAATACTGGAATTCTGCAAAAATCTGCAAATCTTCTTGTATCCTGCTCAGTTTGTGATGAGATAGGACCTGGGTCATCAGCAGACACGATTACCATTCCGCCCTTAACGCCAACATATGCCAAAGACATAAGTGGATCTGATGCTACGTTAAGACCAACCTGCTTCATAGTAACAAGAGTTCTAGCGCCTGAATATGCTGCACTAGCTGCTACTTCAAGGGCTGCCTTCTCATTAACAGACCACTCGAGATGAACTCCTTCATGTGGAAATTTATGTACAGTCTCAATAATCTCAGAAGATGGGGTACCTGGATAACCAGAAATAAGGTTAACGCCAGCGGCAAGAGCACCAAGCGCAATCGCACCATTTCCCATTACGTACTGTTTCATTACTAGTCACCTTCTTAATAAATAATAATAGATGACATTGTACCACATTCCATCAATTGTTAGTAATCATCAAAGTGATAGCTTACTGATCAGCGCATCCTGTAGAACCTGCGAGAAATTAATGTTCTGTTCAATCGCAGCTTCGTTCAACCATTCAGGGATTGTAAGTGTTTTCTTAACTGACTTAGTATTATGCATACGTCTATACTTAATGAGATCAAATTCAATAAGGCAAGAAAAATCACCCATATCAACCATATAATCCACTGGCTTAGACGGATTAGGTAATTCAACATCATTTCTTAATTTCTCATCAATACACAAGCCAAGAGCTTCAGACGCCATCTTATATGCCTCTTCTAATGTCTCGCCTTGTGTCATGCATTCTGGGAAATCAGGAAATGTAACCCAATAACCACCTTCATCTGCTTCGTGAAAAATTGCTGAATAAAACTTACTCATTGTTATCCTCCTCTATCCCTGCTTGCTTAAGTATCGCCAACTCCAATCCTCTTTTTAAATCTTTACAATGATAAGGCACTATTACAGTTCTATTTGTTAGCCGGTTTATCAATTTAACATGCGAACCATTCTGAGACACAATCTCAAAACCGTTTTTCTTCAGTTTCTTTATCATTTTCTTGGCTGTAATCGGCATATCTTCTCTCCTTATGCAATAATTATACACGTATTAACACGTATAATCAATTAATCCCAACAAAAAACCAGCAGCTACCATAAAGATAACTGCTGGCATAAATTCAATAACTAACTATTCAGTAAATGAATTACTTAACTGTTACAGCTGTGATGTGTGTATTAACACCTTCGTACCAGTAGAGGTAACCCTCAACATCAACTGTCTGATCAGCCTCAAGACCGCTTACAAGAGCGTAGAACTCTTCGTCTGAACCATTGAGGTAGTACTCAAGACAGAAGCTGTACTCAGCATTGTCCTTTGAAAGTGTAACGTAGATATCGTCACCTGGCTCTTCGTTCTTAAATGCAACAGATACAACTGTCATATCTGTGAAAGAAACGAACTGGTTCTGGTAGTTAACGAGCTCATCTGTACCGAGGAACTCTGTAACATCCTTAGCTTCTGCAATCCAGTTACCATCAACGATCTCGAATGTAGCGTCTACGATCTCAACTTCGCCAGCCCACTCGCCCTTGTAACCTGTTACAAGAATAGCCTGACCTGGAACGAGGAGTTCATAATCTTCTTCTGAACAAGCCATCTCATAGCAGAAGAAAGCGCCTTCTTCATTCTGGAGGTAAACTGTAGCCTTGTTATCCCACCATGACTGCTTAGCCTGTACATAAGCACAAACTACTACTTCGTCATCTACTTCAGCAGCTACGTACTCATCGTATGTCATTGGCTCAACTGCTGGAGCATCAGCCTCTGTAGCCTCAGTTGTCTCTTCAGTAGCCTCAGTAGCCTCTGTAGCTTCTGTCTCTGCAGCTGTTGTTGTAGCCTCTGTCTCTGCAACTGTAGTTGTAGCCTCTGTTGTTGTCTCTTCTGTTGTTGTCTCTGAGCAAGCTGCAAGTGACATGATCATTGCTGCTGTCAAAGCAAGTGCAAAAAACTTCTTCATAATTTTTCTCCTAAAAATCATATAAAAGATTCCTACCGCCATACCTTATGCGGATTAGCCTAATAATATCACTGATATTTCTTAACTAACGTACGTCAAATCATACAAATTAAAGACGCATTTCAGCCCACATCTAAGCAAATTGACATATGTCAAGACACCTAGCAATTCCCTTAGCAAGACCAGTGTCATTCCAACTATCTTTCACTAGTAAAAGGATTTGACCTTATCGAAAACACGCTGCTCACCTTCCCACTCGCAAGATTAAACACCCCAAAAAGTTGAGACTCCATTGACACCAAATTGAGACTCCAAACTATTCAAATCACGCATTAAAACATTGTAAAATTGAACCCTAGCACAGTCCGCTAATATGGGCAGGTTGCCTGTTTTCAACCTTTTAGGAATAAGGGAGAAAGGAGGCAGATTATGATAGATATTGATACATTAACATTAGTTATCGCTATTATTGGGTTACCAATAGCAGCTATCAAGTTCTTCTTAGTCATTTTAGCCTTTCTCGATGAGAGATACTCACAAAAAGGCAAAAAATAACCTCACCCATATGGATTCGCAGTCCTGGGTGAGGTAAATAACCCAAACAGGCACCTGTCCAAGCGGACTGTGCTTTTCTATGCATATAATAGCACATCTAGGCTATTACTTCCACATTATCACTGTTTACAAAATGTATTCATTATATGTCAAAATTTTTTATTTATGGACTTTATTATTATTAATAATATACGCTGCAAGGAGTTTGCTTATGAAAAAATACAGATCAATTGTCGTATGGTTATTAGCTATCCTGTTATCTCTTAACAGTATTTCAATCACCGTAATGGCTGACGAAACCACTTCAAATTCTGACGTTATTTACTCCTCTGATGAAATAGAAACTACAAGTGATGCCTCATTTTCTGAAGAGACAACACAAGAGAGTAGTGAAACAATCAATATTTCTCCAGATGAGACTATCTACGATTCGCTTGATGACGAAGATGTCGAGATTGACCCTGATAAAATTATCATTAAAGATGGAAACTTTGATTATTCAGTTTCTGCCATGAGTGTCACCAACCCTGATATACAAGTCTCTTGGGTTAGCGATAGTACTCTGACTGCAAGTTGGAATGATTGTAATGCGAATAATTATATTGTTACAACATATGCCTATTATCAAGGGGTACTTGTTGGATCAACAACAACTGGTACAACTGCTCTAACTATTGATTTACAACAACAAGTTCAAGCAATTCTTAACAACAACAAGTATTTTGTTGATGTTGTAAGTGTGTGCTTTGACGTTACTCCTATATATCTAATAAATAACGCAGAGCAAACTGGCACTAAGTCTACAATCTCAAGTAACAAAGAATACTATCTCCCTATTAGCTTCACTTCTGTACTTCCTACTCCTACTAATCTTCATCTTACAGAAGACTTTACTCTAAGTTGGGATGGTTTTATTAGCTATATTGATATCGGATACTATTTCATATTCTTAGTTCACGACAACACAAATGGAATGGATTATGAGTATAAAGATTATCTTGGTGATACCCTTGATTTTGTTGTACATCCGGACAAAACTTGTTTTGGTGGAACTTCTAAGCAAACAGATGGTATACACTTCTCTAAGAATGGTAAATTCTTTTACGATTGGTCAACTGGAAAATGGAATGACTATGCTGATATGACAATCAAATCATATTTGGTAAATAACTGCCTTATGGACTTAAAAGGACACGATTTGACTATTTCTTTCGAAGTATATGCAACTGATGTTCAGTATCCTTTTGAAGAATTTGCAACTAGCGGCATGCTACAAAGTAGTATCTCAGAAAAATCAAATTCTATATCCCTATTCATTCCCCTTACTGACGAAGATGAGGACAAAAAACTAGAAGATCCATTTAATATGGTTCTTTCAGACAATCTCACGTTAACTTGGGAGACTCCAATCTACAAAGAGAATACAATGTATGAATTCTTAATCGAGTGTGTGGATATAGATACAGGTGAACCCATCACAATTAGAACTTATGGCGATGATACTGACAATCCAGAATATGCTGCATTTACTAATGGAACATGCAAAATAGGAACTTCATCACCAACATATAACGATGGAATACATCACTCATTACCACCTTCATCATTCGAGAAATACCTTGACATCTATGCCCAAAAGGATGAATACAACGGTCATACATTTGAAGTTACAATTTCTATGTATGCGTTCACATATGGACCCGCAAATGATTCGCGACCAGCAAACTTAGTCGTACCAGTGGCTAAATCTAGTCAAGTAAAATCAAATACTATCACATATAAGCTTCCAAGCGAAAAATTCTTAGAATTCAAGTATGAAAAGCCAGATCAATTGAAAATTGCTGATGATTATACATTGAACTTTAGAATTCCTTATGTAGAAGATGATTTAGTATTTCATATTGTTATTTCATATGAAGATTTAACTATTAATAAATCCTATGAGCATGACATCGGAGGTATTATTGGCAATTATATTCTCTACAACGAAAACGACGAATTGGTATCATATCCAATGGGGTTTTATTCGGGCACGACTTCATTAATGACTGACGGAACATGTAATTTTGGCAAAGCAACTTATAAAGATGGATACTGGTATGTTTCCAGCGATCAGCTAAAAGAAGCACAAGACTTTATTTTTACGGAAGACCACGAATATAGAGTTACATATAAAGTACAATCCATAAAAATGACTACTATTTATCATGAATTCTACTTTACAGATAAAACAAGAAGTGATTTTTCAGAAGTCTCAGATGAAGCTTATTATATTCGTTCTAATAAACCACTTGTAAAAAATATAGATATCTCGCCAAAAGAACCACATATCAGTGTTGGAAACTCATACTATCTTGGAAAGAACATCTACCCTATTAATGCATTTTACACTTCTCTTAAATGGACAAGTAGCGATACATCAATAGTCCAAGTAGATAATCAAGGAAAGATTACTGGTATTTCAGCAGGAACAGCTGAGATTACAGCCAGTGTTGGTTTCTATGCTTCAACTACTATTACAGTAACAGTCTATGATGTTGACAGCAACATATCTATTGAGGCTGAAAAGAATAGTGTTTCACAACAAGCAGGAGCCATTGTTGATGATATAGCTTATAATGACGATCCTGATGTAAGTAAAACAGATATCAACAAATCTGACATTAATATGGTTAAGAATAATGTTAATGATGGTTTTAGTCACAACAATACTGTATGCACTGATATCGTTATCAATAATTCTGATACGACTTACAAAGAAAACGAAATATCTAATTATACAAACGATGCGAGAATAGAAGTTGAATCCACTTATTCAATCTTTGTAAACATGTATTTCAAAGACAACGCAGGTAATAATTCAAATATAGGAAACATTACTGAACTAAACAAAGAAGTTTCTGTTTCAATTAATATTTCTTCAACTTACGATCCTAACAAAGAGTACAAAATCATAAGAGTTCATGATGGCGAACTAAAAGAATTAACTTGCACTATAGATACAAAAACAAAGACACTTACATTCAAATCTGATAAATTCTCAGACTTCATACTTATATCTACTGAACAAGATAGCATTGAAGCTTTTGTAGACCGTCTATATGTAGACTGCCTCAATAGAGCATCTGATCCTAATGGAAAAGCATTTTGGGTAAGTCAACTATTAAGTGGTAAATCTGGTGCTGAAGTAGCCAAGCAGTTCTTCTTCTCTGATGAGTTAATCAAAAAGAATCTGAGTGATAAGGAGTTTATAACAAGACTATATCGAACATTTATGAACCGTGAACCAGATGCTGATGGTTTCAAATACTGGCTCAATCAGATGAGTAATGGCAAAGATAGAACTTTTATATTTAATAGTTTCATCAACTCAACCGAGTGGGCTAACATATGTCTCAAATATGGCATCATATCAGGAGGTACAGCGAAACCAACCTACAACAAGCTAGCATCACAATCGGTTATTGATTTCGCTACCAGATTATACACAACATGTCTTGGCAGAAATTATGACACTTCTGGCAGAAACTATTGGGCTAGTGAACTCTCTAATATGAGAAAGTCTGGCACTGAAGTCGCATATGGCTTCTTCTTTAGCTCAGAATTCAAGAATAAATGCATTAGTGACAAGGATTACATTGCTAGACTTTACCTAACACTTATGGGACGAAATCCAGATGCTAGTGGTTTCAACTACTGGATGAAACAATTGTCAAATGGTATGTCTCGCGAACAGGCTTTCAAATCATTTGCTAACACTCCAGAATTCAAGGCTATTTGTATGAACGCTGGTATCATTCCATAAGAACAGACTTGAAGACAAAAACAAGCAGCTAGCTTACATAGCTGAGTAATATTCAAAACTACAAAAGTCCGTCTAAAGAGAACTCAAGAAGTTTTAATTCAACTTCAAAATTCGCTTTAGTACGGACTTTATTATTCTCAAATACTTCTCTTATACAAGCTAAACACCAAGAGTAAATCACTTCTTTTTCTTCTTAAGTGTATCTACACCAACATAGCATCCAATAAGTACCCAAGTTGCACCAAGGGTTATAAGGAGTGCTTTGGATGTTCCTGGAAGTTTGCCAAGCTTAGGAAGTGTTGGGTCTTCCTCACCTTCTGCCTCCACTATCTGATCTAGTCGATACAGAGATGTTACGTCTTCATATAGACCAGCGATGAATTCATCATCGACTGCCTTCTTACGACGAGCTGACTTAACTGCATTCTCGATAAGTTCACCTGACGCCATTCGAAGTGATGCTGAACCATTGAATACAGGGGTTACGAATGTGTTCTCTGTATTAGCGATGAGCATCTTTGCGGCTTCAATCTTGATGTCGTAGTATAGCTCGTTATCCTCGCCTGCTCTGGAGAGGTAATCCTGGTACTCAGCGCTCTCCTGCGCCTTCTTAGTTACTGGCACATATCCTTCAGTCTGCGAATATGAGATCTGAACATCGTTAGTCAACAAATAAGATGCGAACAACCATGATGCCAATACTTCCATAGTATCTTCTTTGTTGAAGATACAAATTGATGGTCCCTGTGAGATCATCTTAGGATGCTCAGGATCGTACTGAGGGATTGGATATACTACAGTCTCGAAGTCCACGAGTTTATCTGAACTGATGTCGAGATTTGGAGCATTAGTTCCCATCCATGTGGCACCAGCTGTTGAGTCTATCGCGAAAATACACTGTCCAGCATTAAGGAAGTTTCCTGGATAACTGGAGATCTTAAATGTTGAGAAGGCACCTGACTTTCCGTGAGCTGCGAACTCCTTTAACAAAGATGCAGTTGTGTCATTAAATATCTCAATCTTTCCGCTAGGAGTTGAATAACCTGCACCCTTCTGTGCCAAAGACTGGATCATCATATTATCAGTTGACTTATAGATAAATGGTATCATTGTCATCTGGTTATTAATCTTGAATGAACCGTCGCTGTTCTTCTCCATTGCTGCTTCAGACACTTCCCATACGAAGTCCCATGTGAGTACTTCAGGGAGCTCATATCCGAGTGCTTCTACCATATCTTTGTTGATATAGCATGCTTCTGTTGATCTCATGTAAGGAATTGCGTAATGGCTATCACCAATGACGCACTCTTCCATGAACTCACTTACCATCTCATCTTCAGTAGGTGAATCGAACTTGAGTTCTGAACCACCTAGACCGTACTTACTATCCATCATGAGGTCATCAAGAGGAACTACAATATTCTCACCTGTCATGTATGTAGCGATGTGGTCTGGATAAGTGATACATACGTTAGGCGTAGTGTTAGTTGAGATATTAGTGATTACATCGTTATACATAGCCGAGTAGTCAGTATAGAAACGAATGTTAACCTTAATATTTGGATACAATGCTTCGAATGAAGAGATTGCGTCCTCATAGATTGCCTTTTGTGTAGCATTGGTATCGTTCTTAGCCCAGAAAGTAATCTCATACTTATTAGTCTCATCGAACTCTTCTGGAACATCGAACTTAGGAATGTACTTAGGCTTATGGCATCCTACAACACCGAACGCCATTGACGCACACATGGCGCCAGCTAGTAGTAAAGATACAAGTTTTCTCATCCCTTAGTACCTCCTCTTGATACACCTGCCATAATCTTCTTGTGGAAGATAAGGAACAAGATAATGAGCGGCACAGAGATAGCTACTACAGCAGCCATCATCGCAGGAATATTCTCACGACCAAAGCCGTTCTCTCTAATCTCCTGGATACCATTAGATACAAGATAGTACTTAGGATTATCAGTAATAAGTCTTGGCCATACGTATGAGTTCCAGCACTCGATAACCTTCAAGATGATTATTGTTACAATAGTTGGCTGACAGATAGGTATCATTACCTTGAATAGGTACTTCATATCAGAAGTTCCGTCCACCTTCGCAGCTTTATAGAGGTCATCAGGTATCTGCTCGAAGTTCTCTTTAAGAAGGTAAATATAGAATACTGATGTTACTGATGGAAGGATAAGTCCCATGAAGGAGTTACGCATACCCCAGTCTGTAATTGTAACGAAGTTAGTGATTACTACGAGCTCAGTTGGGATCATCATGAGGGATAGGAACATAGTGAATACTAGGTCTTTACCCTTGAACTGTAATCTTGCGAATGCGAACGCAGCGAAAACAATCACTAACATCATAAGGAGCGTAGTAGCAACTGTGAATACGATTGTGTTCACGAAGTATCTTCCAAGTGACACCGTTGTGAATGCATCTACGTAGTTCTTGATAGTTGGCATCAATGTATATAGCTTTGGCACATACTCTGAGTTGTACTGACCATAAGACTTAACTGATGTTAGTATCATCCAATAAAATGGAAACAATACGATAATGCCCCAGAAGGACAAAAGCGTATAAGTAATGACATTTCTTAATATCTTAAGACCTTTAGCCTTGCGGCCAATCTTATCATAATCATTCATATAAGATTTATCCTCCTTTATCACTTAATAGATGTCTTCTTGCTGATAAGAAGATTAATTATCGTAATCGTGAATACAATCGCGAACAATATGAGTGCCGCAGCTGATGCATAAGATGGATATCCACCTGAATCGCCGTAGAGCATATCGTATACATAACCTACGATTGTGTTCATTCCCGCTGAATTAAGGTCCGTACCAAAGATAGCTACTTCATCTGAATAAGCCTTGAACGCACCAATAAATCCAGTGATGATCAAATAGAAGATCATTGGCGAGATCATTGGCAAAGTAATAGCTGTGAACTGTCTAAATCTTGATGTTCCATCAATTCTAGCTGCCTTGTAGTACACCTCATCAACAGATGCGAGCGCTGATGTCAAAATCAAAATCTTAAATGGCAATACTACCCAGATTGTGTAAAAGCACATTACGAACATCTTTGCCCAGTATGGACCCTCGATAAAGTCAATTGGCGCGATGCCCACGAGCTTCAAAAGAAGATTAATAAATCCCTCTGAATAAGGTGTCTTCTTGAACATAATCATGAATACGAGACCAACAGCCAAAGTGTTAGTTACATATGGAAGGAAGAATAATGTCTGGAACAAATCCTTCAACTTCTTAATCGAATTAAGTCCAAGTGATATAAGTAGCGCGAGCGCTGTTGATAGTGGAACAGTAATGATTACAATGATGAATGTATTCTTAATAGCCTGCAAGAAGTATGGATCATGGAGGACATAAGAATAGTTATATAGACCAACACCGTAAGAAATTCCAGAAGCTGAGTTATAGCCCTGCTCCATTGAATATATAAGTACGTCGACGAGTGGATATACCATGAAGACTCCTAGGAAAACCAGAGCCGGCAACAAATATAGCCACGCCTTTAAGTTCTGCTTTCTCATACAAGTCTCTCCTCAGTTTCCTTACTGAATACGAATACCTTCTTAGGGTTAAGGTTGAACTTAACAACCTTGCTATCAGCGTCGATAGCGTTATCTGAGCTAACAATCGCTCTAAGTCTTCCCTCAGACTTCTCATGTCCGAATACTACGCTAGTATCTCTACCCATAACTTCGATAGCCTGAAGGTTAACTGTGAACACACCCTTCTTGCCGTCTAGTTCGCCCTTCTCATTAGGAACTAAGATGAAGCCTTCTGGTCTAATACCTACAGTTACTTCCTGGTCCTTTACACCCTTAACATAAGACTGACCCATTATCTCTTCGTCGCCGATATATAACTTACCGCCCTTTATGACTCCATCAAAAACATTAATCGGTGGGGTACCTAGGAACTTCGCAACGAACAAATTCACAGGATTATCGTATACTTCCTGTGGCTTACCAATCTGGTTAATCTTACCAAGCTTCATTACTACGATCATATCTGAGATACTCATAGCCTCTTCCTGGTCATGAGTTACGAAGATTGTAGTGATCTTAGTAGTATTCTGAATTCTCTTAATCTCTTCACGTGTCTGAATTCTAAGTCTAGCATCGAGGTTAGATAGTGGCTCATCAAGAAGGAGTACTCTTGGCATCTTAACAAGAGCACGAGCGATAGCAACACGCTGCTGCTGACCACCACTCATCTCGCTTGGCTTACGCTCCATGAGTTCCTCAATCTGAACAATCTTAGCAGCTTCGAGTGCCTTTTCTTCCATCTGCTGCTTAGTCATCTTCTCCTCGCCCTTGAGGTTCTGGAGTGGGAACATAATATTCTTCTTAACTGTTAAGTGAGGATAAAGTGCATAGGACTGGAAAACCATACCTACACCGCGGTTCTCTGCTGGTAGATCAGTAACATCATCTTCATCGAAGAAAATCTTTCCCTCAGTTGCTGTCTCAAGTCCACAAATAAGATTAAGTGCAGTACTCTTACCGCATCCTGATGGACCAAGAAGTCCAATAAGCTTACCGTCTGGAATCTCAAAAGTGAAATTATCAACGGCTACAACATCATCTTTAATCTTCTTATTACGATTAGGAAATCTCTTAGTTAACCCTTCAAATCTTATCTTCATAAAACCCTCCGCTCACTCAAAGCTATTAAACTACCAATAAAGTACCACAAATGACCATCCATAACACTCGCATTTTGAATATAAAACTGTATAAAAAGTCATCTTATATTAATAAAGTACTATGATTCTTGTATAAACAAAAACTATCAATTACCGTATACTTCTACTCAAAAACAAACCAATTGAAAGGAATTGTAAATGAGCAACATCACAAACAATCGCAAGAGATTAATTTTCCTAATTATCACAGCAATCTTTATTGCCCTCACATATGTATTCACAGCATTTGTAAATATCCGTCTCCCAATCATGGGTAACGGCGGACTTATCCACCTTGGTAACGTACCACTATTCATCGCAGCCATCATCCTCGGTAAGAAGAGTGGCGCTGTTGTTGGTGCATTCGGAATGGGTCTATTTGACCTTCTCTCAGGATGGGTTACATGGGCTCCATTCACATTTGTTATCGTTGGACTTATGGGTTTCGTAGTAGGCCTTATCGCAGAAAAGAAGCGTACTCTCCCTGTATATGGTCTCGCATTTGCTGCTGCCCTTTTGATTAAGATAGTTGGATATTATTTTGCTGAAGTTATATTATATAAGAACTTCATAGTTCCATTCGGCTCAATACCTGGCAACATTATCCAGGTAGTTACAGCAGCAGTAATCGTTATCCTTGCTATCAAGCCAATTGAACTCGCTATTAAGAAAGCAGGTATTTTGTAAATGTATAACGTAGTAACTCCTGGCCCAACTAAGGTCAAAGAGAACGTATTTAAAGCTAGATCACTCGAGTGCACTAATCCTGATTTGGATGTAGAGTTCGTTGAACAGTACAAGAAGCTCTGCCTCAGAATTAGTAAACTCCTTAACACTACTAATGAGACACTCATCCTCGGAGGCGAAGGTATCTTAGGTCTCGAGGCTGCATGTGCTTCACTTACAGAAGAAGGCGACCGTGTCCTCGTAATCGACAACGGTATCTTCGGCGCAGGCTTTGCTGACTTCGTATCAATGTATGGCGGAACTCCAGTCCTTTATACTAAGGATTATAATCAGACAATCGACGTTAATGAATTGGCTTCTTTCCTCGAGAAGGATAGTAACTTCAAGTACGCTACACTCGTTCATGGCGACACACCATCAGGTATGCTTAACGACGCAGCTGCAATCTGTAAGCTACTTAAAAGCAAAGGCATTATGACTGTAGTAGATGCTGTTTCTACAATGTTCGGCGATAAGCTCGACGTATCTGATATCGATATCCTCTGCGGCGGTTCCCAGAAAGTTATCTCAGCTCCTCCTGGCCTCACAATCAATGTATTGAGCGATGATGCCAAGGCAGCAATCAACGGTCGTAAGTCACCTATCAAGGCCTTCTACGCTAACCTCAAGACATTCTTCAATTATTACGAAGAGAAGTGGTTCCCATATACAATGCCAATCTCTGATATCAATGGTCTCGACGTAGCTATCAGTAACCTAGAAAACGATCCTGATACTTACGCTAGACATGAGAAGGTTGCTAGTGCAGTACGAACAGCAATCACTGAGGCAGGCCTCGAGATTTATGTTAAGTCAGGCTTCGCTAATACAGTAACAGCGTTCGTAGTTCCATCTGAGACTACAGCCAAGGATATCCTTGATACATTAAAATCTGATCACAACATCCTCATGGCTGGTTCCTTCGGCGTATTCGGTGGCAAGTTAATCCGCATCGGTCACATGGGAACAAACGCTAATAAGGACATAATCCTTGAAGTCATGGACGCACTTGATAAGACGCTTACTAAGCTTGGTGTTCCGCTCAAGGCGAGCCTCAAGGAAGTATTCGATCAGAACTGCTAAGCAACAATTAAGCTCCAGTTGACAATCAACTGGAGCTTATCTTTTACCTAATATCTTCTAGTATCATCTGGAGCACTCTGCCCTCACGCATCGCCATAATCTTATCAAATAGGTCGCCGTGCTCATCAAAGTGCTTAACAAAATGCATATTCGCCTTAATGGCTTCCTCAATCCTCACGAACTCTAGTCTGAACCCATCCTCAGCTTCGTAGTCGTCTAGGTCTTGAGCGCCCTTCTTACCAGTCACATCACAGTAATAGTAGTAGTTGACCTGTTCGAAAACATACTCACCCTTACTAGCCTTTTGCCTTCTATTAACAATACCGAACTCCCTGATACTCTCAGGAATAACCTCAAGCCCAGCTTCTTCCCTTGTCTCACGGATTAACGCATCAACCGGCGTCTCATCAGCCTTAATACCACCACCAGGGAACTTGAAATACCCCTTATTTGCGGCATAAACAAGAGCAATCCTATCGTTCTTGATAATGATTGCTCTAGCTGATGGTCTTTTACGAACTTCTGCCTCAGGATTATAGTCCTTGAGGTCGATAGTAAATAACTCTCTCATATAAATTCCTATCCTAGGTTCAAGGATCAGTTACCCTGCTGGTAACCACCGATACCCCAATTCTCGAGTGGAATATCATTGAACACGATAAACACGTCAGATGGCTCAACACCTACTCTGTCATAGAGGTTAGCGCAGATGCACTGAATAGCAATCTGCTTCTGCTCCTTAGTTCTACCAGGGAACAATGTAGCCTCGATAATCATGAAGCCTGATGTCTTATCCTCTGGAAACTCGAAGTCCTCAGCAGGAACTTCAATAATTCTCTGAAGTCTGTCGTTATCGTCAATCTCAAAAGCATCCACAAATGCATCATGTACTGATGACATTACTGCCTTCTTGTACTTGGAACTCTTACCTTCAACAATATATATCTTAACTAATGGCATAACTAATACCCCTTTCACAACCGAATAACGTTTTGCTCTAACTTATTTTACATCAAACTTCCTCTCAATGTATGAACTTTTATCAAACAATCACGAGACTAGTTCATGAACCCTCCTCAACTCTATCCGTTCACAATTCATTCTACATTTTGATGAGAAATAGAACACTTATGGAATCAACCACTCAAAAAAGCCATTTCTCCACGGAGATTCACTTTCCGTTCTACATTTAAACTTCGAAACGAAAAAATATAGAATCAGCGCCATCATGACCTCATACCCACCCAAGACATCCGAACTCCAAAAGAAAAGAGGCAAGGCCCATAAGGAACCTTACCTCCATTAATCTCAATCTGTCTATAAAACAAATTATTCTTCAACCAACTCAGCAAGACCAAGTGCCAACAAGATTGAATCATCCCAACATGTTGAATCAGGTGTATCACATGCTGTGTATAAATATGAATGTGGCATAATGAGCAAATCTGTACGGTTGTTGATAACCTCTACCATTGCATTACACATATACTCGTAGCAAGCCTCATCTGTTGAATAGTTATCAACATTCATACCGCTCTCGAGGAGCATATCGTATGCCTTATCACAAATATCGAAGAAGTCATAGTAAGTAACGCTTATTGTTACCTTCTCATAGTCTACTGGGATCATATTGCAGCTATTGCAATCATAAAAAGCTGCGATAACTGAATCCATCATAGCAATCTGATCATCTGTCAATGTATCGAACTCAAAGCCCATCATGCTAGCAAGAAGACCTGGGATACCATTAGCGCTTCTATAGAAGCCAACATACTCTTCAGGTGTCTCTTTAATGTAATCTGGGTTAATGAGTGATGGATCATTCTCGAGTACAGCCTTCAATGTTGATGAGAGGTCATCGCAGAAATCATAATCAATAAAGTATGCACATGTGTACTCTGCTTCGAGGAGGTCCATTCTCTCCTTGTTACCAGCATACTCGAGATGATAAACGTTGAAAGTTACTGATATATCATAACCATCATCGCCTTCAAATTCGAATGTATACTCATGCTCTGTCTTGCTCTTCTCATCAATTGTGAGGTTCTCGTCATCCATATCTACAGCCTCATTGAACTCATCAAAGTTACCATAGAAAGCTGCATCATCCATTGTAAGTCCACTTGGGATCATTACATCACCTGAAGCACTATAAAGCTTAAGGCTATCAACCATACAATCCTTAATTGGGAGTGCCTCATCAGAAATATTAGTCATACCAACTTCAATGAGCTTATCATCCTTCTTAAGATTGTAGATATAATCGCTCTGCTCCCATGAAGCGAGCTCCTTATCTGCTGTAGTAGCATCCTTGAACTCCCAACCATTATCGAGGAAACAATTAACCTCACATGGGAACTCATAAACTTCACCCTCAAGATAGAACTGTGTACAAGTCTTTGTTGATAATTCCTCTTCAACTTCCTTAACAGCCTTGTCTGACCACTTTTCCTTCTTAAGTATGTTCTTGTCACAACCAGTAGCTCCAACTACGCCAAGTAGCATAACTGTAGCGAGAACTGTACTAATTACCTTCTTCATAATATCTTCCTTTCCTTTCATTAGTTCTTGAAAACAACACGAGAATTATATAGATAATCTCCCTTAACTTCAATTGACCTAAAATGCAAAATAAAACCCGCTATTCCCTAGTATTTAAACAATATGTCTAGTCAAAGCAAAACTTCAAACAAAAAGGAGCCTCGTAAAGAGACTCCTTATAAACTCAAATTAAATTCAAACCTAAAAACAAATCACTTTTCAGAATTCATTTTCTTCTTTGATACGAATGATACAACTGTACCACCAAGAGCAACTGTTACAAGACCTGGAACAACATATGAATCTGATGTCTTAGGTGATGAACTTCCGTCGCCGTTACCTGCACCAGCACCAGTGCCTACACCTGCACCACCAACGCTACTTGTATCACCAACATTTGTTGAGCTTGAATCACTGCTATTATCAAAACCGTTAGAACCAGTACCATTTGCACCACTTCCGCTACCACCATCAACATCTGTTGTTGGATCGTTAGCTGTTGGGCTACTTGGGCTAGCCATAACTACTGTACCAAGTGAGAAGCAAATTGCAACTGCTGCAATAAGTGTAACTAACTTCTTCATAATAACCTCCGCATAAATACACTAATACCTATTTCCTTGAGAGTTTACATAAAATGAGGCGAATAATCAATATTCTTTTACTCATAAGGCAAATAGTAGGTAGAAATAATATAGTTTTTTAACGTTTCCTCATCTAATATGTATTCCTCATACATATCTGTATCAATCATCTCACCAGGTAGTAAGTCTACCCTGCAATCTGAATATGTATAATCAGCTAGACTATTTAGTTCATCCACACTTAAATTAGTGATTATCACATCATCTAGATATGGAGAGATAATACTATAAATATCAGTTGCACTTCTCTGACAAAGCTTATCCATAAGTGCTGTTATATAAAGGACCTGACGTTCCATTCTATCCTTAACAGAATTGAACTCCCATCTTCTATATCTAACAAACTTCTCTGCCATATCACCTTCAATATGAACAGTCGCACCACTAGTCATTGAAGGATCAATCTCAGTGTAATCACATGGCATCACAATATCTACGCCACCCAGATCATCATTAATCTGATTGATACCAGCCATATTCATTGTGAAGTAACCGCTAAGTGGCAGTTCATATAACATCTCACTTATTGTATTACTAGATGCCCAGCAGCTCTGAGCTCCACCTGTACCATACGCATACTGTAATGTTACCTGAGCATTCTCAGTCCTAATAATCTGACCAGACTTATCGTAGATATCAATGTCTGTCATTGCATTACGATTAATCTGAAGGATACTTGCTTCCTTAGTCTCTTTATTAAGTGTAAGGATAAATATCGCATCTGACTGACCTGCGTGTGATGGCTCTGTGAACTTATCTAGTGTATCTGTTGTATCAATACCCAGGAACAGGATATTAACCAGATTACTATTGTAGATATACTTCTTACCATCTACCTCGATGACTGAACCAATAGTCTGACCTTGTTCAGGATCTTCAACTACAGGAGCCTCCTTCTTCTTGCACGAAGTAGCTAGCCAACATACCGTCATCACAAGTATCAGAAGTATAGATAATCTTTTAACTAATCTACTACTCATGTGGCTTCCTCCCTTACTGCTACTATAAGGATACGAGCATCTGCTAAAGGAGTACAAGTTGATAGGATTAGGAAATTGTCTTCCTCTGAAGCTACAAATCCATCTTCAATCCATCCACTTCCAAATGTTCCATCATTGAAGTCTCTTACAAAATCTGTAAAATCACCTTGACCATCAACCAAGCCACTATACTTGTACATGACGTTACCGTTGGCTTTTACCAAAGTTCCAACAACTCTGTAGCGATATGAGTTATATGGCGTGTACATATAGATATACTGGTGATCGAATACATAGTCCTCATTGTCAATATAGAAGTCTATAGTTCCGAACATGCTCTCATCTCGCATATTGTGGCCATAGATTACAGTTAATTTATCTTCTTTGAAGTTACTATTATAGCTATACTGTGAGAACAAATTACCTGCAGTTGAGTAATTACCTTCTAGGTCCTTACGTAAGTAATAGTTATTCTCATCAATATTACCTGTATGCTGTAATACTGGATAATCAATATTTGTACCAGGAATTCTGAGCCAAGCATATATATCTGAATTAGTATTCCATAGGACAAAGAAATCTACAGGACACTCGAGGCCAGGATCAACAATCTTAGTTACTTCTTCCCCTGTTACTTCATCAACTACGATAGTCTCATATGTCTCTGCTGGATAAGGAATAGTCTCATTAGTAGTCCCTACTTCCTTATCTATCAAGGCTTCTTCTCTTAGATTGTTCATGGAAGATTTGGAAATCTGAGCCATAATTAGGTAGATAGCTATTCCTATCAAAGCCAGAATAACTACTATAATTCCTACATAATAAGATATCTTCCACTTCTTCATCTTACTATCAGCTCCTGATACCGAATAATCTTTCGGCGTTCTTTCTAAATAATAGTTCTGTCATTTCCTGACCATACTTCTTAGTTATGTGCTTCATCGCTTTATCCATACGCACATCACGATAATCTACATCATGTGCATCCGATGCTACGAAGTCTACTAAGTTATTCTTAATAAGCTTATTAGATATCATCTTCAAGCCTAATCCATACTTACCAATAACAGAATCAGCATTAACCTGAATAAGGCAACCCATTGAGCGGAGTTCCGCAATCTTATCCATATCCTTCTTAACGCATTCATAACGTTCAACGTGAGCAATTATTACTTTCAATCCACAAGACATTGCATGTTTAATTAACTTAACCATAAGTGGATACTCTATCTCATAATTGAACTCTGCTAATAGAAGTTTTTTACCATGAATTAGATTAAGCACATCCTTAATACAATCAATAGACCTTGGGCTAAGGTACAACTCACATCCATAATAGATATGCATATCTGGGTAACTCTTCTGAAGTTCACTTACAGTTCGCTTATATACTTCCAATCGTTCCTTGGAATCAATCTCGAACATGCCCTTACGATAATGAGGAGTGAATATAACATTTCTTATTCCCTGCTCATATTCACGAGCAATGAGTTCTTCAGTCTCATCATAGCAGCTGGAACCATCATCAACACCAGGTAATATGTGATTATGAATATCCCAATAACTCATCCGCTGCTCCCTCAGAACCATTAAGTTTATTTATTAGTAGGTGTACTTGCTGCCTTCTTGCGTTTCTTACTACGCTTAGTGCTTCGCTCGAATGTCTGCGCCTTATCATAAGGAACACTTACAAGGACTGTAGCACCAATATACTTCTCGATATCGTCTGCTGTATTAATCTTATCATCCATGATATGGATTGCTGCTAAAATTACGGCACACATCATAAAGCCGCCAGCGCCACCAATCATAACTTGACGTCTGTTATTTACTCCGCCATTAATAGGAAATGGATTAACCTCGGCCTGCTCAACGATTGTAGGCTTATCAGTACTCATGATATAAGCAATCTGATCCTGCATTACTTCAGTAAGTGCATTACAAAGGTCACATGCAATCTTAGGATCTGTATGTGTAACATCAAATCTGATCATATGTGTATCTTCCATCTCAGATACAGAAATAGCACCTAATACCTCGCCTCTAGATAGCTTAATGCCATCCATTTCTTCGAGTTTAACAATTGTTGTATCGATAACAGGCTTACTTCTAGCGATTACTACGAAGTCTTCACTAAGCTGGAGACCTAACTGGAGGTCATAGATAGACTCAATAGTACCAGTCTTAGCTACGAACAAAATTGAACTTGATCTATATACTGGCACTACTTCTGTGTAAGTCATATAACCTACAAGGATTGCACCAATAACAGCACAAGCAACTAACAAATACCACTTTTTTAATAGATAAAAGAACAAATCCAAGAGATCTATACTTTGTTCTTCATGTATTTTCTTGTCTTTAGAATTCATAAGTATAACCTCTTTTAATCATTACGCTTATTACCATAGTTATAATTGTAGTTATAAGTATAACGATAATAACCAGATGTTGATGTCTTAACTTTATTTACTACTACACCTAAGAAATGAGACTTTGCTACGCTCATATCATCAATAGCTCTCTTTACAGCATGCTTACTATTAAGGCCAGCACCAACTACAATAATATGAGCATCGCTATTGTTAGCAACAACTACAGCATCTACTACTGAGCCTACTGGTGGAGTATCAATAAGGATATAATCAAATACTTCTCTATATGACTTAAGAAGATTAGCAAATCTCTCACCACCAAGGAGCTCAGATGGATGTCTCGAGAAAACTCCAGTAGGAATGAAATATAATCCATCATAACTAGTCTTATACATAACATCCTGGATATCTGCTTTACCAACCAAGAAATGGCTTAATCCAAGAGTAGCCTTATCATAGCCCATTCTGTAATGCATAACTGAATTTCTTAGGTCTGCATCAATATAAAGTACTCTCTTACCATTTTTAGCCATAGATCTAGCTAGATAGTAAGAAATTGATGACTTACCATCATTAGCTGAACAGCTTGTTACACAAATAATCTTATTGTCATCACCAGAGAACTCAATATTAGTACGAAGTCTGTTATAAACTTCACCCATTACAGATGACAATTCGTGCTTTTCTCTTAATGCAATTTCTTTCATACTATAACCCCATAACTTAATGCCTAAAAAATCTTATCATACATTGTAAATTAGTATATATGGTTATATGTATCAATTATCATCTTTTTCTGACAATTTAATGTGCTAAATTAGCAAAAGAATTAAATAAACTGCATATACAAAAAGTCAATATAACACAGACAAAATCATTCATCCAATGTATAGAACTTGATTATCTCTTCTATCTCTTCTCTAGATAATTCATGAATTTTGTTATCAATAATTCTATATACTCTTGAAGCCTGATGCAGTACGCTTGGTCTATGTGTAGATACTACATATGTCTTATTAGGCTGCTTCTGGATTATGTTATGCAACACTTCACGTTCTGTCTCGATATCGAGAGCACTGGTTGCTTCATCAAGAAGAACAATCGGAGAATTCCTAAGGAGTGCTCTAGCAATAGATACTCTCTGATTTTGACCCATTGATAGTCCTCTTCCGTTATCCTTGAGTTCATTATTAATTCCATCTGGGAGCTTGGATACGAAATCCCATGCACATGCAGTCTTGAGTGCACTAATAATCTCATCATCAGTAGCATCTTCCTTAACCATACGCATATTCTCTGCAATAGTACCTGATAACACTGTATTACCCTGAGGAACATACGAAAACAACTTACGAACATCAAGACTGATATCTACAGCCTTACCCTTGTAATCAACTAAAGCAACCTTACCTTCAGATGGTTCAATGAGGCCCAAGATCATTCTCATAAGCGTAGTCTTACCACCACCAGATGTACCTAAGATTGCAACTATCTCACCTGGCTTTGCTACGAAATCACTATTCTCATATACTGGTTCGCCATCTCTATATGCGAAGCTAGCATTATTGATATTGATTGAGATGCCCATGTCGGCTACTTCATTCAATTCCTCATAAGCCTTCTCATCGTGATATTCCTTCTCGAGCTGAACAATCTCTCTGATACGATGAGCTGATACAGCACTATTAACCATACCTGGGAATGTAGCGGCCAATGAATTAAATCTACCTGTAAGAAGTTCTCTCTGCTGGAGGAAGAATGTCATATCACCATACATAATCTTGTTTGTCCAGAGTAGGAAAACACAGTAAAGCATCGCAACCATTGCTACGAGTGTAGAGAGCACTGTGAGTACAATATTTGTCTTAATCTCAAACTTATTGTAATCGAGGTTGTACTGCTTATACTTCTTCTGCCAATCCTTAAGTTTCTTGGAATAATAGTCTATTATTCCGAAAGACTTAATCATGTCCATATTATAGAAAGTCTCAGCTTCGAAGTGCATCATGTCAGAATTAAGCTCCATTACCTTCTTTCTGTACATACGCATCTTACGAAGAACTATTCTAGAAATAATAAGTAGGAATGGTCCAGCAAGAAGTGCAATAGCAGCCATAATCACATCCATCTTAAGAAGGACAATGAATGTAACAATGAATGTATAAACATTGATAATCAGATTAGGGATCCATGAGACTGCATTATTAGAAATAGTACTAACATCAGACAAGAATCTATTCATGAGATCTCCGCCTGTATATTGAGTAAGTTCAGACCATTTAGAATCAATAATCTTATCGAAGATATCTGCCTGAATATCATTATTAACGTAGATAGATATTCTTGTAGATATACGATTCATAACAGATGAGAATATGAGTGATACAAGTGATGAGCCAATCATTGCAGCGATAAGGAGCCAAATATGCTCAACATCTTTACTTACTACAATGTTAATGATAACTCTGCCGAGCCAAGCTGCACCCAAGGATAAGGAAGAAGTCAGAATACCAAGGATTGTATAGAAGAGTATTACCCACTTATATTTAAATGAATATGAGAATATCCACTTCCAGTCATCAAAGAATTCGCCGAAAGAACCTTCTTCCTTCTTATCAATAACTGTCTGAAGCGCACCACTCTTAATTAATCTGTTAATTCCTGTATATTTCTTTTTATCCATGACACTTTCCTAATAAATATTCCCCTGAATTATACTAGAAAACAAAAAAGATTGTAGTATTTTGCTTTTGTTCGAAAAACAATTTCATTCTATTTACTATCCAAATTTATATTCACTAATATTTGAACATAAATTATTAGCAAAAAAACAAAGGCAACAACCAAAAGTTGTTGCCTTACATCAACTAAAATTCAAAGAAGTCCACTTAGCTCCAATACTATCTAACTCAGTTTCTATAGTGCCTTTATTTGCATTAGCAACACCTGGAAGACCTAAAACATACGCCCTTACTTCTGACCATGTCTTACCTTTTATATCTTCTTGCTTGATCTTTGAACCATTACCAGTACCTTTATTCCCGACATACCATTAAGAGCAGTCAACTCTAATGTCTTTGGATTAGATATTTGATGTTTTTCTCTTACTCAAGAGACTAGATGTGACATGCTCCCACCACTTAGCATTCCATGCTTGAAGTGGGGGCTTCTTACTC
>JAKSRG010000030.1 GCA_024403735.1 Clostridia bacterium
TATGGCTTCACGAAGCCCCAACTTCTAGCGAAGCTAAGTGGGGGAGCGTTCACGCCAAGATTTGCTCGAAAACACGCCGTTTTCTCAATAAAGCCTATATTTCCTTGAAAAAATACATAAAACACATAGAAATCGTCAGTTGTTCGAAAATAGCCAAAAATACTATTATATAAGTGGGTTAGATGTAGGGAGGAGAGAATGAGAAAACATATTAAAAGATTATTGTCTTTATTGTTGGTCGTAACAGTAGTTATTAGTATGACTGGATGCACAGCTTTATCTAATAGAATTGCTGGCAAAAAAGTTTTGAAGCGTTTTTTCGCGCGCGACTTTGTTGGCGTAAAATCAGAATTTGTATATACCTATAAGTATTTCAATAATAACTATTTTGACACTTTCTTTGAGCAGTATGGTTACATGGGCGAATTTGTCTTTTCTGATGATGTTGAGATTAACTATGTAGGTATTTCAAGTAAGGAAGATAAGGAAGCAACAGTTAAGTACGATGTAGTGATTGAAGGCAACACTTATGATGTTGAGTTCTTAGTACAGGGTAAAGGTACTGGTTATTCAATAAGAGATAAAAAGAATTTCATAGTAGAAGTTACGTCTTTATTCTTTGATGCAGTTTTGGATTCCGGCAAAGAAGAAGATAAGCAACTTATCAGAGATGGTATGGATATATATGGTGCTAGCACTACTAAAGAGTTAGCAACAAAAATGTATGAGTACAGCTATTTCAAATATACTATGCAGAAGAACATCGTAAATTCTGAGTATTATCATTATGAAAATAATCTAAATGTATTGACGATGATGATTGCCGAGGAAGGCGATGATAAGGAATATTATAGCGGTTATGGTAATGTAATCGAAGCAATCACTAATGAAACTCTTGTTTGTATTAATGAGAGATATCTGGATGGAAGCACTGAAGCAGAAGCTATAGACCGTATTAAGCTTTCTGGATATACACCTGATTTAGTATATGCAGGTGATGGTTTACGAACACTTTATGATGCAGATTTGCTTATTGAACTTGACGAATATATCGAGAACAATGAGACGATTAATTCACTATTTACAAAGGAAGAATTAGAGAAGTTCAGACAGGAAGATGGTCATATCTATTGGCTTAACTTCGATATTGATGTAGATCGTAATTCAGAGGAGTTCTATTCCAAGGGCGTTGCGATTACAGTATTCTGCAAGTCACCAGAAACTGTAATGTATATGTTCGATCAGCTTGTTACACCAGAAATTATGGACTACCGTTTCTGGGGTATCCAGGGAGAAGACTATGTCATCGATGATGATGGTAACTTCTATAGAACAGCCAATATGCAATTCAATTGGTCTCTAGAAGACTATAGGGAAATGCATGTGTGTGAATATTCACATCTGCCACGAGCAACTGAATATGTATATCCACCTGAAATAAATGAAGAGGAAATGAAATGAAGAAAAATATAAAGATTGTTACTGCATTGATCCTTATTATGTCAATGCTACTTAGTCTTACAAGTTGTGTGTCTACAGATGTTAAGACTGCTGGTAAAGAGATTATGGATAATCTCTTTGAAGGTAAAATTAGTAAGGTTGAGAAGGCGCTCGATAGGAGCGATGATGACTATGAATTGCATTGCGCTATTCTTGAGACTTTCTTTGAATACTACAATGAGGATGCCTTGGACTTCTTGTTTGACGATTATGTTGAATTCAAGAAGGAGGATGTTAAGATAAAGGGCGATAAGGGTTCTATTGATTACGTTCTTGAAATTCAGGGCGAAGAATATGACTTTGAATTGAACCTCAAGTATAAGGGCAAGAACTGGAAGATTAGAGATAACGAAGAGTTTATAAAGAGTGTTTTCGAGCTGATCTTAGTAGTTGGCGTTGAAGAAGGGAACGATTTATTCCAAGATGTCTACAGCGCTTCTGCATATGTTGAGGGCACAAGCGATCCAGTTAAACTTGCTAAGAAGACATATGATGTATATAAAACAATGTCTATACATAGTCCTGGTTATGTTGAGCCGGTTGTAGTTGAGACAACTGAACCATCTGAAACTGAGCCTTTTGAGCCTGCTCCATATAGTCCAAGTGATCCGGGTAGAGAAGTTATGTCGATGTTTATCGCATATCCAGGCACTGAAATATATGATGATAACGATATCTGTAACTTGATTGCTGATAAGACGGACGTATATGTTGATGAGACATACCTATTTGGTCAGACTTCAGCTGAAGCAGTAGGTAGCATTATTGCAAGTGGTTCTTTACCTGACTTCATTGATGGTGGCGATTCTATGATGCTGCTGTATGACGCAGGTGTTTTGATACCTTGGGATGATTACATTGAGATGTATCCAAATATTAAGGCTCTCTACACAGATGAAGAGTGGGATATGTTCAGACAAGATGATGGACATATCTACTGGGCAAATGTATTTAACCGAACATATGGAGAAGATAAATCAACAGGTCATAATGGACAGGCCTTCTGGATTCAGGCAAGAGTACTCGAGTGGGCTGGTTATCCTAATATCACTACTCTTGATGAGTATTTCGAGATCCTTAAGGGATATGCAGATGCTAATCCTACAATGCCAGACGGAACACCAGTAATTCCTTATACAGCACTTTGTGATGACTGGAGATATTATTGCTTAGAGTTAGCTCCTATGTTCCTTGATGGTTATCCAAATAATGGTTCAGTAATTGTTAATACAACAGATTACGATAAGCCTACAATTGTTGACTATAACACTACTCCTACAGCTAAGTTGTATTTCCAGAAACTCAACGAAATGTATCTAGAAGGATATATGGATATAGACTTTGCTACACAGACATACGATGAGTACATATCAAAGCTTTGCACTGGTCGTGTCCTCGGAATGTGCGATCAGTATTGGGATTTCGCATATACTGTTGCTGGACCATTCGCTCAGCAGGGTCTCGATGAGCTCGGTTGTGAGTATGTTCCTCTTGGTCTTGTTATGGAAGAGGGCCAGAGTCAGCAGTGGCATTCATATGTTAATGCGATAAATACTTACTCTGGTATTGCAGTTACAACAGCTTGTTTTTATCCAGATTTAGCATTTTCTTTCCTTAATGAGATTTTGGGACAGGATATCCACGACCTTAGATTCTGGGGTATTGAAGGTGTAGATTATCTCGTTGATGCAGATGGTTCTTACTACAGAACTGAAGAGATGAGAGCAAACTGGGCTAATCAAGATTATAAGCTTTCACATTGCTGTGAGTTTGCATACATGCCTCAGTGGAATGGTACTTCACGAGATGGAATAAATGCTATGAAGCCTCAGGAACAAACTAGTGAGTTCTATGCTACTCTTTCAACTCCAATGTCTAATTGCTTTGAAGCATATGATGTTAGTGGATATGCAGAAATGATTGGTTCAGATAAGGATGCTGATCCAGGAGTATGGTTCCCAATGTACTCATATTCGAATATGATGACATCTTCTACTGCAGGAGGAGTGGCTTTTTATAGGATGGGTGAATGTAAGCATCAGTGGCTTCCAACTGTTGTTATGAGTTCGAACTTCGAAGCTGAGTGGCAGAATTACATGGACGCTTATGAAGAATGCGATCCACAGGCATTCATCGAAGAGATGCAAGAAGAGCTCGATAGGCGAGTAGAGTTTGGTTAATTGAATAAGACTGTCTCGAAAACAAAGTTCAGGCTTTGGAAACGAGGCAGTCTTTTTATGTTTGAAAATTAGTGAAGAATTCTGTCCCAGTTTCTACCTTTGAAATGTCAGATAGCGGGTGAATGAGCAAATTGAATGTGAAAGTGTTTTTGAGCGCAACGTTTCGCGAGAAACTCAAGAATTTGTAAACAAATATAAAATATACTGACAAATTCTAGGTTTTGTTGGTGAAAATACCTTAAAATTCTTGAATTTATAGTGTAGAATGAAAATACTTTATTTTATGGAGGCAAATTATTATGAAATTCGGACATTTCGATGACGCGAAGCGTGAGTACGTCATCAATACTCCAAGAACTCCTTATCCATGGATTAACTATCTTGGTACACAGGGTTTCTTCTCATTGATTTCAAATACTGCTGGTGGTTACAGCTTCTACAAGGATGCTAGACTTCGCAGAATTACTCGTTATCGTTATAACAATGTACCTATCGACATGGGCGGTCGTTATTTCTACATTAATGATAACGGTACAATCTGGAACCCAGGTTGGTCACCAGTTAAGACAGAACTCGATTCATACGAGTGCCGTCATGGTATGGGTTATACAGTAATTACAGGTAAGAAGAATGACCTTAAGGCTGAGGTTACTTTCTTCGTACCACAGGACTTCAACGGTGAAGTACAGCAGGTTGTTCTCACTAACGAAGGTTCTGCAGAGAAGACATTCTCACTCTTCTCATTTGCTGAGTGGTGTCTCTGGGATGCTCAGGATGATAGCAACAACTTCCAGCGTAACTTCTCAACAGGTCGTGTAGAGATTAAGGATTCTGTTATCTATCACAAGACAGAGTACAGAGATCGTCGTAATCACTACGCTTTCTATTCTGTAAATGACACAATTGATGGTTATGATACAGATAGAGATTCATTTATTGGTCTTTATAACGGTTTCGGTGATCCACAGGCTGTTATCGCTGGTGAGGCTACAAACTCATTTGCTGATGGTTGGGCACCAATCGCTTCACACTACAAGAAGATTACTCTCGCTGCAGGTGAGACAAAGACACTTGTATTCGTACTTGGTTATGTTGAGATGCCACAGGATCAGAAGTTTGAGGCTGATGGCAAGACAATTAACAAGGTTAAGGCTCTCGAGATGATCGAGCAGTTCAATACTCCAGAGAAGTTCGCAGCTGGTATGGCTGGTCTTAAGGCTTACTGGGATAAGCTCCTCGGTATCCTCACAGTTGATACACCAGATGAGAAGGTTAACAGAATGGTTAACATTTGGAACCAGTATCAGTGTATGGTTACATTCAACCTTTCACGTTCTGCTTCTTACTTCGAGTCAGGTATCGGTCGTGGTATGGGCTTCAGAGATTCTAACCAGGACGTTCTCGGATTTGTTCATCAGATCCCAGACAGAGCTAAGGAAAGAATTATTGATATCGCTTCTACACAGTTCCCAGATGGTGGTTGCTATCACCAGTATTCACCTCTTACTAAGAAGGGTAATGCTGACATCGGTGGTGACTTCTCAGATGATCCACTCTGGCTCATCCTTTCTGTAGCTGCATATATCAAGGAGTCAGGCGACTGGTCAATCCTTGATGAGATGGTTCCATATGATAACGATATGTCTATCGCTCAGACAATGCTCGAGCACTTGAAGGTTTCTTTCTATCGTATCGTTAACAACCTTGGTCCTCATGGTCTCCCTCTCGCAATGAGAGCTGACTGGAACGACTGTATCAACCTCTCATGCTTCTCAGACACACCAGGTGAGTCTTTCCAGACATACACAAACCCTAAGTTTGCTGCTGAGGGTGGTTACTCAAAGGTTGCTGAGTCAGTATTCGTAGCTGCACTCTTTACATACGCTGGTCCTAACTATGTTTCTATCTTGAAGCACCTCGGTAAGGATGATGAGGCTGCTGCAGCTCAGGCTGAGATTGACAAGATGAAGAAGAACATGATGGAGTCAGCTTGGGATGGCGATTGGTTCCTCAGAGCCTACGACGCTAACGGCGAGAAGATGGGTTCTAAGGAATGTGAAGAAGGTCAGATCTTCATCGAGCCACAGGGCTTCGCTATCATGTCTGATATGGACGCTGATGTTACAAAGAAGACACTTGCTGCTATCGACGAGAGACTCAATACACAGCATGGTCTCGTACTCAATAACCCAGCATTCTCTAAGTACTATATCCAGTACGGTGAGATCTCTACATATCCAGGTGGATATAAGGAGAACGCTGGTATCTTCACACATAACAATGCATGGATTATCTGTGCTGCTGCTTATGCTGGTGAAGGTGATCAGGCATTCAAGTACTATTCAGAGATTGCTCCTGCATTTACTGAAGAGACATCTGATATCCACAAGACTGAGCCATATGTATATGGTCAGATGATTGGTGGTAAGGATGCTGGTTCTGATATCGGTCAGACAGGTAAGAACTTCGGTCAGGGCAAGAACTCATGGCTCACAGGTACTGCTGCTTGGAACATGGTTGCTATTTCACAGTATATCCTCGGTGTACAGGCTGACTTCGATGGTCTTAAGATTGACCCATCTATCCCATCAGCTTGGGATGGAATGAAGGCTACACGTCAGTTCCGTGGTGCTACATATGAGATCTCAGTTAAGAACCCAGATCACGTATGTAAGGGCGTTAAGTCAATGACTGTTGACGGTAAGGCTGTTGATGGTAACATCATCCCTGTATTCGCTGATGGCACACACGCTGTAGAGGTAGTTCTCGGCTAATTAAACGAATATTTGTGAAATGCAATAAATAATAAATATTTGTCTTTAAATTAACGCAAAATAGCCCCGCTGTCCCCTTTTAGACAGTGGGGTTTCTTGCTATAATGAGAGAAGCGAAACGTTTTTTGTTTGGGCAAATTCAAAAGACGTAATTTTAATTAATTTGATGATAAATACGGAGGTATTTAAGATGCAAATCAGAGGAGAGAAGGCAAGAGAGCAGCTTATGCCTGCTGAGAGCCTTTTGAAAGAGAAGTTCTCTAGTGTAGAAATGAACGGTGGAATTTCTGCTCAGTATGTTGGCCTTTGTCAGAAGGGTCAGGTAATCGGTGTATCTGGACTTAAGTTTGATTCACCATTCACATCTGTACTCATGGAGTCAGACGAGTTGTATAACTTCTTGGCTGATGTTTTCAAGACAGGCAAGAGCATCCTTTTCACATACGGTGAGGATGTTAAGGCATATGTAGCAGGTGAGACTGTTGAAGAGTTAGCAATTCCTGCAGTTGAGAAGGCTGTTATCGCTAAGATGATCGCTGATAGTGAGCATTGGGGTGGTATCCTCAATGAGACAGGTGAACTTATTGCTGATCCATCAACACCAGCACCTGGTCCACACTACTACACAAACCTTTTGATTGGTAACAGAATTGGATTTGATCGTCCACTTCAGAGCACCCCTAAGAGTGCTATTGATCGTCTTGGTGGCGGTTGTTTCAGATCACACGCTGATACACAGGTTCTTGCTACACGTTGGGATTATCTCCCAGAGGAGAATGGTTTCCCAGCTAACCGTCAGTTCTATTTGACAGAGAATGGCAAGAAGATTTTCTATTCAGGTTCAGCTATTGCTGAGAATCTCGTTAGCGTTAAGACAGTTCATTCACAGAACAGAACAGAGATTTTTTATGTTCTCGCTGATGGTCTTGAAGTTAAGAGAACAATCTTCATTCTTCCACAGGAAGATGGACTTCCACTCGCTTCAGAAGCACAGATGATTCAGATCAAGAATACTGGTGCTGCTGATAGAAATCTCCGTATCGTATATACAGGTATGTTCGGTACTTCACAGGTACACGCACTTTCTGAGGACGTTATCTTTACAACTGTAGTTGAGCAGTCAGAAGTATTCTTCGGTGAAGATAATACAATCAGAGCTATTTCTGCTAACCCTAACCCAGTATGGACAAAGGGTAACATCAGATTCTCAACACTCCTCGTTCATCAGGATGGTAAGGTAGTATTCCCAGACGAGTACTGCTCAAGATATGCTGAGTTCGTTGGTTCTGGTTCACTCGAGAACCCACAGTTCATCTCACACCTCGCTTCAAAGCCTTCACGTAAGGGCCCAGGTTTCTTCGCTCTTGCTACAAAGTTTGTTGCTAAGGCTGGTGAAGAAGTTCGTGTTGATAACTTCACATGTCTCTCATCTGATAAGGTTAACGAAGCTTTTGTTAACGATGAGACAATCAAGGTTGAGATGTCTAACCTCATCGAGAGATTTAGCGACATCAACGCTCTTCCAGAAGTACTTAACAAGGTTATCCAGTTCACAAAGGATTACTCAAAGTACATGAAGATTAAGCACGAGGATAAGAACTTCGAGGCTTATGTAAATAACAATCTCCCATTCCAGGTTTTCTATCAGACATTCGTATCTAGATCACTTGACTGGACACAGAAGGGTTATAGAGAGATTGGTTTCAGAGAGATTCAGGATATCTTCGCATCAATGTACTACTTCTGTAGTATGGGTCAGGATGAGTTCGTTAAGAAGCTCCTCCGTGAGTGGATCTCTAACGTACATATGGATGGTTATGCTAACCACAACTTCTATTGGGTAGGTAAGGAACCAGGTTGGTGGTCAGATGATGCACTCTGGCTCTTGCAGGCTCTTGATAGATACGTATCACTCACAGCTGATTATGCATTCCTCCAGGAAGAGATTTCAGTTGCTGGTACAGAAGGTGAGAAGCGTTCAATCCTTAACACAATCAAGGCTATCATCACATATTCAGCTAAGATTTCTGTTGGTAACCACGGTATCCCACTTATTGACCGTGCTGACTGGAATGACTGTCTCCGTGTAGATCCAGACTGTATCAGTGGTGCAGCTAAGATCGAAGTTTATAAGGAGCAGCTCAAGGCTAAGGGTAAGGCATTCGGTGAAGTTCCATACGAGTCAGAGTATTCTGAGTCTGTAATGAACGGCTTCCTCCTCAAGGTTGCTATCGATGCAGCTAATAAGATGTTCCAGCACTTCGGTGATGAGGCTTATTCAGCAGAGCTTACAACTCTTAGTGAGACACTTTATAAGAACCTTAATGAGCATGCATGGAAGAATGACTTCTTCGCACGTGTACTCTTCAATCGTAAGGATAAGCCAAACCTTGAATATCTTGGTGCTGCAGGCGATAAGCTCCAGCTCGAGGATGCTCCTGGTACATACTTCCTCAATGCTTTCTCATGGTCAATCCTCGCTGGCTGTGCTTCAGAAGCTCAGATCACAAGCATGCTTGACTCAATGGATAAGTACATTAAGTGTCCTTATGGTTTCCGTCTCTGTTCAACAGTAGACTTCCCACAGATTGCACCTAAGATTGACGTAGCTTTGTATTATCCAGGTGATCGTGAGAACGGTGGTGTATTTAAGCACGCTAACATGATGGCTGCAGCAGCTATGCTCAAGGCTTCTAAGGAAGTTGAAGATGATAAGCTCGCTGAGCGTCTTGCTGATACAGCTTACTGGGTAATCGACTGTATTCTCCCTTATAGAACACTCAAGACACCATTTAAGTCAGCTGGTAACCCAAGACTTTGTACACAGTACAACAACAGCCAGACAGGTGAGAACATTGGACCTACACTTTCAGGTACATCTACATGGCTTCTCCTCTGCCTCTTCTCATGCTTCGGTGTTGAGTTCACATCTGATAACTTCATCTGTGAGCCTCTCATGCGTAAGGATGACACATCTCTTGATGTTACTGTTAACAATGGTCAGGCTCAGTACAACATCACTATCACAAAGCCAGTAGGCTTCCGTCGTACAAAGAACGGCGTTAAGGTAACTTGTGATGGTCAGGTTATGGAGTCAACAAAGATGCCATTCTTCACAGATGGTAAGGAGCACGAGGTTAAGATCGAGCTCTAATTCTCGAACTAATCGAAAACACAGTTTACGCCCCACAATCAGCGATGGTTGTGGGGTTTTCATTTTGTAAAAAAGTAATGAATTCTTTAGAAATCATTACTATTGTTGATGATTATCAAAACTGGATATTATAAGATTAGATTGAAGTGTTATAAGGAGGTGTTTGTGTATGCGTAGGAAATCTTTCCTTGCAGGCGTTTTGGCTACTACAATGGTATTACCAATGTTTAATGGCGTTGTATTAGCGGAACCATCAGAGAGTGGTTACATAAGTGATGTAATTATTAGTGCTACTTTCGAAGATGTATATTTGCAGAAATATATTAGTCTCGAGTTTGACGCGAACGATGATGGTGTATTGTCCCAAGAAGAACTTGATAATGCTACTTACTTAGATCTTAATGAAGTAGATTATTATGCTTCTGTTGGTGATCAGGTTGTTTTACTAGAAGGCTATGATTGTATCGAGCAGATATCTAGTATCAGTGGTATTGAAGCACTCTATAATTTGTATTCTGTTGCTGTTATGGGTACAAAGATTACTGATTTGGATTTTTCTGCTTCAAATGCAATGTTCTACAGCTTGTACGGTGATTTCAATAGTGTTGTATTTAACGATGCTTATGGTGTAACTGTAGATTCAGGTTCGCCATTAACTATTGATTTGTCTAACAGCGAAATTCTTCTCGGTACATATACAACAGGTGGTGTGTACACTACTGATGAATCAAGTTTAGTTAGTTATTACACTGGTAGTGATGTGAATGACCCTTCAGGAAATGTTATTTCTTTCTCAAAGAATATTACATTAATTCCTGAGCGTGAGGAATTGGGCTCTAACAAGATTACAGTTGTACAGATGAGCTATGACTTCAGTGATTATTACGGTAATTTGCCTACAGCTGTTGGGGTAGATTTTATTACTACTTGTGATGACCCAGATTATCCGATTAATGAGTTTGATGCATATGAGGAATATGTAATGTCTTCACTTGGTGATGCTGATGCGCCAGATATTTTTATTGTAGATCAGTCCATAGCTTCTAGTGTCCTTCAGTACGGTAATGTATATCCATTTGATTATCTTGGACTTGATTCTGACATTTTGAAGGAATTCCCATATGCCGCTAACTTTACAACATCTGAAAGAGATGGAGCAACGGTTAAGGCTGGACACCTTATTAACTTTGATCCTGCAGTTTACTTCTATAACAAGAATACTGCTAAAGAAGTATTAGGTTCAATTAGTGCAGAACCAATAAATATGAATGAGACTTTTGGTACTTGGGATGGCTTCATAGAGAGTGCTACTACAGTTTCTGAAATGTCAAATGGTTCAGTTAAGGCTGTCACAGGTTTTGGCGATGAATTCTTAAAGCCATATTATGCATTTAACCCAAATCAGAAATTTCCATATGTAAAAGATGGTTTCACTTATGTAAATGTAATTGACCTTGCTGATTTCTGTCTTAGAATTCGCGAAGTGCCAGTCAGTGATATTAGCTGGGATAACGGCGGATTATTCTCCGACGAATGGGTAAACAACATCAGAGATGATAAGTCAATGATGTTCTATTCACCAGCTTGGATGATGTACTACCTTGAGAATGCAGAGATTGGATTTGATAGAACTGAGTGGAGAGTTATTGTTCCACAGACTACAACAGTTAATGGCGGTATGGTAATCGTAGTTAATGCTGCTTCAAGTAATCTTGACTTGGTTTCTCAGTACCTCAGCGATTTGTTATTAGGTGGTAGTGCAAGTGATTTTGCTGCTATTGCAAAGGGATATACTACAGTAATCAATAATACTGAGCATATGAGCTATGCAATCTTCAATAATCCTATCGCTTATGATGATCAGAACATTACTGATGCATTGGTAATGGCTGCTTGTAATGCTTTCGATGGCAATGGATTAGGTATTCAGCTCCAGAATGAAACTTTGTGCGAAGATTATGCAGATTTGAGTGCATCAGAAATGCTTCCACTTTATTCTTCTATCCTTGCAGATTTAGGATATGCACCTTATGTAGTAGATGATTCTGATATTGTAATTGACGATACAGAATTGTATTTCCCAGATGCAATGTTTAGACAGTACGTACTGGATAATTATGATATCAATGATGATGGTAAGTTTACTGATTATGAGCTCAATAGTGTTGCTATTATGGATATTAACGAGATTACTGCTCAGCCAGTATATAAGGATGGAATTCCTCAGCAGACATTAATCTATTCTTTGGCAGGTATTGAGAATTTTGAAAATTTGAAGAGTATCTATATTACTAATGTTGCAGATCTTGCTAACGATGGTTTACATGTAACAGGTATGCAGAACCTCGAAAGAATTTTTACATACAATGTTGCTATAACTCTTATTGATGCACCTAACTGTCCTTCATTGAATGATATTCAGATTACTTATCCAGATGGTTTCTCTCAAGTAATAGGTGGTTTTGGTAATGTAGAACAAGTTCCTGTAAGAATTGAACTTAATGGTTCACAGATTATGAGTGATGCAGTTATGAATGGCTGCTTCATGGAAACTGATTATCGCCTTACTTCTTTTAATGAGAATGGTGAATATTATATTGATCTTCCAATTGGTTCAGAATTCTATTGTGGAGATGTTATTGATATCGTAGCTGATAGAACAGTTGTATGGACAGCACAGGATTATATTATCCGTGAGTATGACGGTAGTTATGTTGATCCAACATTTGTAAAAGTGTTCCCATATGGAATTTACGATGCAGAAACAGATTATTACTATTCTTATGCAGAATTAATCCTTGATAGTATGAATGATAGTACTATCCCTTCTCCAGATGTAATCATTGCTGATACAAGTGATGCAAGTACTTTCATCTCAACAGGTTCATTCAATACACTTAAGGATCTCGGATTTACTGATGCTGATTTCAGTGATTTGTATGACTATACATTTATCAGAGTTTCAGAAGAAAATGGTCAGGGTTATGGTGATCCATATGGCATCATGCTCAAGGCTAATCCATGTATCATCCTCTATAATGAGACAATTCTTAGTGAGTATTTTGGCGTAGATGATTTGTGGAAGAGATTTGCTACTTGGGAGGATGTTCTCGAGACAGCAAAGGCTGTAAAAGAGTTGTCTAATGGTCAGAAGAGCCTTTTCGAAGGTTACTATGCGATCAATGAGGCATATGGTAATAAGCCAATGTCTACATGGCAGAATGATAATGGTGAAGTAAGAGCAGATGAGCTTATTTCATATTATCTTGATTATCCTGATTTATTCACAGAGTTTGGTTTGAACTATATTGATCCAACATGTGAATCAGATATCAACATTAGTGAAGCTCTTAGTAACGGTGAGATACTTGCTGTTTGTGCTTCTTTCGACTATATCCCATTTGACTATTATGAAACTGAGTACACATGGGGTTACAGTATTCCAGAGACTGTATCTTCTGGTGATGGTCCATTTGTTATTGCTCCAAAGAGCGGTGATAGTGATAAGGCTGTAGGTTTCATGAATAGCCTTATGGAAGGTAATAAGAGCATTAAGTATAATTACGACATCCCTAATAGTAAGATAGCTTATGGAAGTCATTATGAGTTTGATGATGAAACATGGATTAACTATAGTGATATTCCACAGATCAATAAGATGGCTGCTGACTATGTTGATGGAGTAACTTCTAAAGATGCTATTACAAAGCACTTCATCTTCGATGTTCTTAATGAGTATTATTGGAATAATGATTTTGACAGAGATGGTGCAGAGGCACGTATTTATGAGCTCCTTGATGAGTATGGTTATGTGATTGCTACACCAACTCCATCACCAACTCCAACAAATACTCCTACAACTTCACCAAAGCCAACATTAAAGCCAACACTTACTCCAACGCCTACAGATAAGCCGGTTGTTACTCTTACACCTACACTTAAGCCATTGCCTAATAAGCCTACACTTAAGCCAACACCAGTTATTACTCCAGTAATCGAGATAACTAACAAGCCTTATCCACCTATCAAGAAGGAAAAGGGTGTTGCAGGATTTGCAGAGAGACTATATACAACATGTCTTGGACGTAATTCCGAGCCAGCTGGTAAGGCATACTGGATTTCAGAATTGTCTAGTGGAAGCAAGTCAGGTGCTGAGGCAGCTAAGGGTTTCTTCTTTAGTACAGAGATGACTAATAAGAACCTAACAGATGAGCAGTTTGTAACAGCACTTTATAAGACATTCATGGATCGTAACCCTGATGCAGGTGGAATGAACTATTGGCTCAACAATCTTAAGAATGGTTCAATGGACAGAATGGCTGTATTTAATGGCTTCGTTGAATCACAGGAGTGGGCTAATGTATGTAACGTATACGGTATCGAATCTGGTTCAGATGTTAAGCCTAATAATAGAATTAATGCTGACACAGATGTAATCGCATTTGCAGAGAGACTATATACAACATGTCTTGGTAGAAGTGCTGAGGCTGGCGGCCTTGCATATTGGTCAGATGCTATTGCTAATAGAGAAAAGACTGGTACACAGGCAGCTATGGAATTCTTCTTTAGTAAGGAATTCCTTAATAAGAACCTTTCAGACGAAATATATGTTCAGAGACTTTATAATACATTCATGAACAGAGCTCCTGAGGCTGGTGGATATCAGTATTGGCTCGGTCAGCTCAAGTCAGGCAGTATGTCTAGAAAGGATGTTCTCCTTGGTTTCTCAACTTCTAAGGAGTTCAAGCAGATCTGCGATGCAGCAGGTATTAAGCCATAAGTTTTACTAGACTATAAGTAAACTAATTTATCAGCTCTGAGAGTAATAACTCTCAGGGCTGATTTTTTGTTTGTTTTCGAGCAAGTCATGGGCTACTAATCGAATTAAGCACAAAAAATATACCCATATTTCTATAGGTATATTTCAAGATGATTGTTAGTGTTTTAGTCTTTTTATCGATAATAACGCTTTTTTCCTCTTGGACCAACACCAAAAATTGCAGCTGACAAAGCCAAACCTAGAAAAACAAGTACGGCATATTTTACTTTTACGCTGGAACCAGATGCTCTGTGATCAACCGTCTTTTTATCTAATGGCTCACTTGGATTATCTTCATCTATGTAAAGCATGAAAGTTTCGCCAACTTGATATCCTTTTGTATCCTCTATTTCAAGTCTTTCAGCAGTAGTAAACGAATCTTCTCTAGTTACGTTGTATGGATTAAGATTTGCGAAAACATATTCATAATCTTTACCATCTGCCTCATATGAAACTTTGATTGACTGAGTGAGCTTCAATGTATAAATAGTTTTTACTTTACTACCAACTTCTCTTTCTTCATCTGTGATATTTGCGTGAGAAGATACAATCTTTGTGATTTCGCCTTCAGCTTCAATATAGTTTTTCTGAACTTCTGAAGCGTCATTTGATTGCTTCTTTACATACATACATCCAGCAATAACTGCTACCCATATAATTGCTATAAGTATTATTTTGAAAACTTTCATAACATCCTCCTAGTAGTTTTTCATAATATCAAATAGATGATTATTCTCAAAACATATTTCTTGAAACAATTATATTATTTTTATTCCAGGAAAAAATGTTTACTAAAATGAAATAGAGGCACTTTTATTTGACCGCGAAGTGAATTGAACTATAAAGCTGTGATAAAATATAAGTGAAAATTTGCGTTTCGGAGGGTCCAGCATGCCTTACTCAAGTGTGTTTTTGTCAGAGATTGTAGAGTATTTTAATCTTGAAGTCGTTTATGATTCAGGTGACATTGATCAGAGAAGAATTCGTGTTGCCGATGTAACTAGACCAGGTCTCCAGCTCGCTGGTTATTATGACCATTTTGGTCCTGATAGAATTCAGGTTATGGGTAATATGGAGCATGCTTATCTTGAGCACCTCACTTCACAGAATCGTCGTAAGTCTGTAGAGGCTTTGTTCGATAAGAAGATCCCTTGTTTGATTCTTACTAGAAATCACGAAGCGCATGAAGAGACACTCGAAGCTGCTAAGGCATCCCAGACACCTATCCTTCGTACAAAGACTGCAACATCTGAATTCAATAGTTCACTTGTTAAATTCCTTAATCTTGAACTTGCTCCACGTATTTCTATGCACGGCGTACTTGTAGAGGTTAACGGTGAAGGTATTTTGATCACAGGTGAGAGTGGTGTTGGTAAATCCGAGACAGCCCTTGAGATTGTTAAGCGTGGTCACAGACTTATTGCAGATGACCAGGTTGAGATTAGACGAGTATCTGATACAACACTCGTTGGTCGAGCTCCAGATGTTATCAAGCACCTTATTGAGATTAGAGGTATCGGTATCCTTGATGTTAAGGAACTCTACGGTGTATCTTCTGTAAAACCACAGGAGTCAATTGACTTCGTTATTAATCTTGAGCTTTGGGATGAGAATAAGACTTATGACAGATTAGGTCTTACTGATGAGACAACTGATATCCTTGGAATTAAAGTTCCATCAGTTACAATTCCAGTTGGTCCTGGTCGTAACCTCGCAGTTATCGTCGAAGCAGCTGCAATTAATTACCGTGTTAAGAAGATGGGTTATAATGCTGCTCAGGATCTCGTATCAAGAGTATTCCCAGGAGGAAATAATTAATGACTTTTAATGCAGCACTTCGTAAATCAGGTTTGGATATTGAAATTCTCGAGAATGTAAGCATGCGAGATTATTCAACATTCAAAGCTGGTGGAAAGGCTAAATATCTTGTTGAACCTAAAGATTCAAATGAATTGGTTCATATTGTAATGGCAGCTAAGGCTAGCAATACTCCTTTCTATGTAATTGGTAATGGCTCCAATATTCTTGTATCTGATAGCGGATTTGATGGCGTTATCATCAGAATTGGTAAGGCGTACTCAAATATAGAGACTATCAAGGAGGATGACGAGTGTATTGTCATCGAGGCTGAAGCAGGCGCGCTCCTTTCTACATTTGGTAATAAAGTAGCTAAGGAAGGATATGAGGGCGCGGAGTTCTGTTGTGGAATTCCTGGTAATGTTGGTGGCGCCGTATATATGAACGCTGGTGCTTACGGCAGAGAGATGAAGGACATCGTTACTAAGGTCGTTTACTTTGATGTTGATGACATGGATATTAAGGCAATCTCTGGTGAACAGTGCGAGTTCGGATATAGAACAAGCTTTGTTGAGAAGAAGGGCGGAATTGTATTGTCCGCACAGATGATGCTCAAGAAGGGCGATAAGGAAGCAATTCTTAATTATGTAGCTGAGCTTCGTGAGAAACGAACAGCATCACAGCCACTCGAGGTACCTAGTGCTGGTTCAACATTCAAGAGACCTGAAGGATACTTCGCAGGTAAGTTAATTCAGGATGCTGGCCTTAAGGGTTTCGCACTTGATCATTCAGGTGCACAGGTATCATCCAAGCATGCTGGCTTCGTAGTTAATAATGGTGGAACAGCTTCTGCAACAGATATTTATCGTTTGATTAAATATATAATCGAGAAAGTTCAGATTGAGAGTGGTGTAAGGCTCGAACCTGAAGTTCGATTGATTGGTTTTAAAAAATAACAAGAAGGTAATTGAAATGGAATTAATTATTCTTACAGGTATGTCCGGTGCTGGTAAGAGCCAGGCTGCAGATTTCTTTGAAGATCAGGGATTTTTCTGCATTGATAATCTTCCTCCACTTATTCTTCCTGAGCTCGCGAAAACATTCTTCAAGGGCCAAGGTGGAGAGGGTTATGGCGTAGAAAAGCTAGCATTTATTGTTGATATTAGAAGTAAAGAGCTCCTCAAGGGCTTTAGTGCTGCTATTAAGCGTATCAATGAAGAAGTTGGTTGTCCTTATAGAATAGTATTCCTTGAAGCTAACGATAGTGTACTTATCTCAAGATATCGTCAGACAAGACGTAAGCACCCTCTTCAGAAGGATGTTTCACTTGCAGATGCAATTACTATGGAGCGTAAGATGCTCCAGGGTATCAGAGCATTATCTTCACAGGTAATTGATACTTCAATGATGGCAATATCAGCATTCAGAGAAGAATTAACTGCACTCATCGAAGATGATTCTAGTACAGGTATGTCAGTATTTATCGAGTCATTTGGATTTAAGTACGGACTTCCTGCAGACTGTGATAACGTAATGGATGTTCGTTTCCTTCCTAATCCATACTATATTCCTGAACTTAAGATGTTAAGCGGTCAGGATCAGGGTATTATCGATTATCTTGAAGAGTTTAGTGAGACAAAGGACTTCCTCCAGAAGCAGTATGAACTTTATGAGTTCTTAATTCCTTTATATATAAAAGAAGGTAAAGGTAGACTTCATATCGGTGTAGGTTGTACAGGAGGTCGTCATAGATCAGTATATACAGCGGAGCACCTCTATGAATTCCTTACAGCTAAGGGATTTAAGACAAGACTTCACCATAGAGACATTGATAAGGATCCTAAATATAAGAAGGAGAGCAATTGATGGAATTAAGCTTTAGTCAGAGCGTTCGTCAGGAGCTAATAAAACAAATACCAAAAGGCTTGTCGGAGAGGCAAGCCTTAATTGCCGGTTTCTTTTGTACTGGAAGAACAGTAGAGAAGCTCCCTTTTTCTACTTCTGTCAGTCTATCTACTGAGAGAGCTGAATATCTCGAAGAATTACTTCGTTTGGTGTCTTTTAAATTCATCTCCAGAAGGTCAATGGATAGCGACACCAAGAGCATAACAATAGCTGAAGACTCACTCGATGATTTTATTAATTGTTTCTCGATGTGTTTTACTCCTACGAGTGCTGATCAGTTATCTTCTTCTCTCGAGTTCAGAAGAAATTTCCTCAAGGCGACATTTATAAGTTGTGGTTATTGCGCTGACCCTAACAAAACATATCGCGTTGAACTTCATATTAAGAATTCCAGGGCAGTAGATTTAATCATCTGGATGCTTCATGCTAACGATATTGAACCATCAGTATCACTTAAGGATGATACGACAATAATTAGATTCAGAAATGGTGACAGCATCTCAACATTTTTGGCTTTGGTTGGTGCAGTTAAGTCGATGCTCGAGTTCGAAAACATCAGAGCAAAGCACGAAGTTAACTCTCGAGTTCAAAGAGAAGTTAACTGCGACTTAGGAAATGCCAAGCGCAAGGCGGATGCAGGTGCCAGAAGAACAGAGTTGTTTATTAAACTGCTTAATTCGGAGGAAAGATCTAAACTTCCAAAAGAATTACTTGAGGCGGCGCTAGTCTTAATCAATAATCCAGGCCTTTCAATTGCTGAATTAGGTAGACTTATGGATCCTCCTATTAGTAAATCAGGAATGAATCATCGATTGATTAAGCTTGAGGAACTAGCTAATAGCTTGGAATAATGCTTAATTAATAATCTATATAAAATGATGTAAAGCCGTCTTTTTTTGAGACGGCTTTTGACTTGCTATTAATTTGATTTCGTGTTATTTTGTCATGAAAATGTAACTTATAGTTGAGAAACGGTAATAAACTTGCTATATTAGAGGAAGTTTTCAAGTTTGATAGGTTTGGAGTATGGATAAGAAAGACCAATATATCGATACAGATAATGCTTATCATGAGCCAGTGCGAAATCCTGACCAGGGTTTCACATCTTTGGTTGTGATTGTAACTATCTTAATGGTGGTTCTTACTTCTGTGCTTGCAATTATCTTCTATGAGGAGAAAGGTCTTCCTTGGGAGAAGAAATTAGTAGCAGTCGGAGAGAGTACTGTTAACTCCCAATATATTATCGTAGCTTCCCCAACTCCATCGCCAGTTCAGCCACTTCAGATTTATCAAAATCCACTTTTATATCCAGCAAATGCATCAGTAAATAGTAAAGTTGATCCTGACAAAATTCCTAGTTCTGTTCTTCCTTCTACAAGAGGTACAACTCAGGTGATTATGTCTGGTGGTAGTACTGTGTCTGAATTTGAGAGAGCTAATCAGATTTATATGGGTGATCCACTCGATTATAGTTCGATAGCAGGTATCACTACTTTCCGTGGTAATAATTTCCGTAATTGTGCTTCTTTTGGATATGTAACTAGCGAACCTAATGCACTTAATCAGGTTTGGGAGTTCTCTGGTATTGGAACAAAATTGTCATCTACTATGAATTTTGAGTGGTCTGGTGTCGCTTGGACAGGTCAGCCACTTATTGTTCGTTGGGATGATACAACTAAATATGATATGAACATTTATGAGAGCCAGAAGGCAAAGCCAGGATTTGTAGAAGTTATCGTGGCTGCGCTTGATGGCAAAATTTATTTTTTCAACCTTGAAGATGGTTCAATGTCACGTGATCCAATCAATGTTGGTGCTTCAATTAAGGGTACACCAGCAGTTGATCCTCGTGGATATCCATTGATTTATGTTGGTCAGGGTGATGACAATGGTAATTCGGGCTTCGGTATGAGAATTTATTCTCTTATTGATGGCTCACTTTTGTATTTCTGTGATGGCCTTGATGAGAATGCTTATCGTAAGAATTGGGGTGCGTGTGATTCATCTCCAATTGTTGATGCTACTTCTGATACTTTAATCTGGCCTTCAGAGAACGGAATTATTTATACATTCCAGCTCAACTCCAGCTATAACCCTGGTTCTGGAAATGTACTTGTTGCTCCAATCATGAGTTCCTATAGATATATCTTTAATGATTCACCTGGAAATACTCTTGGTGTAGAGAGCTCTATTGCTGTATATGGCGGTTATGCATATTTCTGTGATAACAACTGGAATCTTATCTGCTTGGACCTTAATACTATGCAGATGGTATGGCAGTACAAGTTAGGTGATGATACAGATGTATCTCCTGTTATTGAAGAGGAAGCAGGCATTCCTTATCTATATGTATGTACTGAAGTTGATGGTCAGGGTGACGTTGGTCAGTATAATGGCGCGGCGTATACATATAAGTTCAATGGTTTAACAGGCGAGATTGTATGGCAGACTTCACAGGCTTGCTATACATATAATGGTGAGACTTCTGATTCTGATCAGTCAGGCGGATGCTTTGGTAACCCAATTGTTGGTAAAAAAGGTATCGCAAATCTAGTAATTTTCTCTTATAGTATGACAAATGGTCTTGTTAGTGGTAACAGATTAGTTGCATACGATAAGATTACTGGTAACCAGGTATGGGAATATAATATGAATATTTATTCTTATAGTTCACCAGTAGATGTTTATGACGTTGATGGTAATGGATACATTATCATTGGTGATACTTTGGGACAGATACATCTTGTAGATGCCCTTACAGGTGTTAGAATTAAGCATATTCAGACATCTAGACTTATTGGAACCGCTGATGAGACAACAAACGGAATAGTTTTTGATGCTTCACCTGCAGTTTATGATGGTAGAATTATTATCGGAACTAAGTCAGGCTCAATCTTTGCTATTGATATTGTCCACGAGGACGTAGAGTGAGGTTTGTATGATCAAGGATCTTAATACTGTTAGCTATAGTAATATTAGTAAATTCGAAGTTGTTTTAAGTTCTGCAGCTGGTGAAGGACTTAAGGTTAGATTTGATTTTGGAAAGAAACTCATCTCATGGAGTGATGGCTATATGTGGAATAATAATTTCATGAAGAGTCTTACTGATGAGAAGATTGAATATCTTGCTACTAATCTTCCAGGCACACACATGCTCGAGTGGATGATACAGTATAACCTTGGAAACGAAGAAGATGTTGGTCATAAGACTGCAAATCCTGCTATCTGGCAGATTAAGGTTTTGTTCGACAACGACGATACACTTTCCAGCACTTCTTGTCAGCATTTCCCTAATGATTGGTCAAAGTTGAAAGAAATCATTGAGAAAATGACTGAATGCACTTTCAGACTTCGTTAATGTGAAGTTTTGTTAGTTGTTTATGGTAGAATTGTATTACCACTAATTTTTTGGAGGACATAATGGACTATTTTGAGGGCTTGTTTCTAGGCAAACTCTGGAGCGATACAGATTTTGAGAACAGACGTCATGTAGCGTTGTTCATTTTGTATGGCCTTTTTGTAGATGGTCTTGTGTTACTCACTTACTGGACAGGCAGAAAACTTCCTATCGTTGGAACATGGGGAACCTTTCAGATGGTTATCTTGATTATTTTGTTCCTTGCATGTCCATTCATTTGTTTTCGATATTATCGAATGCCTTTGTGGGGCAAAATACTCGTACTGATAGAAAAATTTATTAAGCACTTATTGATTATTTCATTCTCTATTTCTGTATTTATTCCATACCTTTCTGTTGAAGTTGGTGATTTGCAGGAGTTCTTCGTAGATTACCTTAACAAGACACTTGAGGTTTATACAGAGAAGTATTATGAAACTGCAGGAACATTCGCAACAATTCTTGGTGTTGTATCAGGTGGTATGCACGTTGTTCTTGTATTCGCTTTTTGGGCAGTTGCAGCAGTTGTTGTTCCTGGTCTACTATATTTGGTATACAGAATGATCCAGTATGGATACGATTGGGTGATTGCTAAGCTAGTTATTCGTAAGTTTTTCATTAAGAGAAAACCTACAAAGCCAACAAAGTAACTATCTTCGCAGTCCCGTCTAGATGGGGTAGTATATGGCAGAGTTAACTAATAAACTTGATATTACTGTTGAAGAATTAGAAGAGAACCTTGGAAGCAAGAAGCTTCCTGCGTTCATTAAGAAATCAGAAGAACTTTTCCTAGAGAGAACTAATACTGTAGTCGACGCTGTTTGCAGTAACAGTAGTATTAAGGCTGTGTTTATTTCAGGTCCAACATCATCTGGTAAGACTACATTTACTAAGCATCTTGCAGAAGGTCTATCTAAGGCTGGACGTAAGGCTGAGTTCCTTTCACTCGATGATTACTATAATCTTTCTGAATTGAGATTTGATAAAGATGGTCGTCCAGACTTTGAGACAATTGATACGCTTGACCTTGAGCGTGCTCAAAGTGATATCAGAAGGATTATGAATAAGGAAAAAGTATATACTCCTTACTTTGATTTCATTAGCAAGTCTACATTTGAGAAGGATGAGCCAATCCAGTTAGATGAGAATGGCGTCCTCGTAGTAGAGGGTCTTCATGGCCTTAATAAGAGAGTATCTGGTTCATTCAAAGATGATGAGTGTATCAAGATTTTCATCATGCCATATGGCAATGTCTACTGTGACACTAAGCTTATGGAGACAAATGAGATTAGACTAATTAGACGCATTATTCGTGATGTTAGACATCGTAATGCTACTGCGCTCGCAACAATTGATTACTGGCCAATGATCGAGAGATCAGAAGAGGCTTACTATGAAGATTACCTCTCTTGTGCTGATTATCACGTTAATTCATTCCTCGCATATGAGAGCTTTGTAGTTGCGCCATTAGCGCTCGCAGATATTAGGGCTGCACTTGCAGCTGTTAAGGATAAGACAATAGCTCCATCTTGCTTTATGGAGAAGTCTAATACAGGCAAGCCATATGCAGATTTATCTAAGGCCCTTGATAAGGCTCGACGTCTCGTTGAACACCTCGAGAAAATCCCAGAGTGCGACTCAGCTAGAGTTCCATCAGATTCAATTCTCTTGGAGTTCATTGGCGAGCATAAGTAATAACCATTTGTTGACTTCGGTGTTATAATTGTTTTCTACGATTGATATTTATTTGACTTAAGGAGGCATTCAGATGCCAATTTGTATACCTAACAATCTTCCTGCTGCTCAGACTCTCGAACAGGAACGTATCTTTGTAATGGATGAGAATAGAGCCAGCACACAGGACATCAGACCTATCAAGATTGTCATCTTGAATTTGATGCCTAATAAGGTTGTTACTGAAACTCAGCTTCTTCGTGCGATGTCTAACTCTCCAATTCAGGTAGAGCTCGATTTGATGTGCACTGCTTCCTATCAGCCAACACACGTTGCAGAAGATCATCTCACTAAGTTCTATGAGACATTTGATCAGATTAAGGACCGCTACTATGATGGCATGATCATCACAGGCGCGCCAGTTGAGCAGATGCCATTTGAAGAAGTTAAGTATTGGGATGAGTTGGTAGAGATTATGGAGTGGTCGAAAACACACGTTTACTCCACATTCCACATTTGCTGGGGTGCACAGGCAGGCCTTTATTACCACTACGGTATTCCTAAGTACGATACACCTGAGAAAGTGTTCGGTGTTTTCGAGCACAGCTTAACATGGAGTAAGCCAGTTAAGCTCTTCCGTGGATTTGACGACGTATTCTACGTACCACATTCACGTCATACTGAGCTTCACCGCGAGGATATCGAGAAGGTTCCTGAGCTTCGTATTCTTTCCGAGTCTGATGAGAGTGGTGTGTACGCTATCTCAGATCTCCATGGCAGACAGATCTTTATTACTGGCCACTCAGAGTATGATGCTGATACACTCAAGAATGAGTATTTCAGAGACCTCGATAAGGGACTTCCTATTAAGATCCCTAGGAATTACTTTAAGGATGACGATCCTAATAACGATCCAGTTGTTCGTTGGAGATCAGCTGCGACACTTCTTTATACTAACTGGCTCAACTATTATGTTTACCAGGAGACACCATTTGACCTTAAGCTTCTCGACAACATTCGTGATGCTAAGAAGAGCGGTCCAGATGGCGAGCTTTGATAACTTAAATGAATTCATGACGCAACTTCAGAGCATAGTTGCTTTGAGGTGGCTTTTATTTTGCTTGGTTGGATTATTGCTTTTATTTGAGAATGCTACCGAAATAAAAACTTCTATTACAACTAGAAAGCACAAAACACTATGGACAGATAATGTAAACTATGAATGTGATTTTTCAAAAAGGAGACTAGGGTATGAAAATGAAGAAAATCTTAGCTGGAGTTTTGAGTTTTACATTGGCATTAACAATGCTTTGCTCATGCTCATCAGATAATTCAAAGAAGGGTAAGTCAGACAAGAAAGACAAGAAAGTCGAAGATGTTGATGACGAGGATGATGACGATAGCAACAAGTCTGACAAAAAAGATCACGGCAGCAAGGGTGGAAGTGATATTGATCCAACTGCAGCTGATATGGATGAGATATTATCTTCAAACAAATATGAGTTAGTAGATACTGAGTTTAACGGCACATTTGTTGATATTGTTAATTCTAGTATATTTGGTGTACTTGCTCTTACTAAGGAAGGCGATGTTGTAAAGATTTATCCATGGGACACAAAGGTGGTTGCAAATATTCCAGATGCTACTGGTTTTGTACATCAGTTGAATGGTAGTTCTGCTGCTTTCGTTGAAACAAAGAGTGGTGAGCTTAAGTGTGTAATCCCTGATGATGAATATGCTGGCGATGTTGTAGATGTTCCTAAAACTGAAAATGCTGTTTATTATGTAGCTTCACCAGACTCTGTGGATTGCTGGAATTTAATGTGTTATTACATTACTAATGGAAAACTTGGCCTTAAGGTAGTTGATTGTTTAACTGGCGAAGTTAAAGTTGATTCAGAAATCCCTGTAAGCAGTGAAACAGTAACTTCAGGTTATGGTGACGAGTATGGTGTGTTAATGACTCTTGATGATGGTTCACAGTGTACACCACTGATTTTCAATTACAAAGACGACGGTACATATGATGCAATGGTTTCAAAATTTGATTATAGTGGTGTAAATACAAATTGCATTGTTGGTTACTACAATGGTTCATATGTATGGTTGAATGCTGATAAACTTGAATGGGGTGTTTTTTGGGAGCGTCATAGTGTTGAATTACCTGAAGGTTTCGATGCTGGTCAGATTGAAGCATATTATGTTTATGGTGATGGTAACGACCGTGGTTGTTTCTTTATGAAGAATGGTGATGTTTGGTGTATGAAGAGTGACAGGGCACCTGAGATCAATGAATTCTATACATCAATTAGTTCACATGTAGTTATGATTTCTCATGAGTATATCCTTCTCGATAATGGAAACATCTATACAAATCATTAATTAAGTTTTTGTATAATTTTTAAGAGGCGTCCAGTGTGGCGCCTCTTTTTGCCGGGAAAAGTATACCAGCAGTATAAAAACAATTCTCCAGTCATATCAGCAGTGTATTCATTTTATAGTGACTTGCGATGTGTTGCCGGAATAGTCTTAGTTCTTGCAGACGCGCTTTACGTAACGAACATGAAATAATAGATTTCGTGGATTAGGTGTAAAATTAGAATGTTAAGGCTATTAAGAGGGGTTCACAAGTGATTGAATTAACGACTGATTATGTAAGCAAACTCGCTCCAGTTCGTTCAGACGAAGGTAACAAAGGGACTTTCGGCAAAGTTCTCATCATTGCTGGCAGCAAGTTCATGACGGGCGCGCAGACGCTCGCTACTTTTAGTGCGCTCAATTCAGGAGTAGGCCTCGTGCAGGTGTTCGCTCCAGAAGATTCACTTATGCCAACTCAGATTAATTGCCCATGCGCGATTTTGTCTGCCTACGGAGATACTCCGACTGCGACGATTAAGAAGGCCGCGGAGATATTGTCCAATCGAGTTAAGGCTGTAGTTATTGGTCCTGGCCTCGACACATCTGATAGTCGTAACGCGCCACTTCTCGAGTATGTTATTGAGCATGCACCTAGACTAGTAATCGACGCGTCCGCACTTAGTATCCTCGCTAGTAACAGAATGACTGGTTTACTTAAGAGTAGAGCAGAAAGCGGCCTCGAGCCAGCGATACTCACTCCTCACATTGGTGAATTTAAGCGCTTTGGCTACGATGGCAGTACTCAGGAGCTTGAGGCGAAGGCACAATCTTTCGCGATAGATAACAAGTGCATTTTGCTCCTTAAAAACCACAAAACGGTAATTAACACCCTAGATGGAGAGTGCTATATTAATAAAGGCTCGAATTCAGGAATGGCCAAAGGTGGTTCAGGCGATGTCCTCGCTGGGCTCATCGGTGGTTTTCTCGCATCAGGATTTGAACTAGAAGCTGCAGCTCAGGCGGGTGTTTTCATACACTCATTGGCAGGCCAACTAGCAGCAAAAGATTTAACAGAAATGGCAATGCTCCCAACAGACGTTGTGGACTACTTGCCTGAAGCATATAAAGAACTTGGATGGTGAACAAATGGAAATTACTTCTGAAATGTTCGACAGATCATGCGCAGAGATTAACCTCGACGCGCTCGAAAACAATATCCGCGAAATCCGCCGCGTAACTAACCCTAACGCTGACATCATGGCAGTAGTTAAGGCTGACGCATATGGTCACGGCGTTAAGATGGTAGCGAAAACACTCCTCGCAAATGGAGCTAACCACCTCTGTGTAGCAACAATGGGTGAGGCAATTGAGCTTCGTGAAGCAGGTATTAACTGTAAGATCCTTATCCTTGGATTTACAAGTAGCACAAGAATTAGCGATGCTGTTACATACGGTATCGATTTGGCAGTATATGATGTTGAGACAGCTAAGCTCCTTTCGGACGAGGCGGTTAAGCAGCACAAGACTGCTAATGTTCATATTAAGCTCGATACAGGCATGGGAAGATTAGGTTTCTCATGTAAGGACGGCGAAGCTGCTTTGAGCGTGGAAGAGATCGTTGAGATTTCCAAACTCCCTAATATTTGCATGTATGGTGTTTTCTCACACTTCGCAGTAGCAGACGATAACGATGACGATTACACAAGACTTCAGTTCAATACATTCATGAACCAGATTGATTTGCTTAAGGAAGCTGGCGTTACATTTGTAAAGCGCCATATCTGTAACTCAGCTGGTATCATGCGTTTCCCTGAATTCCATCTAGATATGGTTCGTGCAGGAATTATCCTCTATGGCCTTATGCCTCCAGGATGCCCTGAACCAGCTACAAAGATTAATCTCATCCCAGTAATGACTTGGTATGCGAAGGTTATTCACCAGAAGATGGTTCCAGTAGGAACAAGCGTATCTTACGGTCGTCACTTCAAGGCAGAAGAACCAACTCGAGTACTTACAATTTCAGTAGGTTACGCAGATGGCTTCTCACGAAGAGTAAGTAATGGTAGCTACGAGCTCCAGCTTGGTAAGGAAAGATTACCAATCATTGGTAACGTATGTATGGATATGTGTATGGTTAACGCATCATCAATGCCAGCAGACGTGGTTATTCCAAAGGAAAGCCCAATCATCATCTTTGGCCTTGAGAAGAGCGTTGATGAACTCGCATCTTACCTTGGCACTATCAACTATGAAATCACTTGCGTAGTAGGTAAGCGAGTACAACGTATTTTCACACGCGGTGGCGAACGTGTTTGGGGTTAAATAGCTAGTGAAAATTTAAATAGATTGTTTTCGATAAGGTCAGGAGAGAAATCTTCTGGCCTTTTCTATTGATACTCTTGAAGATTGTGATATAGTGAACTTCGGGAAAACGAAATGGGAGATTCATATGACTGGACAAGATTTAGATGAGAAGATTATCAATTACAATCCATATCTCAAGACTGCGATGTCTTATATGATTGCAATCGCTGTATTTTTAGGTATTGGTTTTACATGCTTGGGTATGTTCCTAATGGGTTCACTTGATGAAGCTGATTTGTTGGCAGCAGTAGTTGTTGTGGGCATCATATTTGTTGTGCTCGCATTCTTCGGAGGTAAGTCCCTCATTAGCGGTATCAGAGGTAAAAAATCAATCAGCAAGTACGTTAGCGAGCACGGCCAGGATGAGGTTATGAGCAGCATCCATAAGGCTCTATTTGTATATTCACAAGGCAAGAAGCCAGTGACTATTTTCACAGATAAATTCATTCTTGATTGCGGTGGCGGTATTTACTACATCGAAGATGTTGATTGGGCATATGGTTATCACAAAGGAACAGATACATGCATACTTGTGTACCTAACTAATGGCAAGAAGCATAAGATCTGCAACCAGATTGTTACGAGAAGCCCAGAGATTGGCAAGTGTCTTGAAGCAATCTCTATTGCTAATCCTAACGCAATTCTCGGATACTCACTCAAGAATAGTGATGAGCATAAGAGACGTGTTAAGGCACGTAAGGCTTGATGGTATTAGAGCTCGTAACAACGAGTTGTTTATAATTTGTTTTGATTAAAGGCGCTCGGAAGATGTTCAGAAGACGTTCGTAAAGCGCTAAGAAATGGGAGATATGTATGACAGGAAAAGATATTGATGAGAAAGTACTTAAAAAGTATTCTGGCCTTAAGGCAGGCATAGTATGTGCCATTATTTGTGTTGTGCTTTGGTTAATTGTTGGAGTTGCTTGTTTGATGAATATTGACCTTCTTCAGAATGGTTCATCAATGGATTTAAACAATTCAATCTTGATGCCAGTGTTCGCAGTTTGTTGTCCATGTGGAATGGTAGCTTTTATTCTTGCAGTAATCTTCTTGATTATGGGCGGTAGTGCTAGATCAAGAATTAATAAATTCGTTAATGAGCATGGCGAAGAACAGGTTATGAGTGCTATCAACAAGGCTAGACATGTGTATGCTAGACGTAATAGGCCAATTACAATTTTCACAGATGACTTCATCTACGAAGTAGGTGTTGGTTTCGTAGGTACAAACTACGACCTCGCATATGGATACAGCTACAAGGGCAACACAAGCCTTCACGTATACACAATCACTAATAAGAGCGAATCCATCTGCCGTGGCATCCCACTTCGCAGTAACGACATGAAGCAGGTAATGGCAACACTCGCATCCTATAACCCAAGCATCTTGCTCGGCTATACTGGTGACAACATGAATGAGCACCGTGCACGAGTTAAGCAGCACAGAATTAACGGATGATTTAGTTTGTTTTCGATGCCTCCCTCGATTTGAGGGAGGTTTTTGTTGCTCGCGAACCATGCGATAGTCGCGTGGTTCAGTGAAACGTTAGCGGTGTAACAGAAAATAATAGCTTCTGGTGTGTTTGCACTAAAATTTATAAGTGCTTTTGTATATACTAATAAGTGCTATCTAGAGTAAAGGAGAAACATCTATGTTTTGTGGTAACTGTGGAGCTGACTTGAATAATCCTGTAGGACAGTATTGTCCATATTGTGGTAAAAAATTTGCTAATAATTCTACTGCTGCTGAAGGTTTTCAGGTGCTAAAAGCAGACATGCCTAGATCACTCCACCGTAATCCTGTTTCAGAAGGTCCAACTGGAACAGTAAAGGTTATTCTTAAAGCTAATAACAATCCACTCGCACCTGCTTGTGGAACTACATACATTATGAATCTTAACAACGGTATGTATCAGGTGAGATTAGAACTCATGGAGTTTGATACAGATAGTACAATTGAGGTGCCATATGGTTCCTATAATTCATATCTGGAACAATTTAGTTATAGCGATACGTCTCTTGTCAATCCATCTGTAATAGCAAAGAATAATAAGTCCTTCACAATAGATTCCGAGCATAATGTTGAACTCATTATTGAGGTTGGAGCACTCATTAAGCCTCAGAAAGTTACTCTTAATTATGTGAAAGCATAAGAGTTTCTGTAGTTGTAATTGAGATTTCAACTTTTTTGAATGCCACATAACGAGATTTGTAAACTTATTAAAATAAGGCACTACCGATAGGCGGTTGCCCTTGTTAAATCAAAAATGACCGTCACAAGTTCAAGGTGTGGGCGGTCATTATTTTGCGATTTTTGGCTAAAGTCTTCCTGCAAAATATGCGTTAATATCTTCCCAGCAAGAGTAAATGCAAGAGTAACGCTTCTGACTCTTGCTGTTAGTCTTGATA
>JAKSRG010000031.1 GCA_024403735.1 Clostridia bacterium
ATGCAAGTCTGCTACAGTTTTAAGAACATCTTCACGACCACCGACAACTTTAATTCCATCAATAAGTCGTTTCTGCATTTCAGGATTATCATCAATGAATGCTACAACTTTCTCTCCTAACTGAGGAGTAATAGCAATATCTTTTGCTAATAATCTACCAGCATCCCCAGCACCATAAATAATAACTGGCTTAACATAATCAATATCTGAATTATTACGTTTTCTTAAAAGCTGAATTGTTCTATACGAGAATCTGATTCCTACACAAAAAAGGAATTGGAACATCGTACCAAAAACAAAATAAGAAATTGGCATTCTAGAATCATCATGAATTACAAAAACGTTATAGAGCACTTGTGCAATTGCAATATTACTTATACCGGTTGCTATGGTAACCAATGCAATTCTTACAAACTCGAAATAACCAGCAAACTTCCATACGGAATTATAAAGATGAAACAACACAAATAAAGCTACAGTAATAACAATATGAGGTACTATAGAAAACAAATAACCCTGCAGATATTTTTCTGGAATACTTGAGAAATTACAATCAAATCTAAGCCACAATGCAATCAAAAATGCAAATGCAATTGCTACGATATCAAATATAGCAAATAGGAAAGAGACTATCTCCCATTGCTTAAGTTTTCTATCAAACTTTTTACTTTCCTTTGACATGATATTACCTCTCATAATCAATGTTATATTTTTAACAGCAAGAACTCACGGAGTCGAATATTAACTTCGTGAGTTCTGGTTTTTACTCTTTGTAATGGTCAAAAGAAAGAGTGCCAAGAAGTCATTTCTACTAGTTGGAATTCTTAAGTTTGACCAGTGATTGAGACTTTATCAAATTTTCACAAAACCAAAACTCTCGAAACCCCTGTAAAATAAGGACTTTTCTCGGTTAGTCCTATTATTACACCAGCGTCCACCAGCACCAGTAATCAATACCTCGTTGCCGCTAATGACAAAGTTATTTATTAACTCCAAAGTATGAATTCCATATGAAAGATTTGCAAAAACACAATTATATCTATCAAACCAAAATGAGAGCATCTCCCACTGCCTTAGTTTTCTATCAAAAACCTTTTTCTCCCCCGACACAATAACAACCCCAAACACTAAAAAATAATAATTTGCAAATAGTAAAAAATTAATTACAAATAGTATTCCACAACAATATTTTTTGTCAATCAAAGTAATGTATATATATTATATATGTTACATAACGTTTACTTTTGATTAGATTATTGAACTGAATGTTTCAAAAGTATGTATTTGAACAAAAAAGTATTGCTATATCACAAGTGTAGTGATAGATTTATTCTGAATTATTAGAATAATTTTATATTTAGGGGAGGCATTATATAATGAAGAAGTTTCTAACAACATTGTTATCAACTTTAGCAATCGTTTCTATCTGTGCAACTAGCGTATTTGCTACTGGTAGTACAGAAGATCTCGTAGATATTACTTCTGGCGTAGATAGTAATAACAACAAGGTTACATATTCAGTTAGCGATGTAGACGCAGCTGTTCCTGCACTCACAGCAGAGGTTGCTTCAGCAGCTACTGGTGTTCCAGCATCTGAACTCAAGGTATTGTGGCAGAAGGATCTCACATCTGATACACTTCCAGCTACATTCACATTCAACGTAAATGGTGCTGATGCTACAACAGAAGTTTACTCATTTCACTGGAATGGTTCAGCTTGGGAGCTTATGAACAAGGCTACAGGTACTTCAATCACAACAACATACACAAGTCTTTCACCTGTTGGTATCGTTATCAGAGTTAAGGCAGCATCTGCAGCTAACACTAATGACGATAACAAGCCAGCTACAACTCCTTCAACAGGAGCTACATCACCTAAGACTGGTGAATCAGTAGTTCTTTATACATCAATCTCAGTTGTAGTTATTGCTTGCTCAGCAGCTTTCGTAGTAGCAGCTACATCTAAGAAGAACGATTAATTATTAGTTTTTCTTGATTATTAGACTATTCAACATTCGTGTTCTTTAATATAATTTAAAGGACACGAATTTTTATTAGAGGTAATTCATATGCTTAATGTTGGTTTGGAGAAGATTAATTTCCCATACGCATACACAGAAGAGTTAAAGCAGCTTAGAACAAATATCGAGTTCGCTGGTAGTGATAAGAAAGTATTCCTCATTACTAGTGCTTTCGCTAATGAAGGCAAATCTACATTGGCACTCGAACTAAGTAGATCTTTTGCTGAGCTTGGTAAAAATACTCTTCTTATTGATGCTGATATGAGATTATCTAACCTCGCTTCCAAAAGAACTGGTAAGAGCCCTGCACCAAAGGGTCTATCACATCTTCTATCTGGCCAAGTAGCAATGGATCAGGTACTCCATCAGACAGAGACAAATCACATGTATGTAATATTCTCAGGTCGTGTACCACCTAATCCAGCTGAACTTCTTGCTAATAAGAAGATGAAGATGCTTATAGATTGGGCTAGAGCAAACTTCGATTACATATTTATCGACTGTCCACCTATTAAGCTCGTAGCAGACACTTCCATTATCGCTACTCATGCTGATGCTTCTTTGGTAGTTATTAAGTCAGAAGCAGTACCAAGAAAAATCGCTCAGGATGTAATTAAGCAACTTGAAATGGCTCATTGTCCAATTGTAGGCGTAGTACTTAACCAAGTTAAGCAGAAGCGTAAGTACTATAAGAATGGATATAATAGCTACTATGGTAAGTCTGAGCGCCCAGCTCAAACTAAGAAACCTACATAAAAGACAAAGGGAAGTTCACATCATAAGTGGACTTCCCTTTTTGTATGTTTAATCATATTGTCATTAAATTTCCTCATATAATAGAGATATCAATACCTCTCTAAGACCTTCCTCATCAACGTAGTATTCATCATGGAATTCACCTTGGACAGAAGTTCCTGGTGCCTTAGTGATCGTTCCTAGACTATATGAAGACAATTCCTTAAGTTCATCTACACCTAAATCAGTACAAAGGTGGTTATCTGCTGCATCATAAAGATTAACAAGATTAGCTGAACCACTTGAACTCATCTGAGAGAATAGTTCCTTCAGGAACCATGCCTGTCTTTCCATTCGTTCGTTGTTACTACCAACTTCATCTGTATCTCTATATCTAACGAACTTATTAACTGCCTCACCATCAAGTGTTACGGTGGCACCAGCTACATACGCTTCATTGATATATGAATAATCTTCATCAAAAGTGATAGTAATACCACCCATCTCCTCAACAATAGCAACCATACCATTAACTGTAAGTGAACAGTAGTTATCAATCTTAGTACTATAGAGAAGATCAGACACCTTATTCTTCATCAGCATACAGCTACGTCTAGATGAATCACTAAAGGAATACTGCATACAAATCTGCATATTACCTGTGAAAAGTAAATCTCTCTCAAAGTTATATACATCAACATCTACCATAGTATCTCTGGAGATTTCCAGGATATCTATCTTCTTATTCTCTTCATCTAAGATAAATAAGAGGATTGTATCGGCTCTTCCACCGCCACCAGCTATCTCATTAACCTCAACATCGACATCGCTATCGATACCCATGAATAATACTGTAGTGATATTGTCTCTAAGCTTATACGTCTTACCATCATACATAATGGTAGTAGCCCAGTCTTCGTCATCTAGATAGTACTCTGTGACCTCTGGAACACTCGTATTCTCTACTTCAATACTAATTACTGTTGAATCAGGTGAAGCTGTTGTCTCTGTAGACTTTGTAACATTGTTACTATTAATAACTGCCGCCAAAGCACCGCCTCCTATAGCTACAAGAAGCGTTACTATCGTTGCAATCAATACCTTCTTATTCTTTAACATCTGTTAATACCGCCACTACAAGAAATCTTTGAGATTTGTCACTATTACAAGTACTAAGTGTAAGAAGTTTATCTTCAGATGTAACTTCAACATCATCTAGAATATAGCTATTCATATCATTAATGTCATCAAGAGAATCAAGGAAAGCTTGTCTTCCCTCTGCCTGATCAAAATCAAATAAAGCAGTGATTAGTCTATCGTTATATGTAACAGCCGCAAATACATAATAAGTATATTCACCTGTAGGAGTATATACCTTAATCTCTCTATGCTCCTCAAGATAAGTTAAGTCTCTATAGTACTTAAGAGTACCAAACATACCAAGACTTCTTAAATTATGGCCATAGATTATTGTGTTATAGCTACTCATATCTATATTATGAATTGGCTCGATAAACAACGAACCATCGTTACTGTACTGTTCATCAAGACCACGTCTTAAGTAGTACTCGAAGTCATCTGCTCGCTGAAGTACTGGATATGAGATATCTGTATCAGGAATATCAAGCCAAGCAAATATATCACTATTTGTGTCATGTAATGTATCAAAATCAATTGGAGATACATATGGTTCTTTAGTTTCTTCTGGGATAGTATCTGTTGGTTCATTAGTACTTGTAGCTACTACAGTAGTAGCTTCTGTAGTAGTCTCAGAAGTCCATACTTGTTCCTTAAGGTCAACATACTGTTTCTTATTAAGATAACTAGATGTAAGGGTATAGACTACTACTCCTAGACCAATAGCAGCGATTAATAGTAACAATATAAATACTGTTTTTCTCTTATTAGACATATGCTAAACTCTGTTACTTCTTACTAAGTCCAGGTACTAATGGCATAGTAGCAATAACATTCTTACCAAGATACTTCTCAACATCAGCTTCAGACTTAATTGTGTCATCAAGGAGATAACGAATTACTATAACTGCAACAGCTAATGCAGTCAAAGCCATACCACAGATAAGACCATTTCTTGTAGCTGATGGTCCTACTGGTCTATTCTGAACAACTGCACGAGATACAATTGAAGGTGGATCTGTATCCATTACATCTGCAATTCTAATTCTGAGCTGATTAGCCATAGAGTTCGCAAGGTTAGCAGCCTTCTGTGGATCAGTATCAGTAGCAGTAATCTTAAGGATACGTGAACCATCTGGATTATCTACTTTAATCTTCTTACAAATATCTTCATATGAATCTTCAATAGCTAAATCTGCCTTAACAGCATCTACTACTTCTCTAGTCTGAGCAATAATCTGGAAATCAACTGTAAGTACTGTACCAATCTGAAGGTCAGCAAGTGAAGTTACGCTAGTAGTCTTTGTATATACATAGATCATTGATGAAGCACTATAAGTACTAGGAATAGCTAAGTGAGTATATGCATAGCCACCTGTGAAGCCAATAACAAGACAAATAAGAATAATCCAAATTCTTCTAAGTACAACTTTAGCTAATTCAAGTAAATCAATTGTATCTTCTTCACGATTAACTGAATGTGTGACTGCTTTATTCGCCATAGTACTCGTATTACTCCCCTAATAATCTACCTACTAACTAACAATTAATTATATCTTATTTTTTCTTGATATTATACCCTAGTATGTAATTTCCTAACATATCAACATCACTAAGAGCTTCTTCGCCTAGCTTCTTTAATACAGCCTCTCTACCACTTCTTAGATTAGGTAATCTGCTATCAGTATTGTGAGCATCTGAACCTAATACAAAGCTTTGACCTTCAATAACCTTGAATACCTTCTTACTACCAAAGAAAGATGTTAGGCTCTCTGCATTAATTTGAATAACTACCTTCATTGAGATAATCTCATCCATTGGGCCTTTGTCCTTCTGAAGAGGTATATATCTATCTAGGTGAGCAAGCATAATGAGAATACATCTATTAGATATTGCCTCTAGTTCCCTTACATCCTTATCTGTCCACTGACGAAATGGCATCTCGATAAGGAGTATCCTGGAACCATTAATAAGAAATCTCTCTAGTTCCTCCGACTCACTCATGTTATTAAAGAATGCTACTTCTGCACCATATCGAATGTGTATCTTATTTTGATTAGCAATTGGAATAAGCTTAGCTAGTGCTTCATCTCGCTTAGTAAAGAACTCATCAATTCCCATCTTTGAAGCATAAAAATGTGGTGTTAATACCTGAACATTAACACCTTCATCAATAGACATCTTGAGCATCTCATCAGACATCTCAAGACTACGGCTACCATCATCAATACCTGGTAGGATATGTGAATGGAAATCAATTATATACATCTATACCTCTAACATTTGCCACTTATGTTAATCATAACATAACTACAAAATTATATAGTCGCAATACTAATAAGAAGCTTAACGATTAATTCCATATCTTCTTTAACTGTATATTCAAATCTACCATGGAAGTTCATTCCACCTGTACAGATATTAGGACAAGGTAATCCCATAAAGGATAATCTAGCGCCATCTGTACCACCTCGGATAGGCTTAACTATAGGCTCAATACCAAGTTCCTTCATCTTCATAGATACGTTATCAATAAGGAACATGTTATCTGGATTAATCTTAGTAGCCATATTGTAGTACTGGTCTCTTAATTCTAGTGTAGCAGTACCATTGCCATACTTAGTGTTAATCTTATTAACTACATCTTCGATTAATCTCTTCTTATCTTCGAACTTACCCATATCGTGATCACGAATGATATATTCAAGAGTAGCTTCCTCAACAGAGCCACTAAAAGCTTCAAGATGGAAGAAGCCTTCATACATCTCAGTAGTCTCTGGTCTAGCACTATCTGGGAGCATACTATCTAGTTCATTACCTACCCTTATGGCATTGATCATCTTATCTTTCGCGTCACCAGGATGAACACTTCTACCCTTGATAGTAATCTTAGCGTATGCTGCATTAAAGTTCTCATACTCTAGTTCGCCAATACGGCCACCATCTACTGTATAGGCATACTTAGCACCTAGCTTATCTAGGTTAATGTAATCAACACCTGCACCTATCTCCTCATCAGGAGTAAAGCAGATAGCTATTGGTCCATGTGCTGGTGCATCCTCGGAACAAAGAACTTCTGCCATAGTCATAATCTCAGCAATACCAGCCTTGTCATCAGCACCAAGAAGCGTTGTACCATCTGTAACAATAAGTGTCTTACCCTTTGAGCGAATAAGTTCTGGAAAGTCCTTAACTGTCATGGATATACCTAACTCTTCATTAAGTAGTACATCTGTTCCATCATAATCAGGTATCATCTTAACCTTAATATCTTTACCTGATGCTTCAGATGATGTATCCATATGAGACAGAAAGCCAAGTGTATCTCTATCCTCATACCCAGGAGTAGCATCAATTCTGGCATATACATAGCCATATTCTTCGTCTAGTTCCACATGTGGTACACCAATCTCTATTAGTTCATCACGAAGCATCTTAGCTAGCTCGAGCTGACCCTTACTACTAGGGAATGAATTTGTATCTTCATAAGAAGTTGTCTCAACACTTACATACTTTAGAAATCTATCAATTACAGAAACCATATAACGCTCCTAAATAATCATTAATACTTCAGTTATTTTACACATAATCAAGCCAACTAAAAAGGCGCTGGTAAGTATTAACCTACCAACGCCTGTTATTAGTTATTTAACTTATCTAATCAAAGACTAGCTATTAAGCTGCCTCGATAGAGATAGAGTCGATACAGAATGAGCTCATATCAACTGACTCAACATAGAGTGAAAGTGATGCGAGATCTGATGGAACATCGTATGTACCTTCAACTACTACCCAATCACCTGATGATGTATCAGCGTTGCTGAGCCATGGCCATGAACCATCGATATCTGCTACGAAGTGAACTTCTGAAGCATCTGACTTAACAACGAGATAGTACTTGATTGTTGTGCCCAAGAATCTTGTTACATCGATTGAGTAACCATCGTATTCAGCTGTACCACCTGAAACTTCAAGACACTTGCCTTCGTAACCTTCATCGATTACTTCGAGTGTAGCTGAAATTCTAGCGTTACCGTAGTATGAATCACCTTCGAAGTCTTCGCTGATTGGATCGCCTGCTGTGAGTGGCTCTCTGTAATCTGCTGGCTTCTCAAGTTCATCACCTGTTACAGCACATACAACACCACGGAATGCATCCTTCTGTGAAAGGTCACCGTTAAAGAGGAGTGGGAGCTCAGATGCTCTCCAAGAGTTAGTATCTGAGATACCCCAGACTGTAACTGACTCGATTGGGTAACCAGCTTCCTTAGCTGCGATAAGCTCGCTGAAGAGCTGCATGTAGAATACACCCTGATCGTACTCTGGATTGAATGAAACTGTTGACTGCTTAACGTCAAGCTCTGTTATGTGGATCTTAACACCCAACTCATCGTGGTACTTCTTAAGTACTTCAACGTACTGCTGTGCTGTGATACCTGTGTTGATGTGTGACTGCATACCGAAACCATCGATATTGCCTGCCTCAGCGATTGGCTTAAGGTACTCGAGGATCTTATCCTGCTTAGCAGGTACATACTCGTTATAGTCGTTGTAGAAGAGGTCTACGCCTTCTGGTGCATACTTACGAGCGAACTCGAATGCCTTGAAAATGAAGTCGTCACCAACTGTCTCTGTCCAGAGGCTCTGACGAAGCTCGTTGTCATCACCGATAGCCTCGTTAACTACGTCATAAGCGTAGAAGAGACCTGGGTAATTAGCATCAACGTACTCGAATACGTTCTTGATGTAGTTCTCCATTCTTGTGAGCATTAATTCACGTGAAGCGAGCTCACCATTTACATCGTAGTTCTCATAGAAGAACCAGTCTGGTGTCTGGCTGTGCCATACAAGTACGTGTCCACGAACCTGGATGCCGTTAGCCTGTGCGTAGTCAAGAGCTGCCTTAGCATTATCAAATGTGATTGCTGGGTTCTCGTTGTATGTCTCTGGATCAGCAAGACACTTCTCAGCGTCGAGAACTGAATCTGGCTTAAGCTCATTCTCAAGAGTGATAGAGTTGAACTCCTGCTTAACGAAAGAAATGAGATCCTCGTTATCTACCATTGAGTTAGGGATTGCAACACCCATCTTGAAGTAATCGTTATAGAGCTCAGCAAGTGACTCATAATCTGATGTGTCTGCAAGCTCTGTTGAAAGGTTAGGAGCAACGTAGTCGCCCTGGCATGTAGCGAAGATGTAGTCTACGTAAAGATCAGATGTGTCGCCACCTTCTACATATACATAAACGTTTGTTACACCTACTGGTACATCAAAGTTAGCTACACCTGATACGTAGCTGCTGCCACAACCATTGATTGTTGTGAGGTTGTTATATACTGTTGTGCCATATGAATCGTACTGGATAGAAATGATTGCTGAACCAGCATCTGCCTTAACACTAGCTTCTACACGGATTGTGTTACCAGCGAAGAAATCACAGTTAAAGTTAGCACCATTCCAGCTATCTGTTCTGCCAGAAATCTTGAGGGCCTTACCTGTATCTGAATCAACAATGTCCAAAGCTACTGTGTCACCACGAGCGATAGCTGTGTTAGTGTCACCTGAGAAGTCCTCAATTACTGCTGGAACTCCATCTGGTACATCTGGAACACTTACTACTGGCTTAGGTGGAACGAAGCCCTGCTTCTCTGTTGTCTCTTCTACTTCTGACTCTGTAACCTCTGAAGCAGTTGTCTCTGAAGTTGAAGTGTCGTTACTGTCACAGCCTGCGAGTGCTACGGAACAAAGCATAGCAAAAGCAAGGGCTAATGAAGCCACTTTTCTCTTTTTCATAAAAATCTCCTCCGTTATTGAATTGATATACAATTCATTTGTCTTTTTTGACTACTTGAACATATTAACCAAAAACGACTATGCATACAATGTGGAAATTGGATAAATTTACTAGTTAGGTATTGTGCAATCCCGAAATTTTTACAACTGTCAAAATAACATTATTTTTAGGAAATATGTGGGTGTTGTGGAGTGTTAGCGAGCAAAACAAAGAGGCCTTCAAATGAAGACCTCTTAATATAAACTATATACTATTTATATTCACTTTAACTACTTATTAAATACCACCAAGGAACTGAGCTGAAAGTACGATAAGGATAAGAGCGAATGGATATGTTGCAGCGTAAGCTGAAGCAACATCTGATGTACCAGCTGTCTTGATGAGTGTACCAAGAGCAGGTGTACTTGTCATACCACCAGTGATTGAACCGAGGTTGTTGAGAAGTGAAAGCTTAACAACGTACTTAGCCATAATGAAACCGATGATAAGTGGGAGTGTTGTGATAAGAGCACCGTAAAGGAATACGAGTGGACCATACTTACCGAGTGTCTCTACGAAAGCAGCACCACCTTCAACACCAGCACCAGCGAGGAAGAGTACGAGACCTAACTCCTGGAAGATTGAGATGAGCTCCTTATTAATCTTAAGGCTGAGCTTACCGATACGACCAAAGTGACCAAAGATAAGACCAATGATGAGTGGTCCACCTGTTGTACCAAGATTGAAAGATGAACCGTGGCCCAAAGGAATATTAATACAACCAAGAACGAGACCGCAGATAATTGTAAGACAGAAAGCAGCAAGACCGAACTTATCAAGCTCCCAAAGCTTCTTTGTATCCTTCTTAGCTTCATCGCCTGTTGATGCAGCTACGAGGAGCTTTCTTTCCTCTGCCATGTTAGCCTTCATGAGCTTAGGTACGATCTGTACGAAGAGTACTACACCGATAACGCCGAATGGATAAGCAACCGCCTGACCTACAGCAACTTCTGTAGCGAACTCAGGACCAACAGCTTCCTTAGCAGCGGCGAATGCAGGAGTACTTGTAAGAGCACCTGACAAAAGACCTGTAGCCATAGCTGATGTCATGTTAGGAACAAGGAGACGAACTGCGAGTGTAACAAGAGCACCTGAAAGAACGATGATTACACCGAGAAGTACATAAGACTTGAAGTTCTTCTTGAGGTTCTTAAAGAATGTAGGACCAGCGATAAGACCAACCGCTGTAACGAAGAGTACGAGACCTAAGCTCTGAACAATGTTAACCCAGTTATCAATCTGGCCAACCTTACTAGCCCAACCTAGCACGCTACCTTCGTGTGCTACACCGTTAAGTGTGTAACCAATCATCTGACCTTTGAAGTGTCCTGCAACGAGAGCTACGAGGAATACACCAGCTGAACCAAGAGATACACCCTTGATAGAGATGTTACCTACGATGTAACCAATTACAAGAACTGCAAATCCACAGAACAAGAATAATGATGCAGCCTTCATGTTGAATACGTAAGTATCCAAGAAATGACCAAAGGCTACTGCAAAACCACCATTTGTTGTCATGTAAACGACCTCTTTTCTTTAGTTAGAAAACTTATTTATTTAACATTAAATTTTATAACTTTTATAAAATACAATGTCAACGCAAATAACGATTAAAAAAAGTAGAAGATATTGCTAAAAATAGCAGTTTGGTTATGCACTTTTTGTGCAATTACATAAATGAACTAGTCGTTTACTCAAGTTGCATAAGGTATCCAATTCCAACTAGGATTAGCATATGAACTGGATAAAAAGCATAGCAGAAATACTTGAATGGTTTACTATGGTGTCCTTGTCTTCCCTTATATAGCCAGATAGGGATTAGTGCCAAAAGACCAAATGCCTGTTGATAGAAGTCGAACTGGAACCCAAAGATTGATACTGGATAGTATAAGCTACCTAGGAGCGTTACATTAATATAGTACATCGCAATGAACTGAGCGATATAGTTCCACCACTTACGTCCTCTTAGGATAAAGAACGCAAATACCATAAGTATTCCCTCGCCGTGATAATCAACGAATGTGATCATACCAAGTATGTAGAAAAGTAATACTACAAGGGCGATAAGTGCGCCCCAGCCAATAGTAACTAGTACTACAGGGATGTACTTTGTTTTCGAGCTCTTAGCAATATGCTTATCGAAGGCCTTGCGCCACTTGCGCTTGATAAGTTCCATTAGCTTCATTCCAAGGAGCGCTAATAGGAATGTCCACATAACATTCTGATCAAAAGGATTAATAACTCCGCCCATCATGAGATTAAATGGTATCTCAGAGATTAGTGCGAAGATGAGCATTCTGAGGAGATATTTCTTGAAGCTTCTGGTGTGGAAATAGCCTTCAACTAACATAAAGGCAAAGATTGGAAATGCAATTCGACCAATACAAGTCATCCATACCTGAGTAGGAAGAAGAGTCGACCACATGTGATCAGAAAGCATGAATAGCATCGCTATTATATGTAGCATTGCTGAGGTTACTTCATACCATTTACGGTTGTTAGTCAAAGTGTCCATATGGCTCTTCTCCTTAAGACGTCTAATGATAATTCTTATATGGATACTCTACATAGAATTGGTGCCTAAATCAAATGAAAAGTGAATGATTATGAGTGATTTCGTTGGGTATCTCGCAAGGTATTGGTGCAATTCACATATGAAATGGATAAAAACTTCTAAAAATCGTTAAATTAAGTAAAAAAAGCGTTTTGAAACTTAAGGCAATCGTGATATTCTAATTGGGTTATTTATTAAAAATTATATTAGGAGGCTCTTATGGGTAACACAACAAAGGGCGGCTGGCGCACAAATAAGTGGGTTCGTGCTGCTATCCCTGGTCTGTTGCTTCACTGTAGTATCGGTACAGTATATTGCTGGTCATACGTTAGTACAGGAATTGCTAGTCAGATCGGTTATGAAGTTTCAACAGTTAACTGGGCATTCAGCTTGGCTATCTTGTTCCTTGGTTTGTCAGCAGCATTCCTTGGTAATGTAGTTGAGAAGGATATTCACAAGTCATCTCTCATCGCTACAATTTGTTTTTCGTTAGGTATGATCGGTACAGGTTTCTTCGTATGGTACGGTTCTAACCAGTTTAATGGTGGACAGGGCCAGAGAAGTCCTCTCGCACTTATTGGTATATTTGTATGTTATGGCTTTATTATGGGTATCGGTCTTGGTACTGGTTACCTATCTCCTGTTAAAACACTCATGCTCTGGTTCCAGGATCGTAAGGGTCTTGCTACTGGTCTTGCTGTTGCAGGCTTCGGTGCTGCTAAGGCTATTGGTGCTCCTATCATGGAGGCAATGCAGGAGAAGATGGAGATTCAGACAATGTTCTACATTCTTGGTGCTGTTTACTTCTGCTTGATGTTCACAGGTCACCTTCTCCTTAAGAAGCCAGAGGGCTGGCACGAGCCATCTTCTTCAGAGAAGAAGCCATCTATTATGGAAGTTCTTAAGACAAAGCCACTCACTAACTACATTGGTATCTGGCTCATGTTCTTCCTTAATATCACATGTGGTCTTGCAATTATCTCTTATGAAAAGCAGTTGTTCGTAACAGTTGGCTTCCTCTCAATTGCAGGTACACTTGGTGCTATCTCAGCTGTATTCAATGCTGGTGGCCGTCTTGGTTTCTCAGCTTGGGCTGATACAATGAAGGACAGAAACACAATCTATAAGATGATCTTCATCCTCTCTATTGTGTTCACAGCAATCGTTCTTGTTACTAACGGTATCGTTAAGGGTTCTGGTTCATCAGTTCTCGCATTCATCGTAGTTTGTCTCATTATGGTTGTTAACGCTGGTTACGGCGGAGGCTTCTCTAACGTTCCTACACTCCTCTCTGACCACTACGGTATGGGTTCAATCTCAGCTATCCACGGTATCACACTCTCAGCTTGGGGCTTCGCTGGTATCGCTGGTCCTCAGCTCGCAGCATTCATCATCGGCAAGTTCGGTGGCGATGTTCAGACAATTGATTACCACGGTAAGCCAATGACAATCAACCCAGTTGGTATGCAGAGAATTCTTGTTGCAACATTAATTCTCTATATCGTTTCACTTGTTGTTTGTCTCATCCTTGTTAAGCCTACAGATAAGGCTCTCGAGGCTAAGGCTGCAAAGAAGGCTGCTAAGTAATAGTAAAAATATTTCTTATATTATTAATACTTAACAAATTAACCCGCTACAGTTCCTAATGTTGGATGTAGCGGGTATTTTGTTGGGGTGTTTTCGAGATAGTCGTATGACGGCTGTTCGGGGGTGTAATACAACTTATTTGACACATGTCTTGACACATATTCGTATTTCTATATTCAACAGAGATAAAATGTGGTAAACTCAACGCAAATAATCGCAAAGGGGCGTATTCATATGGAGCCAATTATTTCTAGTCTTCTTGAGACTGATGCTTACAAATTCTCAATGGGACAGGCTATCTATCACCAGTTCAGTGACTATAAGACAACTTGGTCATTCAAGTGCAGAAATGCTGATGTTAAGTTCACACCAGAGATGGTTGATGAGATTAAAAGACAGATTAAGTTATACTGTGATCTCAGATTTACAGAGGAAGAACTCGAATACCTTCACAACATTAAGTGGATCAAGGGTTCATACTGTGACTTCTTGAGACTTTGGAAACCAAGATTTGATGACTTCTCATTCGGAACAGATGCTCCATGCGGCCTCACAATCGAGACACGCGGTACATGGCTCAACACTTCAATGTATGAGATCCCTACCCTCGCTATCGTTAATGAAGTATATTTCAGAATGGCATACGACTACGATGAGCTATATGCTAGCTTCGTAGAAAGACTTAATGCCAAGGTAGATAAGCTCGCTAAGGGCGAATATGAGCTCGGTGCTTTCTCAGAGTTCGGTCTTCGTCGCCGTCTCTCAGCTCAGGCACAGGAGACAGCTGTTATGGCCCTCGCTAATCACAAGTATCCAACTTCTACATTCGTTGGTACATCTAACGTATACCTCGCTAAGAAGTATGGCATCACTCCAGTAGGTACAATGGCTCACGAGTGGATCATGTGCGTAGGTCAGGGTAACCACAAGCACAATCCAGCATACTCTAACTGGTACGCACTCGACGCATGGGTTAAGGAATATGGTGTCTTGAACGGTACTGCCCTCACAGATGCAATCACTACAGACTGCTTCCTCGAGGACTTCCAGCTCACATACGCTACACTCTTCAGCGGTGTACGTCATGATAGTGGTGATCCTTATGCTTGGGGTGATAAGATGATTGAGCACTATAAGGAACTCGGCATTGATCCTAAGTCTAAGATGCTCCTCTTCAGTGACAGTCTCGACTTCGATAGAGCAACAGCAATCCACAAGTACTTCAAGGATAAGATTAAGGTAGCATTCGGTATCGGTACATTCATCGCTAATGATACAAAGGTACCTGCCCTCAACATCGTAATGAAGACTACAGCATGTAACGGTATGGACGTAGCTAAGATCTCAGATGTACCTGGTAAGGGTATGTGTAAGTCACCTGAGTACGAGCACTACTTGAACCGTTGTATCCAGTGGAGAATGGACCACGAGACAGGTAACAACTCACTTAGAGTTTGATTGTTGGTTAATTAATTTGTTTATTATAGCGGCCGCGAATATCCTAAGATTTGAATAGGGTTCGCGGCTTCTTTTTGTGTTGTTCACGGAACTTGGGAATTGGACGTTAAGCATTGTCTGCGTTCCAGACGCTCCAGTACAAATATCAGTACAAACTTTTCGCAGATACTATCAAATATTTGTACTGAGAAGATGTTTAGGCAGGCGCAGTACTAAGAAAGGCATTCCCCAAGAATACGTAAAGAGCATCTTTTTGTGGTGATAACGGCGCTGGAATGCGGGGCTATGGAATTGGTTTGAGAGATTGGGTGTTTCTTCTCGCTCATTTCCTTCAAAAATGGGTATATCACTTCAAAGAAAAAGGATTGCAGAACACATAACGTGTTCATGCAATCCTTTGTTGATTCTAGATTAATACCTAGCAATTGTTATCTCAAAATACCAGCCTCAATACAAAGGTTAGAGAATTCCTGTGATGTTGAGAAACCATCAAATACTGCCTTTCTGCTTGCTCCATTAGCGAGCTGATTAAGCCAGTAGTTAAATCCATCTGTATCAGGTTCGCGTCCCATGAATGTTCTATATAGTCTTGTTACAAATTCACTATCGCTATGGTTAGCATTAGTAAATTCACTTGAGAAGAAGAACTCATAAGCTACCTGTGTTCCTGTCTTTCTCATATTAGCTAACTCCCCTGCCCAGTATGCCTGACCAGAAGGTTCAGCGTTTCTACCAAGACATGTTGTGTACATTCTTGTTGTGAAGTCGTTAATAGCTGCTGTTGGCTGCTTTGTAATTGACGCTGTCTTATTGCCACCAGATACAATTCCATATGTAAGGCAGATATTAGCCCACTCCTGTGAATTAACAAATCCATAGAATACGAACTCACGTGTCCTACCATTAGCAAGTTCATTCAACCAATAGTTAAGTCCTGACGCGTCAGGCTCACGATCCATAAATGTTCTATATAGTCTTGTTACATATTCCTTGTCATCAAGACCAAAACCAGTAAACTCCTGTGAGAAGAAGAACTCCTTTGCTACTGCTGCACCAGACTTACCTTCCTTAAGCTTGGAAATCCAATAAGACTTACCAGATGGATCAGACGCTCTATTAAGGCACTTAGTATAAAGACGCTCAGCAAATCCAGCTACTGCTGTATCGTTAACTGGAAGATTAGGAGCTGGTGTTGTAGTTGGTTTCGCAGTAGGTACTGGTGTAGATGTTGGTGTAGGTGTTGGAGTTATAGGCTGATTACTAATAACCTTTGTATCCATTGAAACACCTAAAAACAAACGACCAACGCCTGAAATATAAGAGGCGTAACAATAGTATTCATATTTACCATTATCAGTGTAATTAATTTCAATAGATGGAGTAGCATTCTCATATGTATTAACAAGATTTGGACAATTGCTAATATTTAAAGTCTGAATATTATTTCCGTCCACAAACAATTCTCTCAGGCTTGAGCATGAACTAACATCTATTGAAGTAAGATTATTATCATTCAAATACAAATTACATAATTCTGATAAACCGGATAGATTTATATTCGTTAATCCGCAATCCGTGAAATCAGCAGACACCAAATCTTTATTGTTACTAAGATCAATAGAACCCAACTGATTATAGCTAAGCCAAATACAACGTAGCTTAGTGCATGGTTTTAAATCAATTGATGTCATAGCATTATGATAACAGATAAGGTCTTCGAGCTTTGTACAATCACTAAGATTCAAAGACGAAATATTATTTCTATTACAATACAAATACTTTAGGTTAAAACAACCTGTTAAATCAATCTCATTTACTCCAGCATCTGATACATCAATCTTCTCGAGGTTCTTAAAATTTTCCAAACCATCAATCTTGCTCATAGTATAGCCATCAGCGACAATCTCAGTAAAATTATCTCTTTCTTCAATACTTAGAGTACCATCGAAATTCTTATCCGCCATATCACGAAGATAGCTACAGAACCAATCTGAACCAAATGTAGACGCATCTATATCCATTTGGTTATCAGTTAGATTGATAACGTAAGTGTCACTATTAACGCATAGTACAACTGAACCATCTCTATACATCTTATATTCTTTAGACAGCCAGCTAGTAGTTGTTGAACCATTCTTAACTGCATTAATGAATATCGGATTGTTATACACATTAACGAAATCAATATTAGTAAACGAAACATCTAGGCTACTCAAGGATTTGTTATTACCTATGTACAAACCCTTAAGTTCTGTATTCCAAGCTCTTAACTCAGTAAGTTCAGTAAGCTTACTGATATCAAGGTGCCAAATACCTGTATTATGTGCAATAATCTTCTTAAGCTTAGTATTAGAAGATAAATCCATAGTTTCTAACTCAAGGTTATAACTGACATCAAGTGTCTCCAAGTTAGTGAAATACTCAATACCTTTAAGGCTTCTTATATTTGTAACCTTGCTAGAATCAAGTACAGCAGTACCTGGACCAGCACCATCACTGATCAAAGCGGCCTTGTTTGACACACTGATATTCTTAACAGCAGCTATCTCATTAGCGCTTAATTTATAATCTCCATCTAAATCAAAATTCCTATAGACATAATTTCTAAAATAATAATCAGGAAATGCTTCAGCCATATCTTTTACAACGATAGTATCAGCATGTACGTCATTAGTTAAAAAGTTTGAACAAAAGCCAAACGCAATTGGAACTACCACCAAAGCGGCAAGAAATCTCTTAATTCTCTCTTTCATATTTTCCCCCGGTATACCTACATAAACCCTTCTTTAGCAATTCTTATCTTACAATCTATGAGGTCATTCATCAATAGGGACGCAGATTTTCCTGAAAACTACATTATAAAAGGAGCCATATCAATGTGATATGACCCCTTAGTCCAGAGTATAAACCTTTATCTCAAAATACCAGCCTCAATACAGAGGTTAGAGAATTCCTGTGATGTTGAGAAACCATCAAATACAGACTTTCTACTTGCTCCATTAGCGAGCTGATTAAGCCAGTAGTTAAATCCATCTGTATCAGGTTCGCGTCCCATGAATGTTCTATATAGTCTTGTTACAAATTCACTATCGCTATGGTTAGCATTAGTAAATTCACTTGAGAAGAAGAACTCATAAGCTACCTGTGTTCCTGTCTTTCTCATATTAGCTAACTCCCCTGCCCAGTATGCCTGACCAGAAGGTTCAGCGTTTCTACCAAGACATGTTGTGTACATTCTTGTTGTGAAGTCGTTAATAGCTGCTGTTGGCTGCTTTGTAATTGACGCTGTCTTATTGCCACCAGATACAATTCCATATGTAAGGCAGATATTAGCCCACTCCTGTGAATTAACAAATCCATAGAATACGAACTCACGTGTCCTACCATTAGCAAGTTCATTCAACCAATAGTTAAGTCCTGACGCGTCAGGCTCACGATCCATAAATGTTCTATATAGTCTTGTTACATATTCCTTGTCATCAAGACCAAAACCAGTAAACTCCTGTGAGAAGAAGAACTCCTTTGCTACTGCTGCACCAGACTTACCTTCCTTAAGCTTTGAAATCCAATAAGACTTACCAGATGGATCAGATGCTCTATTAAGACACTTAGTATAAAGACGCTCAGCAAATCCAGCTACTGCTGTATCATTAACTGGAAGATTAGGTGTTGCTGGTGTACTTGAGCTTGAACCAGATGTTGAGCCGCCTGTTGTACCACCAGTTGCGCCTGGAGTAGGAGTAGGTGTCTGTGGTTTAGTAATATCAATTGTCGTATTGAGTGGTAAATACATGTTATATTTTTTATCATTTAAGGAATACGAGTCATGTATCTCGTCTGCAGAATCTCCTATCTGAATTACACCAGCATTATATGCCTCAATCAAACATGGGTTATTAGCTATATTCAAATACGACACATTAATATTATACGCGTTAAAATGATATAGCTTACTGCAAGTACTTAAATCTACAGAACTAAGATCTGGATTAGAATACAACCTAAGTTCTAATAACTCTTCACAACCACTAAGATTAATACTTGTTAATGTGCAATCACTTGCAGTAAGCTTACTCAACTTACTACAATTACTGAAATCAAGAGAAGTTATCTTCTTATTATCGGAACAATCAACGGTTACAAGTTTAGTACACTTACTAAAATCAAGAAAATCAATATTATTTACATCACAATAAATAGTTTCTAGCTCAGGACACTTAGTTAAATCTAAAGAAATGAGCCTATTATAGTTACAGTACAAGGTTTTCAACTTAGGACAACAACTTAAATCCAAACTAGAAATACTATTATCGCCACAGACCAATACTTCCAGGTTAGAACATCCAGTCAAATCAATAGAAGTAACATAAGATCTTCCAACAATTAGCTCATTAAGGTTCTTGAAATGATCTAACCCATCTATTGCTCCAATATCATACAATCTTGTAGGAGATGAATAAGACATAAAGTAAGGATTGATAGTGACAATTATAGTAACTTTATCCATTTCACTATCACTAAGAGAACCATTGAAATCATTATCTACCTTATCACGAAGATAAGCACAGAACCCTTCCGAGCCAAATACATCAGGAGTAATCTTAAGTTCACCATAACTTTTAGTAGTAAGAATATCAACATTATTACTAGTTATCAATGTTGCAGAACTATACTTGTATTCTTTGTAATCCTTACCTTTCCACTGTTTAATAGTAGGAGTAGGGTTGTATATCATGATTTGATTCAAAGCAGTAACAGAACCTACATTAATTCTACTAATGTAAGAATATGAAATATCTAAATAAGTTAACTTAGTGTTATTACCAATATACAAACTACTAAGAGGTGTATTCCAAACACGCAAATCAGTGAGTTCACTAAGATTGCTAATATCAAGATAATTAAGTCCTGTGTTATGCGCAACAATCTTAGTAAGCTTAGTATTAGAAGATAAGTTCATCTTTTTTAATGACTTATTGTAACTTACATTGAGAGTCTCTAAGTTAGTGAAATATTCAATACCAATGAGATTGTCGATTTTTACAACTTTACTTCCGTCTAATTGCGCAGTAGCAACTCCAGCACCATCACTAATCTTGGCGCCTTCATTAGAAACATTGATACTCTTAACCGCAGCAATCTCATCAGCACTAAGCTTGTTATCTTTGTTTTTATCGAAATTGTTAAGTACATATGCCCTGAAATTAGCATCAGGGAATGCCTTCATCATATCACTAACAACTATCGTATCCGCATACACATTGTTAGCAATCAAACTGGAGCAAAAGCCCACAGCAATAGGAACCACTACTATAGCGGCCAAAAATCTTTTAATTTTCTCTCTCATATCTCCTCCGACGTTTCTACTAACCCCTTATGGAGTATTATCTTACTTTCGAAAAAGATTAACATCAATAAGATTATTGATATTAGTAATCAGAGAAATCAATAAACTGTCAGAATAATGAAATTAGTTTTCTGTCTTTCTTGCTTCTACTTCGTTGTTGTTCTTCTTGTAGAAAATAGAGTAAACTTCATCTGCGCATGTCAAAGAAGAAAGATCTACTTCGTATGGATCCATGTTCTCAAGATAGTCAGGAAGTAATGGGCGACATACTGCGATTATCTTACCAGTTGGATTAGCAAACTTCTCAGTAAGAGATGTTCTGGTCCAAGATCTGTTAATAACTTTGTTATAGCGAGGGTCGTCATTGGAACCAATGTTACCCTCTGATACATAGATTGAATAAAGCGAATCAACACGAACGACAATACCTACGTGGTTAATATCCTTACCATTAGGATTAGGTTCATTAGGGTCTGCGTCTGCCTTCTTGTTCCAGTTAACGCACACGATGTCGCCTACTCGTGGAATATAATTCATGTAGTTATCTGTAGCATAGCCATAGTAGCCGATGTGATTACTCTCCCAGCTCTTCCAGCAGTAGTAACCACCGTATGTATTCTCAACGAAACTCTTAGCCCAACATGGAGCAAGTCCAAAGTTGTTATTATCAGCTCCCCAGGCACCTTCGATGTCCCATCCACATTCTGCGTAGGCATCAGTAAGCATCTTATTAACGTACTCAGCACACCACTGGATGGAGTAACCTTTGCCAAAAATCTTCTCGTGAGTTTTGCCCTCATAGTTAGTAGCATAGTCGAGAAGAACTCGCTCGAAATCGTAGAAATCAATATTATACTTCTCGTAAGATTCGACTACGTAACCAGCATATTCATCTGCCAATACTACTGAACTCGCATTGAAACAGACAATTAATCCCAATATCAAAGCGCATACTTTGGCTAATCTAAACTTCACAATACAAACCTACCCTACATTTGTGTCTAAAAATACAACACACATTATAAAAGGTTCAGCGAGAAAATCAACCCAAATATCAAATCAATTTAATTAGTCGGCAGTTTTCGATACCTTCATCCCAAAAATGTTCGAGTGTTATTCCCCTAATTGTATTAACAATCGCAGAGTTCATCGCTCCGTGACCAACGATTAGGACATCCTTGCCTTCATTTACTAATGGTAGCGCTACTTCGTTAAGGAAAGCAGATGTACGGGAGATTAACTCCTCGAATGACTCGGCGCCCTTATCAGGAACATAATTCGTAGGATCCTTGAACACCTTATAGATGTTAAGTTCAGGATGCTGGTAGATATGCGCCATGCCTTCATACTCACCAAAGCCCATCTCTACTAGGCGCTCGTCGACAACAATCGGAATATCTCTGCCCTCAAGGAAGAGCTTAGCAGTATTCATAGCTCTATCAAGTGGAGATACAAAGCAAATATCAAAATGGATATCCTTATACTCGATGGCGGCATTCTTAGCCTGCTCGATACCCATCTCATTTAACTGGATATTAGTCCTACCCTGTAATCTATATTCCAAATTCCAATCTGTCTTGCCGTGGCGCATTATATAAAGCATTCGATTAATTCCTTCATTTTTTCTGCATATAGTAACTTTGGGTTAAGATTATACATTAATTAAGTCTTTCTTATAATCAAAAAACGCAATTTATATTAATACTTTAGGGTAAAGTTGCCTTGTGGTATTGTAATTACCCGCCGTTTCTGACTATAATATCGTGCTAATTTATATTATTAGGAGACATGTATGAAAAACGTAAGTAGTCTTTTGGGATATCGTGAAAGCATTAAGGTTTTGGACGCTACAATTCGTGATGGCGGTCTTGTAAACGACTTTTTCTTCACAGATGAATTCGTAAAGAAAGTATATGAAACAAACATCGCTTGCGGTGTTGACTATATGGAGATGGGTTATAGAGCTTCTAAGAAGGTTTTCGATGAGTCAAAGTTCGGTAAGTGGAAGTTCTGTTCTGATGAGCACATTCGTGAGATTGTTGGCGAGAACGACACAAAGTTGAAGCTCGCAATCATGGCTGATATCGGACGTCACGACAAGGACGATTTTGACCTCAAGTCTAACTCACCTGTTGACTGTGTTCGTGTAGCTACATACATCCACCAGCTCCCAGATGCAATCGATATGATCGAAGATGCACACAAGAAGGGTTATGAGACAACATGTAACATCATGGCTATCTCACAGACACAGGAGAACGACCTCAAGTGCGCTCTCGATATGATTGGTCAGACACCAGTAGATACAATCTATGTTGTAGACTCATTTGGTTCTATCTATCCAGAAGAGATGGCTCGTATCTGTGACATCTACGGTGAGTTCGCTACAAAGTATGGCAAGAAGCTCGGTATTCACGCTCATAACAACCAGCAGCTCGCTTTCGCTAACACAATCGAAGCTTGCGGTGACGGTGTAGACTGGCTCGACGCTACATACTTCTCAATGGGCCGTGGCGCTGGTAACTGCGCAATGGAACTTCTCTTGGGCTTCCTCAAGAACCCTAAGTACAAGGAGCTCCCTGCATTCAAGCTCATCGAAGAAGAAATGGTTGCACTCAAGGCTAAGGGTCCAGCTTGGGGTTATGACATTCCTTACCTCATGACAGGTCTTTTGAACCAGCACCCACGTTCAGCTATCAAGTTCATCAAGGATGGCAGAATGGATTACACAGAGTTCTATAACGAGCTCTACAATTGAAAAGAAACTGCTCCATCCCCTTATGATTTAGATGGAATGGTTCCTATCAAGTAAGTATTGAATTTAATAAGCCGCAGTCTTTAAGATTGCGGCTTTTGTTTTGGGGTAATCTAATAAGCATTATATAAGATGTGCTATCACTTATATTTGTTAGATTCCATTAAAGGCATTTCTTATATCACGTAATAGAATGTAGCTCTACCCTTTCCCTCTCTCTGGATAATTCCCTCTTCACACATAGCCTTCAAAGCATTCTCAACAGAACCTCTTCCTATTTCAGGGCATAGTTCCATAATATCGCTCTTTGTGAATCTACCAATTTTCTGTTTCACTGCTTTTTCTACCATTTCTCTAGCAGAAAGCTTTGGACCTACCATATTGATTCTTTCCTCAAAATCTCTGTAGCAAGCCAAAATAATTCCAAGGATATATTTCACAAAAAATGTATCATCATGGTTACCTTCTATCCAATCTTGCGAACTTTTACTCAAAGCTTCGTAATAATCATCCTTAGTAAGCTGTATTTTTTTCTCAAGAGAAATGTATCGACCTACAACATATCCACTCTTATAAAGCAAAAGCGTAGTAAGTAATCTACTCATTCTGCCATTACCATCATTGAAAGGATGTACACATAAGAAATCGTGAATAAATACTGGAATAGCAAGTAATGGATCAACATTAAACTGATTAATCGCTTTGTTATATTCCTCACATATTCTTAATATTGCTTCTGGAGTTTCATAAGGTTCAAGCGGCTTAAATATAGTTACTTTCCTTCCATCTGGATATGTTGCAGCTATTTCATTTGGAGTATCTTTAAAACTACCTCCATACTGAACATCCAAAAACTGATACATTTCTTTATGAAGCTGAAGGATATAATTAGATCTAATCGGTATATACTCAAAATTCTCATGCACGAGGTTTAAGGCATATCTATAACCCTTGATTTCCTTCTCATCTCTATTTCTAGGAGCAGTCTTCTCTGCCATTAATTGGTTTAATCTCTGATTTGTAGTAAAGATACCTTCAATAGCATTAGAAGCCTCCGTACTTTGTATTTTAGCAACCTCGATGAGTTTATCTAAATCGTCTGGTCTCTGTGCAAGATAAAGCTGTTGTCTACCTTTATATTCATGAATCAAACCAATATAATTCAAAACTTCTCTATCCCAGGTTCTTTCTGCTAGTTTTGAATAGTCAAACTCTTTATGCATAATCGCCCACCTCTGCTTATTTTCTCCAAATTTTACACCGATTTAGGGGATATTTCAATTCACCAGGCGATTAATCACCAATTCTCACCATGATTTTAGGCGATTTTTAATCGCAATTGGTAATAAACATTTGACATTTCAATATTACTATTAGTTCTTCATTCAATTCTAATAATTTCAAATATTCTCAGAACGACAATGTAGAATGAAAAATGTGTATAATTAGTCCAGTATATTAATATGAATTGATTACAAGGAGTTCACTATGCTTAAAGATCATCTAGCTAATTACTACTTCGAAGGTAACTACAACTGCGCTGAGACAATTATCAGAGCTGGTAACGATTACTATAACCTTGGTCTCCACGACCGCGACATGATTATGATGGGTGCATTTGGTGCCGGTATCCAGACAGGCAACACATGCGGCGCAATCCTCGCTGGTGCTTCTATCCTCTCAATGAAATACGTTCCTGCTAAGGCACACGAGAGCACAGAGATTAAGCCAGTTGTTGCATTATTCATGCGCAAGGTTAAGGAAGCTTATGGCTCACACCTTTGTAAGGACATCAAGGCTCAGACATTCAAGCCTGAATACCGTTGTAAGGTTACAATCGAGACTATCTGTGACATCTTAGAAGCAACTATTGAAGAGTACGAAGCTACTAAGGGTTGATAGGTTAATATATTATTGATTTGTTGATGAGGCGCCCTCGAGTAAAAAGCTCGAGGGTGTCTTTTTGTCTTATATGGGTCTTGGTTGATGAATAATTCATTTTCGCGCAGAAAAACACCCGGCAGTACAACCGAAGTTGCACCACTGGGCGTATACAAATTATGATGTCTTAATATAAATAGACCCGAGGCAACTTAATTGTAAACTTGGGTCTAGGACTATTTAGTTATACAAGAATTCCGGCCTTAGCACAAAGTGCTGCAAACTCCTTAGAGGAAGCAAAGCCATCGAATACCTGCTCTCTTGTCATACCGTGCTTCATTTGATCAAGCCAGTATGTGTAACCAGCTGGTTCTGGATAGCGGCCCATGAATGTTAGATAAAGGCGCTTGATATATTCCTTATCATTTATGTTTTTCTTCTTGAACTCATCACTGAAGAAGAATTCATGTGCTACTTCTGTACCAGTCTTATTCATGTTAGCGAGCTGCGATGCCCAGTAATCTCTACCAGTAGGATCTGCATTTCGGCCAAGACATGTTGTATACATTCTTGTAGCAAAGTCAATTACTGGCTGATTAGCAGCCTTAACGTATGTTGCTTTTGCAGTACCACCAGATAAGATGCCGTACTTGAGGCAAACGTTCGCCCACTCTGTTGAGTTAACGAAACCATTGAATACGTACTCTCTGTTCTTACCTGCCTTCATCTGATTGAGCCAGTATGTAAGTCCTGCATCATCATATTCACGGTCCATGAATGTACGATAAAGTCGCTTAATGAACTCTGTATCTGAGATGTTTTTGTTCTTTAACTCATCCGAGAAGAAGAACCCCTTAGCAACTTCTGCACCTGACTTACCAGCCCTCAACTGATCTGACCAGTATGTAATACCGCTTGGCTCAGCTGCACGACCAAGACATGTTGTATATAGTCTTTCAGCAAAACTCTCAATTCCGTCCGGTTCCGGAGTTGGAGTAGGAGTTGCCGTCGGCTTAACAGTAGGCTTAGGCGTTGGTGTTGCTGTTGGCTTTGGTGTAGCTGTAGGTTTAGGTGTAGCCGTTGGCTTAGGTGTCGCTGTAGGTTTAGGTGTAGCCGTTGGCTTTGGTGTCGCTGTTGGCTTTACTGTTGGTTTAGGCGTCGGTGTAGCCGTTGGCTTAACCGTAGGCTTAGGCGACGGAGTTGCTGTTGGCTTTGGTGTAGCCGTTGGCTTCGGTGTTGGCGTAGCTGTAGGCTTTGGCGTCGGTGTAGCCGTTGGCTTCGGTGTTGGCGTAGCTGTTGGCTTTGGCGTCGGTGTAGCCGTTGGCTTTGGTGTTGGCGTAGCTGTAGGCTTAGGCGTTGGTGTAGCCGTAGGCTTTGGCGTTGGTGTAGCCGTAGGCTTTGGCGTTGGCGTAGCTGTTGGCTTCGGTGTTGGCGTAGCTGTAGGCTTAGGTGTTGGCGTAGCCGTAGGCTTTGGCGTTGGTGTAGCCGTAGGCTTTGGCGTTGGCGTAGCCGTTGGCTTTGGCGTTGGCGTAGCCGTTGGCTTTGGCGTAGCCGTTGGCTTTGGCGTTGGTGTAGCCGTTGGCTTCGGTGTTGGCGTAGCTGTAGGCTTAGGCGTTGGTGTCGCCGTAGGCTTTGGTGTTGGCGTAGCCGTTGGCTTTGGTGTCGCCGTTGGCTTCGGTGTTGGCGTAGCTGTCGGCTTTGGTGCTGCTGAAGGATCTACTACTGAGAAATTATATGTAGTGTCCTTTGAAGCATCATTGCAGTTATAACCTTCAATGTGAATATAGTATGTACCAGTTACTGTTGACTTATATTGATAAAGACCATTAGCGTTCTGAAATCTACCAGAAACAAGTGAACCGACATCATTTGTTGCATCAGGCTTCAACAAATATACCTTAGCAAGGCCAGCAAACTTAGTGTTATAACCTTCAATTGTGATGTTGTATGTCTTGCCAGCTGTAAGGTCGAACTTGAACCAGTCCTTATCATCTTTAGCTTTACCAAGCTCACAGTTATAAACTGTTCCTAATACAACTTCTACAGCAGATTCTTTAGCATTATTAGGCTCGCACTTATCTCCGTATGCGTCTTCTATTCGCTCAACTACAACAGGCGTCTGTCCTGCAACTGCTTTATCAACTTTGATAGTGTACTCTGTACCCTGATCATTCTTATTAAGGTATGAATAACCAGCCATCGCTATATAATATGTTCCACTAGCAGTCGCTGTATATGTATAGTAATCAAGTCCCGACTGAAACATCTGAAAACTTAAATTCTTACTATTATTAGAAGGTTCATAAAGAGTAACTGTCATCTTCTGATTAGGGAAATTCTGGTTATACTTGTCGAGGATAATCCAATATGTCTGACCAGCTTCGAGGTCAATCTTATAGTAGTCCTTGTCCTTACCTTCTCTGAGATACTTATCGTAATTACCCATCTCATCGTTATAGGTACTACCAAGAACCATCTGAGTAGCCTGCTCTGGATCTTCATTAGGCTCGTTGCCCTTAACCTCATGTGGAGCATCTGGATCGATACCGTTACTGTTCAAAATCTTAAGTGTGCATTCCTGAAATTCGTCGTACTTCAACCATTCGTTGTTGCGGCTATACATCATTCCGTACTTAACTGTGAATGTTCCCGCACCAAGATTATTGACATCAACAGTATATGTGTTGGTGCCTGTAAAAGGTGTATCTGAGTATAATGTGAAAACTAACGAATTGTACTTGTTGTAAAACTCAAACTGAGCTCGCTGCGAACCGCTATCAGCTAGTGTAACATCTACTACGAAAACTGCAGTTGTGTCCACACCTATCTGCAAATTAAGAGTGCTACTATCTGGCACAAGTGTCATTGTCGCTGTAGCACCACCGTATGAAGTCATTGGTGTTCCGATTAAAATACCAAAGACCATTACTACTGCAAGTAGTAAACTCACAAACTTCGATCCACGAGAAATATTCATTACGTCCCCCCGGCAATATAAATATTTATCTCGGATAATATAAATATTATTCCCCAACAGCGATTATATAATATTTAAGGCAACAAACTAAAGTGTTAAAGGTGTTTTCGAGCGCCAAATATTCATAGTTTATTAACATTTTCAGCGAAACGATGTGTGGTCCTAAAAGAAACTTTAGCAATCGCTATTTTTAGTTACATTTGGCACGAAAGCACGTCTGCAAGTTTACAATTCCTTCTGTGTTCTTAGCTGTCCGATTTATAGGTACCAGTTTAAAGACTTGATATTTGTACTGAGCACCTTAAATACCCTTCCAGTACAAATATTTGATAGTATCTGAGAAAAGTTTGTACTGATATTTGTACTGGAGCACCTAAACACCCTCTCAGTACAAAGATTTGATAGTATCTGCGAAAAGTTTGTACTGATATTTGTACTGAGCACCTTAAATACCCTTCCAGTACAAATATTTGATAGTAT
>JAKSRG010000032.1 GCA_024403735.1 Clostridia bacterium
TCCAGTACAAATATTTGATAGTATCTGAGAAAAGTTTGTACTGATATTTGTACTGACAGTACAAAGATTTGATCATACCCACCCAAAAGTTTGTATCGCAAAGTCAGCGTGCTACAGCAAACAAAAAGACCTGAGCTCATGGACGAACTCAGGTCTTACTGATTATTCAGTTATTTGATTATGCAAGGATACCTGACTTAGCGCAGAGACCAGCGAATTCCTTGGATGTTGCGAAGCCGTAGAAAACTTCCTCACGTGACTTACCAGCGGACATCTGATTGAGCCAGTATGTGTAACCAGCTGTGTCTGGGTCACGGCCCATGAATGTCTGGTAAAGTCGTCTGATGTACTCCTTGTTGGAGAGGTTCTTGTTTTTGAACTCAGCACTGAAGAAGAACTCATATGCAACCTGTGTACCTGTCTTCTTCATATTAGCGAGCTGTGAAGCCCAATAGTCTCTACCTCCGATATCGGCATTACGACCAAGACATGTTGTGTACATTCTTGTAGCGAAGTCGATTACTGGCTGGCTAGGCTTCTTAACAAATGTTGGAGTGCCTGTACCACCTGACAAGATACCGTACTTGAGACATACGTTAGCCCACTCTGTTGAGTTAACGAAGCCATAGTAAACGAACAATCTAGACTTACCGCTCTTGAGCTGATTGAGCCAGTAGTTGAGGCCTGCGTCATCTGCTTCACGGTCCATAAATGTACGATAAAGTCTCTTAACAAACTCTGTGTCTGAGAGGTTCTTGTTAATGAACTCAGTTGAGAAGAAGAAGCCCTTTGCTACCTCGGCACCAGACTTACCTGATCTAAGCTGATCTGCCCAATATGCTTTACCACTTGGCTCAGCTGCACGACCGAGACATGTTGTGTAAAGTCTCTCTGCAAATCCTTCGATATCATCGTCAGTGATTGTAGAGTTTGGTGTTGTTGTCACAATAGGTGTTGTGCTGCCAGTTGGCTTTGTTGTAGTAGAACCAGTTGAGCCTGTTGGCTTAGTTGTTGTACCACCTGTAGTACCACCTGTTGAACCAGTAGGCTTAGCTGTTGTAGTTGGAGCTGTTGTTGTGCTACCAGTTGGCTTAGGTGTTGTTGTAGTTGTACCTGTAGGCTTTGGTGTTGTAGTAGTTGTGCCAGTTGGCTTTGGTGTAGTTGTTGGAGTTGCTGAACCAGATGCTACAACATAGAAATTGTAAGCTGTGTCCTTTGAACTATCTGTACAGTTATAACCCTCAAGACGGATATAGTATGTACCGCTCGCTGTTGGTGTGAATGAATATGTGCCAGTATCATTCTGGAACTTACTTGAAACAATTGAACCAGTATCTGATCCACCTGGCTTAACCATATATACTCTAGCGAGGTTAGCAAACTTTGCTTTATAACCTTCGATTGTGATGTTATATGTCTTGCCTGCTGTGAGGTCGAACTTGAACCAGTCCTTATCGTTAGTTGATTTACCAAGTTCACAGTTATAAACAGTTCCGAGTGAAACGGTTACAGCTGAATCCTTAGCATTGTTAGGCTCACACTTATCGCCATATTCATCCTGATATCTAACAATTGATACAGGTATCTGACCTGCAACTGCTTTATCAACCTTGATTGTATATGCTGTTCCCTGATCATTCTTGTTGAGGTATGAATAGCCACCCATTGCGATATAGTGAGTACCACTTGTAGTAGCTGTGTATGTGTAGTAATCAAGCTTATCAGTTGACATCTGGTAACCCAAATTCTTACTGCTACCAGAAGGCAAATAAAGATTAACTGTCATCTTCTGATTAGGGAAATTCTGGTTGTACTTATCGAGGATAATCCAATAAGTCTGACCAGCTGTAAGATTTACCTTGTAGTAGTCATTGTCCTTACCTTCTTTGAGGTACTTATCGTAGTTACCCATCTCATCGTTATAAGTAACACCGATAGTCATCTGAGTAGCCTGATCTTTATTCTCATTAGGCTCGTTACCCTTCACCTCATGTGGAGCGTCTGGGTCGATACCGTTAGTGTTAAGCATCTTAACTGTGCAAGACTGGAAATCAGCGTACTTGATCCAATTGCCATTCTGCTGATACATCATTCCGTACTTAACAGTGTATGTTCCTGCAGGAAGATTAGCAAAATCGATATTGATAGTACTTCTACCAGCAGGTGGATTGTCAGCATACGATGTAAACTTCAAAGTGTTGTTCTTATCGTAGATTTCGAACTGTGCGCGCTGAGTACCATTAGATCCTAATGTGATATCAACTACAAGACTTGCAGTAGTATTCTTGCCCTGCTGTAGATTAAGAGTGCTACTAGAAGTCACGAGTGTCATAGACGCACTGGCTGCCTGAGCTGTTGTAGGCATACCTACGATGACACTCAGAACCGTAATAATTGAGAGCAATAAGCTCACAAACTTAGACTTACGTGAAATAATCATTTAGTCCCCCCGATAAATTAAATTAAACCTATTTATAATAAATAATGCCCTAACAGCGATTATATAATATTTGGGGCAGTAAACTAAAGTGCTAAAGTTGTTTTCGAGCACAAAAAATCCACAGAACTTGATACATTCTGTGGATTAATGTTAATTCCAGATTAAATCTCAATCTGAGCGCCAGTCCTTAGATACTTAATCTTGTCGCCCATCTCGTCGTGCAGGATGCCGAATGCCTCGTCGCCAGTACAATGTGTGGTATAGAAAACTGTTCCCGCATCCTTTGTAATCTCCATCAAAGTGCTAGCAGTATCCTGAATAGCGACCATCTCCTCTGGAGAATATGGAGTGTCCTTCCTCATGTGGAAGCCTGAAACTACGACATCTGGAGCCTTGGAATAAGTCTTGATGAAATGGTTCACTATATTCACAATTCCCTTGTGTGCGCATCCTGAGATGAGGATTTTCTTGTCGCCTTCAATGAGAACAAGGTACATCTCGTGATTAAAATCGTCAGTAATCATCTCGAGTGGACTACCCTTGAGGGTCTTGAGGTTAGATGAGTCAATTGGGAGCTCAGCTGTCATCTTCGCATCCTTGAGGAACTCTACTTCAGCGTCAATCTTAGTAACTTCTTCCTCAATTACTTTGATATTAGGTAATCTTGTGAGCTGACGGTCGACGCCGATCATCTTGGCTGGCTGGTGTGCGCAGTTGAAGTGGCTCTCGTCATAATTCTTAGCTACGTAGATAGGAGTTCCTTCCTTGAGCTTACTATTGAGGATGAGGGCGCCACCTGTGTGATCGTAGTGGCCGTGGCTAAGGAACACCATGTCGACTGTGCTTAGGTCTACGCCTAGTTTAGTGGCGTTGACCCAAGTCTTTCCTGAAGCGCCTGTGTCAGCGATGATGTGGTGGTTAGCTGTCTCGATATAAAGACTAAGACCATGCTCGGATAGGAGATCGGAGCTGTAGTCTTGCAGGGTGTTTTCGATAAGGCAAATAATCTTCATTAGCGTCACTCCATGATATTGATGTAGATTGTCGCGAATGTCTCGCCGTTAAAACCAATGATTGTGATCTTGTACTCGCCTGCTGTGATAGGGCCGTCGAGCAAGATTTTACCCTCATTGTTACGATTGCGGCCGCTGTAACCCATCGCGCCATTGAGGAGAACCTCGTCGCCCTTTTCAACAGTAACAGTGAAAGTATCGTAAGCAGTGTAATTATTCTGTGTATGGAAAAGGATGTAAAGGCCTGGGTCGCCGTCTCTATAAAGCTTTGTCACGTACTTGAAGTCAGGGTCCTCGTACATCTTGAAGTCGAGGAAGTCTGAACCCTCTTCAACCATAATAGCGTTGCCGATTGTCTCTGCCTCAAGGAGCAATGCCTCGTACTGTGTCTCGCCTACAATTCCATTCTCATAGCAATACTCAGCCACGCGTGTGAGGAACTCGCCATCTGCGAGGAGTGTATTACCGAAGTCAAGGTTAGGAACGAGCTGACCGATAACGTCGCTAAAGCCCTCAGCGTAGTACTGACCCTTCTCCTCGCTATAGGAAATGCTAGTAGATGTGTAGTAGCGCTTGTAAGTAGGATTGTCGTGGATATAGTCGAGCATCGCATCAATGATCTGGAGCGAACCTGAATTCTCGTCGTAATTAGGGTCGAACATCATGTCAGAGAAAAGCTTGACCATCTTATCAGACTGGAGGAAGTAGTCGGACAAATCGTCCGTATCAGGTACGAAAGCAGTAACATTAAAAGTCACCACGTTGTCTGTAATGTCATAAATCTCGTACTCGTAGTAGCACATATGAAGTGAATCGAACATGAAATCGTAGTAAGGCTGCATGTCGCCAATGAACTCTTCTAATGTGAGGTCAGGGTCAGAAGCAAGAGCGTTGTGATACAAATCCTCAACAGTCATGCCGAGTACCTGGTCCAAATGCTCCTCCATATGCTTACAAGCGAGCTCCTCTGAGAACTCCTCGTAAACCTGGTCTTCACCTTCGTCTTTGTCATCATCGTCGATATCATCGATGTTGCCAACAGACTTAACTCTAGTATCCTCGAATTGGTCGAGATAGACCTGAACGATCGCAACATCGTTACTGATGAGCCACTCCTCAGCGTCACTATCGTACTCGAGCTCAATCGCGAGCTTCTTAGTATGAGTATCAGCCTTCTTAATCGCGTGAATAAAAGCGTCATCGCTATAGATATCAAGGCTCGCAACACAGTCCTCGACATCAACATACTCGAGTTTAACTGTGCACTTGGCAACATCTTTCTCACCAACTGTAGCTATAATCTCATATTCAGTAGACGCTACGATGGCATCGAAAACCTCCTGATCGTCCTCATCAACCTTCTTCTCAACTATATCCTTACCCTTGCTAGTGAGCTTGGATGCCTTAGAATACTTATTCGCGATGAACAAATCCAAATATTCAGTTACAACATCGTTGACCGCTTCTTCGTCGAATTTCTTGAATAAATCACAAGAAACAAGACCCAAAAGCATAGTAGTAATCAATGCTGAAGCTAGTAATTTTGTCTTAAAAGTCTTCATAATTCTCCTCTAATTACAAATATCTTTCCTGTTTTTCCAATTTCTATTAATTTATGCGTTATTGCCTGCGGGCTCCTGGCGCGCGGGAGTTTGTAACAATGTTACAGTGGGTTTATACGCCCCTTGAGTACTGCTCAAACTGCGCTTATTACAGGTTCGTGGGGCAGCGTGAGCGTCGCGGGGTGTTTTCGAGCTAGTCGCCGCGTCGTCTTAGTTAAACCAGCTACGAACCAGCGCGATCTCCTTCTTATAACCTGCGTCATCGTTAGGTGTCTCGAGGATAAATGGCTTACCCTGGAGCTTCTCGTGAGTAACGATGTACTTAAGGGCATCGAGACCAAGTGTACCCTCGCCAAGTAGCTCATGACGATCCTTATGTGAATCGAATGGGTTCTTACTGTCGTTAAGATGAACTGCCTTAAGTCTATCGAGGCCGATTACGTCGTCGAACTCCTTGAGGACTGCGTCGAAATTATTCACGTTATCGTATCCGCCATCCCAAGTGTGGCATGTGTCGAAGCATACGCCAACCTTGTCCTTAAGTTCAACTCGGTCGATTATTGCACGAAGCTCCTCAAAATTACGTCCAACTTCAGAGCCCTTGCCTGCCATAGTCTCGAGAAGGAGCGTAGTCTGATGTTCTTCCTTGAAGGCGAAGTTAATCGCATCGGCAATCATTGGGATAGCGACGTCCGCACCCTGGCTAACGTGTGAACCTGGATGGAAATTGTAGTAATTACCTGGAACGTACTGCATTCTATCGAGGTCATCAGCTAACATATTGCGGCTGAACTCCTTGATGTCCTCCTTAGCAGCGCACACATTCATTGTGTATGGAGCGTGAGCAACGAGCTTACCGAAGTTATTCTCCTCCATGAGCTTTATGAGGGCCTTCGCGTCCTCTGGGTCAATTGGCTTAGCCTGACCACCTCTAGGGTTCCTAGTAAAGAAAGCAAATGTATCGGCACCGAGCGCTATTGCAGCTTTACCCATAGCAAGGAACCCGCCTGAACTCGATAAATGATTACCAATAAAAATCATAGGAATACTCCTTAGTTTAAATCTCTTTGTAAATATCTATGTAAAACGGTATCGCACCCCGCCTTTTGTAAGATGGAGTGCGATTAGTTTAGTCTTAGTTAGTGATTACTCAACAACCTTCTCGCCGAGCTCAACGAACTCGATCTTGAAGTTGAGTTCCTTACCAGCCATCTCGTGGTTACCGTCGAGAGTGATCATCTCCTCAGTCTTAGCAACAACCTTAACTGGGATTGGCTGACCAAATGAGTTAGACAATAGAACCTGCTGACCAACTTCGAGGTTCTCTGAACCTGGGAGCTTAGCAATCTCTGTTGTGAGGATCATGTTAGGGTTAGATGGGCCATAAGCTTCTTCTGGCATGAGGTGAATATTTGTAACATCACCTGGCTTCATTGTTACTACAACCTTATCAAAACCAGGGATCATCATACCTACACCAGCTACGAACCCAATTGGCTCGTTACGCTCATAAGATGAATCGAAAACAGTTCCGTCGTTGAATGTTCCCTCGTAGTGAACCTTTACCTGGTAACCAGCATTAGGACCCTCGAACATGATCTGTGGGCCACCACCGCAGCCACCACATCCGCCGCCGCAACCACCGCAGCCGCCTTCTGAACTACCACATCCGCCACCGCAGCCACAGCCGCAGCCTTCGCCGTCTGCTTCAGCACCTTCACCGTGCTTAGCGCAGTTAACGCCTTCGCTAGTAAGTTCGCCATTAATGAAATCGATTACAACCTTAGTTGTGTCACCAGATACACCTGAGCATACCTCGATACCTGAAGCAACGAGTGCTGACATAGCGCCATCACCAATACCACCGCAGATAACTACATCTACACCCTTAGACTTAAGGAACGCAGAGATAGCATCGTGACCGCTACCCTCTGGCTGAACCTCTTCTGTCTTAACGATTGTACCATCTTCAATATCATAAACCTGGAAAGCCTCAGCATGACCAAAGTGCTGATATACCTGTCCGTTGTCGCTTGGTAAAGCAATCTTCATAAAAATTCTCCTTTATTTCGCAAATATTTAAAACTTAATTGTGTGCACTTATCGTGCAACTTTGTGGCGCACTGTCCGCTAAGCACTATTTAAGTAAGTATGCATACTGCGCCACGAACGCGCTATTAAATAATAAACATATTAGCGCATACCAAATCATTATACACGATAATCAACTGTCCTTAAATACGCTATGGTGATAGAATGTGTTTGAATTGAGATAACTAAAGGGGTTTAGATATGAAAAAGCGCGCACTAGCTTCACTACTATTAATCGGTTCAATGTTACTGTCATCTTGCTCACACGAGATGAACCACTCTATTACAAGAAACGCATCCAAGTTCGATATTGATACAATCTACCTGACTGGCGATCCGCAGGAAATTGCAGATGATGTTTTCGAGATGATCTGTGACGCAGAGGACATAGACGACCTTAAGAAACTAGTATCTCCACACGGCAACGTAATGGGTTCAACACTCAAGGACACACTCAAAACTCTCGACGGACATATAGATGACGAAGAATGTGTATACATTGATGTCAATATATCTACACCTGACGAGAACAAGAGGAACGGTACTAACCACTACTCTATTCACTGCTTCTACTATCTGACTGTGGACGACGAAGAATATATCCTCGAATTCGAAGTTATACTCGTAAGTGAATACGAAGTAAACCGACACGGTCTCAATATTCTCTGTATTGAGGAATACGATGATTTCAACCTTAACGACCACCGCAAAGACTACGTAACACCTGATATGGTAAAGGGCCACGAAGTTCAGGAATACGTTCAGACTATCTACGCTGACCACCACAAGAAGGTTATGCATATGGATGAAGGTCGCGTAATCCCAGAGATGGAAGAACTCATGGAAGAGATCTTATACTGCCTCGAGGAAGAGGACGACGATGAACTCCTTGACCTCTATTCAGACGACAACGTTAACAGCAGAGACGATATCGACGACTACAAGGAAGACGAAGTTGATAAGCTTATGGATGTCTTTGGTGGCGAGGACCTCAGCGCTGTTGGTAGCGTAATCCAGTTCCAAGACTACAGCCTCAAGCCAACATATGTTGACTGCGATGACATTGACGATCCACTCGAGTATATTGGCCGCTACATCATTAGCGACGGCGACGATGAATACAAGATTCAGGTTATCTACATTCCTTATTCACTAAGTGAAGATTACTGGGGAATTCAGAGTATTACTTTTGTTGAAGAGTGAGGGTTGGTTCAACGTGGCGCCTGACGAGCCGCCATTGGACTTATAAATCAAAATGAAAATATAGGTACATCATTTCAGATACGAATTCTGAGATGGTGTACTTATTTTTTGAAATAAAAATATAAGTACACTAATTTGAGATTACTTCCGCCGACGTTGGACTTATTTAGCAGATTGAAAATATAGGTTCAACGCCAACGAAATCTTAAGAATAGATATGGACTTATAGGGCAAAATGAATATATAAGTTCAACTGAAAATGAAAGCTATCCTTTTAGATGCACTTATACACCAAAAACAAAATATAAGTCCATCGTCAGGCCAAACTAATAAAATCCATTGAACTCATACAGCAGAAATCACATATAAGTTCAACGCTCAGTATAAAAGCAAAAATACAGCCCCAGAGCCGAAGCTCCAGGGCTAAAAGAGGAACGTGGTGAGTTAATTTTCTAACTTAAACTGATGTGAGTGCTTTCTTCTCTGCACTGCCAGCTGCGCCAGCCAAGATGAGGCTGATTACTGCTACGAATAGCGCTGGGATCATGAAGAGAGCTAAGAGATAGTAGCCACTCTTGAATGTGAGAATCACTACTGCTGCGATAGCTGCAATAACGAGGAGGCTCATGAACACGATGAATGCTTCGTTAGCCTTCATCTTCTTAATCTTTGTAGCGAGGACATCTTTCTTAACGCCCTTGTCTGTGAACACGAGGCTCTTGATGTTAAGTGATCTAATCATATCAACGAACTCTGAAATTGAGAGGATGAATAAGAGAAGACCAACTGCAGCGAATGCGATTATCCAAGTGATCAAATCTTTCTTGCCAAATGCTTCTACCATATAGTAGCCAACTGAACTAGTAGCGATACCTGCGATTGATAGGATGCAGTAGATGATGCCACCGACGATTGCATTGACGAAAGAACCGATACGTAAATCTCTAAGTTTTGTAATCTTTTCCATAATTCGTACTCCTTTACAACAATATTTCTACCCATTATTTCGTTCCATCAATTCTTTAGAGAAAGAACTTATGAAACAATTCTATATTAACATGCATCGAATTTTTATTACCCGCGCGTTAGTGGAATTGGGCGCCCCTATTCCCTTCAATATGCATAATAGTGAATTTGCTTTGACCATCTCGAAAACACCCACCAAATTGAAAAGCCCCCAAGGCATTACTGCCCCAGGGACTTACAAGGAGTGTATCAATTACTTGACTTTGAATTCTGCTGCAACAAATGGTTTGTCAAAACCGTGGTTCTCTCTATAAAGGAGGACCCTATATTTACCACTAATCAGGTAATTGTAATTGTAACTATACTGAGCTGACAACACTACCGCTTCGCCAGGAAGGAGACTAGGTCCACCACCAGCTATACAAGTAATAAGATGATCAGATTCTGGTACGTAATACCAGTCACCGCCAATCTTACGCTGAAGCTTGAAACTTCCGCCATATGGAAGATTGCCATCAGTGTTATTCGTCAAAATCATGTCGAGAATTCCATCGCTGGAATTAGTGATTTTGAGATTAACGCCATCAACGAATTCGAATTTCTCAGACTTTGTGTAGTACTTCGCATCATATTCACAGATGTAAATCGAATTAGGAAAGTATCTTCCACCTTCAGAAGTTTCTCCATCCTCGGCTAGCTCGAAAAATCTCTCAAGTCCAACACCTTCAGCACGATAAACATCACCATACTGAGTAATCCATAATCCGTTCGAATAAGCTAGGTTAATCCTGTCACCGTAGTTGGACTGAATAGTTAACCCATAAGCTGGCTCGACCCATTCTGCACTAAGGACATCTGGAGTCTCATATACGTTATCGAGTGAATTGATTTTGGTAACAATTTCGCCAATCATGGCGTCATCGAAAATGTACTTACAAGTTGTAGTTTCACCATCGAAGCAGAAAATACTCATAGCGCTATCTTCCGAATATCCCAATATCATCTCAGGACCTGGTTCACCAAGATTAGCTACTACTTTCTTCGAGCTCGAGCTACAACCAACCAGCGCTAACAACATCACTAGCGACAGTAGCAGAGAAACTACCTTCTTCATAAAATTTGCCTCAATTCATCATCTTCGAATACTAGTTTACCTTCTTTCGAATAATCTTGAATAGGACAAAATTCATGTTTTTGGCAGATAAATTTCACTACTTACTTCGAGGTACGCCAGAAGCCCGTTTTAAGAGCATTTCTGGCGGAGTTCAAAGCGTGTTAGCGAGCGTGTCTGAGCCAAGGGCAAAGCGTGTTTTCGCGATGGTCTACGCTGAGGATATAGCGTGTTTTCAAGATAGTCACAGTGCCTTAAGCGAGGCAAGATCAGACCTGAACGATATGCACCACATAGGCGATAACTCGCTTGATTGTGGACTTGGACTTGATTACTCGGTTCACGTAGTCACGAGTACAGATGAGCATCGTGTCGAGGTCAGCGTCAGATACGCCGTCGCGGCTATACATTGCAATCTCAGTAAGCTTAGTCATCTGCTCGGTTATTGGAACTTCGCTACGGTCAGCAAGGAACATGGAGTACCTACACAGAGCGCGAACGCGGTCGTTATTGGAGCCTGTTGTGAACTTCTTGCGCCAAGAGATTATGTCAGCTAGGCGGACAACGACGAATGCCAAAATAGCGAGGAGGCAGACGATAACTAGGCCTGTACCTGAAAGGATGCTCTTCTTTACATTGTCGTCCTGCTTCTCGATTATCTTTTCTTCTTCCTCGAAAGACTGCTTTTGTGCTTCGATGTGATGCAATTCCACCTGGAAGTCTTGTGTCTCAACAACATTTGCAGCTGGAGTATATGGTCTAGCACTTGGCACATAGATATTGTTAGTTGGATCGAACTCAATCCAGCCGTAGTCTGGGTCAAAGAATTCGCACCATGAATGCGCGTTGTTTTCCGTAACTAAACAGTCGTACTCGGTATCAGCAGTAGGATAAACAGTATCGGACTTAGTGAAGACTGTTGTATAGCCAGTTACATAACGAGTTGGAACGCCAAGCATTCGTAGGAGAACCGCTGATGTTGTGGCGTAGTGAACGCAGTATCCAGACTGAGCCTTAGTCATAAACCAAGTAACAAAGTCCTCACCTTCAGGCATCACTGGAGTATTAACATCGTATGGCTTCAAGTGATAAACGTAGTTCATTACGGCTGTTACTTTCTCGCCGTCAGTCATCTCAATCTCACCATTCATTACTGAGATATACCAGTCTGGGAGAACACCTGAATCGAGGATTGCCTGCTTGGTAGTCTCAGGTACAAAGGTACAGATGTTATCGGTATACCACAAATAATCTTTTGACCATTCAGGAAGCGGCGCTGGCATATCGTAACTTGTTCTGATTGAGTAACTATGATTTACCCAAGTATCCTTACTGAAATAGTAGTACGGACTTCCAGTTTCAAAAGTAGCAATCTCAGTAGCCGTATAACACTCAGGATAAGGGTATGCGTAAGTTTTGGAAACAAATGTATAGTCATCAACATCGGTTCGGTCAAAATCTGCTTGGATAATAGGATCTAAAGTAATAACATCGTCTGTATTACTTGTTTCAATCAAAACCAAACGGCCTGGTGCTGCTGAAGTACCCGCATTACAAGGCACATATTCTAGTCCCCTTGCTTTATCATCAAAAATAGCTATATTTAGAGATCCGCCAGTAGCATATTCGATATTGTCAAAATCCCTATGAAGCTGGTCATCATCGGAGAAAAGCGGTGCGACGTCTCTATTCCAAGCCGAACCAGAGAAAATACTCATGGAACTAGCTCTTAAGTAAATATCCCCAACATCTACCATTGAAGTATCATCAAATAATGTGAGCTGAAGAAGCATAACAGCATGTTCAGAGCTATCCTTCTGGCCTTCCTTAGTAAGATCTGTACTCTGTGTACGAACTACAGATGTACCATCAATACCCTGAGTAGGACCTCCTCCTCGCTGCATATCCATAAATTTCTTGATGTCTGTGTGAAATGTCCTGTCAAAAGCTGTGAGGATTTTCTCATACTGAGTAGCAGCAAGCTGATCTAACTTATATGACTTCATTGGGAAAACAATGCAAGTAATCAAGCAGATCAACAAGACAGGTATAGAAAGAATACTAATCGTATAATCTCTAGACATTGGATTAAGCTTACGCATGCATTCATAAAGGACCATCAATGTTACGCTAAGCGCAGCAATCACATACCACACCGTAGTGGCACTATTGTAGCTATCCATAATTGCTGGAACGAAATAAATCGCATACCAAAGCATAGCAGGCGCAATAGTGTGTCTACGTAATAGTGCCCAAGTCACCAAATATGAAGGTACAACGCTCATGAATGCGAACAGCATAGCTATCATGTCACCTGGGAATTCAACACCCATGACAATCTCTGCATCTTGAATAAATATATACTTCAAATAAGCAATAATCTTAAGGAAAACACTTTGGATAATGAACGTATCCGTATATGCAAAAATTCCTATAGTTATAAGTGACGCGCCTAATCCAATAAGTCCATACCACACCTTCTTACGAAGATTGAGGATTAGGAAAACAATCGCGAAGATTGCCATGAATATCATGAACTGCCAAATCTCTAGATTGATATGGAATGTACCAGCAAATATCATCGTAAATGATGTATTCAACAGCAAAGTTAGGACGAGCGTATAAGCAATGTTAAAAGGATTAGTTTTGATCATGCTTCGCCCTCCTTTCCTGCCTTTGGAGCCGGTGTCTCTGTAGCTGGTTCCTCTGTAGCTGAAGTCTTTGTAGCAGCGTCGGATGTATCGGATGTGTCGGATGATGTAGTAGCCTCTGCAGAAGTCTCACCTGCTGCCGCATTTACAACATCCTTCTTCACATCAGAAGCTACTGAAGCTACTGACTTAGAAGGAAGCTTCATAAAGAGGATTGCATCTGACATTGTCTCGATATCACTATTTGTGAAAATCTCGTAATGCACATTACGGTTATAAGGTGGCACCACGTCAACTCTGTGGTTAACACCTTTATTAACGAAATACTCTGAGATATAAATGAGCTCGCTAAGGCGCTTATCCATATCGTCTCTATTAGGAACAAGCTCGAATAAAAGACGAGCGTTCTCGAGGTTCTCCTCAAGCGGTTCCTTAACGAGGATAGAGTCCTTCTTAGCGGACATTTTCCAGTGAATATTCTTAGTTGAATCACCGATAACGTAGTCGCGAATGTCGTAAATCTCTGAGTACTGTGAGTTGGACTTCTTGAGGCTACGAGTTCTAAAATTATCGAGCTTAGGCATGACCGCTGGAACTCGTTTTCGAGGCCTAATCATAAGTTCATGTGAAGTTCCGACCTTCTTCTTGAATGAGAAGATGCCGAATAAATCATAGAACTTAATTGACTTGAAAGTGTATCGGTAGGCGCCGACGTGGTCAGTGTCAATCTTGACGCAGAAGTCGCGCTGGCCCTGGGACTTATACTTAGCGACAACCGTCTTGTCAGCCATATAATCGAACACGTCAAAAGTAGCCACGTAGTTACAAAACCAGAAGCTCTTGTCATCATCGTCGTCCGCGAGCTTGTGATTAGCCTTCTTGGACAAAACGTCATTCGATCCAATTGAAATCTCTGCGATATCATTGTGCTTCAACTTAGTTGGCATAAATGAATTTGGCTTGAACTTAATGAAACTTACGATGCACATTATTAGCGACAATATAGGCAGCGCGATAACCAAAATCAAAATATACCAGGACAGCCACATCTTGTAGAAGATGAAGAAAATATAGGCTGCGACGAGAAGCAGAAGATACGCTAATCTTCTAATCCACATAAACCTTATATCCTCTTATACCTTAGGTGTAGCTACAGTCTTAACAATCTCCTCGAGGACGTCTGATACCTTAACGCCCTGAATATCTGCCTCGGATGTGAGCAAAATTCTGTGCGCGATGACATGCTCGAAAACAATCTTTACATCATCTGGTGTGATATAATCCTGACCCTTAACATAAGCATGAGCCTTAGCCATATCTGTAAGCGCGAGTGTAGCACGTGGGCTCGCACCACGCTCAATTGAACTGTTCTCACGAGTAGCAGCAACGAGCTTAACGATATACTCGAGCATTGAGTCAGCCACATGAACATTCTTACATTCTGCCTGCATCTGACACATCTCTTCAACAGTACAAACCTGCTCAATCTCCCTATCGATACCATCAGCCTGACGCGAATGGATCATAGCCATCTCAGACTTAAGTGAAGGATATCCCATTGAAATTCTGATAGTGAAACGGTCCAACTGTGAGTCTGGAAGTAGTGATGTACCTGCAGCACCAGATGGGTTCTGAGTAGCGAATGTGATAAATGGAGTAGGAAGCAAGTATGTCTTATCGTCAACAGTTACCTGACCTTCTTCCATCGCCTCCAAAAGCGCTGACTGTGTACGTGATGAAGCACGGTTAAGCTCATCTGCGAGGAACAAATTGTGGAATACATTACCTGGCTGATACTTCATTGTGCCAGTCTCTTTATCGTAAATTGAAAAGCCTGTGATATCTGATGGAAGTACATCAGGAGTAAACTGCACACGTCCATAGTTAAGACCCATTGCCTTAGAAAATGATAGCGCTAATGTTGTCTTTCCTACACCTGGAACGTCCTCAATAAGAACATGTCCACCTGCAATCATGGCAGCTAAAACAGTTCGAATAACTGTATCTTTACCGTAAATTTTCTTCTTAACTTCCTGAATAATAGCCTCAGACTTATTCATAATATTCTCCTTTATATCTTCCATAGTCAACGTGTCACCACGCATTCTTCCTATCTATAATCTACAAGATTTTTTGATATTGGTTGAAGTGATAAACTATAGTATTTCTACTGAATAAATTAACTATTTAAGTATAGAGAAAAGTATTCTGCAATTTCTTATCTATTTGTGGCATTTATATCATAGTTTGATTTTTCTTCCTCGGTGAACTTATATTTTGAAATTGAAAAATAAGATCAACTTTTAATGTGAGCATGCGCCACGTATGAACTTATATTTCAAAACTGGAAAATAAGTCCAACGTCGCTTTTACTACTCTCAAATCACCTCTGAGTAATACTTTACTTCAGTAGTTAAGTCGTTTTCAGACCATTTGCCAATTACGAGGATTAATCTGAATTTACGAAGTCACACCATGGCAAATATTCAGACTATTTACATTTTCTTCGTAATAGTCTGAATATCCGCCTAGTAAATGCACCCAACAAAAAGTCTGAATTCCCACCTCCACAAAGAGGCACAGAATTCAGACTTACACCAATCACTTATCTATCACTTATCTGTCAATTATCAGCAACCTTAATCAGCACTACTAAAATCGCCATACTCCCATTTCATATCTGAAAGTCTTACCTGACCAAATGTCTCGACGCCGACCACGTATGCCTGGACATAAGCGTTATCAAGATAGTGATCATAGTTGTACTGCTGAAGCACCTTCGCGAAATCTTCAGTGATTGTCTCGACATCACCATAATCCATATCACTAGCGAAACGTATAGTGATTAATACTGACTTTTCACCATCTACGAATGACACTCCTAATGGCCTGAAAACATACTCGCAATCGTACTTAGCTGCGAGGTCATCAAGTTCGTCTTTAGCTAAATCTTCTACAGCATCACTTAATTCATCACACCAAGTACTCTGAGTAATAAAAGTCTTACCTCGACCAGTTGAACCATCAAGTCCACCTTTGGAAATTACCTTACTAGAGATCTCATAATCAAAATCGTAGAGCTCGTCATGTAAGTACAACACACTCTCATCGCCGCCATCTACATATTTAGTAATCTCATAATTATCAAACTTGTCTTCTGCGTACTCGGTGAGCTCCTTCTCAGTCAATGGCTTTCTACCAATCAAAGAACATCCTGCGAATGACAATACTACGCTTCCTAGCAAGGCAGCGCCAATAATCTTCTTAATACAATTCTTCATATCTATCCTATTCCGTATTCCCTATCCTATTCCTTAGCCAATTCCATCGGCTATTTACATTTATCTATACTTAAATCAAAATCCCATTTCTTCCAATTCTTTTGCCACGTTCATATAAACATCAATGATGTCAGATATGCCGTCGCCATCTTTACGATTGAGTCTTAACCTTCGCATGTCAATCTCATCACAGTGAGAAATACCTCGTGTAGAGTTACTACGCACAATGCCTCTGAAGTTACCCCACTTAACAGCTTCTGGTGGAAGAAGACCATCATTCTCACCTTCGAAGTGATGAACCACAAGTGATGGGAACCAGATAAGCATATCAGACCAGAAGTGCTTCATAACGAAGGCGTAACTTTGATAGTAAATGCCTTCCTGATCAGGGTTCTCCTCATTAAACTTCGCAGCGCTGCTAGTCTTAAATCCTGTTATTGCCTTATAAGTCTCTGGATTAATATCCCCTATTGTCTTGAACCACACATCAAAGAAAAAGCATCCAATCCTAATAATCCTATCTGGGAACTTCATCAATGTATCAACCGTCTTAGATCCATTATGAGGAGTAGCCATTGTCGTGATTGATGCAATCTTATCAGCGTATCCCATGCTAGATGCTAAGTATCTAGACTCGAGGCCACCCTTGGAGTGCGCGATGATGTTAACCTTCTTTGCTCCCGTAGAAGCGAGGATATCATCAAGTCTTTTGGCGATTTGCTCACAATTCGATTCAACAGAAGCACTACAGTCCTGACCGCTTAAGTAGACTTCACAGCCCAAGTTCTCGAGCATCTTTGGAATTCTGCCCCAATAACCAATCTTATAGTTATCACGAATACCCATACCGTGAACCAGAAGTATTGGATATCTCATACTGATGTGCTCCTTTCTTTACGAAATTACTTATTAACAATCTGATAATAAGATATTTCTTCTCGAAAATCAAGTGCAAAAATTAACCCTGCCTCACTTAGTAAAAGTGTGCAGGGCTCAAATCATTTAAAGCTTTTGAAAACAACTATTAGAAACCAAGTTCATCATTAACGAGGATTACATGAACACGGTCTGTGTGACGCTCGTATCTTGTGATGAGGAACTGGCAGCAGATTGTGTCTGGGCTCTTACAGTTCATGCATGAACCTGTGCTAGCACATGGTGTCTTCAAGTTAAAACGCTGAACGTTCATTGTAGCTGCTGTGTTACGAGCACGCTTGAGGGCTGCGTCTACATCGCCTGCTACCTTGTTCATACCTACGATGAGGACGAGCTTACGAGGACCATAAGCGTATGCTGATACACGGTTAGAGTTACCATCGATATTGATCAAGATACCGTCGTTAGTAATTGCATTAGCACTTCCAAGATATACATCTGCGTCATAAGCCATGAGGGCTGCAGCTGCTTTGTCTTCATAATTATCACGGTCGATGAAGTTATAGTTACCACTAATGAGTGCATCCTTGAGGCCAATCTCTGCTACTGACATTGAACCGCCCATTGTTACTGAACTACCTTCTGGGATGAGGTCAAGAGCAATCTTAAGTGCTTCTTCCTTAGTCTTAGCGTAGTAGCCTGTCATGTTACGGGACTTGAGGCCCTGGATTACTGTATTAGCCAAAAGGTCATTTCTTTTTGTGATGATATCGTTCATTGGTTAATTCTCCTTAAGTTATAATGGGCGCATCGCATTCAGCGGCACTTCAACATTTAGTCTACAACTATGCTATAATCAGTTCAATATTTGTCAGAAGGTATTCTATGAACAGATCAAAAACAATCACAACAATTCTCACAATTGCGACCCTAAGTCTAGCTGTCTTTGGATGCGATATATATTCCGAGCGCTGGGAAGAAGGCGACTTCACATGCGTCGCTAATTCAGAGAAAATCTACATCTCATCCTACAACTGGGATGGCGAGACGATGGAGATTACTATTCCGAATGAGATCAACGGCAAGCCTGTTACTGCATTAGGTGGCGATTCGGATTATTTCTATATCAATAATAGTAAGCTCGAGGAGTATCCATACTACACACCTCCTGCTGAGTACACGAACATCAAGGACAAAATCTTGTCCTGCGACGAGATTGTATATTATGACATCACTTTGAACCTCGGTTCCAACCTCAAGTCCCTGAATTTCAGCGGAACTCCATTCGCGTACGAGCTCCACGTTGTAGATGGCAAGAACGTCGCTTACGTATATCGCTTCTACGTTAACTGCGATGAAGCAAATGTTTACCACTTCTCAAAGGACGGCATCATTTACGACTCAGTTAGCGAGCAGCCAATAAAGAAGTTCTGTTATTGGAATGAGAGTTTTGATTAATCTGACTTTTCGCACAACTTAAATTAGTAACCAACTCCTGTTTTGCAATTGCAAAGCGGGAGTTTTTATTAGCGCTCGAAAACGTGGCGCTCTTGTTTTCGCGCGCTACACACCTACCTGCCCCACAACCTCTTACATATCCCTCATACAAAAAGAACTCACACCCTATGAGGAGTGCGAGTTCTTGAGTTGCAGGTTGTTCGCGAGTTAGTCAGATTAGTCAGCCTCGAAGTAATTGATATCATCTCTAACTGAACCGTAGTTAACGTAGAAGTCATCGCCGTGGAGCCAGCCGATGAAGTCGAGGTAGCCTGTGCCAGCGATGCGCTCAACGCCGTCGTCCATGTAGTAGAAGCTATCGATGAATGGCTGAGGGTCCTTCTGGTAGGCGCTGTATTCCTTTGCGGCGTCGTATGAGTATGAGCCGTCGTCGTTCTGGTAGTAGCGCTTGAGCCAGTTGTCGTAGCCGTTATAGAACTCAGTGTTGGCATCGTATGGGAGCTCGAGTTCGAGGAGCTTGCCAGTTGCATCGTTCACGAAGTAGCAATCACAGTCGATGTAAGATACTGACGCATTATAAGGGTCGCCGAACTGGAAGTTGTCCTTCTTGTCTTCGTCGATGATTACTGTACAGTCGATAACCTCGCAGATGCAAGAGTTGTTAACGAGGCCCACCTCGATGTAGTCGTGGGTGTTATCAATGAACTGAGGGTTCTCGATCGTTAGGCCAATGATTGTTGTGAGATGGCAATCGCTCACGAATGCACTATCGAATGAGTAATTCAAAGTCATATTCTTGATGCTATATCCGTTACCGAAGATGACGCCTTGGAACATGTGGTAACTCTGCACTGCCGATGTGTAATCGTATGTCATTTCTGCACCAATTGGAGCCCAGATGTAGCCATCGAGGTCGATGTCGTTCAAGAGATGGATGTAGTACATTCTGCTAGTATCGTTAGGATCGAGGTCCATCGCATTGACATAGTATGTCACTGAGGCGAGTTCCTCTGGAGTAGATACCCAGAAGATTGCAGAGCCGTCGTCGCTAACGATTGAATCAGCAATGTAATCAAGGTCAACCAAAGATAGGATATCTCCAGTCTCATTATTCATAGCATATAGTGAATCGTATGGATCAATCTCGAGAATTGTCTGAGCATTATACGCCTGAATAGAAGCATTATATTCAGTCTGATTACCAATTACATAACTAGAAGTGTCAGAAGATTCATATGTGAAGCTCATCTTATCTGAAGTTACATCCGCATCATTAAACTCGTGAATACGACCAAAATTACCCAAGTCGTAGTAGTCACCAGCAGATACAAGTACAATGTTCTCGGCATCTTCTTCAGATTCTATTGATACCTCAGCGCTGATTGTATATGACACACCCGGCGCTACACGAACAGTGAAAAATGGTCCAATAACTTCAAAAGGAGCATCGTAAGGGCGATAGAACTCGTAGTACATGTCGTCCTCACCAACAAACTCACAATTGACAACGTCGCAAGCCCATAAAACATCACTATCTGTCGCAATTTCAATCTTAATGCCGTCCGTCTCGTATACATAAGTGTCTGGGATAATAATGTTCTCAGCGCCATTAGAAACAATGTCCTGACGATATAGTAAAACCTGTGCTGCGATTGTATCCGTTCTGTATAGTGCCGCAATCAAGCCATTACCACCATTTCTATCAGCATCCAGATCAGCAAAGACAGTAAAACTTGATACAAGTACGCAACAATCTATATCGTTATATTTAATCTGATTAAGGTAAGCATATGTATCATAAATGACATCGCTCGTTTCTGTAGTAACATTTGAGAAATCATCGAGAGGCATTGAGATCTCATCAATAGTTCCTTTATCATTTGGAGCCATCTCAAAATAGCTATATTCAGCTACATCACCAGATACGTCAGCTAGAATATATGTATCAAACAGATCAGAGCCGCTAGAACAATCTTTACCATACATAGATATGGTTGTGAGCATCTCAGGAACGAACATAAAAATCGCGTCTGAATTAATTCTTCTTAAGTAAAAGTAGAACTCGTTATCTTCAAGGTAAGTACTACCACTCACCGTACTAACAGGGTAAAATCTACCATTCTCATATGTATATTCATAATTAGGCATACCGTAGTCCATAGTTCCGTCGTCTCGATAAACGAAAGTCATGTCATACATATCAAACTCTTTACCCATGAGATCGTCATAAAGGGCATCAAGCAACTTAGTACCCTCATCACTAGTATCACGATAAAGCTTCATATTACCGATCAAAAGATAATCGTCATACATATAAATTGGCAAGAAGAACTGCTGTGGTGTACCAATCAACGCGGTGTTTTCGAATAGTGACATATCAAACAAAGCATATGAAGAAGAAAGATATACACCATCATCTTCAAAGGATGAAATTGTATATGAGTTACCTAAGTAGTCGTAAATCGCATTGTCTTCTTCAGAATAGAAAATGCAAACACCGTCTTCATCAACCCATCCGCCGCCGAGAAGCTCCGCTGTCACAGCCTTATTACCTGATGGGTGATCACCGATAAAGTGCTTATCATCTGCAGGAATTCCGTTATCAGAACCTGGAGTATATCCTGTAGCGCTACCTGACACGTTAAACGAACCAGGCTTAGATGGCTTATCGTCATCGTCGTCCTCATCGTCATCATCTTCGTCATCTTCGTCATCGTCGTCTTCGCGCTCGATTTTCTTATCTTTCTTCTTTTTATCCTTCTTTGATGAAGTACATGCAACTGTCGATAAGCCAATTGATGTAATAAGCATCATGGCAAGAAGCATTACTATCACAGATTTAAATCTTTTCATTAATATTCACTACCCCTAGAATTTCTATTTATACAGTTGAAGCTATAGTCGAACTTCATACCCAAACTACGCCCAAGTCGCGCCCGAGCAGATTAATTGTACTTATCCATAGCGTAAGCTACTTCATCCTCAGTAAAACCATAGTCAAGCAATCTCTTTGTTATCTGAGCGCCAGTCAACTTCTCATAACCATTAATGTCAAAGATACGCTGATAACAATGTTCATTGAAATCAAATTCGCCACTATCAATATGTTTGTCAATCATAGAGCCAGCTAATTCTCTCACCTTGTCGGAATCATTATCTTGATTAGCCAATTGAAGCATGCCAGCACTAGAAGTCATATACTGATCAATCATTTCTTCCTTTGAATAGTTGCCACTATCATACAGAGCAATCATTACATCAGCATGTATCACATTACCGTCATTAATAACAACAATTGGAGGTTTAGTTGCCTTGGCTGACTCATGAACACTACGATTAATATCGCTAATAGCGCTGGAAATTCCACCAAATGCGATAACCAAACAAAAGATTATAGCCACAACAACAATTGTAGCTGTTGCTGTGCTACGTGATGCGCTAGTTGGTTGATTGCTCTTATTAGGTTGATTAACATGACCTGGCTGATTGACGCGACCAGTAGAACCACCATAAGCACTACCAACTCCAAAACCTTTGAGCTCACCATCATGGTCAGCCTCACATCCCTCATGCGAAGCCGTGCTATAAGAAGGTGCAGGAGTATAATCTCTCATTCCATCATCACGGTGATCTGCCTCGCAGCCATCATGTGTACTATGAATTGGAGTATATCGACCAAAGTCGTCGCTGTGGTCAGCCTGACACTTAGCCTGCTCAGCCTTGCGCCTCTTCTGGCTCTCCTTGAACAGACGACGCTCGTCCTCGTCCATGTAATCTTCTTCTTTATCCCAAAATCCCATATTTCACCTCACAAAACTATGGTAAGTCTACCACATCCAAGGCTTTCACAAAAGGTTTGTAGCAACCCTTAGATATCCTTCTCGACAACATCCTTTGCATATCTAGATGCTGACATGTAGACCTTATCGAAAACACCCACTAAAGCACTATCAATATATTCCTCAATAGGCATATTTACAGGCTCCATAATGTCTTCTTTAACATTCACTAATAGAATCTCATTATTAGTCTCGTTCAAGTGAGTAATAAAGAGAGACTTCTTTACGTCATAGTCTAAATGCTCAAGGTCCTTCTGAACTCGTTTAGTTATCTCATCCATTGAACCAAAGTAACCATATCTGATATCACCCTGCCATACATTAAACACGTTCGTACCGTCATCAATCTCATACTGGAAGAGAAGCATATTGTCTTCATTCGCGAGTGGACCTGCGCCATGCTTGGTAACATATGTACGTGTAATATATAGAACTTCATCTATATTAAGTCCTAACTTACCTAGAATACTAACTGGGTTTGTTAGTCCTGTTCGTGAAGCAGTCACGTGAGGAGCATTCTCCTCATTCTCTGCATCAAGGCACAATCCCTGGCCGCTCTCGAAGATGACATTGTCATAACTTAGGAAGAACTCCTTAGTCTCATCAACTAAAGTTACGAGGTTCATATTCTCTTTTACAGATGATGCAAAGCTATTAAGGATTGAATAATCACTAAGCATCTCATATATATCTTCATCAATATGTAAATCTATGCCAGCTTCCTTTAGTTTAGGAAGGACATAGTTAACTCTGATATCAATTAGTTTATTAAGAAGCTCCTCTTCTGAGTGCTCACTAATCCATTCCATACTAATTCCATAGCCTGCCTCAGTCCTAAGAGTTGCCTCCCAGATACCCATGCCGCAGCTACCGTGGCGCTCCTCACCACGACTAAGTTCCAATAGCATATTGATGAAAACGTCATCAATTATCGTAATGTTAGTCTTACGTGATGCGAGTATTCTAGGAACAAAGCCAGAGACTTCATAAAATCTATATAACTCATCAGTGAGCTTGAACAAATCAGGATAATAAGTAGAGGCCCAGAATGTATCTGCGCCTCTGAATGATCCTGAAGACAACTCATTAAATACGTGACGCCTACTGTCGTAATGATCCTCACGGATACCAGATGTCTCAACTGTGTGGCCAGACTGGGCACCACCGTTGTGACGAACGACGAGTGTTTTGGAAGTGTTTAGTTTCCAGGCGAGATAATCAGTCGCGAGACCCTTACCTTCATCGCCGAAATTACTTCCGATTACTACATAAATCACTTTGTTGTATCTCCAATATTGTTAGGTTGTTTTCGATATAGTCGTCGATTAGGGCTATTAGAAATCGATTGAATCCTGCTGTGGGATTACAAGGTTAACGATCGCCTTCTCAACTACTTTACGAGCTACGTAGCCCCACTGTGAGAGAACCTCTTCCTTGTTCTTGCCCTGTGTGAGCTGGATTGCAGTCATAATGATCTGTGGGAGATATCTAACCTCGTCCTTAGCAATCTCGATTACGCGGCCAGGCATGATGTAGTCGAACAACTCGCCACTTCTCGTGATGATGATGTGGAATGCCTCGTACTTCCTAGATACCAACTCGTAGAGCTGCTTTGATGTAAAAGGCCTTGTTACCTTATCATCGAAAATCTTCTGAATGCTGATATTTGTGAGTGTATCGTGGCATGGGGCGTCACCGATTGTGAAGCAGAAACCCTTCTGACCACGAAGCTTGAAGCTATCGATATCTGTATGCTTAGCAAGGAAATACCACAAAAGCTCGTAGTCTTCTGGCAAGTCGCCACCACGATTCTCAATCCAGAGATCCATGAGCTGCTCAGCAATTCTGATATCTGACTCGAACTGAGTAACCTGCAAAGGCGCTACGTCATCTACGTCGCCGATTGCAGCGAAGAGAAGCTGAGGATCCTTAACGAAGCCCTTAGAGTAAAGCTCCTGCATCAACTCGTTCAAAGACTCCTTAATAATCTGAGTTGACAAGTAACCCATTGAACCAGTTACGTCTACGCCGATTGCGATAGGTGTTGACTCTGGATGCTCCTCTGAGTCGTGAGCCTCACGCATTTGTATAAACTTTGGATCGTACTTGGGATTAATTGATCTCGCCTTAAAAATCTCGTTTGTTGATGATTTGTCTAAACTTCTACTCTTTCTTAGTTTAGACCAATCGTCTGCTGAATAACTTCCACAGCCCATATTCTTATCCCTTTCTGTATATAAAAAATTTTAAATTGTATGTTAGTTTGTGTAGCGTCGCGGTGTGTTTTCGAGATGATCGAAATAGTCTCGCGCCTAATAGTTAGTCTGTCTCGAACTTCGTGAAGTTGTGTCCACCAAAGCCCTTAACGATTACGCCGTCCCACATCTGGAAATCATCGTAAGCATTAGACTTAGGTTCAGATGTGATGAACTGCTTAAACAGCTCAGGCGCATCTTTCTTGTAAGCTCCAAGGAGCTTATCTGCAACGAGACGAATACTCTTTAAATCGATGTTGTTCTTACATTCGGAACTCTGGATGCCGTTATTCCACCAGCCGCCGAAGAGGAATCCCTCGTGAGTGCGCGGATTGATGTAGACGTTGTCGATCGAGATGCCGCCATGATAAATTCCGCTATACTCAAAAATGCAACAGAAGTTCTCCATGCGAGATACGATCCAGGCAACGTGTTTTGGTCGAAGATTGCCGTAAGCAAAAAGCGGGATCGCATTCTCTGGCTTACTAATCGCGATTAATTCGCCACCATCTTTCAAAGGAAGTCTGGACTTAACGGTTGGAAAACATTTACTCAAATCCTTAATCGCCGCTGAAGGATACTCGAGACTTCTGATACCTGCGGACATCTGATTGATGTAATACTTGTGTTCCTTATCAAAGACCTGGACGATAGTGTCCTTCGTCACATAAGTCTTAACGCCAGGCTCCTCAGTGTAGAAAGTGTATCTAACATTAACTGGAGTGCCACTCGTAGTCTCAAACGTAACTAATTCCTTATAATCCCAAACTCTGTTAGATTCATCAGTATTAGCATTAATGTCATTGAGCGCCCTCAAGTGATTGAGGATATTTCTTCTGAGCGTCTTATACTCACCAATCTCACTATCAGAGAAGAAAGTCTTGGAGCCACAATATGGGCAAGATAACTCGCCGTGAATATCAATTGTCAGTTCACCAGAGCAGTTATTACACTTAACACTAATCATCTGAAACATCCCCTTCCATAGAGTTTAAATCTCTATGTGTTTATCTTACTAACATTTTGTTAATAAGTCAATAGTGGGGGTGGATTTTTTCTTGGCGATGGGTTATTGCGCGGTGCTTTGTGGTGCATTGAACTTATATTTTCATTTTGACTAATAAGTGCACTTTTTTTGCATGCCTCTGAAAGCGGTTGAACTTATATTTCTATTCTGGAATATAAGTCCAATCTCAAGGTAATTCATGCTAATGGCATTGAACTTATATTTCGTTTTAGTTCTATAAGATCAATCGAAGTCGCGTCCAGTGATTTCTGTTGAACTTATATTTACGTTTTGATCTATAAGTGCACTTTTTTGAAAAAGGCATCTTTGCATTTGGACTTATATTTTGGTTCTACTATATAAGTTCAATCACATACTAATCACCTACAAGTACGATCCATCTCCTTTAAATTCAGACTAAATCACTATTTTTGCGAATAGTCTGAACAATTCAAAATCAGTCTCATTAGAAGTTCAGACAAATAATCAATACTTACAAATAGTCTGAATATTTCAGCGCACAAAAAACCTCCGCCAGCATCACCGACGGAGGTCATTGTTACTATGTAATTATCTTAAGCAAGGATACCAGCCTTAGCACAAAGACCAGCGAACTCCTTAGATGTT
>JAKSRG010000033.1 GCA_024403735.1 Clostridia bacterium
GTCCTTAAATTGTCTAAGCAATACACAAACGAGCGCCTGGAAACCTCATGTGAAATTGCAATACACAGTAACGTTAAGGTACCACGTTATCACCATCTTAAGGCTATACTCTCTAGCAATCAAGACATGGCTTATAGAGCTAATCTTCAAGAGCAGAAAATCAACAAGCAAAGAGAAGAAACCCGCGGTTATATACGTGGTGCTTCCTATTATGGAGGAATCTTAGATGATTAATTACGAGACAAAACGCAAGCTAAATGAACTTAATTTGAATGAGGTTGTTGATGCGCTAGAAGCACAAAGTAAACAGTCTCTAGAAGCACTATCTTTTGATGAGCGTATGCAACTGTTAGTAGATTATGTATATCAGGAGAAATATACGAACAAGGTTAAAAGACTTTGCAAAGGAGCTAAGTTTAGATTCCCTGCTGCATGCATAGAAGATATTTACTATGCAGAAAGAAACATAGATAGGAATAAGATCCTTAATGTGTCTACATGCCAATATATTCAGGAGAATACTAATGTTATTATTGATGGTCCAACTGGCTCTGGTAAAAGCTACTTAGCCTGTGCTTTAGGTAAAGCAGCCTGCAAAGCTGGTTACAGAGTGCGCTACATAAGAATGCCTGATTTACTTCAATTACACGACGAAGCTTCTACTACTGTTACAGGAGTTCCTAAGTTGCTTAGAAAGTTTGAGAATTACAACCTGCTGATTATCGATGAGTGGCTTGTAGATGAGCTAACTCGGCAGCAGGAGCATTTCCTTTTTGAATTAACAGAACGTAGATATACAGACAAGAGCACAATCTTCTGTACTCAATATCGTATTGAAGACTGGGTTTCAAGATTGGGTGGTGGTATCCATGCTGATGCTATTATTGATCGAATTGTCAGCAACGTAATTCATATCTATTCTGGCGATATGAATATGAGAAAACTAAAACTCTGATGCTCAACTAAAAACGCCATTGATACCACTTCTCGAAGTGGTATCAATGTGCGAATTGAGTGGTATCTTAACCGTGGATTGCAAGTATCGAAGTTGTGGATTGGTGGTATTTATAGCGTGGAATATTCAGTTTCGCAAAATGTTATATTTAAAACAAGTAATTTAGTTTTATATTTACCTTCTATATATGAAGATAAGATTTTTAGAACTTTTGCAATATGCTATAATCTATGTGCATTCAGAAACACAATCACAACAGTTTTGAACCACAAATCTTGTATGCATTCTGTGCATAAAAAATGCATGCAAAATGGTTTTAAAAGATGGAAACTGAATGGAATTATAGTATTAGAACCGCCTTTGATGGTGATTTATGAGCCGATTGTAGTTCATGAATAGACCACGGCATCGAGCTTGAATAATGCCAAGTGGCTTACAAGTAACAAGTTGTAAAAGTAAAAATGATAAAAGCAGTATGAGTGTTTGTTACTCATACTGCTTTTTTATTAAATGATTTATCTTAGCCTAGTTGCTATTACTGTACGAATAATGGTCATTAACAGATGATAAAATCGTAAAAAAGAAAAGGTGGAGATGATTTCTTGAATATTCGAGATATAATAGGTGAAACTTCTGATTACGATAAAAAGCTAGCTGTTGAGGTTAAAAAGCCTAAGAGTTGGTGTAAAAGCATTAGTGCCTTTGCAAATGGTAAAGGTGGTTTTCTTTTGTTTGGAGTTTCCGATGATGATGAAGTAATTGGGCTTGAGGATCCAGAGAAAGATGCGGAAATGATAAGTGAGACTATCAAATCCAGAATTACACCTATTCCAGAGTTTAATTTATCTTTTGTTAAAGACGATAATGGTGCAGTAGTTATTGTTCTTAATGTGATTAAGGGAGAAGAAACACCATATTACTATTTTGCTGATAATGTTATAGAAGCATATGTTAGAGTAGGTAATGAGAGTGTAAAAGCTACATCTACTGAAATGAAGAGATTAGTATTAAGAGGAAAGAATTCCTCATATGATTCTTTGGTTTCTTCTTACAAAGTCGAAGATTATGCTTATACGAAATTTAGAGCAAGATATAAAAAATGGACTGGTAATAGTTTTGAAGATAAGGACTTGGTATCTTTTGGTCTTGCAACAGAAGATGGCTTGCTAACAAATGCTGGTGCTCTTATTGCAGATGACAGTCCGATAAGATGTTCTCGCCTGTTTTGCACTCGCTGGAATGGACTAAACAAAGCTGGTGGAACTATTGACGCCATTGATGATGATGAGTTTGAAGGCAGTATTCTTTATCTTCTTGATGAAGGGGAGGCTTTTATTAGACGACACGCGGGGAAGATGTGGCGTAAGCTTCCTAATTCTAGAGAAGAGATGCCAGAGTATGTTGAGCGTAGTTATCACGAGGCGCTTATTAATGCTCTCGTTCATAGAGATTATCTAGTTAATGGTAGCGAAGTCCATATTGATATCTTTGATGACCGAATGGAAATCTATTCTCCTGGCGGAATGGCAGACGGATTGGATATACAAGACAGAGATCCATTAACTGTTCCTTCTACTAGAAGAAATCCAGTGTTGGCTGATATATTTAACCGTCTTGGTTATATGGAGCGTAAGGGTTCTGGCTTTGATAAGATTATTAGCAGCTATGAGTTTCAGGTAAACTTTGTAGAAGAAAAGAAACCAAGATTCTACTCTGATAGAACACAGTTCAGAACGATAATGCCTAATTTGAATTATAACGATGTCGGTCAAGGTGTCGGTCAAGATGTCGGTCAAGATGTCGGTCAGGATTTGGCATCTAAGATTATTGAAATGATTACTATTGATTCAAAAATTTCGAAGAAGAAAATGGCAGAAAGATTGAATATTAGCGAGAAAACCATTGAACGTGAGATGAAAAGAATGCCAAATGTAAAATATGTTGGTAGCGGTTACAGTGGTCATTGGGAAATTGTTGGATAAGGAGCGGTAATGAGTTATATATTTAGATCGTCAAATGAGAATGAAGTTCTCGCATTAACAAAAATGTCGGAAAGAGCGTTTAATTCTGACAAAGAATTCGGTGGTAGTGATGGTGGTCCTACCGGGTTTGATGATTACGAATTTCATCTTAATCACTTTCGTGAAGGAAGACTATATTCTTTATTAGATGATGATAAGTTAGTTGCCGGTGCAATATTTAAGATACAGGATAATAATCTATACATTTATAGAATTTTTGTGGATTCAACAGAGTTTCATAAAGGACATGGACTTGCGCTAATGAAAGCAATTGAGGAGAAATTTTCAACTGTTAACAAGTATTACCTTGATACACCTGAATGGAATATTAGAACTAATAATTTCTATAAGAAATGCGGATATACAGCAACAGGAAAAGAACATACACCAGATTTTGATTTGATAATTTTTGAGAAGGTTAATGAAAATGCCATTAGTTAGAGTAGATATGATAAAGGGAAAATTTCCTGAATATTAGAAGACAGTTCTTGACTGTATGAATGATGGAACTACTATTTGCCTTACTTTAATTGAAGGTGGATATGTTGGTTATGATGCACTTGGTTGGTATTTCGTACAGATTCCAGGCGAAGCATTTGATGCAGTGTTTGAAGCTTGTGGTGGTAACTAATAACCAGTTCTTTATCACCTCGATAAAGACATATCTAAGTGAATTAGGTTTGAGGTATTGAAAAATCTTTATCAAGTTATTGTATACTAGAAAAATATAAGACTATTGATGGGAGAAGAACATGAGCAGAGCACAAGTACTTGTTGTGGATGATGATGAAGTAATTGCTCAGTCCACTTCAGAATATTTTAATATGTTTGGAGTTCAGACAGAATATGTGACAAGCTTTGATGCGGCAGTTGAATATCTTGATTCAAATGTTATCTCACTTCTCTTATTAGATATCAATCTTGGGGCACATTCTGGGTTTGAACTTTGCAAAAGAATTCGTGAGAAGTACGATATGCCTATTCTATTCATCAGTGCCAGAACAAGTGATGATGATGTTCTTATAGCATTAAATATTGGTGGCGATGATTATATCAAGAAGCCATTTACATTAAGTGTTCTATTAGCAAAGGTTAAGGCAGTTCTCGCACGTTACGAAAAGGCAAAGGAATCTATATCTTTTGAGAAGAGCGAATCAATGCCTGGCAATAATTCTGATGGTAAGAACGATAAGGGTCAGTATAAATTAGCTGAAGGTATTGTTCTAGATACAAATATGCACAGACTTATGAGAGACGAAAAAGCTCTTAGTCTGAAGGATATGGAATATAAGCTTCTTTTATATCTTTGTGAGAACGTTGGAAAAGTAGTAACGAAAGACGAATTACTTAAAAACGTCTGGGATGATGAATTCATCGGTGAAGGAACAATTGCTGTTCATATAAGACATCTACGTGAAAAGATTGAAGATGATCCAAAGAATGCAAAAATTATAAAAACAATCTGGGGTGTAGGTTATATTCTGGAGGTTGTATGAAGAATTACTTTAAGATAGTAATCGCAATCGGAATTATATATGTCCTTGGAATTGTAGGAGTCTGTATTTTCTCTAATAGTGTTTATTCTAACGAGTCTAATTTTAAAGATAAAACAATTATATTAAATGAGATAACTAAGTCTGCTGAACTTAATTGGGATAGTGGTGAAGAGCTTGTTCAGGATGACTACGAGTGTGAATTTGTTGTTTTGGATAATACATCTGAAGTGAAATATACTAATTGCGATCAGAGGAATATCCCAGAAAGAATATCAGTAGAGACTGCGATCAAGCAGAGATTTCCATATGCATATGTTCTTAAAAATGATAAATGCATTGGTAGTGTAATAATTCTTGATAATGGTACAAGTGCAATTAATTCCATGCGTAACAGAATGCTTTTGTTGATTGGTTCAAGTGGTTTTCTGGTTATTCTTGGAGCTGCACTGATTGGTGTATATGTAAATAGAAATATCTATAAACCATTTAATCAGATGAAGGAATTCGCAGGTAAGATAGCCGAAGGTGACTTAAGTGTTTCACTGGTGATGGATGAGGAGAATATGTTCGGTTCCTTTACTGAGAGTTTCGATATCATGAGAGAAGAACTCATAAAGGCGCGTGAAAGAGAAATAGCTCTTCAAAAGAAAGAGCGGGAACTAGTCGCTTCTCTTAGCCATGATCTTAAGACGCCGATTACTGGAATTAAGGTTACTACAGAATTGTTGCAGGCTAAACTAACTGGAACAGACGAGTCTTTTGCTCAGGATTATAATGACAAACTCCAAAACATTATGAGAAAAGCTAATCAGATTGATAACCTTGTAAATGATTTGTTCGAATCAACGCTCGATGATCTCGGAGAAATCAAGGTTAATCTCTGTGATGAAGACGCTAGTGTACTTAATGACATAATAGCCAGATACGATGACAGAAAACTCGTAAGATGTTCTGAACCGATGTCCGTGATTATTAATATTGATTTAAGAAGAATGGGACAGGTTATTGGAAATATTATTTCTAATTCTTATAAGTATGCTAATACAGTAATTGATGTCGAATATAAAGTTGTTGATGACTATCTCTCGATGTGTATAAGAGACTATGGTCCAGGAGTTACTCCTGATGAAATAGGTCTCATTACTAATAAGTTCTACAGGGGTAAAATCACTAATGAAAGTAAGGTTGACGGAAGTGGTCTTGGATTATATATCTCTAAAATGCTGATGACCAAGATGAATGGTGAACTTATTCCTGAGAGCGTCGGAAATGGACTCGCAATAACACTTCTAATACCATTAAGTTAATAGATTTGTGTCGCAGTTAAGAATTTGATAAGAATTTGATAGTAGTCTGATAAAGAAGTAGATTAAACGGTCATATAGAATACACCTATAAAACAAAAAACAGGGTTTCAAACTCTGGATTTAAGTTTAAGAGGAGTATTTATATGGCTGTTTCTATTTTAAAAACTAATAAACTTTGCAAATCATTTTCTAATGGCGGCAATATGCAGCATGTTATTAAGAATCTGGATCTTGATATTTATGAGGGAGATTTCACTGTAATCATGGGAGCTTCGGGCTCAGGTAAATCAACTCTTATGTATGCGCTTTCAGGTATGGATAAGCCAAGCATGGGAAAGATTTTCTTTGGTGAAACTGATATCTCAGAGTATTCAAATGATCAGCTCGCAGTATTTAGAAGAGGTAACTGTGGTTTTGTTTTCCAGAGTGTTCATCTTCTAGAGAATCAGACAGTTTTGGATAATGTCTTAACAGGAGCACTCATTGTACAGAAGAATTCAAAAGAGCTTGTTAACAGAGCCAAAGAATTACTTACAAGAGTTGGCTTGGATGAAGAAGATCAAAAGAAGTATCCCAACCAGCTTTCAGGTGGTGAGGCTCAACGAGTAGGTATTGTCAGGGCAATTATTAATAATCCTAAGATTGTATTTGCTGATGAACCTACAGGTGCTCTTAATTCAGCTTCAAGTAAGGAAGTACTCGATATTTTCACTGATATAAATAAGAGTGGTCAAAGCGTCGTTATGGTAACACATGACTTTAAGACTGCACTTCGAGGTAATCGTGTAATCTTCCTTCGTGATGGTGGAATTGTCGGGGATCTTAATCTTGGGACATTTGATGAAGAGGATACAAAAAATAGAAGAGACAGACTCTCGAATTTCTTAGAGGAGATGGGTTGGTAATGTTTAAGATATTTAGACTTTCTGCATTCAATATTATTAAGAGTAAAAAAGAATCGTTGGCAATTGCTTTCCTGTCTTTGGTATCAGTATTATTCTTGGGGATTATTGTTACCAATGTTGGAAGAATCAATTCAACATTCTATGATAGTTTTGATTCATCCGGTTCATATAATACTGCATTTAGTTTTCCTGCTGAAAAGTATAGAGAAGATTGTCGAACAATTCTTGAAGAAGAATATGGAATTGAAGATGTAGTTAAAGGTGATGCACTCTTTTCATTAGGCGCTTCAGTAATAGATACAAATGATGAGAAATACGGAATTAATATGTATTGGGTTACAACATCATTTGAGAAGCAAATTGAAGACTTTGTAATGATCGAGAGTATCTCCGAAGATGAACTTAATTTGACAGCACATCCAATCTGGCTTCCTACATATTTTAAGCTTAATAGAGGATTTGAGTTGTCAGATGATTTTATTGTGGAGATAAATGGAAAAGAATATCCATTTATTATAGTTGGATTTTATGAAACAGGTCTGATGGCTGGTGATGCTACAGGTGTAAAGTGTGTTGTTACCGAAGAAGATTATTTGCTTCTTGAACCAATCTGTAGCAAATTTGTGAATTTATTCTTTGATTCAGAGGATTTCCCTGTGAGTGAATATCAGGAGAAATGCGATGAGAGAACTTCTGAAAACGTAACTACAGGAATGCAAGCATTTGGTGAAGAAAACGAGAAGAATGCTGAAACACAATTTCTAAATATGTTTATTGGTTTTGTTGGCTTTCTCTCTGTGATTACTCTTGCTTCAGCTATGTTTCTTGTAAGACATAAGATCGGTAATGATATTGAAGATCAGATGCAGCAGATTGGAGTTCTTGAGGCACTTGGCTATAAATCAGGAGAAATATCTCTATCTTATGTAGGTGAATATCTCTTATCAGGAGGTATTGGTGCATTAATAGGTGGATGTATCACATACCTTATTACACCAATATTTAGTAATATTATCAGCGTAATGATTGGTCGAACATGTTACTCCGATGCGAGTATTCTAAGTTTGGTAGCGGTGGCAGTATTTGTAACACTGATTATTGTTATTTTTGCATTATCAAAAGCTTATTCTGTAAAGAAGCTTCCACCGGTTGTTGCATTCAGAAAAGGAATCAAGACACATCATTTTGGAAAGAATCTGCTTCCTTTGGAGAAGTTGAAGTGGAATATTAATATCAGAATTGCAATGAATGATTTTTTTAGCGAATTCAAATCATCAACTGGTGTTTGTATTTGTATATTAATCTCTTCAATAGCTATCCTATTCGCTGTGAGTGCGGCTTACTTCTTTAAAGATGGATATATGGCTTTGGTTAGATTTATGGGTACTGAAATTCCTGAAGTCAGTGTAATATTACAAGATGATATAGATATAAATGAGATTAATGATGAGATAAGTCAAATGAGTGAAGTTAGAAAGACACTTTTGACTTATGGTGATTTTACTCAGAAAATAAAAGTAATTGGTGCAAATGAATCTGGTACAATTGTTGTTTTCGATGACTATTCAGAAACAGAAAACATCGTAGTAAGTGAAGGAAGATTCCCAGAACATGATAACGAAGTAATGATCTCTGTTGGATGGAGAGAAAGGAGCGGATATAGCGTAGGAGATAGTATTGTTCTTCAAGGTGATTCAGCTACTAACAGATATCTGATTACAGGAATTGTAGGCGGAATGCTTAACGGTGGAACAGCAATTTATATGAAATACGAGGGTCTTATAAGATTAAATCCAAATGAGACACTAAATAGTATAGCTGTCTACCTTAACGATGGTGTAGTTAAAGAAGACGTTGAAAACAAACTTAATGATTTGTATGGAGACAGTATAAAAGTCGGCTCTATGCTCGATTTGGCAAAAGGACAAATGGAACCAATTGCTAATGTAACTAAAGCTTTTGGAATAGTAGTTGCATTCTTAATTGCGGGAATTGTAGCAGTAATTCTTGGAATCATCTCTGTTTCAAGTGTTAAAAGAAAGAAGAAAGATATTGGAATAATGAAGTCTCTCGGATATTCTTCAAAAGACCTTATGACACAGATGGCAATGCGCATTTTGCCTCCGACAATTGTAGGCGTTGGTATAGCTTCAATAGGTATCTTCTACATATATAGATATTTCTGGATTTCTACATTTTCTGTAGAAGTTGATGCTGTACCAGGGGTGGTTGCAGTAACTGGTATTCTGGTAATCATGTTCTGCTACTTCGTGACTTATATAAGTGCTGGACGTACCAAGAAGATTTCAGTAACTGAACTTATGACGGAATAATGAGGATAACTACATCTTTAGGTGAGTTGAATTAGAATGAATAAGCAGCCAAGTGCATTGTATTTGGTTGCTTGATTTTTGGAGAAAATCTGCCGTCGATTTGGCCCGCAATATGGCAGAACATATATGTAATCGATAACCCGAGGAATAATCCACTTAATATATAATGGTTGTCGAGAAGATTTTGGAAAAATAATCTTACCTATTAATAATAAGGGGTACAGAGAATTAATATGCTTAGTATTAAGAATTATACAAAGATGTATTCAGGCGATAAGAAGGCCTGCGATAACGTAAATATTAATGTGGAATCAGGAGATATTTTTGGTTTCATTGGACATAATGGAGCTGGTAAAAGTACTACAATTCGTGCTGTTGTAGGCGTTCTGGATTTTACTGATGGTGAGATTACAATTGATGGTCATTCTTTAGAATTAATGTTCAGTTAATGTTTATCGATTTCTGATGTAACGATTAACAACTAACATAGTGGCATAAACAATTTGTGGTGATTATGTATCGCAGATTGTTGTGTCACTTTTTTGTTGGTACGAGGAGAAGAAAATGCAGGATGTTATTTTGAGAATCGATAATTTGACGAAGCGATATAAGGACAAGGTTGCTCTGGACCATGTGAGTTTTGAAATCCAAAAGGGAAAAATCTATGGTTTCATTGGCGAGAACGGAGCAGGCAAAACTACAACAATCAGATCGATTACTGGTCTTACAACAATTGATGAAGGCAGCGTTGAGCTTTTTGGCTGTTCTGATCAGAAGAGTCTTTGTCAGGCAAGAAAAAAGATGGGTTGCCTTGTTGAACGACCAATTCTGATGCTTAACGAGTCAGCGTTTTATAATTTGAAAATGCAGCAGATGCTTTTCGGACAGAGTGATGATGAAAAGATTAATAAACTGCTTGATCGTGTTGGTCTTGGTGACGTTAAGAAAAAGAAAGTAAAGGACTTCTCGCTTGGTATGAAGCAACGTCTGGGTATTGCTATTTCGCTCATCAATAATCCAGAACTTATAATCCTTGATGAGCCAGTTAATGGTCTTGATCCAATGGGAATGGTAGAGATTCGTAAACTTCTTACATCCCTTTGTATGGATGATGGAATTACGATTATTATTTCCAGTCATATCCTTGCAGAACTATATCAGTTGGTAACAGATTACATCATTATCTCCAATGGAAAGATTATTGATACGCTGTCGAAAGATGAGTTGGATGACAAATGTTCATCGTATGTAGTGATTGAGACTGAAAATCAGGAGAAGGCAATCGAAGTACTTAGTAAGCGTAATCTTAATCAGGTGCAGGTTGTTGGAAATGAGATAAGGATTCCAGGCGATGTTTCACAAAAACAAGTTGCGAAGTGGATGTTTGACGAAGGAATCCTTCTTACAACTGTTATGAAATATGAGAAATCACTCGAAGAATACTATATGGAGTTACTGGGGAGAAAATAAGAATGAATAATTTAATCAAATGGGAATTAAAACAGACGTTTAAATCAAAAGCATTCTGGGGATTTGCTGTGTTCTATATGTTTTCAGCGCTTTTATTGTTTGTGGATATTAGTGGCGGTGATAGTAAAACTATGTATGATGCATTTCTTGTTAATATGAATAATACAAATGCATTCTTCACACTTACTCTTGGTGTTTTCTGTGGCCTTCATTTTGCTGGTGCTTTCGAAGATAGAAAAGTTCAGGCAGCTATTATGTCTGGAAGTAGTCGAATGAATATTATTGTGTCAAAATTATTGTCATTCTCTATTGTAATGACTATTTACTCAGTATTAGCATTGGGCATTGGTTCGATTATTAGTATTGTGGCTTTCAAGGAAGCAGGAGTAGATTCCTGGATGACTCCAGTTGCACAGAGCCTTATTTTTACATTTGCGTGGGTTGCTTTGGCTAGTATTTGTTTCATTATTTCCATGCTTATAAAGAAAGTTGGAGCTGCAGTTGCTATTAATGTAGGTATATTGCTTGTGTCAAATACTGTGGCGCAATTAGTTATGGAGAAGGAATTAGGTTTTAAGATTTGTAAGTTTACACCAATTGGTCAGACATTGCTTTCAATCACTAATACAAGTAGAGCAGATATCACGACTTCTGTTGTGGCATCTGGTATTGGACTATTGCTAACTGTTGTTGTAGCATTCATAATATTTAGAAGAACAGAATTGAAGTAATTGAAGTATTTTCGATTCAGTCTGGAGTGAATTATATGGCTAAGATTTTGATTGCTGATGATGAGAAAGATATTGTCCGTTTGCTTAAGATCTATTTTGAGGCTGAGAACATTCAGGTTCTTGAGGCTAATGATGGGCAGCGTGCGCTGGAGATTCTGAAGCAGGAGAATGTAGACATCGCTCTGGTAGATATTATGATGCCAAAGGTTGATGGTTATCAGCTGATCAAATATGTTCGCGAGAAGATGGATAGATATGTTCCAGTAATCGTAATCTCAGCGAAGGTTACATTGTCAGACAGAGTTCTCGGAATGGATCTGGGAGCAGACGATTATATTACAAAGCCTTTTGAACCGCTGGAGGTCGTAGCTAAGATTAAGTCGCAGCTTCGAAGACTTAATAGTGAGACTATTAGCGCAGAGCCAGCCAAGACAATTGAAGTTGGTGATTCAATTCTTAATCTTGATGAATGTACTTATACACAGAACGGGACTACAGTTGAGTTGACTAAGGCAGAGTTTAAGGTCTTGGAACTCTTGATGGGAAGCCCAAGACGAGTGTTCACCAAAGAACAGATTTATGAAAGTGCTTGGTACGAAGATGGGGCGGTTGACGATAACACTATTCGTGTAATTATCAGTAGACTTCGTGATAAGGTTGGCGCTGAACACATTAAAACAATAAGAGGATTGGGATATAGATTTGAAAATTAAGCTTAATAGTGACATGAAAATACTTAGAAGAAAGATTGTTGTTTACTTTCTTGTTATTACTTTTGTTGCAATGATTATTTCTTCAATAATAGATGGAGTACTTGAATATCTGGTTCTAAATGTTGTAGATAGTGAGACGGTGGTGCTAGATGCTGAGACACTCGATGGTGAGATACTGGAGGGTGAGGTGCTGGATAATGAGGCGGGCATTATAGCTTTAATCTCTTCATCTCTTTTTCTTAATATTGGTGTGTATGTTATTGGTGGTTTCATATTTTATCTGTTAACCAAACGTGAGATCAAGAAAGAACGCGACCGTCAGATTAATGAACAGAACCTTTTGTATGCGGCAATAGCGCATGATCTCAAAACTCCTATGACTTCGGTTCAGGGATATGCTAAGGCTTTGGCTGATGGTAGGATTAAGGAAGAAGAGAAAGATGAAATTTATAGCATTATCTTCAATAAGAGTAAGTCTATGGATTCACTTGTAGATACACTTTTCGAGTATTCCAAGTTTGGAACAAAAGAGTACAAACTTAATATTAAAAAGCTATCTCTCTCAGTATTAGTTCGAGATATTATTGCTGAACTTTATTGCGATTTTGAAGAGCACGATATCAGTATCGATATTGATATTCCAGAAGAAGTGATTGAGATTAAAGCTGATAAAAATGAACTCAAAAGAGCAATTACAAATCTTATTACCAATACATATAAACATAATCCATCAGGAATTAAGGTGTTGGTTAGATTGCATCAGTATGAGAACAACGTATCTGAATTAATAATTGCCGATTCAGGCAATCCAATTCCAAAGGACATGAATGTTTTCGAGCCATTCGTTACTGAGAATGAGGCAAGAAGCATCGGCCAAGGTACTGGTCTGGGTCTCGCGATTACTAAGAAAATAATTGATGAACACAAGGCAAAGATCTGTATTAGAGAAGATGTTCCTGAATACACAAAGGCCTTTGTAGTGACATTCTACGATGCGTAGACGCCTGATTTTAGCGTATTCTACGTAGCGTGGCTCGTGTTTGGTCTATAATGTTCTTATGATAATGTTACTGGTTCAGATAGGAGAAAGAATATGGATCTGATTAGTGTTGGTAAGTTTATAAGTGAGCAGAGGAAGATTAAAGGTTATTCTCAGGTTGAGCTTGCGAACAGACTTAACATTAGTAATAAGACCGTATCGAAGTGGGAGAGAGGCAATGGTTTTCCAGATGTATCGCTCCTTTTGCCTTTGTGCGAAGAGTTGGATATATCCGTAAATGAACTCTTGTCTGGTCGCAAACTCCAGGAATCAGAATATCATGAAAGGGCGGAAGAAAATCTTGTACAAGTGATTGGTAAAGGTAGACTTTCTCCACAGGAAAAATCAATCAATAGGATCCTGACAATTGCTATGTTGATTTGGTGTATTCTTGCAATTGTGATATCCAAAATAGAATTCTTTGCTTCGTCTCCTGAGGCGATGATTGTTTTTATTGTGACTTCTGTGGTTTTTCTGCTTTGCGTTGGCGCAGTTTGGTGTGTCACAACTATCTCACTTAAAGATTTGAAATAACTTCCAGTAAAGATTATTCCATGGCGAAGAATAGTAGAAAGAGAAAGATTGTAGCTAGAGTTCTAGGAATCATAGCGATAAGTATTGTTGCGATATTTTTATTAGCGATAGGTATTAATTCGGCGATTACTAAGAATAACAAAAGCAAAATCGAGAATGCTTATGGTGAATTCTACGAGACATCTTCGGGTAAGATTAATTACACAGTAATTGGCGAGGGTGATAATACGATAGTAATGCTCCCAGGTCACGGATCTATTTCTCCACACTTTGAATTTATAAGTTTAGCTAATAGGCTGGCCAACGAGAATAAGGTCATAATTATTGAGCCTCTTGGCTATGGATTAAGTGATGATACAGATGTTGTTAGAAGTGCCGAAAACATCTGTAATGAGATTCATGAAGTGCTGTCCTATCTTGGCGAGGATGAGTACTTCTTGATGGGACATTCCATTTCTGGTCTTTACATGCTCAAGTATTCTAATATGTTTGAGTCGGAGGTTCTGGGTGTAATTGGCCTGGATGCATCAGTTCCTGCTCAGCTTGGCGAGAATGTAAGCTCCAAGTCATTTTTATTAGATGCATATAGAGTGGTATTTGTTAATACTGGCCTAATAAGACTTTCTATGCTTGGAATAGAAGATGCTCCTGCTGAAATATTTGATACTCCAGCAGTACAAGGATCAATCTTACAGAATTTTAAAAATATCTCGAAAGAGGAACGAACTGTTCTGGCAGAACTTTACTCAACACGTGCTCAGAATAAGACAATGATTAAAGAGATATCGATGTTTGATGAGAATGCGAAGAATGAGATGACGATGACGTTCCCTAGTAGTATCCCTGTGTTATATATTCTCTCAGGAGATAATGTGAATAAGGATAGTAACTGGAAAGAGTATCACGAAGAATTAGCAGATAATAATTCCTATAGTTTGGTTACAGTCGTTGAAGGCAATCACTATGTTCATCTTGCAGCTGAAGACGAGGTGTTTAATATCTCAAGTGATTGGATTAGGAATTATGCTGCATAACTATGGTGCAAACAGCATTTTCACTTAGTATTATGAATTGAGAATAAGGGGGATCTGAATACAAAATGACCCAAAACACGAAGAAGTTGTGCTTTGGGTCATTTCTTTTTGCGAAAATCTAATTAATAAACAATCTTTTTCGATATAGCAGAACCAAATGGTCCAGGAACAATATCCATTCCACGATTATCGCCAAAGTAGTCAGTGTTGAAGATAATCTCTGTTCCATCTGGATTCTCGAATCTCTGGCTTGGTTCGAAAGCCTCTCCGAGTACATCAGAAGTAATCATCTGAACTTTGAAGTCCTTGACCAAATCGAAAACATTCGTCTCGAGAACTGTACGGCCATCTTCTTCAGATAATTCGATTACTACTTTGCTCTTAGAATTGATAAACTTGTTTTTCTCGTTCTTATATGAGAGAGCACCCGCAAGATATGCGTTGCCTTCAACCCAAACAGGGAGTGAGCGGAAGTGGAATTTCTCGAGTTCTTTCATATCAGGAACATCGTTTTCGAGCTGGAAATATTCAATCCAAGTATTGTATGTAACGTACTCATCAAAAACGTTAGTACCAACTTGTCTGTTCTCTGGGTTATATACCTCTTCGCTATCGCTTCTGATAATTACATCTTCAGGTGAGAATCTCTGGACGAAGATGTTGTTGTAGAATCTGTCATCGCCGTGGAGAATAGTCATAAAGCCCATAACTTCTGTGCGGTGTGGAATGTGATATGGTGTATAACGCTGTCTGAGAACGCCTTCAACTTCCCAGTCGCATCCGCCTCCAACACTTGTGAATGAACCGCAGATAAGGTTATGAACCATTGCTACACCTTCTGAAGCTATTCTGAGAGATACATCAGAGAGAAGGAGATTGTTATCGATGAGAGTTGGTCCATGACCAACTTCAACGAAGATATCTTGACTCATCATTCCACCTGGAAGTGGCTCTGCAAATTCAGGCCTCTGGTTGTTGTGTAGGAGGTTTTGAGTAATGCGAGTACCCTGAGCTTCCCAGTCTGTCCAAATACCCATAGTGCAATGGTGAATGTGATTGCGACGCATTGTTACATCAATTGCTGCGTGGAGTTTGATACCAGATATCTCAGCACCGCCCAATTCCATCATATTGTTGATGTGGTGGATGTGGTTGTCCTCGATCGTAGAGAATACGCATCCCATTCTACCGATGATACCACCTTGCTCGCAGTGGTGAATGTTATTACGTCTGATAATGTGGCTGCCGATGTTTTCTTTTGTCCAACCATGATATTGGCCACGACACACTGCGTCACGCTCCATCTGTGTAGGACTCTTAACATGCTTATATGTGAAGAAGTGGTCATTTTCTGGATCAAGATACTTACCTAGACCGATACCAGAGCACTTACTGTTGGAGATGTCACAGTCTTCGATAATCCATCCCTTTGACCAGTGTGGACCGACCATACAGTTCTGATAAGCAGCAGGTGGTGCCCAGTTAGTAGCAGCCTTAGTAATAGTGAATCCAGAAACAGTGATATAGCCAATGCCAGTTTTCTCAGGCACAAAGCACTGCTCACGAACGTTAATTTCAACCTTCTCATTATTTGGGTCATAGTCTAAGAAATTAACATAGAATACTGTTCGTCCGTCCTTTTGTTCAGCGTACCACTTGTATCTAGATGCTTCGCCTTCCCAAGAACATTTGTAGATCTCAGCTTTGATGCATTCTTCAATAGAAGCAGCTTCGTAAAGCATCTTGTCATTAAGGTAAACAGCGCCAGTATGCTTGCTTTTGCCTGCAAAATACCAATCGCCATAAACGTATGTTGTATATGGATTGAAATTGCCAAAGATAGAATTGTCTACGCTAGCTGTCCAAACACTGCCTTCGTATTTCTTCCAATTCGTTAATTCCTCAGCACCTGTAATAATTGCTTCTAGAGGCTTAATACTCTTATATACGATTCTATTGTCTTCGGTACCAGCGTTAACTGGATTAACGTATTCTCTGTATACACCTGGTGCTACAAGAACTTCATCACCTGGCTTAGCAACTTTAGCTGCCTGAGAAATGTTCTTAAATGGCTTTGCCTTAGAACCATCGCCATCTAGAATTGAATTTGCATCAACAAATAATTGCACTGCTTTTGTCCCCTTTTCTAGATTAATCTATGATTCTATAGTACGGGATTTGAGGTGAATTGGCATCATATTATAATTTACGAAATGACGACAGGATTTTTGGCGAACTGTACAGTAGCGCTGATGACTAAATAGCGCTGATTATGTATGTTCGAGTTATTTGTATTTGTGAGATAACAGAAACGAATTGATTAAGGAAAAGGGACTGGGATAATGAGCGAGATACTTTTTGTTGTAAGAAAATTTCAAATTGACTATTGACAAGTTAGCACGCGCTAACTATAATTCGAGGTGGTTAGCAGAGGCTAACTTGTAACCAGGGAGGAGGAATTATAGTGATGCCACTTAATTATGCGGATGTTGATTCCTTGCAGATTATTAAGAAGATTGGCGGAACATCAGAAGTTAAAAAGCACCTTGAGAATCTGGGCTTTAGTGTCGGAGGTGAGATTAAGGTCGTAAGTGCACTCGGTGGGAATGTCATCGTCAAAGTTAAAGAGTCTAGGGTGGCTCTTAGTGATGAGTTAGCAAGAAAAATTATGGTGTAAGCCAGGGAGGAATCAGAATTGAAGACATTAAAAAATATTAAGATAGGAGATTATGCTAAAGTCGTTAAGCTTCATGGCGAAGGAGCAATTAAGCGAAGAATAATGGACATGGGCATTACAAAGGGCGCTATTATCTACGTGCGTAAGGTAGCACCTCTCGGAGATCCTATTGAAGTAACAGTACGAAATTATGAATTATCAATTCGTAAAGCAGATGCAGAAATGATTGAGGTTGAGTAAAGTCATAAGACTGTTATTTTTTGTATAGTAGTTAGCTTAAACTAACTCAAAAATTAAACTAGTAATCGTTAATTAAAAATCAAAAGCACAGTTAAAGGTAGGAAGGATGTAAATCTAATGAATATACGAATAGCCTTAGCGGGCAACCCAAATAGTGGTAAGACAACTTTGTTTAATGTACTCACTGGTTCGAACCAGTTTGTTGGTAACTGGCCAGGAGTAACAGTAGAGAAGAAGGAAGGTAAGCTCAAGAAGCATAGTGACGTTGTAGTGACTGACCTTCCGGGTATCTATTCTTTATCACCATACACACTTGAAGAAGTAGTTGCTCGTAATTACTTGATAGGAGAACGTCCAGACGCAATTCTTAACATTATTGATGGTACAAATATCGAGCGTAATTTGTATCTCACAACACAGTTAACAGAACTTGGAATTCCAGTTGTAGTTGCTATCAACATGATGGATTTGGTGAGAAAGAATGGCGATACAATTGATACAAAGGAACTAAGTAGACAGATTGGCTGTCCTGTAGTTGAGATTTCAGCGCTTAAAGAGACAGGTATTAATGAAGTAATCGATGTAGTTCTTAAGGTTGCGCAGAATGGCAAGACTATTCCAATGCATACGTTTTCTGGTCCAGTTGAGCATGCTATCGCACATATTGAAGAGGCAACAGTTCATAACAAACCAGAAGATCAACAAAGATGGTATGCGATTAAAGTTTTCGAGCGCGACGAGAAAGTGCTCGAGGAATTGAAACTCTTAGCAGATGTTAAGGCTCATATTGAGCAGGACATCAAAGCAGTTGAAAGTGAAATGGATGATGATTCAGAGTCAATTATCACCAACGAAAGATATATTTACATTGGCGAGGTCATCAAGGCCTGCTACAAAAAGAAGAACAGGGGCGCGCTTAGTACCTCTGACAAGATTGATAAGATTGTAACTAACAGATGGTTAGGTCTTCCAATCTTCGCGCTCGTGATGTTTCTTGTGTACTATATCGCAATGTCAACAGTTGGTGCAGCCGCAACTGACTGGACGAATGATAATTTGTTTGGTGATGGCTTCCATATCACTGGCGGCAGCGATTACGAAGAGGATGTTGGTGCTTACGAAGAAGCTTCTTTGATCGTCGATGGATATAACGTAATACTTGAAGAAACAGGAAGCGCTCCCTCTGGTGATTTTGAGTATGAAGTTGAGGATGAAGAAACTCTCGAGAAGAGCATGGAGACTGCTACTATAGAAGACTATAACGATGCAGTTGCGACACTCGAGAAATTCGGCGATGAAGAACCTGATCCAGCCGATTATGGTGTCTTTGTACCTAGTATTCCGGCCCTGGTTGAACGTGGACTTGATGCCATGAACTGTGCTGACTGGCTCAAGGGCCTCATCCTCGATGGTGTCGTTGCTGGTGTTGGTGCGGTACTCGGATTTGTTCCACAGATGCTTGTATTGTTCTTCTTATTGGCAATTCTTGAAGGTTGCGGTTATATGGCACGTATCGCATTTGTACTCGACAGAGTATTCAGAAAGTTCGGCCTTTCTGGTAAGTCATTCATTCCTATGCTTGTTGGTATGGGATGTGGAGTACCAGGTGTAATGGCATCACGAACTATTGAAAACGAACGTGATCGTCGAATGACTATTATGACAACAACATTTATTCCATGTGGTGCTAAAGTGCCATTCATCGCCATGATTGCTGGTGCGATTTTTGGTGGCAAGGCGTGGGTAGCAACATCAGCTTACTTTGTAGGTATGGCTGCAATTGTTATCTCAGGTATCATGCTCAAGAAGACAAAGATGTTTAGTGGTGAGCCTGCACCATTTGTAATGGAGCTTCCTGCTTATCACATGCCTACACTTAAGAATACTCTGAGATCTACATGGGAACGTGGCTGGAGTTTTATCAAGAAGGCTGGAACAATCATTCTTCTTTCAACAATTGTTGTATGGTTCACAAGTTTCTTTGGGTTCACTAGTGATGGCTTTAGAATGCTCGAGGAAGAAGAGCTCAATCTCTCAATTCTCGCAAAGGTTGGTGGCGCAATCGCATGGATTTTTAGACCTCTTGGATGGGGTAACTGGCAGGCAACAGTTGCTTCTATTACAGGTCTTGTAGCTAAGGAGAACATTGTAGGTACGATGGGTATTCTTTATGGTGGTGAGGGCAATGTATGGAGCACACTTGCTTCTAACTTCACTACAATCACAGGATATTCGTTCCTCGTATTCAATCTTCTTTGCGCACCTTGTTTTGCAGCAATTGGTGCTATCAAGAGAGAGATGAATAACGCAAAGTGGACATGGTTCGCAATTGGATATCAGTGTGGTTTCGCTTATATTATTGCACTTATGATTACTCAGTTCGGCAACATGTTCACAGGTAATGGAGATGTCATTGGAATTATCGTAGCTTTCGCTTGTCTTGCAGCGATTATCTATATGCTTGTAAGACCATATAAGGAAGCAACACGTCGTTTAAATAAATAAGGAGGCAGTTATGAACGAAGTATTGGGTACAACTCTTGTCTCATTATTCGGGGTACTCATTGTGGGATTGATTATATTCAAAATGGTACGTGACAAGAAAAGAGGCAAAAGCATTTGTGGATGTAGTGGAGATTGTTCCAAATGTAAGAGTTGTCACCATTAATTATTAATTTAGCTTATACACCAAAGTGTCATTAATCATTTTTCCTGGAACCTGTCCTAACATCAACTAGGGCAGGTTCTTTATTGTATAATTGGATTGTGTTAGCTTTGGAATAAGTATCCCTGACAGAGTTACGTGGAGGTAATCATGTATTTTCTTTACAAATATCTTTGTCCAGACTGCGGTGGTCGTCTGGAGATTAATGAAGATCGTAAAGTTATGATCTGTCAGGCGTGTAGAAAAGTATTTGAGGCTGAAGCTTTGACTACTGACCAGTATCTCGATATGGCTGACTCTATTCGAAAACAAGGGCAGTATAGTTTTGCGCATAAGATATATTCAGCAGTGTTGGAGAAGGAGCCAGATTGTTTTCGAGCACTAAAGGGCCTTCTCCTGAGTAAGAACTCTTTGCAAGAATTCACATATATATCTGGCCAGCTCACTAAAGGAAATTTCACTGTTATTAATAATGATTTTGATTACTATAAAGATGCATGTAAGGAAGGGCATAAGGCTTATTTTGAGATTGCCGAGAAAATTCTTAACTTGGGTCGCCGCTATGTGGAACTTGTTAAGAAGTCGACTGAGAAGACAACTGAGATTAGCGTAATAGAGACTCAAATCTTAGATAATCTGAAAGAATCGAAAAAATACTATGTGAGCGGACAAGGCGGTACATATGGTAGTCCCCGCTCAGCATATAAGTGTATGTTAATTTTTAGCGCGTGTTATTTAGCTGTTGCTGTTGAAGCATTTACTATATTGTGGTTTCACTATGGGAAATTGACATTTGGGTCGCTGTGGGCAGTTATCATAGCATTGATGGTGATTGTTCCTACTATTTATTTAGCGCGTAAGAATAAAGGACTTGAGGATGCGCTTCGTCCAAATAAGTTGCTCGATCAAAGTATTAAGGCGATTGAGGAAGAAAAATTGGATATCGAAGTAGAGTGTAAGATGATACAAAAAGAAATTCAGGAGCTTACGTGGGAATTGAAATTAGCTACTCCAGGTGAGAAGTGAAGAATAAGCTAAGGCAACCTTGGGAATGCTATAAATCGCTTTTGTTTTGAAAATACATACCCCTATTGGCTATTCTTATTAGGACATATCGCGGGTGTTTGGTATGCTATAATTACTTTCGTTTGTGGAGGTAACTAATATGGGTGTTATGCGTAATGCTAAAAGAGTTAGAAATATGATCCGTCAGGGCATTGAACTTGCTGATTCAATTGATCGTCAGGATATGAACAGACAGACTGCACAGTACAACAATGCACAGCGTGAATTGAATAGAGAAGCAGAAGAAGCTCGTAGATATGAGGCTGCTTACAAAGCTGGTGCTAGTTCTGTTAATTCTGGTGAGCGTTACGAGGCAAAACTCATGAATTGTCCAAACTGTGGCGCAACAATGAAGCCATCTGAATTATTAGGACATTCTGGTGCACTTGCTTCTGCTAACTGCCCATATTGTGGATCACAGATTGTTATCAATGATGAAGTTAAAAATGCTCAGTATGTTCAAGAAGTTGAGCTCGAGAAGAAGCGTGTCGATATTGAAGAGCGCCGCGTGAAGATCGAAGAAGACAGAGCAAAAAGACAAGAAGAATTCATGAAGTCACAAAATACGATTAATACATTTAAAGCTGTAGATAAGAGTGTCAGCTCTATTTCAAAGGTTGTGGGACTTGTATTTCTTGGTATCGGAATTATCTTCTTTATTACTCTGATAATTGTGATTATATTCATGTCAAAAGTATTTGGCGGAATGTTCTAATTAGAGATTTTACTGAGGACTATTGCGATTGCGATAGTCCTTTTTTATCGTTCAAGGTAGAATAGATGTAAGAGATTTTGGATAAAGGGAGAAGATATATGATTTGTAGAAAGTGCGGAAAAGAGTGTAAGAAAGGCTTCATAGAAACTCATGAGGTGGGTTCAATTGATTTATTGGATTTATCACCAGCTGTTATTAGATGGATACCAGAGGATCAGAGAGAGAAGTTTTTCAGAAAGAATAGGCAGACTTTTGATGCTTCAGAGGGAATAGGATTTTACTGCGAAGATTGTGATACCATGTATGCTGAATTCACTCATGAGACATTTGTTAGTAGTAGTAATGACTATGATGACGACGATGATTATGTCGATGAAGATGAAGAATGAGTATAAGGAATAGCGGTAGATATGGAATTAATATATAAACAAGCAGAGAAGAAAGATGCAGAGACGTTAGTTGATATTTATAACTCTGCTTTCTATGATGACTATGTGAAATATGGTGAGTGTCCTGCATATGGACGAACGATAGAAAATATGGAGAAGTCAATCGAAGATTTTCCTAAGATTATTGCCTATGATCAGCAGATAGCAGTTGGCGTCATATCGTATCAGAACAATGGCAATGGTGAATACTATATTGGTTGTTTGGGCGTAAAGAAGGAATACCAAGGTCAAGGTATAGGCACAGCGTTAATGAAGTATTTCATGTCTGAATGTTCAGATTGGAGAGAAATGACGCTAGTTACTCCTAAGGACAAAGAAGAAAATATTAGGTTCTATACTGAACGATTTGGCTTTGAGATTACTGGAGAAGAAAACGACGGAACAGTTGTTGTTTACTGGTTTAGATTAAAGCGCCAATAATATTATTACTTGAGGGAAAACACAATGGGAACATTTGGAACGGGTCTTTTTTCAAATGATGTAGCACCTGAGTGCTGTTTCGTTGATTAAATGAGCAGCTTGTTTTCGAGTATGTTATGAACGGTGGTGAGTAAATCATAATGGAGATTGCAGATACTATTGCTGGCTGTTTGATACTTGGTGGAATATTTCTAAGTTGTACTATTATGAATTACCGAGTACTCTATATGAGAGTGAAAAAGGCTGAAAGAATACCATCTCCAGCACCGTTGATTGGAGGAATTGCAGGTGCAATTCTTGTCTTTTGTTTAGTAGGACTTAAATATCCGATATTACTATTTGTACCTTTGGTGATTGATCCAGGATGTATACCATTAATTATATGGTTCTTGATATGTATGATAATGGATTTCAAAGGCTGATATATTTCGTATGTTTTCGATGAGGAGGTAACTATGGTTCCATATAAGATTACAGCAGATGAATCTTTAGCAAGATTAAAGGAAGGTAACAAGCTTTACCTTGATTCAGTTTATAACGCGGCTGATATTTCCAAAGAAATACGCTTAAGAACTTGCAATGAGGGACAGAATCCATATGCGATTATTGTTACTTGCTCTGATTCAAGAGTTGTTCCTGAAAGTATATTCTCAGCAGGAATTGGTGATTTGTTCGTTATTCGCGTTGCGGGCTATGTTATGGATGATCACCAGTTAGGTAGTATTGAGTATGCTGCTGAGCATTTGGGATGTGGATTGGTATTGGTGTTAGGACATAATCATTGTGGAGCAGTAGATGCGGCCATTAACCACGATCCTGATGGATATGTTAAGTTCATTACTGAAGAGATTTTGGACGCTATTGGTGATGAAAAGGATGATTATAAGGCGTGTTGTCTTAATGTGAAACACAGCTGCCAAATAATCGAAAACAGTATTCAGATCCAAAAAGATGAGCATGATTATGGACTTAAAGTTATGGGTGCTTTGTATCATCTTGAAACAGGAGAAGTAGAGTTTTTCGAATAGTGGGGGAAGATATGAGAATACTTATCATTAATTGTAGCCCAGTTAGAAATGGCGCAACAGCGGAGATTGTGAATATAGTGAAAGATAATGTTAGTGCAGGAAATGAAGTAAGAAGTATCTGCATTGACGATTATGAGATTGCTTTGTGTAAGGGTTGTAGAACATGCCATAACACAGCGCGATGTTTTCAAGATGATGATGTGACAAAGTTAATTGATCAATATGAATGGGCAGACAGAATAGTATCAGTATCGCCTTCGTATTGGGCGGATATTCCAGGACAATTTAAGGTGTTTATTGATAGATGTACTCCTTGGTGTAATACTCATGAACCACATGCGAAACTCTCTGCTGGTAAAAAAGGTTATACCATCGCGCTAAGAACTGGTCCAAGTATGCCTGAATGTGAAAGAGTTATTAGTAGTATTGAACATTTTCATGGACATTTGGAGATTGAGTCTTGCGGTAAGCTGGGTCTTTGTTCTGTTGAGCAGAAGGAAGATGTTGCTTCTAGAATTGAGGAAATAAAGGCGTTCTGCAGTACTGTTTTGAACTGATACATTTTAGGAATAAGGAAGAGTAGATATATGTTCTATTGGATGAAACCGCTCCCAGATGCGGATATTGATTATGAGAAATACAAGCCATTTATCAAAAATGATTGGTTTAGAAGAAATTTTATGTATTTCGTGTATGTGCTCCAAGCAACGCTTGTTATTTTGTCGATTGTTTTGGGTGTTTGGAATTTTTCTAATTTTTTTATAAGACTTATATTATTTTTGTTGGTGTATGTAGTACATGAACTATTACATATAAGTGTAGTATGGAGAATTGGAGATATTAGTTTGACACATTCTGGAATCTTCTTTTGGTTGAATTCCAGCGCAAAGATGAGTAAGTTGCGTTTCCTTTTATTCATGTCGATGCCACTTATAATTTTATCAATTGCTCCTATGATAGTAGCGTTGTTTTCGAATGGGTCTGTATATCAGTATATGAGGTATGTAGCATGGATAAATGCGATTATTGCTGGGGCAGATATCATCAATACTTTTTTGATTATTATTAAACCGAGAAATTCAGTTTTTTATCGAGGATTTTATAAAGTAGTGAATTGCGAAGGAACTAAATGAGACCTATTTTTACAACGGAGAAATTCAATGGATTAGATGGAAATAACAAAAGCTAAAAATATGAGGTTTTGAAAAGTGGATATGATTTTGAACATTAGCATAAGTAATATGAACGTGGTGTTGATTGTGATATCAATCGTTGTGTTATTACTAGGCATAGTAAGTATGTTCTTAACTGTTAATATAAGTAAGAAAAAAAAGAATAAAGATTATCATGTGATAAATGATGATGAAATAACTGTGTATATTTCCTCTTATAGAGGCAGACCTATGAAGGAACTTTACATATCTAGAACTTATGTAAGAAAAAATGATAAGTGGATTTTATCACCTCAATATGCTACGAAAGTAAAGTTCTATCTCAAGAGTATGTGGATAATACTTGCGGTTTGGGCAGTATTAACTATTCTTTTTTTGATTAATGCGTTGTCACATTTTAGTTTGAATGAGTGTGCTATAGCATTTGTTATTTCAATGGTATTTATAATACTCATTATTTTGCCTGGATATTCTGGTATTTATTATGATTACTATTTATGTAGGAAGTATCTAAAGAAACACGATTTGTGATAGATAGTTTATTACATTGGAATATAACTAACGAAGATAAAGAAGACTTTTAATGAGATAGACAAATTTGAATGTAGCTGTGAAGGAGAAATGTAAATGGCATTCGATTTTAAGAAAGAATATAAAGAG
>JAKSRG010000034.1 GCA_024403735.1 Clostridia bacterium
ATTACAGGTAAATCCACGAATCTACAATTTGGGGGTCACTTCATATTGTCTCCAATAACCAACTATGTTATACACCTTTCAAAAATAGAAGAATGTGGCAAATATTAAGGATTCTCCTCCGTCTCATCTACCTCAATTCTAAAGTCTTCTCCCATTGCTTCAATCTCATCTAATTTAACAGGAGTAATACGTCCCATACTCGTATCGTATACAAAATCACAGAAGCTCTGAGCATCCTGCACTGGCACTGTTACCTCAAAGCTAACATTCGCACCATATTCCAAATTATTAATTCGCCTTCCCGAATTTCTTATCTCGAAAAGAATTCGCTCGCTACTTTTGTAGTCGACCTCTATTCCATAAATCGCGCACAACTCCATTGTTACAGGGATAGCATTGCGAACTGCTTCAGCTGCTGCCCTTGTATAAGCACGCACGAGGCCGCCCTTACCAAGAAGTATTCCTCCGAAATATCTCGTGACTACAACTACAGCATCAGTAATGTCATTCTTAGAAAGAACAGACAAAACCGGCAGACCAGCAGTACCTGAAGGCTCACCGTCATCACTATATTTCTGAAGATTAGTCTCTTTTTTGAGAATCCAGGCATAAACATTGTGACGAGCATCAGCATTCTTGTGTCTGATCTCATCAACGAATTCATTAGCTTCTTCTGGAGATGTAACTGGCTTAGCGTAACCTATGAAAACAGACTTCTTAACTTCATAAGTAGCTTCGCCGTATTGGGATAGTGTAATTCTCTTAGATGCCTTGACTACGTTAGTCTCACTACTTGCATCGTTCTTATCTTTGTTCTTAGCCAATGCGAGTAAGCTCCTTATAACGCTGATATGCCATCATAAGAAGAGACTTGTCCTGGCTATATGTAACCTGGTTCAAAGCTTCATCAATTGAGAAAAACTTGCCATCGAGAAACCCAGCTTCCTCACTAGGAACGATATCTGAATTCTTAGCCTTCATTACAAACCAAGATACATTGTTATGGACTGGCTTCTGTCTAGTTACAGAATAAAACTCATATTTAGTCTTACCGCAAGGCGCGAGAATAGATGCATCAATACCTGTCTCGATCTTGATTCGAGATACTGCAACCTCACGTTCTTTCATACCAACTCTAACTACACCCTTAGGGAAAGCCCATTCATGCTTATCATTACACATTAGCAAAACCGAATCTTCTAAAAATACAATTCCACCTGCACAATTACGAATTACCATGTGAGCCTCCAAGGGATAAATCTTTTTGATATTTTAACATATAGAACTTCATATTTGTTGTTTTTCTATTGTACTTGTATAATTATGGGGTTATTATTCTTTTTATTATAATAGAAAACAAATTAAGGGTATTATGGCTGAGAAGAAACCTAAGGGAAGCAGAGTTAAAATTAAGTTCAATCCTATCGTTGGACCACTTCAGGTCCTTACTGCTGTATTGGCATTTTTTGCACTAGCCTTAGGTGTAATCATCGCTGGAGGATATCTCACTAGAGCGATCAACGGAACTACACAGCAAATGTCACTCGAGATTACAGAGGCTACTATCTTTACAACAACTACAGTAGTAACTCCTAAGCCAACTCCTACTCCAACCCCTTATGTTGTAAATGAGATTTTGTCTTTCGGACCAGACAGAAATAAGATTGTTGAAGATTATTTTGGACCACTCCCTGAAGTTGAAAAGTGTGTACCAGTTAATCACTTCGAAGTAAAAGGCATCTACATTGCTGCTGATTATGATATGCAGGATAAGCTTGATATGTTTTTCGAGCTAGCTGAACAATCTGAGATTAATACATTCGTAATCGACCTTAAGGAGAGTTACGGTGTTACATACAATAGTAAGAATGAACTAGCAAATGAGATTGGTTATGTTAGTAATGCATTCGACCTCTCTGAAGTAGTTGATGTGTGTCATGAGCATGGCATCTATGTAATCGGTCGAATTGTAACATTCAAAGACCCTGCACTTGCTGCGAAATACCCTGACAGAGCTATCTGCGATGCTACAGGCACACCACTTAAGTTTAGCAGCGAAGGTGGTAACTACTTCGTTAGTCCATATGATACAAGAAACTGGGATTACATCATTGACCTCGCAGATGAGGCAATCGACATGGGTGTAGATGAGATCCAGTTCGACTACGTTCGTTTCCCTACTGGTTCATCAACTACTGGTGCTGAGCCTTATTATGGTGCTGAGGAAGATCTCGTACCTAAGAGATTTGAGGTAATTGATAGATTCTTGCAGACTGCCAGAAGAAAAATTCAGGATCCTACTGGTGTTCCTGTGTCTGCGGATATTTTCGGTATCTCCGTATCTTCTTCACTCGACGGCTATATCATGGGTCAGGATTGGGCGACTGTTGGATTTACACAAGTTGACTCAGTATGTCCGATGTTATATCCATCTCACTATGCGCCAGGAACAATCCTTAATGGCCATGAACACGAATTCCCTGATAAGGAACCATATAGCGTTGTATATAATGCACTCTTGATTGGTAGCCAGTACCATAATCTTGACGGTTATAGTACTGTAAGGCCTTATATCCAGGCCTTTACCGCATACTACATCGGAGAAGGCAAGTACGCTATATACGATTACGAGACTATTAATGAACAGATTAAGGGTCTACAGGACGCGGGACTTTCAGAGTTCATACTTTGGAACGCGACACGTGAATATCCTGAAGGTAATTACGGCGGTAATCGAGGATAATTGATTGTGATGAGATTGTTTTCGAGATGGTCTCATTCATTATCGTTTATTAATGTTGCTATTTATTTATAATAAGCATAAAATAGACACGACTATAAATAGGAGGCATTCTATGTTAGATATTAAGTTTCTCCGTGCTAATCCGGAGATTGTAAAGCAGAATATTAAGAATAAGTTCCAGGATGCAAAGCTTCCTCTCGTTGACGAAGTTATTGAATTGGACAAGGAATATCGCGAGTGCAAGTCACGCGCTGAGTATTTAAGAAGCCAGCGTAACTCAATCAGTAAGCAGATTGGTATGTTCATGGCTAAGGGACAGAAGGAAGATGCTGAGAAGGCTAAGGCCGAGGTATCTTCAATGGCAGCTGAGCTCGAGGCACTCTCAGCTAAGGAAGTTGAGCTCGAGGGTGAGATTCGCACAAGAATGCTCGTTATCCCTAACATCATCGACCCATCAGTACCTATCGGTAAGGATGACAGCGAGAATGTTGAGATTGAGAAGTTCGGCGAGCCCGTCGTTCCCGACTTTGAGATCCCCTATCATACCGATATTATGGAGCGTTTCAACGGTATTGACCTTGACGCTGCTCGTAAGACATCAGGTAACGGTTTCTACTACCTCAAGGGTGATATCGCAAGACTTCACTCATCAATCCTCTCTTATGCTAGAGATTTCATGATTGATCGTGGATTTACATACTACATCCCACCTTTCATGATCCGTTCATCAGTTGTTACTGGTGTAATGAGCTTTGCTGAGATGGAGAACATGATGTACAAGATTGAAGGCGAAGATCTCTACCTCATCGGTACATCTGAGCACTCAATGATCGGTAAGTTCATCGATAGTCAGCTCGACGAAGCTGAGCTTCCACAGACACTCACAAGCTACTCACCTTGCTTCCGTAAGGAAGTTGGTGCTCACGGCATCGAGGAGCGTGGTGTATATAGAATTCACCAGTTCGAGAAGCAGGAGATGATCGTTGTATGTAAGCCTGAAGAGTCAATGCAGTGGTACGATAAGCTCTGGCAGAATTCAGTAGACTTCTTCCGTTCACTTGATATCCCTGTAAGAACACTCGAGTGTTGCTCAGGCGACCTCGCTGACCTCAAGGTTAAGTCATGTGACGTTGAGGCTTGGTCACCACGTCAGCAGAAGTATTTCGAGGTTGGTTCATGTTCTAACCTTGGTGATGCTCAGGCACGTCGTCTCGGCATCCGTGTTAAGAATAAGGAGAAGGGTAACTACTTCGCTCATACTCTTAACAACACAGTAGTTGCTCCACCAAGAATGCTCATCGCATTCCTCGAGAACAACCTCAACGAGGATGGATCAATCAGAATTCCAGAGCCACTCCGTATGTACATGGGTGGTAAGTCAGTTATCGAAGTACCTAACAAGTAATAGATAAATTAACTAACAAATTAAGCCTCAGTCCACAAATTGTGAGCTGAGGCTTTTTGTATGCCGTACTTTAGGATCTCCTCGACCTTCTCGAAAACACGCATAAAAAATACCGCCTCATAGAGACGGTACTTAGCATTCATCAAATTTGCCGTTCAATTAAGCTCTCTTTACGAGACCAGAACGAAGACAACGTGTACAAACCTTCATAGTCTTAGGTGTGCCATCTACAACTACCTTAACGCTATGTACGTTAGGCTGCTGTTGTGTCAATGCACGACGTGAAATCTGTGAACGCGTAATTCTAATCTTTCTGCCAAAAAATGTATCCTTCTGACAAACTTCACACTTAGCCATGGAAACACCTCCTATAAATTTTTCACGCCCAAGAATAATATCACAGATAAGCGAATGATGCAACTGTTTTTTGCATTAACTTGAATATTTTTTCTTACTCAAATATTCTTCGCACAGATACTATTCTATTGGCTATATCATCCGTAGCTTTAAATGTTCTTAGACGTATTGTTGTCTCTGCTTTTGATACCATTAAAAGCACTCCAGTATCAGTGCAGATAGCCATCTCATAGATCTCATCGTTATCGCTATAAGGACTACGCAAGAATACTAAATCACCAGGCTTGATTGAGTCAAGTAACAAATCGCCAGTAACTACGTCATAATTGAGTGTAACTTCTGTGCCCATTTTAGCCTGCTCTTCCATCGTTCTAGGCATTGGTACACCATTAACCTCTGAACAAACGTATACAAGGCCATTAATAGACATTCCCTTAATAGTGCTACCATTAGTTATATATGTAGCATTAGCCTCAGATAGGGCTGAACTTACAAAGTAACGTACAGATACCTTCTGAAGCTCCTCACGAGGGCCTAACTCGATTACACCAGATGAACCAATCCATCCAATATCACCATTAGGTAACGCTACCTGGTATACACCATCTCGCTTAACATCTGCATAGAGTACTGTGTTCATCATAACCTTAGTAATAAGTGTTCCGTTACTAGCATGTGTCATGATGTTCTTAGATGTATCAGATACAATCAACTTGTATTCGTGAAGATCAGGCTCAACAGACTTAGTATCTGTAGTTAATCTGGAACTAAGTACATATCCTACCATTCCATCAGATGTCTTAATCTTAACGTAGCCGTTGTTCTCATTCGCATCAACAATAGTAACTACTTCGTTATAGAGGAGCTGTGTAATTCGATCAGAAGACGCCTTAGGCTCTGACATTAAGTCCGCACAATAGTAATCAACTACTCGATGGGAATCGTCATATATAAGTGTGACATTCTTCTCGACGAACAACTCGATATTTGTACCCTTAAAGAAAGAAGGAAGTACTGCAGGAAGCAAATAGAATATGCTGATAATGATCAATGCAGCAATTACTATTGCTATAGATATTCTTAGGAAACGCTTACGTCTTTTACGACCAACAGAAGCCTCGCTCTTACCAAGACCCCATTTGTCGAACATATCCTCAGCCTGACCATAGTTGCCATCGCTATCCATTGTCTCACCCAGGAAATTTACAGGGTTCTCGACATGTCTGACCTTTGATTTGGAAGATTTGCTGTCAAAAAGGCCGTCGTCGTCATACTGATAATCTTTGCCTTTTCGCATCAATTCTCCTCCCCTTCTGATAGAAGTGTGCAGTAACTAATAGCATACTCGCCGTCATGAGATATACTAATGGACTTTGATACCACACCTAAATTATTAGCAACTTCCAAAGCCCTACCATGAAGTTCCAGATGTGGAGCTCCCTTGTCATCAAGAATAATCTCAAAATCCAGAAAACCAATGCCCTCTGTCATAAGACCCGTTCCTAATGCCTTGGATGCGGCTTCTTTCGCAGCGTATCGTCCAGCTAGGCTCTCTGCCTTCTTGCTGTCCAACTTCTTACCCATACAATATTCTATCTCATTAGGAGTGAAACATTTAGTGATAAATGAAGGATATGAGCCATCTTCTTTGAGAGCGATATGCTTCAGCATTCTTTTAATCTCTACGATATCAGTACCACATAAAACTCTCATATCAGATTTCTCTAGCGCGACTTAACTTGCCAGCTATCCTTTCATCGCTATTCTGAACAATCTCAATCTTAGTTTCATTTGAGACTACAACAGTAGCATAGCCCAAATTCTCACGAGCTTCGAGAATAACATTAAGATTGTATGCTAAATATCTGCTTCTCGTAGTAGCACCAATATAATCGTCGATAATCAAGAGCTTAATTCTCTTAAATTCCTCAACATCTTCAGGTGTCATTGTCTGAAGGTCCTCACACTTGATATAAGCAGCTGATAGACCTAATGTGATAGCAATCTTTGTAATTACTACTGAGAGGTATGTCTTACCTGTCTGAACACCATCTGAATATACATATGTAGAATGCTTCTTACCTTCTGCAATGCTACTAAGAATATTAACAAGCTTCTTATGTACAACATCTCTTCTAGCAGCAGAATTCTTAATATAATCTACCTTAAAATTCTTTGGAACTACTGAATCAAAATCTTTAAGACCAGCTGCATTATAAGCATCGATGAGCTCTTCTCCCATGCAACTGCATACAACTGATAATGACTTCTTCTGAATATAACCAGTGTCATTACACTTAGGGCATTCTGGCTGAAGCTCGTCGAACTTAGGATCAATACCATGATCCTTAATAAAATTAGCACGCTTAGTATTAAGCTCATTCACTTCTTCATTAACAACATTAGCAGGATCTGTTAGTTCCTCTAACATCTTAATAATGTTTGTTCGTCTAATCTTGAAAACAAACTCGTCAATGCGCTCCAATTCAGGGTACTTAGTATATGTATCTAGAATTCTCTCATCACGCAAAGCCTCTTTACGAGCTCTTCTGTGTGAGCATGTTTCAGAAATGAAATCATTAATTGTCTTCATCGTCATCATCTCCAAACATATTAAGAATGTCATTCATAGCAGAATCATCACTCTTAGGGTCTGTGTCCTCTTCAATAGCAACTGTATCTTCAATTGTGATACCAGCTTCAGCACCAGTTCTGTAATTAGAATCCTTGCCCTTATTCTTCTTATATTTACGCTTATTCTCAGCATGCTGCTCCTCTTCGAACTTCATAGCCTCTTCAGCAGTCTTAATGCCTGCCTCGAGCCACTTAGTCAAAGTGTCATCAACATCCTTAGTCTTTACGAAATCTCTATACTTGTTGCTTCTGTAAGCTAACTCAATAAGTTCCTTAGAAAAACCGAGCGCTACCCAATTAGTAATCTTTTCGATATCGACGCCGTCTACACGTCTTCTTGTAAGCTTACCGATAGTCTTGATAATCTCCTGGATTCTAGCTTCGTTCTCCAATACTCTATTAAGGCTCTCACTATCCTTAATACCATTCTTATGCCAATCAGAAGCCATCTTCTCGACCTTCTTGTAGTCGTAATGAATCTTCTTCTCCTTAGCCATATCGAAAAGCGAGTAAATTACAAAAGTCTCAAATCCATATGTGAACAAGCATGTATCTACGATACGATAGAAAACATATCCCATCTTACCAGCGTAGATTGACTTAGAAATACTGTCACAGAGGTTATTACGCTCCTCCTGCATAGGCGATAACTCAAGTCCGCTAATATCAGCGCCACCGCGTGCAACAACAGATGCACAGTACTGATCTACTTCTGCCTTTTTGAGGTCAACAAGAGTAAAGTCTCCATCTTTATCACGCGCAATAAGGCCTGATGCAATAAGCTCAGCAATAGCAATCTTAGTGGTCTCCTTGTCTAATAATGAAATATCCGTACACTCAGCTTCGGAGAATTTACACTTACCACTAGATGCAATATAAAGATAAACGGAGATAGCTTCCTTTGTAAGGCTCATCATGTGATGATAGATAAACAAATCAGGCACAAGAGTGTCAGATAACAAAAGTGAATTATTGTTATTATTCATAGCCATACATCTACCTCCATATTATTTAGCTTAAGAATTATATCACGGATTTATACAAAGATGGAAATAAAAAGAGAGCCACGTGGGCTCTCCGTCTATAACAAATTAATTGTTGTCCTATATCTCGCCAACAAGACCTTATGCTTCAGGTACTGGATCAACTGGAGCTGGATCAGTTGGTGCTGGATCAGTTGGAGCCGCTGTCTCTGTTGGAGCTGGATCAGTTGGTGCTGGGTCTGTAGGAGCCACTGTCTCTGATGGAACTGGATCAGTAGAGATAGGAGTTGAAGACTCTGTACCACTAGAAGGATCTGTAACAGAAGATTCAGTAGGAGTTGACTCACTAGGATCAGGTGTTACCTCTGGTGCTGTAACTGTTCCTGTTGATGAATCAAATGGAGCGATAGAACCATCTGGATTAAGGACACCAACCTCAATAATTGCAGGGATCATTGGATAATAACTCTTCCAATATTCCTCTCTCTTAATCTCATTACCAGCTGCATCGTAATATACCTTATAAGATGTAGCAGATACACCATTATGTGGAGCACGTGTCTGCTCACGAGAACCCGTTGCCATTGTGTTATTAGCAACATACTGTGTAGTAGCAGAAGTTGTTGAGAGAACTTTACCCTCAATTCTGATATAACCACCATCTGGATTGATGTGACCATAAATCTGAACTGTAACAACTCTATTTTCCACATCATAAGTAGCATGAATTGCGATTGGATATTCAGAATTATTCTTGAACTTAAGATCCTGACTTGGCCAGTCTACAGCAGCATCAGTACCTGTATCTGCATAACTTGATGGCCACTGGTGCTCATGTCTCTCAATTACTTCCAAGTCACACTTTGTAACTGACTGGAAAATCATTGTACTGAGCTGGCAGATACCACCACCATAACCAAGCTCTGACTTACCTGACTGAATTGTACCAGCAAGCTCGTAACCCTTATCAGGAGTTCTCTCGCCAACTTCTTTATTGAATGAGAATTCCTCACCAGGCATGAGTACCATACCGTCAATCTTCTCGCAAGTAATCTTAATGTTGTGATTACGATTATTATCTGTTGTTGTACCAGAAGAAGTCTCAGCAATAAGACCATAACCTTCTGTAACATCTGCTGTACTAAGTGTAGGGATTGTAACTTCTGCATCTACTACAATTGTTCCCTCATATACACCAGAATCAAGAAGAGCCTTAGTGTCAGCTATAGCCTTATCGATATCAATCTCATATCCTTCTTTAGACTCAGTTACATTGAAGGAAAGTGTGTTAAGGTCAAATCCAAGGATCTGAGCTTCTACCTTCTCTGTGTTAATTGGATCAAGGATACCATGAACAATTCCAGAAAGACCGTCTGTATTAACTGTATAGGCAGTAGTATAAGCCTGTGGAGCCGTTTTCATACCCTGATATGCCTTATAGCAATTGAGAACTTCGTCATCTGTAGCACCTTCAGCTGGTCTAGCGAAGTTATAAGCCTCATTTACAATCTCTTCGTAGTTACTAGCGAGTGTAAGTGTGCTCAAATCTACAGGATAAAGAGTACCCTCCAAATCAAGGTTAAGATTAACGCCTACTGGAGCAGCAGGAACCTGTGCCTTAACTAATTCGAGTGCCTCTTCCTTAGTCTTACCTGATAAATCGATGCCATCAACTGTGATGCCTGTATAGAATGTAGCTACATTCAATTCCTTCTTCATCTCTTCAGCTGTCATCTCTGTAACTGTACCATCAGCAAGAGTAATGCTGTACTTAGTAGCACCAATTGAACTAGCTGGTGAGCCATTCTTGAGGAAGTAGCAACCTGCTACGATACCAGCGATAACAACAACAGAAGCTGCACAGATAGCGAACACTCTACCATTGTTATTCTTTTTCTTAGCTGGAGCTCTTTTAACAGTTCCATTAACAGTTGATCTATTTGAAGTCTGCACTGGTGCAGAACGATAATTTCTTGTTGAAGATACATTTGCTGGTCTACGGCTTCCAGCTGATGAACCTGGACGTGAATTTTGTGAATTCTTCTTCATACATTACCCTCTGTTTGTATATTAAAAAGATTAAGTTTTATCATAAAATATTCCAATTAAAACTTTATCAATATGGTCATTCACTTTCAAGTAAAATAAGAGTTTTTTTTGAATAAAAAATATATGAATCTTGCTCATTTTTTTAACAAATACTACAACTACTATCAAAGTCAACAGAAAGTTGTTACATTAGTCGAAATGTTATATAATTTTACTTATTATTCTTATTTATAAGGTGCGAAATGAAACCAAAACTTTTTACAGTTCCTCATATATTTAAGCTGATTTTTTTCATCGGCCTTGCGGTTGTTGTTCACTTAGCTTACCTTACAAGTTTTACAGTTGTATTTGGTCTCGACTACGAGAACACTATTGACCACAACTACGATGCGTATACAACACTCATTCCAATTATTATCATTGCAACAATTCTTCTAGCTGATATCTTGCAGATGCCTAGATTTTTCCGTAAGAAAAACATCGATGTCGTATCGCAAAGTTTGACCTTCAGCTTTATCCTTACAACGATTACACTCTCTGCCAAAGACCTTTTGGAGAAGAGAAACTTCCCACGAAGCGTTATCGTAATTGGTTTTATCGTGTTAGTAATATACGTCTTCATCTGGGAAATGATATGTGCCATGATAAGCCACAAGCTATACGAGAACGGTGACTTGGTACTTATCGGTGCTAGTGAACGAACAATCAATGCAGTAAAAAATAAGATTAATCCTTCACTCCCTAGTCTTGACCTCAAACTCAGCGAGCCTATTCTTTACTCAGACAGAACTGCAGTACGTGCAGCTATCAGAAGAAAATCTGAGATTTTCATCTGCCCAGACGTACCTGAAGACGTTAAGTCTGAAATCATCCTTATGTGTGCTAAGAATAAGACCGTAGCTTATATCGTTCCACAGTTCTATGAGATAAGCCTTTATAAATCAAGACTTATTCACTTGAATGACCTCATGGTATTCATCCTCGACAGAATGGAACTTTCTTTCGAGCAGCGAATTGTTAAGAGACTTTTCGATATAGTCTTCTCAATATTTGCACTTATTCTTACTTCACCAATAATGCTCGTATCAGCAATTATCATTAAGTGCACAAGTAAGGGACCAATATTCTTCAAGCAGGAACGTCTTACACTCGATAACAAGCCATACAACATCTATAAGTTCAGAACTATGGTAGTTGATGCCGAAGCTAAGACTGGTGCCGTTATCTCAGGTAAGAATGATCCACGAGTTACACCATTTGGTCGTTTCCTCAGAAGATCTAAGATTGATGAGCTTCCACAGTTCATTAATGTTCTTATTGGCGAGATGAGTGTTGTAGGTCCACGTTCCGAGAGACCTGAGTTCGTATCTAACTTCGAGAAGGAAATCCCAGGTTATTCACAGAGATTTGCTGTTAAAGCTGGTATCACAGGTCTAGCACAGATTACTGGTAACTACGACACAACTCCTCAGGATAAGCTTCGTTACGATCTCCTCTATATCAAGAACTACTCACTTCTTCAGGATTTGAAGATTATCTTCTCTACAGTTCGAGCAATCTTCACTCCTCATCTTTACAACAAGACATTCAAAGACAACCAAGAAGTGTACGTTGCTAATAACGACGTTAAGAATGAACAGTAATCACTTTAGTCCCAATCCATTGATTGGGACTATTTTTATGCCCTGACGATCTCGAAAACACCCTGCAATTGTTTTCGATAAAAACAAAACTGCCTCGGGAAATCCCAAGGCAGCTTATATCATTTATTCAATTATAAATAAAACAATCTTAAGGGATTACTCACCCTTCTTGATAGCCTTATACTCAGCACCTGTAAGCTTTGTAGAAATACCACAGTATGGGCAGAACTTAAACTTTTCACCAAGATATGGGAATACAGGGATGTAGCAAAGATGAGCATAACCACCTTCTTTAGCGAGCTCCATCTCAACATTATGGCCACAGTTAGGACAAACCTGTGTACCGAGTGCCTTAACTCTCTTAAGCTTCTTTCTTAAACCATATACAATAACCATAATTAAACACCTCTACTCCATGAAGTTGCACGCTTCTGAATCTCACTAATTACTTCGTTAAAAGTATCATAACCCTTCTTGTTCTTAAGAATTCTGCTGATGTAATGGATAGATGCATCTGTCTCAACAGCAAGGCTGAACTCTGCAAAGTCGTACTCGCCAAATACGAGGTTAGAACGATATGCATTCTTAACAGTAGAAAGCTCAACAATATCAAATGTATAGCCGATACCATATGTATAACCACATACAAATGAATTAGTAATAACTACCTTGAGTTTTGGGAACTCCACGAAGTTGTCACTTCCGAGTTCATTCTTAAATGCTTCAAATCTTGCAAGAATCTCTGGAGAAGCGTTGTCTCCACCGAGAGCCTTCATAATCATCTTCTGATTCTTCTTGCTATCATTGAAAATCATGTCTTTGATTGATTTTGCCATAATATTCTTCCTTTCATTTCTTTCTCAAATCAAACCGTTTTCTTTATAACGCATTAGTAATACTAAGTCAATAACAGTCATTTGTAATTGGCCTATATTCCAAAATAAAGTCCGCTATAGCCGTAACCATAGCGGACTCATAACTAAGCAATAAGCTAATTAGTAGCGTATATTAACCACGCTCGTCAATAACTGTCTGTGCTCTCTTCTGGATAGAATCAGCAACCTCTTCAATACTCTTCTGACCTGCGAAGTAAGCTGGGATTTCCTCATAAATAATAAGTGCAATATTCATATCCATCTCAGATACATTGTCTGCGTTCTTAAGGATTGAAATATACTCATCGATAATGCTCTCGTCGTACTTGAACTCGCCCCATGAGTTAAGCTCTGCTTCTGATGACCACTGGAGACCAGTCTCGAAATTGTGGTTATTTCTCTCGAGTGAAGTCTTAGCATTAGCCTTAGCAGCTGATACGCTGATTGGGTTAGAGTAAATATCTGTAAAGAGATCATCTGTCTCAAAGAAGAACTTTACAAAACTCTTAGCTGCTTCTTCATTTGATACAGCTGCTGAAATTGCGATTGAACTATCTACATTAATACTTGGTCCTCGTCCATCAATTGAAGGAATACCATAAAGACCAACTGTTTTTGTACCCTGCTTTGCACTCATGTACTGATCCATACCATAGAGCTGAGTGAAACTATTCTCAGAATCGCCATAGTAGCTATAACCTACTCCGCCACCCCATGATACCACATCTTCATATGCCTCATAATCGTACTCTTCTGGTACATTATCACGACAATATTCAGCGAGCTGATAGAATGCATCATTCTTGAAATCAACATTTCCATCTTCGTCATAGAACTGGTCAGACATAGAGGCAAGACATGTTGTGAATACTTCCATTCTGCTTCTATACATAGCAATTGGGTTAGAACCATTACATACTTCATCTACAAACTTAGCATACTCATCAAATGTAAAGCCCTTGTCACCCTTAACATTCTTTGTTTCTGTAATAATACCAGCAACACCAAATGATACAGGGATCTGATAAAGCTTACCATCTGTCTTACATGCTTCGATTACATTATCGAACATCTCAATGCTGCCGAGATCATCAGAAACAAAAGATGACATGTCGAGGAGATACTCATCGCTATTAAGCTGTGGAACACCCATTGCATTAACAAGAATATCAGGACCTTCACCGTTGAGCATATCTATAGCAAGTTCGTTAGTAACTGCACTTGTAAGCTCATAGTTCTTCTGCATATATTCATCTTCAGACCAATTCTCACTACCCTCATAATCTTCTTCGTTATACTCAAGAGTGTAGTTCATTGTCTGGATGAAATATTCATCACTAGATTCATTGAATGATGAAATAGCATCACCAATTGAATTATCTGGATATCCAACCATACCAACTGTAATAATATCCTTACCTACATTAGGGTTTGTGTCAGCCTTATCAAAAGTGTAGATAAATGTTTTGCTCTGATCCATAGACCAGTCTGTAGAGATAAGAACAAAGTGATCACTATTAGCATCGAGGATTGAACTATAAGATACCTTATTTGGATTTACATATGTAGCATTAAATGGCATTATCAACTCTTCACCACAATAAATACCATCGTTACTTGAATAATAACTCTTACCATCAGAACCGATGAAAGCATTATCACTCTCGTCATAACTCCATGGCTCAGTAGAAGTAGCAAGGTTATCATTTGTATCAATACAGAGATCCAAATCTGAATTATCGCCATATACGTTAAACTTCAAAACGCCATTAACCATACGAGGATCACTTACACCCCAAGTATTATCTTTAATGATCTTAGAAATCTCAAATGACTTAAGGAACTTACCATCCTTACCGAGGTGAATAGCATAATCACCATACTCAGATGTAGGAATATATTCGATAAGATACTCATATCCATCATCAAGGAAGCCCATACTATTAGCAGATGAACCGTTACCCATCTTTTCTGTAAGATAATCAATGGTTTCTACCTTATTAGTCTTTAGATTATAAAGTATTGTGTCACTTGAATACTCAAAAGTCTTCTCATCAAAGAAGAATGTATTAATAGAAGCTACAGGTTCACCATTTCTTGTAGCAATTGTGTTAATGTAAACCTCTGTGCCATCCTTAACACCAAGGTCTTTTGCAGAGATCTGTTTCTTGCTAATCAATTCACCATCCTTATTGAACTCAACAACATAACTCTCCATGCTATCAGCACCCTTAGGAAGGCCCTCAAAAGTTGTGATGTATCCATCATCTGTTACAGTGAGATTTGTATTCATATATGAATACTCATATTCTGTGGCATCACCTGCAACAAGCTCCTTCACTGAATAATTGAACCAAAGCGCGTCTTCTTCTACCTGCACTACTTCGTTCTGTACAACAGCCTTGCTTCCACCATTTTTGCCGTTACAACCAGTAACACCAGCTACTGTAGTAAAAAGCATTGCTGATGCGAGCGTAACTGCTGCAATCTTTGACTTTTTCATTTTTCTTACTCCTTTTACAAATTCGATTATTTCTAATCCCTTATATCAACAACATTATCTTATTAATCACATCATTCAAAAATATCAAATGTAGTAAAAAATGAGGCAATGATTGTTTATTAAATAAATATTGATAGACCTTGACGTAATCCTAGTATCTATCGAGAACAACCTGTACTGAGTCGTTCAAAAGCTCAGTAACTTCCTTAGCATCAATCTCATCGTGAGAACTAATATAATCAGCAAGAGACTGAAGAATTACTGAGTTAATAATGTCATCACTATATTCAAAACCTTCAATATTCGCGATGAATTCATTCATATATGTGAACTGAACATCTTCTGTATCTTGCTGGAAATCAGTATACATGATGTAGTTATACATGCTGAGTGTTTTCGAGCTGTTCACATTCTTATTAATACAGAAGCCCCAAGTGTCATAAGCAGTCTCAGCATTATCAGACAACATATACTTAACAAAGCTCAAACTTCCATCCATTCGTGGAGTATCGCAATAAATAGCAAGTGTCTGGAGTGGCACAGCAGTAATCTTATTACCTGCAACATTTGGAACACCATAATATCCAAGATCACATTCGCCATAGAATGACATAGGTGAGAAATCAACTACTGAATTAACCTGGATATACTCAAGAAGTGAATAATCATCTTCCATAGAGTAGTAGTAGAAATCATCATAATACTCTACTAAAACATCTTCAGAATCTGTCTCAGAAGTTTCTTTGATCGACTTAAACGAATAATCCAAAACATCTGTAAAATAATCGCTAGAGAAATCGCAGTCTCTTCCATTAACATCTATGTAAGAAGAAAAATCATTTGAAACCATCTGAACGAAGCACTCATAATCACTAACATAGCGATGGAAAGGATCTTGTCCATCATGATTATCAACCAATGTTAGGTAGTCATCGAATGATACTGTTGTATCAGCATACTCCTCCAAATATTCAGCTGAATAAGAATTTGCTTCGTGATTATAAACAGCTACTGTATTAGCACCGAATGATAATGGGAGCTGATAGAGGCTGCCGTTAGTCTTCTTAGCTTCAATAACGTTCATATAGAGATTATCGTTGAACAAGTAATCTGAATATTCATCCAAATCAACACATACTCTCTCAGAATCGAACAATGCGTTAGAACCAAAGCCAAATAACAAATCAAATGAACCATTCTGGATCAATGAATACTGCTGTGATTCAATCTGTGCACGATACTGCATTGATGAATAGAATGAAGTTGCATCGCCACCAATGCTATATCTGTTATCTGGATATGAGATAGGCTGAACTGTGTGATTAGGAACAGTACCATCAAGCAAATGATACTCGATAAAATACTGATCATTTGTCTCATTGAACTTCTGAACGTTCTTAACAATTGAATCATCAATTGATGCACAGCCTAGCTTAAGGATTTCTCTATCCTCATAAGGGTTCTCAGTTTCTGTAAACTCAGTAATACAAAGAACGCTCAAATTAGTTTCTGTATCGTAAACAATGGAATACAAAACATTGCCATCGCAGAGCATCTTCGCATCTCTATAAATAGAATTGTCACCAAGTATGTAGTTGTAATCGAAAACAGTATCTACATACATAGTCTGCGGCTCAACATAGTAAAGACCTTCATATGTATTAACATAGTATCCGTTTGTATCAACAGAGAAAATAGTGCTGTCATATCCAACAAGTGTAAGGTTAAAATTTGCGACATCTTCAACTGTATAATCAGTCGTATTCACAACTGTACACTCATCACCTGTATAGAGAACAATGTGATTATTATCATAGTTGAAAACACTGTTCACATACCATAAATCACAATCAAAGTAGTAAATCAATCCATCGTTATCAACAACAAATGACATATCTACGTCATCTTCTAAATTGTAACCTGATACTACAATACCGCCATTAAATGAAACAATTGATGCAACTGTAAAATCCACAACAGTAAGCTGAGCAGCAGCTAAGTAACTGGCACCAGCACCGTCATACTCATCCAAAGGTGTGATATGAGTTTCACCCCTCAACTTGTTATATGTAATATTGTAAACTTGCTGAATATAATTATCCTGCGCATCGTATCCAACTACATATGCCCATACTTCGTCATTAAATACGAATGGAATAGCATCATAATAAAAACCTATATTATCAACAGGAAACTGAACATGAGTATGAATTTCATTATCATAATCATAAATATAGAGATCTGTGACATATTCAGAATATCCGCCTGGATTTTCAACTCCGCAAGAAGTTGAAGCATAAAAGACATTATCATAAACGCAAATGCGATCATTGCTCACATAGCAATCGAAAGCACCATCAATTGCCAAAGGAACTGTCTTAGTATCTGCTAAATAAAACTGACCAAAAGAACCCGGTGTAGTAGTAGCCTCCTCTTCCATTGCCTTTGCCTCAGTAAATTCAGGAGAATTAATCTCAATTACATCAGTTGCAAGGCCTTCAGCATCTGCAGTCATATCATTTTTGCCGCAAGCAGAGAGTACAGTGATAATCATCACTGATGTCAAAAGCACAGAAATCACTTTTTTCCAACTCATTTAACCTTACTCCTTAACCTTGCAACATAAAAGCAAATAATCATCCACCATTAAGACGAAGTACACCTCAAGAGTGTTGCATGTTTTTTCAATAATTATAAAATAATTATAAAGTTTTTTATAACTCATTATATTAATTATCGGGGTGTTTTATGAAATTAGTTATTCTTGATGGTTCTGCCGCTAATCCAGGCGATTTGTCTTGGGATGTTTTCGAGAAGTTCGGAGAGGTAATCTGCTACGACGTTACTAAAAAAGACGAGTTAATCGCTCGCGCCAAGGATGCAGATATACTGTTCACTAACAAAACACCTTTCACCCGAGAAGATTTCCTTAAACTTCCAAAACTCAAGTACATCGGCGTCCTCGCTACAGGCTTCAACGTAGTAGACCTAGCAGCCGCAAGAGACTACGGTGTATGCGTAACTAACGTTCCTGAATATGCAACAGGCGCAACAGCGCAGATGGCGGCAGCACTTCTCCTTGAATTAACTAACAAAATTGGCATGCATAACGCTTCTGTTAAGCGTGGTGAGTGGATCAAATCCCCACAATTCTGCTACACAGTATCGCCTCTCACAGAACTCGAGGGCAAAACTATTGTCGTTGTAGGAATGGGTAAGATTGGTAAACGCTTCGCACTCATTGCTCATTCACTCGGCATGAAGGTAATCGGCGTTCCACATAAATTATGCGCTTCTATGAACATCGATGGCATTACTATTCCATGTATGAAATACGAAGACGCAATTCGCGTAGCAGATGTTATCTCATATCACTGCCCTCTCACACCTGAGACACAGGGACTAATCCGCAAGGAGTACTTGGCTGTCTGCAAGGATGGCGTCATGATTATCAACACTGCTAGAGGCCCAGTCGCAGTCGAAGAAGATGTCGTAGCTGGCCTTAAGTCTGGTAAGATTGGCGGATATGCAGCTGATGTAATCAGTGTTGAGCCAATGCTCGCTACTAACCCACTCTGGTCGATTAAGGATATGCCTAACCTCATCCTCACTCCTCATATCGCATGGGAGCCAAAGGAAACTCGTCAGAGATTGCTCGAAGTCGCTGCTGATAACCTCCAAGCATTCCTCAAAGGTAAGCCAATTAATAAGGTTAACTAATTCTATTTAATATGCGTACTAAATAGCCTGCCTACTCTAATAATTGAATAGGCAGGCTTTTTGTGCTCCAACATTGTACTGAGAGTGTGCTTAGGCGCTCCAGTACAAATATCAGTACAAATCTTTCGCGGATACTATCAAATGTTTGTACTGAGAGGGTGTTCGAGCGTTCCAGTACAAATATCAGTACAAATTTTTCGCAGATACTATCAAATATTTGTACTGGAAGGGTGTTTAGAGCGCTCAGTACAAATATCAGTACAAACTTTCCGCAGATACTATCAAATATTTGTACTGAAGGGGTGTTTAGGCGCTCCAGTACAAATATCAGTACAAACTTTTCGCGGATACTATCAAATGTTTGTACTGAGGAGGTGTTCAAGCGCTCCAGTACAAATATCAGTACAAATTTTTCGCAGATACTATCAATTATTTGTACTGGAAATCTGAAATGTTTATTTTGTCGACATTTCGTCTTTTTTGTAAGTAGATAGCGACTGCAAAACTTGCTAATCTCCTTATATGAATACTTACACTTATGAAAAACCAATAGAATGGTATATCGCCAAGCTCGATTATCTTTATAATTCCATCTCCACACTTCCAGACATTCGTTTGGGACAACGTTATGATGCAGATGTTTTAAGAATTCATTCTTCACCACGCAAATTCAAAATCATTACTAGAGCATCAAAGAAATGGAATGAAACCTACAATCTTTGTCTTGAACGAGCTTCATTAACGACCCAATTCTCTTCTCTATCTCAAGAACTCCACTCCATCTATCACACTTCATATGAGAAAGAACGCCACAATTACAGAATCATTAAGAACATCACCAACAGATTCGACATGACTTTCTACAACCAGCTTACTAATAATGCTTGCACCTTCCCCAAGACTCATTCTTATGAATTCGACGGTCACAACTTCAGATCCAGATTCGAAATGGCTACAGCACAGGAAATCAAAAATCTTCATTTGGACTACAAATACGATAGTGGCATACAGATTTCCACCAGAACTATATACCCGGACTTCGCGTTGCCCTTCCCTGAATTCAACAGATTCGTCATACTTGAAGATTTAGGAAGACTCGACGACCCTATATACATCAATGACAATCTCGAAAAACTCCGCGACTACTTCATTAACGGAATCATTCTGGATACAGACTTATATACCCTTACCGGCTCAGAGAAAAGCATGCCAAACAATCTTCAGATTAGATCCAAACTAATCAGCATCATCAATAATCTCTGCGCGCAATACGTAATCCCTATTCTTTAAGTCTGCTCATATCATCCTTTTCTCTCAAACTACATTCAGCTTCTTCTCACGTGAATGTGCTGAAATATAGGCACAAAAATATCCCTAAAAAGATTATAAGCATCTCGAAACTTAATCGAGATGCCTATAACATGGAATAAGGGATAGATATATAGAAGTAAATTGTCAAAATTAAACAGAAACTCTGCAACCACCGTTGCTTCATTTCTTATGCGAATGATAACACAATCTAATTCGTTTTTCTATATTAATAATGCAAATAGATTAATGATTTACATATTATTCTTATATAAAAAAACGAAATCTGATGAATAAATATTGTTTTTTTGACTTCGTCATCTTCTTGGAGTGCTTTTAAACTGGCAAACAAGGCCGCAAACAGCCAAGATAATCACCAAAACACCTGACAATGCAGCTTCCGGAGTAGGATTAACATTGAACAGTTTGAATACAAGAGATGACGCTAATTTGCGCACGAATTCAACCATAAATAAGTACTTAATCGCCACATCACTTAATATCATCGCGCCTCCGATTGAAGTTAGGACGATAATCATTACTCGCTGGAAATTAAGTGCCAAGATACCTACTACAAGTCCGACCAGTAAGCAAATTCCAAGTGCAATCAACTGATTAACTCGGCTAACGTCCTTACTTCCTGTTCCGACCAAGATTGCTGAATATAGTAGTCTAGCCACGAACAACATTACGGACATTACAAGGCTCTTCTTATAGAACTTAAATGCGAACAATCCCATGAATATCGCGAAAACAATCTTTAACGCCAGTGCAATCCAGTTCTCCATCGGATTACCCGTATAAATTTCAATCCATCTAACTATAAAAGCGCCTATCTGATAACCTATAGCAACACCTGCGCAAGTAATTGACGCCTTAAAAGATTTGTATCCAAAGAAACAGAACAAAACACCTATTACAATAGACACAATCTCAACTAATCGATCAATAGTAATAATTACTGTCTCCACAAAATCTCCTCAACTTCCTTCACAGTCAAAGCCGCGCACAAATCAACCTTAAGCTTTGCTGCGCCAGGCATTCCCTTGATGTACGCCATCATACTAGGCCTCATCTCACGAACTGCGAAATCCTCTTCTTTATACTTGCATGTATCCTTGAGCTCCCTTAAAAGCATTGCCTTACGTTCCTCGAATGTAATAACCGAAGCCGTATCGACAACCTCACCAGTCTGCTCATAAATCTCAATTGCCTTCTTGACCTCATCGAAAACCCACGGATTACCCTGAGCAGCGCGACCAATCATAAGTCCATCTGCCTTTGTTGTCGATAACATCCTAATGGCACTAGGTCCATCTACAATATCACCATTTGCAATGAAAGGAATTCCATAACTAGATACTGCTTCGCGCATCTTTGCGATAGCATCAATATCTGCGTCCCCGTGGTACATCTGAGTAGCAGTTCTACCATGAACAGCGATAAGCTCAGCGCCGTTATCAGCTAGCACCTTGGCAAATTCGCATCTCTTTCCAAGCGCCTTATCTTCATCTGTAAAACCAACACGTGTCTTAACTGTGAGTGACTTGCCATTCGCCTCGCATATTTTGCGAGCAGTCTTAACAATCTGACCAGCAAGTTCAGGTGTCTTCATGAGTGCTGAACCAGCACCAGTCTTAACAACCTTAGGAACTGGGCATCCCATATTAATATCAATTATGGATACATCTTTTAGCTGCTCATTCTCGCAGACCTTATTAATCGCATACTCAAAATCAGCAGGATCACTACCAAAAAACTGTATGCAGCCAAGGCCTTCTTTCTCCTTATCGAACAGCATATATCTGAAACTCTTATCAAAACCTGAATACACAATTGATCTAGCACTAACTAGCTCAGTTGGCTGATATGCTGAACCGAACTCATGACAAATAATTCTGAACGCGACACTACTAGTGCCTGCCATAGGCGCGAGCATAACAGGAGTATGAAATTCTTTATTACCAATACGAAAATCTGACATTTATATCCTTATTCCCTACTATTACCAAACAACAAGCATCTCTCGTGACATGCTCCCACCACTTAGCATTCCATGCTTGAAGTGGGGGCTTCTTACTCA
>JAKSRG010000035.1 GCA_024403735.1 Clostridia bacterium
CAGGGCAGGAAATGCAATATGCAAGAAGAGATATTAAAAATATGAATGAAATGTGTCTGTATTCTGCTGGTGTTACAGTAATTGCTACAGGGCTGGGAATTTTCTTCTTTGGACGAAAAAATATTAAATAGAGGTATCGGGAATGAATGTTTGGGTATGTGTGTTGATTTTTGGATTGCTTCTTGTCATAGGAATACTTTCTGTTAATGTGTTCCTTCTGAAAAAAGCAGCAAGAGAGATAAATAGGGCTTTTGCTGAAAAAATCCAGAACGATACCAATACCCTTATTCAAATATCCAGCCATGATACAGATATGAGAGAATTGGCTTCTTCTCTTAATACACAGCTCAAACATTTCAACCAAAGCCGGCATAAATTTGAACATGGAGATCTGGAATTAAAAGAGGCGATCACAAATATTTCGCATGATCTAAGAACCCCATTGACTGCTATTTATGGATATTTGAAGCTTCTGCAAAAAGAAGAGTGCTCAGATGCGGGAAGAACATACCTAACGGCGATAGAAAATCGTGCAGAGGCTATGAAACAGCTTACTGAAGAACTATTCCAATATACATTAGCTGTGTCAGATACTGACGTAATGACAATTGAAAAGATAAATCTAAATGGAATCTTAGAAAACTGTATTTCTTCATATTATGTTGTACTTAAGCAGAATAATATTATTCCAGAAATAAGAATACCGGATAACAAAGTATTGCGTCTGGGAAATGAAAACGCGTTGACTCGTGTTTTGGGAAATATTATTAGTAACGCAATTAAGTATAGTGATGGAGATCTGAATGTTTCACTTTCAGAAAATGGAGAAATTGTTTTTTCAAATATGGCTTATGGGTTAGATGAGGTACAAGTTGGAAGACTGTTTGACCGTTTTTATACGGTAGAAACGGCCAGAAAATCAACGGGGTTAGGCTTGGCAATTTCTAAAACACTAATTGAGCAGATGAATGGAACGATAACCGCAGACTATGAAAACGGGAGATTAAGTATCCATATCTTCCTTTCAGAATCTTAAGATGTCAAAAGAGTAATATTTATGGGGATCACAGTGCTGGATGATGCTGTGGTCCCCTATTTACTATCTTGAAAAAGTAACCATTGGGGCTACAACGACATCAAAAAAGGATGTAGGTATGAATAGATTGATAATTAAACTGCTTATAATTCTACGTTATAAGACAATTCAGAAGCGTGTTTTCTCACATCATTTGGAAAATCAAACATTTCTACTACATTTTACAACATAAAAAACTATTTTGTTAACCTGTGTGGTTGACACAGAACGAATACTTATGTAGAATTGTGTTAACCAATTACGGTTAACAGGAGGAACGACCATGCACAACAAATTAGGCGAGTATTTAAGAAAGATAAGAATGAATGTAGATAAATCATTACGACAAATGGCTGATGATTTGCATATTTCACCTGCATTTCTATCAGCTGTGGAGAATGGTAAAAAGAAAATGCCAGATTCATGGTTCACCTTGATTCCTGATACTTATCAGTTGAAGCCTGATGAAATTGAGGAATTTAAGTCTGCTGCTTATGAATCTATGGATGTAGTTGAATTAAATATTGCAAATGCTTCTTCAGCTAATAAGAAGCTGGCTATTCGTTTTGCAAGACGATTTGAAGAAATCGATGAGAAGACTAGTGAGGAAATATTAGCGTTACTAGATTCTAAGCTTAAAGGAGGAACTACCGATGAGTAATTATTATGCTCAGGCTGTTTCGAGAGAAGATATGCGTCAACTTGCATATCTCATAAGAAAAAAGTTTGGATATCTCGATATTTGGAGTATCCCAGTAGAGTTGCTTTTAGACAAGATGTGTGTAGAATTTGAGGATTTTTCTTATGAAATTATTCCCGATGATGAGTGGGATAATCCGTCTGCACACGCAGATACAGATGTGCTTAGTGGCACTATAAGAATTCGTGAGAGCGTATATTTGCGAGCATGTAATGGCTTGGGGCGAGATAGAATGACGATAGCTCATGAGATAGCTCATTTCATTCTAATCTGCCTTACTGATGTAAAGCTATATAGAAGTAGTGGAAAGCCGGTGCCATCATACCAAGATCCTGAATGGCAAGCTAAATGTCTCGCAGGAGAATTAATGGTTCCATATCACAAGTTAATAAAACTTAAAAATCCAACAGCTGCAATAATAGAGATATTTTGCGGTGTATCTTCTGATGCTGCAAATTATCAGCTGAAGTATCTTAGGAGGTGATGTCCCTTGAGGGTTAAAATATCCCAAAATAAAACACTCTATAAGTAGTTACCAGCTGCTTATAAAGTGTCATTCTTCGGATTTGACATCCGTTAATTAGGTAAAGACATTATGCCATTTCCGAAGAATGAATTCAATTAGGTAGAACTAATTATTTTAAAAATTTATTCAACAAGGAGGTGGCTACATGTCACTTTTAAATTGTATGCGACAAAATTGTCGTGATGTATTTAATGCGTTTTTAGTACGCATGGCTAGATATGCTGGGTTATTTGATTTTCCAGTTATTGAGCCAACGAATTGTATCCCTAATCGTTTAATTCCTTTCTCAAAGGCATTATCTTCTAAAGATTATGACCAGTGGGTTCACTTTTATGAAGATGATTATCTCTTTGAAAGAATTTGGAAGAACCCACATAAGTATCTTGAGATATTACAGCAGTATCGAGGGGTAATTCTTCCAGATTTCAGTCTTTATAGAGATATGCCCTTTGTTATGCAATTATGGAATATCTATAGGAGCAGAGCTATTGGGTGTTGGTTACAGCAGAATGGTATTATAGTTATCCCTAATATCAGATATGGAGATAAGCGTACATACCGTATTTGTTGTGATGGTATTTCTACAGGATGTGTTATTGCTGTAGGAAGTCACGGGACACTAAAAAACAAAATTGACCGTCAATTGTTTGCTGAAGGATTAATGGTAGTTGCTACAAGGCTCAAGCCAATGGTAATTGTTGTTTATGGGGGTGCTCCTGATGATGTTTTTGAACCAATTAGAGAACTTGGGATTGAGATTGTTGTTTTCGAAAGTGAATACAGTAAATCCATGAAGCCTCGTCAGGAGGTGGTATAATGGGTGCAGGATATCATGGCGGTTTTGGTTCAACTTCTGGATCAAAAAAGATAAATGCTATTAGTGCATCTTCGTCTTTTGTTGGAACGCGTCAAGGTGATATGCTTAAGGAGTATGCTAAAGCTGTTAAAGAAGAACCCGGTTTTACAGATGTAGTAATTCATGGAAACCCCAATAATGCTGAATACTATCATAATGGCAAGTGGGTTAAAGTTGATCAAAGAACATTAGCATTAATGTTAAAGAAAGACACTGGTTATAAATCTGGAAGTATTCGATTGATTTCATGTAGCACAGGAATGCTTGATTCGGGATTTGCTCAAAATCTTGCGAACAAGATGGGTGTTTCAGTTAAGGCTCCAACTGATACAGTGTGGGTATGGCCAACTGGAAGGATGACAATAGGTCCTTCTCAATTTCAGAATACTGGTACTTGGAAGATTTATAAACCACAGAAGAAAGGCAGGTAAACTTTATGGATATTATTAGCGTCGGTTATTATAAGGAAATGCCACACGGTAAGATTGACTCGCCTTCAATAAAAGATGTTGTTGGTAAAGAGCAGAAAGAACTTATTGAAAAGATTTGTGACTATTTAGCATCAGGAGTAACTTTAGTTACTAGTCCTGGCGTTGCGAATGATGTAATAAATCCAGATAGAGGTGAAATTGGAACTCTTTCCGCGATGACAGATGGTACTTGGCTGTGGCCAGGTGATTTGGCTTACTATGTTAAGAACTATAAATTAAAGCTTCCTGAAGCGTTTTTAAAAACAATGGAAGCTAATGAATGGTCTTCAAAACTTAAACTTGAGGATATCGACTTCGATTCACTAACAATTGACGGCATGTCTCCGTTTGAGGCTTAATCATTCTTATAATTCAAATTACTCCGAAGGTGGTGCTTTAGGGCATCACCTTTTTAACTGTCCGTTTAATAAACCTATATTGATGTTACAATACCTTTACAAACATAAATTCAGGTGATAATATCGCTTTGTAAACGAACATATGTTTGCAACATAAAGACGCTCAATGGGACAGCGTTCGTCAGAAAGGAGGATTAAGCCCATGATTTAGTTAAGCAGATTGGATCTGCCGTTAGCAGTAGTTATAGGCAAATAAAAAGGTTTGGAACTGAATCAGAACCAAACCTGAAAGTGATAACACTTTTTATGTAACCAGTAATAGTGTAACACTTATATTTTCCTCTGACTACAAAAATCAAACTAATTATTAAATATTAAATTGGAGGAAATCTTTCATGAAGAATATTCATAATATTGAAATCATAACTTTTAATACTATTTTTAGCACAGCTATTATGTGCCATTCATTGTACCCTCCCAGAGGTAGTACCCCTTAATGCTAGATGACTGTAATGCTATTGTTGGTGGTTTCGCAATGGTCCCAAATTATTGCTTGCGAGACAAACGATTAAAGCCAGCAGACAAAGGCATATATGCCTATATCTGTAGCAACGCATCTACTTTCAAATGTTCTGAGAAGAGATTTGCTAAGAATCTCGGTATAGGAATTACAGCAGTTAAAAATTCCCTTAAGCGTTTATTTGAACTTGGCTATATATACAGAGTTGAAGTTCGTGATGAAAAAGGTAAGTTTAGTCATATTACTTATGTAGCTCGTGCTATACCTGAAAACCTAGACAAAGGGCAGGAAACTACTACAACGGATGAACCGTTATTGGATAATCCGTTAATCGAGAATCCGACCCCCTTAATAATACTAGGTATAAATACAATATCTGAGACAACACTTAAAGGGATAACTCCTTACGAACTAACTACTAATCAGGAACTATTTGAAAAGAGATTAATGAGAAGAAATTTAACACTATCTGAAACAGCTATATGGCGAAGCTGGCAGAAGAACGGTGTTGATCCATATCTAATTCTCAGAGCGTATGTAGATACAGAATACAAAGGTAGAAAGCAAACTCTACAGGATATCGATAATGCACTTAAGGCTTGGAAGGAGTTCGGAGCAGAGTCCTATAAGGATGTTGAGAACTATATCCTCAATAGAATGCGTGAGAACATTATTAAGAAGCTTAAGTACGAACAGCACTGTACTGATGATGAGATAGAGACAGCTCTACTCAAAACCGAATCAGGTTTCATTACTGGCTGGCGTGATGATATAAGAAAAGCTTATAACACTCGTCAGTATGAAGAAGCTCAGTATATGCTCCACGATTGTCCGGATGAGGTGTTCAGATATCTTTCTGATGATTTACTGGAATTTGCTGCAGATTACTATGAACGCAAAGGCATGCTTGATAAGAAAGCTACCTGCCTATCCTTTGTGGAAGGAGGTAAAGCTTATGCCTAAGTCGATTGAAGAACAGATAGCAGAAATTGAGACAAAAGCATCTCAGGCTGCTGAGCGTAAAGAGCGTACTGTAGCTTTGAAGAAGAATCGCAGTAATAGAACTCATCGCTTGTGTGTCATTGGCGGGTTAGTTGAAAGTATTCTTGGAAAAGACATCACTGAAGACCAGATCCCTAACCTTAAGACATTCCTTGTTGAAGCTAAGAAAATTCTCGGCGACTTCAGATCTTATACTTAAAGATGTGTAGAAACCGGAAGATAGCGGATTACTACCTATTTTAATAGGTAGTGCGCACTTACAGATGGGCGGAGCCCATCTTGATGTAAGTGCTTATCCAACCCTTCACAGAGCAAGACATAAGCATAGTAACTAGCATGGCGATTTACCACTTTACTACAAGTATCGTTAAAGCAAGCAGTGGTAAATGTGCAGTCGCAAGCAGTGCTTATATCTCGGGATCGTCACTATATGACGAGCGTCTCGGTATGGCATTCTCCTACAAGAATAAGGACGAAGTCGTCCATACCGAGATACTTCTTCCCTCGAACGCACCACCTGAGTATCAGGATAGGAGCGTCCTCTGGAACGAAGTCGAGAAAGTACAGAACAAATCCAACTCAAGATATGCTCGTCAATTTGAATTTGCTGTACCTAATGAATGGTCACGAGAAGAGGCAATAGAGCGTACTCGTGAATTCATTCAGAAGGCATTTGTCGATAGAGGTATGGCTGTAGATTGGGCGTATCACGAGAAGGATGGCAACCATCACATCCACTGTATGTGTACTGTCAGAGGATTTAAACCCGATGGTAAGTGGGACAGCATGGAGAAGAAAGTCATCGCTACAGATAAAGATGGCAATCGAATTCCACAAATAGATCCAAAGACAGGCGAACAAAAAGTAAGAGTTAGGCCTGGCAAAGGTGCTGAAAAGTTATGGAAGCACATCACTGTTAAGGCTAACGATTGGAACAAAAGAAGCACACTTCTCGAGTGGCGTAAGGATTGGTCAGAGCATTGTAATAAGTATTTGGATGAGAAAGATAAGATTGATCATCGTTCTTATGAAGAACAAGGCAATGGTCTCATCCCTACAATTCACGAAGGATATGCTGCCAGACAGATAGAAAGAGATGGCGGAGTATCTGACAAATGTGAGATCAATCGCGAGATTCGAGAAACAAACAGCATGTTGCTAAGGCTCAAAGAAGAGATTAAGCAACTAGCAAAAGACATTATCAGAAAGGTTGGTGATTTGCTTGGCAGAATTACCAGAAGTAGTTCGACTTATGAAGCTACAGTTAGAGCTTCTGAAGTTAGTAGAACAACAGCAGAAGATAATCGAGAGACTGGAGGCAGAGAATCAATCACTGACCTACCGACTCTCATTACTAAGTCCGAACAAGTAATAGCGGACACAACTAGACTAATAAATGAGGAGGTAAACGATAGTGCCAGAACTATTACCAGAACAGAAAGTCCTGATTCTGGAAGAGGAATTGATGAAACTTCAGGAACAGAACCAGCTCCTGAGGGAGGAATTGACTTCATTATCCAATCCTTTGGATTTGCTCCTACAGCTGAAGAAGACGAAGTCGACAGAGTACGAGAATTACCTGTTGAAGACCTCGATAGCTCAATTGAGCGAGAACTTAAAGCAGTTAACGACCGAGTCGAAGAATTCACTAAATCGGTTGGGGGATCAGATTCAGATACAGGACCAAGTAATCCAGGACAAGATAGTATCACTAGAGACAGCACAGACAACCCTGACAGGGGAACTCCAGACGATTCTATCAGCGTTCAAGAAAGAGGTGGCGGATTCAGTATTGGATTCTCTCGATGAGTCATTTGATGATTTGGAAACTCGTACAGAGCAAACCGTAAATAATCTCAAATATGTTGATAACAAATTCTTTGAGAGACATAAGTCAAATATTGAAGAAATCGATAACAAGACTCGTGATGTCAATAAGACTGTTATCAGATGGAAAATGATATGCACGATAAATCTTTTTATTGAATTACTAATGTCAGTATCACTGCTTTTTATAGCAATAAATATTAACTAATGGAGGAACAAATGGATAATAAGGCAATTATTTTTGAAAACGAGTCCGCCCCTATTAGGGCCGACAGAGATTTGAACCTTCTTATTTATCAGACACTCATGGGAATTACTATGGCTTTATCTGATGTAAGAAAGAAGGTATCAAGCGTTGAGATTAATGGAAAGGCGTCTGAACACAATAATGGCGACCTCCCTCTTAATCAGAAGTATCTCCTTTCACTTGAGGAAGCAGCAGAATATAGCGGAATTGGTATCAATAAGCTCCGTGAAATTTCTAATGAGAATAATTGCTGTTTCGTAATGTGGGTCGGAAATCACAGAAAGTTTAAGAGAAAACTTTTTGAGAAATGGCTTGATGAAACATATTCTTGCTAACTTCCTAAAGCGAGGAGAATAAACAAAAATACCATCATAAAGATTGCTTTGTGATGAGTACAAATAATATAAGGAGGACAATTAAATGTCTAAGCATGGTTTTTATATGATTAACAAGCAGTCAATTATTACTACAAAAAGGTATCTGTACGCATCCAGATATAAACCTAGAGGCATAATTATTGAGTGATGTATGGAATGGATTAGCTAGTTTTCTTGCAGATATGATTGAGAAATATGGTAATGAGTTAAATTACGATACACCATCAATCATATATGAATTCGAAAACAACTTAAATCCAGATGAGCAGTATTTCACATTTATATGTTATTTCGATAAATTGATTGCTAATAGAAAACCTGAACTTAAAGTCTGATTAGGCTTTGACAAAGAAAAAATACTCTGATAGTCTGTACGCATAAGCGTACGGACTTGAGGAGGTATTTATGACTATTAGTGAACGATTATTTACATTGATGAAAGATAAGCAGATCAGTATTAGAGAGCTATCTCGTAGAACTGGTATTACTGCGAGTACTATTAGCGACTGGAATACTAAAGGAACTAATCCTTCATCTGATAAATTAATTGCTATTTGTGAAGCACTAGAAATCTCACCATTCCTTTTACTCACTGGCGAAGAAGATAAAACAGAATACGATTACATACTCTCATCTGAAGAAATAAAAATAATTGAGCGATATCGCCAGATGGATAAGAATCTCCAAAAAAGACTATTGGCATATATTAGTAACCTTGATAAGAAGGAATAATCTATGGAAGAAAAGAAAAAAGTATATATCTATACACGAGTTTCTACAGCAATTCAGGTAGATGGTTATTCCCTTGAGGCGCAGAAAAACCGTATGAAGATGTTCGCAGAATTCAACAATTACGAGATTGTTGGCGAATATGAAGATGCTGGTAAATCCGGAAAATCTGTTGAAGGAAGACCAGAATTCACACAGATGATAGAGGATATTAAAACCGGAAAAAATAATATATCTTTTGTTTTAGTATTTAAGTTGTCTCGATTCGGTCGTAATGCAGCTGATGTACTTTCCACATTACAAACAATGCAAGATTTTGGAGTAAATCTTATTTGCGTTGAGGATGGAATCGATTCATCTAAGGATTCAGGAAAGCTTGTTATATCTGTGTTGTCTGCCGTAGCAGAAATTGAGCGTGAAAATATTCGTGTTCAAACTATGGAAGGAAGAATGCAGAAAGCCCGTGATGGAAAATGGAATGGTGGATTTGCTCCTTATGGCTATGACCTAAAGGATGGAAAATTAGTTATAGCCGAAGATGAAGCAGAAGCTATAAGAATAATATTTGATAAATTTGTAAATACTTCTATGGGTTATATTGGAGTATCGAAATATTTGGAAAAACATGGATACAAGAAAAAGGTTCGACAGAATGGCAAAAATGAGTTTTTCAATCCGCATCTAATTAAGATTATTCTTAAAAATCCCGTATATATGGGAAAGATTGCATATGGAAGGCGTAGAACAGAAAAAGTTCATGGCACAAGAAACGAGTACCATCTTGTAAATCAATCAGACTATTTAATGGTTGATGGAATTCATGAGGCAATTGTATCTGAAGATTTATGGACTATGGCACAGGCAAAGCTTGAAGTTACTGCAACTAAATACTCAAGACCTAAAGATTGTGCTAATGGCAAATCACACCTTCTCTCAAGCCTTATTAAGTGCCCACAGTGTGGAGCTAGTTTATACCATAAATTTAATCGAAAAAAGCGTCCGGATGGAACCTTTTATAAGGATTATTACTACTATGCTTGCAGTCATAGACTTGAAGTTGATGGTCACAGATGTAATTTCTCAAAACAGATTAAAGCAGAGACAATAGAATCATCTGTTGTCGAGACAATTACCAGACTCATTAAGAAGCCTCAGTTTGCTTCATTTATGAATAAGAAAATCCAAGCCAGAGTTGATACAACTGAGATAGAAAAAGAGATACAGACCTTAGAAAAGGAACTCAGAAAATTATTATCCCTAAAGAAAAGAATAATTGAGGATAAGAATTCTTTAGATCCTGATGATAAGCACTATTCAAGAATGAAGAATGATTTAGATGATAGTTTGTATCAGACTTATGATGAAATTGATGAAGTAGAATCAGAATTGATTACAGCCAGAAACAAAAAACTGAATATTGTTTCTGATAAAATGAAGCTCGATAATATATACCAAGTACTTATTCATTTTGATGATCTCTATCAGTTGATGAATGAAGATGAGAAACGAGATTTACTTGCCATACTCATTAAAGAGATTCATATCTATGATGAGAGACAGCCAAACGGACAGTGGCTTAATGAAATAGTATTTAATCTACCAATTATCGATAAGGACAGGGTTACTATTAGTTGCGACAATGGAAATCATGTCGAGACAGTCGCTATGTTGTCGAAAATATAAAGTAGAAGTGTATTAGTGGATTGGTGATTAATCAAAAAGCTAGGAGTAGGTATTATGCAGTATTTTGAGAATTTTATTAGTTATAGACGTAAAGATACACAGGTAGAAGTAAAGACTATTTATGAGGCCCTAAAAGCAAGAGGTTATTCTACATTCTGTGATATATATACGCTGAATAATGGAAAGTATGATAGTAAGCTCATTTCTGCAATTGATAATTGTACTAACTATATATTGGTTTTAGGACCGAACTCTTTGGCGCGCTGTTTTGAGAAAGATGATTGGCTCTATGCTGAAATGCATGAGGCTTTGATCAAAAAGAAGAATATAGTTTGTGTTTTTGTTGATGGTTTTCATTTTCCAGATGTTTTGCCAGAGGGTATTGAGGATATTCACTATGAGAATGGTCTTAAGTACAATGTCGAGTATTTCGATCATTTTATTGACAGCTTAGTATCTCGCTTTTTGGTTAAGGAAGACGATATAAGTGTAAGTGATGAGAAAAGAGATTTTCTGATTATTAATGATGTTCTCGTAAAATATGTAGGAACAGCAAGAAATGTTACTATACCGTCGAATGTCAGAGTTATTGCCAAAGAAGCATTTAAAGATCAAACAAGAATTAAGAATATAGTGTTTTCTGACGGAGTAGAAGTAATACAAGAAAGTGCATTTGAACGTTGTACTAGTATTTCTCTTCTTGAATTACCAAATGGCTTGAAAAAAATTGAAAAGAAGGCGTTTTGTCGTTGTTACAATGTTGGGTATATTGCTATCAATGAGCAATTGGAGTTCATCGGAGAAGAAGCTTTTGGTTTTTGTGGCAAACTGAAAAATATAAGATTTAATGATTGTGTATCTAGTATTGATGCTACAGCATTTAATAACTGCAGTATGTTGATGGAGTTTGATGTATCAGAGAATAATCAATATTATTCTGTGCTTGAAGGAGTTTTGTTCAATAAAGATTTTACAAAGGTCATCAGATGTCCAGAGAATTATCATCAGGATATTATTTCTCTTCCTACTAGTGTCACTACTATTGGTGAGTGGTGTTTTTCAAGATGTATGAAATTAATAGATGTTGTGTTGCCTAAGACGTTGGTAAGTATTAGTGGATATGCTTTTCAAGATTGTTGTAATATTGTGAGTTTGACTTTAGGTGATACCATTGAAGATTTTGATGTTCGTGCAATAGAAGGTTGGAATGAACAACAGAAAATCATTATGGGTAAGAAGTTCAATCCTCTTATTAAGTATAGTATTGAACAAAAACTGAAGGAATTAGTATTAGTCGAACGTGAAATAGAAGGAAATAAGTTCTGCCTAGTAAAGACTGCATTTGAGTCGGAGGAAGAAGCCGTTAAAATGGCGAAAATGCTGTTGGATAATAATTTGATTGTATCTGGTCAGATTAAAAAGATGAAATCTCTGTACATATGGGATGATAAACTATGTAAGGAGAATGAAATAGAACTAACGTGTTTTACAGAAACTAGATTGTATCATGAGGTTGAGAAATTCATTAATAATCATCATTCATATGAGTTATGCCAAGTGATTGCTATACCAATAATGAATATTTCTGAAGAGTTCGGAAATTGGATTGTTGAGAATACTGGTTCTGTTAGATTTGATTATTGAGGTGACAAAGATGAGTGAGTATTGCATGGTTATTACTACTTTTGAGAATAATGAACAGGCTAAGCCTGTCATTGATGCATTGTTGGAAAAGAAATTAGTTGCATGTGTTCAGGAATTGGGAATCAAGAGCCATTATGTATGGAAAGATGAGCTTTGCAATGATAATGAAGTGTTGATTCTAATGAAAACGACTAATAAGTTGTACGAAGAATTAAAAAATGAGTTGTTGGAAATACATCCATACGAAACTCCTGAGATAATTCGTATTGATATAGCAGATGGTTCAGAAGGGTACTTGTCTTGGATTAAGGAAGTAACTAAGTAATAATCGTGATGGGAACAGAAGTTCAAGCTTTTCAGAGGAGGCAACTTATACCATGCATAAGATAATTATAAATGGGATTGAAAATAGCGAGGAACTCTCAAAGTATTATTGCCTCTCGCAAATAACATATTGTCCTGGTGAAAAGGTTGTTTTCTCTGTGCCTTCAATAACTGATACTAGATATAGTATTACTTCTGATCAGGTTAGATTTAGCTCTGAAGGTAATAGACCAGGTGGAGGATCTTGTTATTCGTTTATTATGCCCGATACAGATGTTGAGATTAAGATATCAACACATAGCACTATGATGAACCCATTTATAAATGGTGCGAATATGCCTGGTATGGGAATGAACGTTCCTGTAGACAGAGTTCAGGTAATCGATCCTGATCCTTATCCATGGGATGGAAAACCAAAGTTTTGTTCTGAGTGTGGAGTTCCTACATATGGTGCTAATAAGTTTTGCATAGAATGTGGTGCCAAACTTTTTCCTGTTGGATAATAATTTCTTTAATCTGTGGAGGTTCATCATGACTAATATTGAAGTAATACGTGCCGACATCACAACTTTGAAGGTAGATGCTATTGTTAATGCGGCTAATTCATCACTCCTTGGTGGAGGCGGTGTTGACGGTGCTATTCATCGAGCAGCTGGCCGTGAGCTTTTGGCTGAATGTCGAACTCTTAATGGTTGTGAGCCAGGAGAAGCTAAGATAACTAAGGGTTATAAACTTCCTGCTAAATACGTAATTCATACAGTTGGACCAATCTGGCATGGCGGTAAGATGAATGAACCTGAGACATTAGCATCTTGCTAGCACATTTGTGCAGAATCTGCCGTTGCATTTAGACTGCGGTGTAGGTAATTATTGTGAATCATCTGCAAATAATGTTTATAGTAGATTACGCCTTACATGGGTGCTTCAGCCTGAGGTTTTAGATTTGTTGTCTTTTGCTGATTTTATTGAGGTATGTAAAAATGTAGCAAAACACATAAATAGTGGAATGCTAATTTGACATAGTACTGGCATACTTACTTCAGATGAATGGAAAGATTATATTGATCTCTGGGAGGATTATACTTCTATTCTTGTGCGTGAAATCCTCAGTGCACTAAAGTCAAATCATTTGGTCGTTATGGATAGACTGATGGAAATAGGATACACTCCTGTCCAAGAAACAATCATGTCTGATGGTATTGAATTAACAGTTAATGCCTTTGGTAATGTACCAGTCGTTGGAAGTATTGTTAGTAACATATATAATGGTGTGCAAATCACTTCAAAATTTAAGAATATTGTTGTTGGATTGAGTAATCTCTCTGAGGAGAAGTCGCTTCTGGCAAAGCGAAAACTATTATCTACATATACTCAAAAAATACTCCGATTATCACAAAGTTTTAGAAATGACATATATACAAGTGAATACACTATTTGTTGTGCTGATTTTGTACTACAGATTCGTTTCGTATATAGGAGATATAGTTGTTTCCAAAAGAGATATTTTATGAGAAATAAATATTAATTTAGTATTTTTATAAAAAATTAACATAAACAAGCTTCGTTTTTTGCTAGAGAAGTTATATGTTTTTAGTATAGAGTTTTTAATAAAGGTGCAAGTATATGGGATATACATTGGTCGCAGCATTTGATAAGCAGTTCGAAGAAGAAATGGAAAAGATATTAAAGGAAAAGGAAACGATTAAGATTCCTTTGGGAAGAGATTGCGACAGAATTAGTGCAAATAGAAGTATGAAATATCATATGACTTTATTTCACTGGGCGAAGCAGTATGATTCTGTATATCTTCCCCGTGTTGAGCAACTACGATTTGTTCCTTTTGAAATAAAAGTGATTGGAACAGAATTGTTATATGCAGAAGAGGACAGTTTGTTATTGTACTTCTCTGTAATGCCTGGTGAACATTATGCGGATGTCAAGGAAAAATTCAAACAGATTATCGAAGCTGAAGTATCCTCTTTCATGCATATTACAATTGCTGTGTCAAAGGATCATCAATATATTAGGAACTTGAAAACAATCGTTGATGAACATTTTTGTTATCCTTTTTGTCTTAAAGTTACAGAATTGAATCTATATCATATATGGAAGCCGGTTACACTGAATAAAATAATCAGAGGGGATGAATAATTATTCGAATGTTCACTTCTGCATAGGGATATTGGGGATATTCTGTATGTTGCTGTTAAGAATAACTAATACAGATATTGCATTGAAAATAAGAAAGGATGGAACGTATGATTCAAACATATCAGTTTTTGGGGGAGCCTTCTATTGAATTTGATGATTCTAAAACAGTAAAAGAGCTTATAGAGTATGCGTTTAATGAGTTAGATTATTACGAGCCGTTCGGAATAGATTCTGTTACTATTTTTCAGTGTCATCATCCACAAAGTAACTATGGATGGTTTACAATCGACACGAAAAAGAGTTGCGTTGATGAAATTGTTAATAGAGATGAACTTTGTTTTGGCTATTATATTCCTGGAATTCTATATTATGTGGAAGGTGGTTGGGGACATCATATGGATGGATTAGGTAATCATCCGGTGTTCGAAAAACCAGTATCTCTTAAGCTTGAGTTTGATGATTTTAGTCATACTGTAGTTTTTGAGGGAACGCATTCGTTTAGAGAATTTATTTGCTTACTTGAAAATACAGGGTATATTGAGGAACATATTTCTCAAATCAAAATCAATGTGCTTGCATATCCTCGTTCAAATTATTCTCAATCTATAGATATATGTAATACCATTCTGGATGAACCTATGTTTGAATTTGAGAAGTCATTACCTCAAGATGGTATTGTAACACTTGTACTAGAGTAAGCATTGTGCTCGATATATTCTTGTGTTCTGTGAATAATTATGTTCTTTATAGATTACCTTGCACTATATTGTGATTGTAAATGGACTGTAGTAAGGAGATAAACATATGGATATTTGCATTAATTGTGGTGTTTCTCTAGTAAAGGGCGCGAATTATTGCCACGTGTGTGGTAATGATATTAAGCTGGCAGAGACTAAGTATGAGGAGATGAAGAATAATGGTGAAATACCATTTTATTCATGTGCTTTTCAGACGCAGACTGGAATTAAAGAAATCGAAGTATGGTGCCAAGATATCAATAAAATGAATTGTGATATTGACTTACTTACAGTATCTGTCTTCAGAAATGATTATAATGCTAAAGATTATCCTAAATCTATGATTGGAGCTCTGTACTATAATAGAGATATTGATATCCAAGATTTGCATTCGGATAAATTTTTAGATTTAACCGCTCTTAATGGATGTTGGCTTTCTTATCCTCTTGTGTGTACAGAAAATAATCCTAATATCAAGCGAATTGGATGTATACAGTTTCCTAGAATTAGTAATGAGGCAGAAGAGTTTTTAGCTGGTGTTAAAGGGTACATTGATATGCTAAACCTTGTTGCTGATGCTGGAGTAGATATTGGTACAGTAGTACTTCCTGTAGTTGGTACAGGAAGTCAACATATCGATTTTGAGATAGTGTTAATTCCTTTGATAAGTGAAATTTTGCGATTGCTTGATACTAATGAGCGTGTCAAAAAAGTTATCTTGGTGGATAGGAATGCAGAAAAAGTTGAAAGAATAGCAGAAACTTTCAGAGCTTCCTATCAAATTGCGTCCTTTGATATTAGCCGAAACAATCGTAAAGAGTTTGATAAACCAATGGTTTTCATTAGTTACAACAAAAACGATATACAGGTTGCAGAATTAATCGTAGATGAATTAAAGAAAAGAAGTATTGATTATTGGTTTGCTCCAGAAGATATTGTTTCTGGAGTTTATGCTTCAGAAATAGTTAATGCTATTGATAGGAGTACACATTTTATTTGTATCATTAGCGCTAATAGTATGAAGTCTCATCATGTTCTTAATGAGATTAATTTGGCATTTAGCCATCTGAAGGATGGATTGATAATGTTGCCATTCAAGATTGATGCGCAAAAACTAGATCCAGCATTTAAATACTACTTATCGACAATTCAATGCACAAATGCGACTAATCCACCTATGATAGCAAGAGCAAAAGAATTTGTTGATATGAATTTTAGAGCTAATAGTAGTAGATAACAGTTTTAATCTGTGGAGGTTTATCATGACTAATATTGAAGTAATACGTGCCGATATTACAACTTTGAAGGTAGATGCTATTGTTAATGCAGCTAATTCATCTTTACTTGGTGGAGGCGGTGTTGACGGTGCTATTCATCGAGCAGCTGGCCGTGAGCTTTTGGCTGAATGTCGAACTCTTAATGGTTGTGAGCCAGGAGAAGCTAAGATAACTAAGGGTTATAAACTTCCTGCTAAATACGTAATTCATGCAGTTGGACCAATCTGGCATGGCGGTAAGATGAATGAACCTGAGATATTATCATCTTGCTATCGTAATTCTCTTTTGTTAGCGATCGAAAACAACATTCGAACAATTGCTTTCCCTTCTATTTCAACTGGCGTATATGGCTATCCAATTGAGAAGGCTGCAGCGGTTGCTGTAAGGACTGTTTTCGAGGTGGTTGAAGAGCATCCAGAAGCTTTCGATCAAATTCAAATCGTGACGTTTAGTAATTTTGATTACAATGTATATTCATCTGAAATTTCAACTAAGTAACAATTCAGACTGGTTATCTTATTGAAAAAGTTGTCAGATTATTTAATTGACTTTTAGTTTTCTAAAGAATAGACTTGGTTTAAGCAAAGGCGCTTTGAGTAAGTAGTATTACTCAGAGCGCCTTTTTTCATTTTTTGGAGGCCGTATGGATAAATTACACGAGGAATGTGGTGTTTTTGGTATCTGGAGTAGTCAGGCAATTGACGCAGCCAAAGACATTTATTATGGACTTTTAGCACTTCAACATAGAGGTCAGGAATCCGCTGGTATTGTTGTATGTGATGCGAAGGGTCCTCTAGGTAATATTTGTACACATAAAGGCATGGGCCATGTTAGTGAAATATTCGATAAGCATACTCTTGGTCAGCTTAGAGGTAACATCGGTATTGGTCATGTAAGATATTCAACTACTGGTGCCAGCATGACTGCCAATGCGCAGCCTGTTTTCCTCAACTATCTTAAGGGAACACTCGCACTAGCTCATAACGGTAACATTACTAACGCAGATGAATTCAGAGAGGAATTACAGAACCAGGGTGCTAGCTTTGCTGGTACAACAGACTCTGAAGTAATTGCATATAAGATAGCAATGGAGCGTCTCAAAACTCCGTCAATTGAGCAGGCTAGTATTAACGTGTCAAGGCAGCTCAAGGGTGGTTTTGCGCTACTTATTCTTAGTCCACAGAAGCTCATTGGTATAAGAGATCCTCTAGGACTTAAGCCACTTTGCCTTGGTAAGAGAGAAGATGGTTCATATATCCTTGCATCTGAGAGTGCTGCCATTATTTCTGTAGGTGGTCAGTTAATTAGAGATATTGAACCTGGTGAGACAATCTCAATATCTGAAGAAGGAATTACTAGCGACTATAGCCTCCAAGGCGAGAAGAGAGCGCACTGTATTTTCGAGTATATCTATTTTGCTAGACAAGATTCGGTAATGGATGGAATTAGCGTATATGATGCGCGTGTTCGTGGCGGTAGATCAATGGCTAGAAGATTTCCTGTTGACGCGGATGTTGTAACTGGTGTTCCAGAGTCAGGTATTCCTGCGGCTGTTGGTTTCTCAGAAGAGTCAGGAATTCCATTCAAGCTCGCATTCCATAAGAATAGTTATGTTGGTAGAACATTTATTAAGCCTACTCAGGCCGAGCGTGTATCTGCTGTTAAAATGAAACTCAGCCTTATTGAGAGCGTTGTTAAGGATAAGAGAGTAGTCCTTATCGATGACTCAATTGTTAGAGGTACAACAATTACTAATTTGATTGCAACAATGCGTGAGGCAGGCGCTAAGGAGGTTCATGTAAGAATTAGTTCACCACCATTCCTTTACCCATGTTATTACGGTACAGATGTTCCTGATAACAAGGAACTTATCGCTAACAAATTCTCTACAGAGGAGATTTGCAAGAATATCGGAGCTGATTCGCTTGAGTACATGCACATTGAAGATCTTAAGGATATGACTAGAGACCTAGGTCTATGCAAAGCATGCTTCGATAACAATTATCCAGTTTAAGTTGCTAATTTTACTTCAATTTAGCACCTTATTTTGCTCGTCATTTATCACCACCTGTGTTAGATTTTTTACTGTAAAACTAACTTGGGTGGTGAATTTTTATGGTTTTAGAGACAGAGCGATTAATTATTAGAGAAATGACAGATGATGACTTTGAGGCGCTTTTTAAGGTGCTCTCTGATAAAGATATCATGGCTCACTATCCGTATTCTTTTGACGAAGAGAGAGTAAGAAGTTGGATTAGAAGGAATAAGGAAAGATACGAGATATTTGGTTTTGGTCTTTGGGCTGTATGCCTCAAGGAAACAGGTGAGATGATAGGTGACTGCGGCCTTACAATGCAGAATATCAATGGAACTATTAGACCAGAGATTGGCTATCACATTAGGGCAGACAAGCAGGGCAATGGATTTGCCAAGGAAGCAGCTCGTGCTGTTAGAGATTGGACTTTTAAGAATACGCCTTTTAATGTAATCTATTCGTATATGAAATACACTAATCTTCCATCTGCCGCTACAGCTATGTCTTGGGGATGTACTTTCATTGGTGATTATAAAGATGAAGAGAATGGTATTTCACGAGTATTCGCAATAACTAGAGAGGAGTGGAAAACTCTTGAGTAATACCAAAAGTCAGATTCTTGATTTATTATCTGCTAACAAAGGGCAGTTCTTCTCAGGTGAAGAATTAGCTTCTACACTTAACGTATCCAGAAATGCTGTATGGAAGGCAGTTACGAGCCTAAGATTAGAAGGCTATAGTATCGAAGCTATTAAGAATAAGGGTTATGCATTATCTGCAGACACGGATGTCATTAGTGTGAATGGCATAAAGGATAATCTTAAGTTTGATCTTCCTATTGAAGTATATAAGGAAGTAACTTCTACTAATACACTTATTCGTGAAGCAGCTACTATTGGCGCTTCTGAAGGTCTTACTATTATCGCGAATAAGCAGACAAAGGGTCGTGGCAGAATTGGACGAACATTCCATTCTCCAGCTGATACAGGGATTTATATGAGCATTCTCCTTAGACCTAAGTGCCTTAAGCCAGAAGATGCCGTTAAGATTACTACTCTTGCTGCAGTTGCTGCGTGTGAAGCTATTGAAGAGGTTTCTGGCAAGAATGCAGCTATTAAGTGGGTTAATGATATTTTCATGAATGGCCTTAAAGTTTGTGGAATTCTCACTGAAGGAGCTATGAGTCTTGAGAATGGTAATTTAGATTATGCGATTCTTGGAATTGGCTTCAACGCTTATGAGCCAGAGGGTGGATTTGAAGATGATATCAAAGGCATTGCTGGTAGTATTTTCGATAAGAAGCAGGCTGATGCCAAGAATAAGCTTATCGCTTCATTCTTGAATAAGTTCATGGAAGGATATCTTACAGACAATCTAAACAATTACGTTGAGCGATATAAAGAGAAGAGCTTTGTAATCGGTCTTGACGTTAATGTAATCTCACCTATTTCTACTAGACCAGCGCGTGCAATTGACATTGATGAACAGTGCCGTCTTGTAGTTGAATTTGAAGATGGAACCATTGAACACTTGGCATCTGGAGAGATTTCTGTTCGACCTAGATAAAAAACTTCGTGAGTATGTATAAGATTGCCTAGATTGGCTCGAAAACACTATGAATACACTTTGTTTTTGTGTAGAATAATAGACGGAAAAACTATGGATAGATATTAAGGAGATTTTCTCGTGATTGGATTTTACGATTATACAGTATGGCTTACATATATATCGTTAATTTCTGCTGGTATTGGTATATTCTCAGCTCTTAACGGAGCTGGCCATCCATTCTTGGGAATGTTCTTCCTTTTGCTCTCAGGTCTTTGCGATGCTTTTGACGGAAAGGTTGCCAGAACTAAGAAGAACAGAACTGATATGCAGCGTGAATATGGTACTCAGATTGATTCTTTAGCTGATCTTGTTGCGTTTGGTGTTCTACCAGCTAGTATTGGTGTTAGTATACTTAGAATTTATGAAGTGATGAATGGTTACGACATTACTTCTATTCATGTAAAGCTTGTTAATCTTGCTTTGTACACAATCCTTGTATTCTACGTACTTGCAGCTCTCATTCGTCTTGCTTACTTTAATGTTCTTGAGTCTGAGCGTAAGAAGAGGGGCGAGGTTGGTGCTAACAAGGATTATAAGGGACTCCCTGTTACTTCAGCGGCAGTTGTTTTCCCAACAGTACTTCTTATTCAGTACGTTACTAAGATTGATATTTCACTTGTATATTTTGCATTTGTGCTTATTACAGGTATTCTCTTTATCTCACCATTTAAGGTGAAGAAGCCAGGTACAAAGGGCATCCTTATCATGGTTGCTATTGGTGCGCTTGATTTGCTCGCTATTCTTATCTGTCATTTCGTATTGAAGTTCTAAGAGGTGTTCGATGCCAGGTGCTCCAATTAAGATTGAGGATGATAGCAAGAGCCTCAGATTTCTATACAAGAATCCTATAGGACGTGTCTTTCTTAAGGTGCTTTATGCCCCTTGGGTATCTAAAGTTGCAGGGAGTTTCTTAAGTTCTTCTGCATCTAGATTTATTATCAAGTCTTTTATCAAGAAGAATTCAATTGATATGACTCAGTATGAGGATGTGGAATACCATGACTTCAATGAGTTTTTTACTAGAAGAATTCGTCCTGAATTAAGACCAATTGATATGGTTGCTAATAAGTTTATTTCTCCATGTGATGGTCTTTTGAGTAGTTACAGAATTAATCAGAATACAGTTATTCCAGCAAAGCAGAGCAGATATACAATTGCTGATCTTATTGGTGACAAGGAAGAAGCCAAGAAGTTTGAGGATGGTGTTTGCCTTGTTTTCAGATTGTGCGTTAATCACTATCACAGATATTTCTTTTTCGATGACGCTACAATATCTGAACCTAAGTTTATCAAGGGTAAGCTTCATACAGTAAGACCAATTGCGTTAGAGACTGATAATGTCTTCACAACTAACTCAAGAGAAGTAACTTATTTGAATACTGCTAATTTTGGATTTGCTGCCCAGATTGAAGTGGGTGCTATGTTAGTAGGTAAGATTGCTAATAACAAATATGATAGACCAGTTAAGCGTGGCGAGGAGAAGGGTAAGTTCCTTTATGGTGGATCAACTGTAATACTTCTTCTTACCAAAGATGCAGTTCAGCTCGATAATTCATATTTTGAGAATACTAATAACGGTTATGAAGTCCCTGTAATTATGGGAGAGACTTTGGGCTACAAGTAATCGCTTATAGGAGTAACACTATCGATGCTACT
>JAKSRG010000036.1 GCA_024403735.1 Clostridia bacterium
TATTCGACTGATATTATTATAGCACTTTTCGAACAAAAGAACAAGTGTTCGTTTTGTCTTTAGATATATTTTTCCTTGCAATTCATCCCATGCTTACTCGCTCGATCATAGATACGTTTAGCCCGAAGACTACATACTCGCTCCTTGAAGTAGGGGAATTCTTGCGTGATTTAGTTAAAGTAGATAGTATTGTTTATGAAATTTGTGATTTTAATTTGATTATTGTGATAAAATGGCTTTACCAAAAATCTAAAGGTGTGAAATATGAAGTTAACAGATATTTATAGCAGTAAAGAAAGAGTTTTGTCTTTTGAGATTTTTCCTCCAAAGCACGATGAAGAACTCAAGGATATAGATGCTACATTAGACATTTTGAGTGATTTAAAACCAGACTATATTAGTGTTACTTTTGGTGCTGGTGGATCATCAAATAACAACAAGACTATCAGACTTGCTCGTAAGATTAAGGAACAGTATGGAATCGAACCAGTAGTTCATCTTACATGTCTTCCATATAACGAACAGGAGATTGATGATTTCTGTAAGGAACTCCAGGATAATGGAATTGAGAATGTTCTCGCACTTCGAGGAGACATTAATCCTAACTTTGAGCCTAAGGGTGTATTTAATCACGCATCTGATTTGATTACTTATGTAAAGAGTAAGTATGGCTTCTGTATGGCTGGTGCTTGTTATCCAGAGTGTCATCCAGATACTCCAACTCGTGTAGACGAATTCGAGAACTTGCGTAAGAAGGTTGATGCTGGCGCTGAAGTATTACTCTCACAGTTGTTCTTTGATAATGACTTGTTCCATAAGTTTGTTGAAGATTCAAGAATTGCTGGTATTAAGGTGCCTATCACTCCAGGTGTAATGCCTGTAGTAAATGCAGCTCAGATTAAGAGAATGGTTACAACTTGTGGTGCTTCTTTGCCACCAAAGTTCGAGAGAATTGTTCATAGATATGAAGATAACAAGGAAGCTCTTATGGATGCTGGTATTTACTATGCAATTTCTCAGATAATTGATCTCCTTGCTAGCGGTTCAGATGGTGTTCATCTATACACTATGAATAATCCTGCTGTTGCAAAGAAAATTTGTGATGCGATAAGAAATATTGTTTGATTATTAGATAGCTCTCCGGAGCTATCTTTTTTATATGTGGTAATTGAGTTAGGGGTAATGAATATGGAAGTTGGAAGATATAAATTCGCTGTGGAAGATAAATCTAGATATGAAGTGTTAGGTTATTCCTCTGGTAATAGAAAGTTAGAAGTAATCGTTTACTACCCAGTTGATGATAGTAGCGTTAAAGGAAAGAAGAAAGGTAAGTATGTGTCTGATGTTAAATTGGAGCATATTCATCCTGCTTATAAGAAGGGTATTAAGAAGTTTTACCCTGATACGATTAATCTATACGATAACGTAAAACCAATTGACGAGAAGTTTCCAATAGTTTTCTTTAGCCATGGATTTGGAGGATTTGCTGAGCAGAATACAAGAATGGTTATTGATCTTGTTAAATCTGGATTCATTGTTGTTTCTGTAGGTCATACATTTGAAGCATCTGTAGTTGAATTGGATAATGGCGCCTATTATTGTATGGATAAAAATGCCAAAGCCTGTTCACCGATGATTCCAGCATTGTTTGCTCAGAGTAGATTGATGAGACTTAAGTCTGAGCCAATTGTACTGCTCGAGGAATTCGATAAGTTCCAGAATAAGTATTGTAAGTACATGAAGGGAAGAGTAAAGGTCTGGGCAGACGATGTTATTTTTGTTTTGAACCACTTGAAAACACAGGATACGAATGAGCGGTTTATCCTAAGTGGAAAGATGGATTTCGATAATATTGGTACTACTGGTCATTCATTCGGTGGATGTATAAGTTATTATCTATGCATGAACAACCCAGAGTTCAAGTGTGGTATCAATATTGATGGTGCTTTGTTCGGTGATTACGAAGGTTTTATGACAAAGCCATTCATGCTTATTACTTGCGAGAGTAATCTAAATATTATCCCTAGAATTCTGTCCCATCGTAGAACTGATACATATAGAGTAATAATGAAGAAACAGAAGCATATTGGTCTATCTGATGCGAAATACATCATTCCTAACAAGTCATTTTGTGGTTCTCTTAATATTGAGAAAATGGAGAATGCATTGTTTGCAGCTCATCGTGAGTTCTTTAGTAAGTATTTGAAGGTGCATAATAGTAACTTTGAAGCTTTGGAAAAAGCAACAAATGAAGAGATTGTTTTCGAACGCTACGAGGAGAATTAAAATCTGAAATCTCGCTGACCTTCAGAGATTAAATCAAGCTTATTGATACATACATCCTTAGCCTTTGGGTTAGGGATGTTATTTATTTCACGAGAAATAAGTTCTTCACCAAGCTTCTTAGTATCTTCTGACGCATAATCCATTAAGTACTCTTTGAGAGTTAGAAGGGCATTAGGGTGACAGCAATTCTGAATCTGCTTACTCTTACAAAGAGCCATAAATCTGTCGCCAGTTCTGCCTTCACGGTAACATGCAGTACAGAATGAAGGGATAAATCCCATTCGCATAAGCCAGTTAACTACTTCGTCTAGAGTTCGGTTATCTGATACATCGAACTGAGAAGAGTTTTCTTCTTCTGTTTCTGGTTCGGCATAGCCACCAACACTTGTTCGTGAAGCACCAGATATTTGTGATACGCCAAGATTAAGGACCTTCTCTCTAACAGACTGTGATTCTCTTGTTGAGATGATCATACCTGTGTATGGTACAGAAATTCTTATGAGTGCGCAGATTTTTGCGAAAATATCGTCGTTAATTCCGTTATCGAATGCTGATGGATCGATGTCATCAGCTCTTTTTATTCTTGGTACAGAGATAGTATGTGGACCAACTCCATGAACTGCTTCTAAGTGTTCAGCATGCATAAGAAGACCAGCGAGTTCATAACGATATAATTCAAGACCAAAGAGTACTCCTAGTCCAACATCATCAATTCCGCCATCCATAGCTCTATCCATAGCCTCTGTGTGGTATGCATAATCATGCTTAGGACCAGTTGGGTGAAGCTTCTCATAACTCTCTTTGTGATATGTCTCCTGGAAGAGGATATATGTACCGATGCCTGCATCTTTGAGTTTACGATAATTCTCAACAGTAGTAGCAGCGATATTAACATTTACACGACGAATTGCACCGTTCTTATGCTTAATTGAATAGATAGTCTTAATGCTATCGAGGATGTATTCAATTGGATTATTAACTGGATCTTCACCAGCTTCGATTGCAAGACGCTTATGTCCCATATCCTGAAGGGCGATAACTTCTGCTTTAATCTCTTCCTGAGTGAGCTTTTTGCGGCAGATATGTTTGTTTTTCAAATGATATGGACAGTATACGCAACCATTAATACAGTAATTTGAAAGATAAAGAGGGGCGAACATAACAATACGATTGCCATAGAAGTCCTTCTTAATTTTTTGAGCTAGTTCGAACATGCGGTTAATACGTGATTTATCTTCACACGCAAGAAGAACTGAAGCTTCTCTATGAGTTAGACCCTTTAGTAGTTCAGCCTTGTCTAGAATTGCATCAACCAATTCAAGATTATCCTTGTTACTATCTGCGTAACCTAGTGTATCAATGATTTCTTCGTGATTAATAAACTCTTCAGCCTTAAGGGAATTAACATCATATTTATATGTATTGTTATTTGTCATAATTGCATCTACCTCGATTTTCTTTACCAAGAATATCAAATCTTACAAAATTTACCAAGCAAAAAAAAACAATAGTGATATTATAGTTTAGTAGAATAAAGAAATGGTAGGTATAATATGAACGCATTTAGTAAAAATACTTTACGTTTTGTAGCTTCATTACTAGCATCAATTCTTATTATCTGCATGGGTTTATCACTAGTTCCTGCTCAGTTAGCATACGCGGATAATCAGAAGGGTACGGTAATAAATGTTACAACTTCCGTAAATATTAGAAAAAGACCAAGTACTTCATCTGAAATTATTAAATCAATCACACTTGGCACAAAATTAACAATCGAGCAGTCAGTGCCAGCTGATGCAGATGATAAGTCTGGCTACACAACTTGGTATAAGATTACATGCTCATATCAAGGTCATGATTACTCAGGTTACATTGCAAATTACTTTGTTAGTGTTGATACAGCGTCAACTCCAACTACTACGCCAACTCCAACACCAACAACTACACCTTCAGTAACTCCAACTGCTGTTCCAGCTCCAACTACAGTTGCTACACCAGATTTTGAGAAGCAGATTTCTGCTTTCCCTGAGAGTTACAAGCCATTTTTGAGAGATCTCCACGCTAAGCATCCTTCTTGGATTTTTGTTGCCGAGAACTGCTCGAAAACATGGGACGAAGTCCTAAGTCTTGAAACAAGAAGTGGTGTATCACTTGTTGAAGATACTTGTGATGATGCGTGGAAATCAAAAGCATCAGAACATTATGATCCTGCTACAGGAAAGTATAAGGTAATCGATTCTCCTAACTGGGTTAACGCTTCAAGATCAATCGTAGCTTATTACCTTGATCCACGTAACAACCTTTCTGAGAATGCTATTTTCCAGTTCCTCAATTTGTCCTATGATAAGTCTGCAATTCCAGATAAGCCTGATTACTATGTATCTAAGGTAATTGATGGTACATTCCTTACTAAGACAAAGGGTGTCTATGCTGGAGCAGAGATGGATTACAATCAGCTCATCGCGATTGGTGGTTATGAAAGCTCAATAAATCCAATTTTCCTTTCAGCTAGAATTGTTCAGGAAGTTGGCGTTAATGGTAGTACATCTTCTAACGGTGCAACTGGTTACTACAACTTCTATAATATCGGTGCATATTCTGATGCAACTAATTCATCTTATGTAGGTCTTAGATTTGCTCAGTACGGTAATGGTGTACCAAATTCTGATTTCAATAAGAAGTATATGATTCCATGGAATACACAGGGTGCTTCAATTGTTGGTGGTGCTAAGTGGATTTCTGATAATTATGTAACAAAGGGACAGAATACTATTTATTACATGCGATTTAATGTATCTCCAAATTCTGCACAGCGTGTAGGCTATCATCAGTATATGACAGCTACTACATCTCCAAGTGCAGAAGCAACTCGTATGTATAATGCATATAATAAGTCTGGCCTTATTAATGCACCACTTACATTTATTATCCCTGTATATAAGGATATGCCAGCTGAGAAGGCACCTCTTCCAACATCAAGTAATGCTGCTACAGATTATGTATCAAGAACTTACTCAATTCTTCTTGGTAGAACACCAACAGGTGATGAGTTGTCTAGATTATCAACAGCTATGATAACTGGTGAGACTGTTGATGCAATTGCAACAGTTATTACTTCACAGGAATTCAAGGATAAGAATTATACTTTCCAGCAGCAGGTAGAGCTTCTTTATAAGCTTCTTCTTGATAGAGATCCTGATGCTGTAGGCCTTAATTACTATGTTGGCCTCATGAATGACGGCTATAGTATTGGATATGTATTTGCAATTATGGCGAATAGTACAGAAGCTCAGACATTTATTAATAAGTACAGTCTCTATCCAGGTAGCTATCAGTCTACTGATGTAGTTGATAATAATATGGCACTCAAGCCATTTGTTGCTTCGCTCTATAGTGGATTTATGGGTAGAAGTTATGATGTTCCTGGACTACGTTCTTGGATTAACAGTCTTGCTACTAAGAATAAGACTGGTCAGCAGGTAGTTGAAGGCTTCTATAAGAGTACTGAGTTCCAGAATATGTCTCTAACTAATGAGGAGTTCGTAAGAAGACTTTATATTGTATGTCTCGGTAGAGATGTTGATCCAGATGGTCTAAATTACTGGCTCAATGAAATGAATGTAAATCATAAATCTAGAGACTATGTATTTGCTGGATTTGTTAACTCTCAGGAGTTTAATAGTATCTGTGCGAAGTATGGTATAAGCATTAGTACTTATACTCCAACAACAACATATCAGTTCGTATATGACAGTGCTAAGGGTGATCAGTTCGTTACTAGACTATATCAGTTGGCACTTGGTAGAGATCCTGATGCAGGTGGTTTCGAGTACTGGACTGGTCAGTTGAAGTCAGGTGTAAGTGGTAAGTCTGTAGCTTATGGCTTCATCTTCAGTAAGGAATTGGAAGAGAAGAATTTGTCAAATGATGAATTCCTCAACAGAATGTATCAGATATTCCTTAACAGAGACCCAGATCCATCTGGTAAGGCTTATTGGCTTGATAGAATGGAAAACGGTTCTAGTAGATTTGATATCTTCAAGGGATTTGTTTATTCAACTGAATTCGAAGGATTATGTTTCGATGCAGGAATTATTCCAAATGAGAAGTACGGTTGATTAAGTAATTAATAATCGATTATGACTGACCTGTAAGTGGTAACTTGCAGGTCAGTTTTTTGTTGTTTTCGTGTCCTAGTGTTTGTAGACTGTTTTTAGTTATATATCTCGGAAAAACAGTCATTTATTATGACATTAATTTGCGTAGAATATATTTTAGGTGATTGTGATTATTAACAAGCTTTATGCATAGGGAGATTTATATGAATAAAAAAGCATTTGGTATTTCTATCGTGATTGGTGTTTTACTTATGCTCGTTAGTATTGGTATATCTTTTATTAGCGGCATTAGACAACGCATCCATCAGGATGAGATTATTGTACATACTGGTAAAATCGTTGATTTGAAGATTGATACTCATTTTTCAATGGATAGAAATAATCCTGAAGAATATAACAAGAGCATATATATTGATTTGGAAAATGGTAAACATGTTTCTGTTCACGAGATATCATCTGATAGAAATTTCTTAAAAGTAGGTGATACAGTCACAGTTTATGAATGGAACGGTGATTATGCACTGAATGAGGGACCATTATTCTTGACAGCGTATCCAAGTCATCTGGTTGGAGTTTTCTTTGCTATAGGTTTTGTTATGGTATATTTGCCTATCTATTTCCGTTTACACTCCTATGATTAAAGATTAAAGACATAAGCCACACAATACTTAAAGTATGTGTGGCCTTTTATAGACTTAAAAATAGCCTCAGAGTTACAAACTGTAATCTCGAGGCTATTACTTATTAATTATTAGTTGAGTTAAATAGATTTGTCTAGTTTATAGTAGTTGTTCAACTGACACTTTGTATTACCGTTATAGAGCTTAACTCGTTTGTCTGCCTTAGCTCTGTTAGCATACTCGAATGAGTCGTCAGGTGTAATAACAGATAGTCTTGAACCTTTTCTACACTTACCACTCTTTGTAAGGTAATTGAAGCCAATCATCTTATAAATTTTGTTGGCTTCTTCTTCTGTGAGAAGTCTATTACCATAAGGAGGATTAGTGATAATGAATACTCTATCAAAGCCAGTCTGATTAATAAGAGCATCAACAGTCTTATCCTTAGCATCAGCAACTTCAAAATGAATAAACTTACTTACACCAGCATTCTTAGCATTCTGCTTAGCATTAGCAACTGCCTTAGGATCAATATCTGAACCCCAGAAGAAAGTATCGTCTAATGGTTCTAAATCTTCAGCTTCGAGTGCTTCTTCTCTGGCAAGTAGCTTAGCCTTAGGTCCAATATATGGAAGATTCTCATAGGCATAGTTTCTGTTCTTGCCTGGAGCAACATTACAAGCCATAAGTGCAGCTTCTATAAGTATAGTACCGCTTCCGCAGAAAGGATCTACTAATGCTTCTGTTGAGAAAGGCGTGTAATGTGCGAGTGAAATCATTCCAGCTGCAAGAGTTTCCTTGATTGGAGCATCATGAGTGAGAGGACGATAGCCACGCTTATGAAGTCCATCTCCAGAAGTGTCAACAAGAATTCTTACTTCGTTATGATCAATTCTGAAATCGATATTAACTACACCAACACTCTCGTCTTCACGAATTGTACTATCTTCGCTGATGCCTCTTGCGCGACAAAGACTCTTAACAATAGCTTTCTTAAGAAGTTTCTGACAAGCGACAGTACCATACAAAGTAGATTTAAATGAAGAGCCTTTACTAATCTTGAAAGCATAATCTCTAGGAATGAATTCATTCCATTCAATCTTATTGCACTCAGTAAAGAATTCGTCGAAGTCTTCAGTAGTGAACTGACCAACCTGAAAATAAACGTGTTCGCCGCGTCTTGTCCACATATTTACAGTAGCTACATCTTGAGCCCAACCAACATCGGGAACTGTTAATTCAATAAGTCCGTTGTTAACCTTGATGTTCTCAGCTAAATATCCAACAGCAAGAAGATCTTCTTTAACAAGACTTTCTAGTCCAAAAAGCGCAGTGATAATAATTTTCATATAAGCAGTTCTCTCTTTAATTTGATTATAAGAATTATACATATAATACAATTTACATCAAGGATGAAGAGAAAGTAAGGGAACGAATGAAATTGAAAAAATTGTAGATTTTGTTTATTTTTGTTGTTTTTGTCGATTTTTAGAAAAAGAGCCAATGTTATCATAAAAATAGTAAAAAAGTACTTGCCAAAATATCTGTCAAAATAATGATAAAAAAACTGAAAAAATAGCACGAAATAGCGCGAAATTTTTGAGCGTTTCATGACGTGAAAATTGAGACAGAATTTGGTTTTTTGTTAATTACAAGACGTTATAAATAGAAAGCAGTGAAAAAGTGAGAAAAGGTCTCGATTTTGAGAATTTGGTGTCCTTGAGTCGTGGACAGTCACTTTGAGAATGTTTGTTCTATTCTTTGCTAAGCTCGTATTTACCGCATTGTTACATTGGTAATATTTCTGTAACAGTTTTGACATAAAACTCTTGACAAAACTGCAATGCCCAAGGCTCTAAGGCTTTAAAGGTGTAAAAAAGCGAAACCATTGTCTCATAGTTATCAACAGAGTTTTCCACATTTTCCACATTTTTCCACCTCTTGAAATAGTTTTCCTCAACTGATTAGTGCAGAGTTGATATCAAAACGAAGGATAGTTGTGCAATGTGCACAATAGATGGCGAGTTGTTATTGTTCACAAAGTTTTCACCCCAATCACGTGTTAATATTTCGAATATGTTACAAGAAAAGAGTGCCCATATCTCTTTAGTTTGGTATAATCTTTAGTTGATGAGGATTTATTAAATTCGGGGGACTATAGACTTATGAGTGAAATGTCTTTGAATGCAGCTAAAGCCAAGGATGCATCTAGAATCTTGGCAACTCTTTCAACTGATATTAAGAATAGCGCTTTGGATAATATTTCTAAGGCTTTGAGAAATAATGCTGATTCTATTTTTGAAGCTAACAAGCAGGATTTGGCTAAGGCTGAAGTAGATGGTTTGTCTACTCCGCTTCTTAAAAGACTTAAGTTTGATGCGAATAAACTTGATGACGTAACAGATGGTATAAAGAGTCTTATTTCTCTTGAAGATCCTATTAATAAATTAAAACTTCATACAACTCTTGATGATGGATTGGAGCTTTATAGAGTTACATGTCCAGTTGGAGTTATTGGTGTAATTTTTGAGTCTAGACCTGACGCCCTTGTTCAGATTGCTAGTCTTTGTCTTAAGAGTGGAAATAGCGTTTTCCTAAAGGGTGGATCAGAAGCATTCAACACTAATTCCGTTTTGGCTAAGACAATTTATGATGCTGGTATTGAGGCTGGTTTGCCTGAAGGTTGGTTGTACCTTATTACATCTCGCGCTGATGTTAATGAGATGCTCTCATTGAATGAGTACATTGATTTGATTATTCCTAGAGGCTCTAATAGCTTTGTTCAGTATATTATGCATAACACTACAATTGCTGTTCTTGGACATGCCGATGGTGTTTGTCATACTTATGTTTCTGATAATGCTGATCTTGACATGGCTTTAAGAGTTATTGTTGATGCTAAGACACAGTATGTAACTACTTGTAATACAACTGAGACTGTTCTTATCAATAGAAATGTTAAGGATAAGTTCTTGCCAGTTTTAGTTAATAAGTTTAAGGACATCAATGTTGAGATGTTTGGTGACGAGGAAATCGCTAAGGAATATGATATTCCTGTAGTTGAAGAATGGCATCACGAGTACCTCGACTATAAGGTTTCTATTAAGATTGTTGACAGTACTATGGAAGCTATTAATCACATCAATAAGTTTGGTTCAGGTCATACAGATGCGATTATTACTGCTTCAAAAGAAGAAGCTGACTTGTTTACTTTATCTGTAGATTCTGGTTGTTGCCTTGTTAACTGTTCAACTAGATTCTCTGATGGTTTTAGATTTGGTTTTGGTGCTGAAGTTGGTGTTAGTACTAGTAAACTCCATGCTAGAGGCCCTGTTGGATTAGAAGGACTTATTTCATATAAGTACAAGTTGATTGGCGATGGTGCAATTGTTGATGACTTTGCATCAAAGAAGCGCACATTTAAACATATTCATCACGATATTTAATTTTAGGAGGATATTAATATGAAGTTTGTAGTTTCATCAGACCATGCTGGTTATGATTTGAAGATGAAGGTTGTTGATCATTTGAAGAGTAAGGGTCACGAAGTAATCGTTGAGGGTGCTGTATCAGGTACAGAGCCATTCTCATATGTTGAAGCTGGTCAGGCCCTTGTTAAGGATATTAATGATGGTAAGGCTGAGAGAGGTATTGCTATTTGTGGTACTGGTATTGGTATTTCTATCGTAGTTAATAAGTTTAAGGGTATTAGATGTGGTCTTTGCTCAAATGAATATATGGCTCGTATGCTTCGTCAGCATAACAATGGTCAGGTACTCGCAATGGGTGCTAGAGTTGTTGGTCAGGCATTGGCTCTTGGCATGGTAGATGCTTTTATTGATGAGCCTTTTGCAGGTGAGAGACATGCTCAGAGAGTAAATGATATTTGCGCTCAGGAAGATGAGTTGTTCAAATAATTTATATACTTAGTACAAATGGTGGTACTATTTATTTGTTAAGTATTTATATTTAATTTGATTTTCTATGTCTGCATATCATTGTTCAGGCTTAGATTATTTGGAAGTTAGGAGGTAAATAGATATGAATCTTGTTCTTTCAGCAGGTTCATGGTTTGCAGAGTTTTGGGCAAGCTTTATTGAACACATGAAAGAGGCATTCAAGATTGGCGATATCGGTGAAGAAATCTCTCATGGCATTTTGCAAGTGCAGAATTTCTTCAAGATTGGCGATCAGCAAGTAGTATTGACTGATGCGACAATTGCCACTTGGGTATCTTTGATTCTATTTATTGGTTTGCTTATTGTTTTATCAAGTAAGCTAAAGATTGTACCTGATACTAAGCAAACAGTTTTAGAATTGATTGTTGAGTTGATTATCTCATCTGCGATGGGATTTGGTCTTAATCGTAAGCAGGCTGAACGCATCATGCCAATGATTGGAACTTTTGGTGTAGTTATTCTTGCTACTAACTTAATTGCTTGGTTTAAGATTTCTCCGCCATCGAAAAACATTGCATTCCCAGTAGCTCTTGCGCTTGTTGGAATGACATATGTTATCGGAGTATCAATCAGTATGGTTGGTGTAAAGGGTTTCTGGAATTCACTCATTAATCCAATGCCAGCACTTTTACCTTTTAAGATTCTAGACTACATTATTAAGCCAGTTTCTTTGTCACTTCGACTATTTGGTAACGTATTTGGTGCTTTTGTATTTATGGAGTTCATTTCAATCCTTGTACCAGTTGTTGTTCCTGGTATTTGTGGTTTGTGGTTCGATCTTGTCGACGCAGCAATTCAGGCAGTTGTTTTCGCATACCTCATGATGTCATATATTGGTGAGATTGTTGAAGCAGCTAATGAAGCTGAAGAGATTAAGAAAGAGAAGATGAAAGAAAAAGAAGCTGCAAAACAATTGAAGGCAGCTAATTCTTAAAGATAGATTAATTGATTATTATTACGGAGGTTACATTATGAATTTAATGACTACTGTTTTACCAGTTTTGTTGGAGATGAGTGATAAGGGTTACGCAGGTATCGGTGCTGGTCTTGCAATCGGTCTTGGTGCTCTTGGTGCAGGTATTGGTATGGGTATTGCTGCTGGTAAGGCTCTTGAAGCTGGTGCTAGACAGCCAGAGATTTTTGGTAAGATACAGACTCTTCTCTTGACAGCTATCGTATTTATCGAGTCTGTTGCTATTTATGCATTGGTTATTGCGCTCCTCTTGATCTTCACATTCTAATTTTGAGAGTAGCAACTAAGAAAGGGAACTGATTATGTTATATCAAGTTATGTTAGCAGCAGAGGTTGTTGAAGAAGAAACAAAGCTCTTTTCAGCAAACCAGGTTGGTGGTTATGTATCAACTGCTGTTCTTGCAATAATTAATCTTTTGATTGCTTATTTGATTTTGAAGAAGTTTGTTTTCAAGATGATTCTTGGAATTATTCATGATAGAGAGAATCAGATTAAGCAGCAGGTTGAAGAAGCTAGTAAGGCTAATGAAGAGGCTAAGGCAAAGGCTGATGAGAGTAAGCAGATTATTGATGCTGCTCGTGCTGAAGCTGCTCAGATTGTTAACGAAGCTAAAGAGAATGCAGAAAGTCAGGCTAGTGTAATCATTTCAAAGGCTAATGAAACAGCTCAGCAGACACTTCTTAAGGCTGATGACGAAGTTAAGAAGATTAAGAAGACTGCATTGGAAGAAGTTAAGGATGAGGTTACTGATTTGGCAGTAGAAGTATCTGAGAAGGTAATCGGTGAGATTGTATCTAAGACTACACTCGAGGAACTTTGTGCAAAGCATGCTAACCTTATATTAGATGCTGAGGTGAATAAGATTGATGCAAACTAATGATAAGCCAATTCTCATTAAGATTGTATATGCTGAAGACTATAGCACTGAACGTATCGAATTGATTGCTCAGCGTTTCGCTAAGATGAATGATATCTCTAATTATGAGATTGAATCCAAGCAGGATAAGGAACTTATCAGTGGTTTCGTTATTTTTGCTATGGGCCTTCGTTTTGACTACAGTGTTAAGGGTCAGCTTGGCAGAATTAATGAGTTCATTAAGCGTAATCGTAAAGTAGTTGATGAGTCTGAGATTAAAGAGAATGATATCACTAACTTTACTGGTCAAGAGATTAAAGAGAGTATTGAGGAAGCTTTATCTCATTTCGATGAGCAGCCAACAGCTGCTGTTCATGATAAGAGTTTGTGGGTGACAGATGCTGAGATTAGAGCAGACGATAGCATTGATTTTCCAGATGTTCAGAATCACATCAATGATGTATTCTCACATGTAACAACAGCTGATGAAGTTGGTACTGTTATAAGCGTAAGTGATGGTGTTGCAATGGTTGATGGTATTAACCGTTGTAAAGCTACTGAACTTGTTTTGTTCTCGAGTGGTGCAACAGGTATTGCAATGAATCTTGAGATGGATAAGGTAGGTGTCGTACTTCTTACAAATCCTGAGACTGTAGTTGAAGGTACTATTTGTAAGCGAACAGGTGAGACAGTATCAGTTCCTGTTGGTATGGGACTTCTTGGACGTGTTGTAGATCCGCTTGGTAATCCTATTGATGGTAAGGGTATTATTCGTTACACAAATAAGAGACCAATTGAGACTAATGCTCCTTCAATCGTTGATCGATCACCTGTAAATAAACCACTTCATACTGGTATTACAGCAATTGACGCTCTTACACCTATTGGACGTGGTCAGCGTGAGCTTATTATCGGTGATAGACAGACAGGTAAGACTTCTATTGCAATTGATACGATTATCAACCAGAGGGATAAGGACGTTCTTTGTGTATACGTAGCAATTGGTCAGAAGATGAGTACAATTGTTTCTACTGTTAATACACTTGAGAAATATGATGCAATGTCTTATACAGTTGTTGTTGCAGCTAGTTCATCTAATTCTGCATCACTTCAGTACATTGCTCCATATTCAGGTTGTGCTATTGCAGAAGAGTTTATGTATAACAATAAGAAGGATGTTCTCATTGTTTATGATGACTTGAGTAAGCATGCTCAGGCATATCGTGCAATTTCACTTCTTCTTAGAAGACCTCCAGGACGTGAGGCTTATCCAGGTGATGTATTCTACCTTCATAGTAGACTTCTCGAGCGTGCTGCAAAACTTAGCGACAAGCTAGGTGGTGCTTCTATCACAGCGCTTCCTATTATCGAGACACTTGGTGGAGATATTTCTGCATATATTCCTACAAATGTAATCTCAATTACAGATGGACAGATTTACCTTGAATCTGAGCTTTTCTTCTCTGGTCAAAGACCAGCAATCAATGTTGGTTTGTCAGTATCTCGTGTAGGTGGTGCTGCTCAGACTAAGGCAACAAAAAAGGTTGGTGGACCACTTCGTATTTCTCTTGCTCAGGCTAGAGAAATGGCTGCATTTGCTCAGTTCGGTTCAGATCTTGATGAGAATACTCAGTTGCAGCTTAAGCGTGGTGTTGTTCTTAATACAATCCTTAAGCAGCCACAGTATAGTCCACTTGCAATGGAAGAACAGGTAGTAATGCTTTATCTTGCTACAACAGACAAGTTAAATTTCTTGGCTAGAGAAGATGTTAAGGAATTTGCCAATGAGTTCTTGGATTATATGCGCGTATTGTTCGCTAATGTTCTCAAGACTATTGCTGTAAGTGGTAAGTTTGAGCCAGAAGATGCACAGCGCATCGATGAGATTTATGAAGACTTTAAGCGTAAGTATGGCGCTGAACATACTGAATATTTAGAAGAGTAAGAGGCTTTTTGGGAGTAATGGAAAATCCTAATGAAATCAAAAAGAGAATAAAGAGTGTAAGTGACATTGGACAGATGACTCGTGCAATGCAGCTTGTTAGTGCTGCAAAAATGAGAAGATCCCGTGCGCTTCACGATACAGTTTTTCCATTTTTCTCACTCTGCGCAGAAAGTATTCAGGAAATTCAGCGAACAAATCCAGGTATTGATAATCCTCTTAGCCATATTGTTGAGAAGAAGACAGGTACTTGGAGAATTGCATATTTCGTATTAAGTGGAGACCAAGGCTTAGCTGGTGTTTACAATAACGATGTTGTTAAGAGTACAGAAAAGCACGTTAACGAGAAGATTATTGATAACACTAGAAAGGGATTATCAACTTCTTATAAGCTTTTTGTATTTGGTCGTTTGGCTAGAGAAAAGTTTAAGAAAGATGGATTTATCGTTGATGATGAATTCTCATTCCCAATTGCTCAGCCTACATTTTTCCAGGCTAAGGAAGTAGCTTCAATTATTAAAGAGAAATTCATGTCTAAGGAATTTGATCTTATATATTTGATCTACACTAAGATGGAATCTGCAATTAATATGAAGCCTATTGTAATGAGACTTTTACCAATTGATAAAAAGTCTACTTCAGCAATTCTTCCTGAGAACATGGATGATGCTGGTGTTGCTTTGGAACAAGGTTCTGCTATTGAGTACAGCCCAAATCCAGAAACTGTATTTAATTTCCTTGTTGATACTTATCTTAATGCCATTCTTTATGGTGCAATGGTAGAAGCTTATTCAAGTGAGCAGACTGCAAGAATGACTGCAATGGATAATGCGTCAAAGAATGCAGACGATATGATAAAAGAATTGGAACTTCTCAGTAACAGAGCTCGTCAGACTAAGATTACTAACGAGCTTACAGAGATTATTAACGGTGCTGAGCAGGCAAATAATATTTGATAGAAGAGGTACTTTGATATGGCAATGGGAAAGGTAGTACAGATAGTAGGACCAGTTATTGACTGTAAGTTTAATGATAACGAAATCCCTCGTATTAATGATGCTGTTAGAATTATAAGTGAAGATGGTGATGTATTTGCAGAAGTACTTCAGCAGAGAGGTAAGAACATCGTAAGATGTGTATCTTTTAATGCAACAGAAGGTCTCATTAGAGGTCTTGATTGTGAGTCTATGGAATCACCACTTAAAGTTCCTGTAGGTGAAGAGATTACGGGTAGACTTTTTAATGCCTTAGGTCAGCCTATTGATGGTCTTGGTGAAGTAAAAGCTGCTGATTATTGGTCAATTCATCGTAAGGCTCCTTCATATACTGAGCAGTATCCTGCTGAGACAATGCTTGAAACAGGTATCAAGGTAATCGACCTTCTCGTACCATTTAGTAGAGGTGGTAAGATTGGTCTCTTTGGTGGTGCTGGTGTAGGTAAGACAGTACTTATTCTTGAGCTTATTAGAAATATTGCTTCAGAGCACGGTGGATATTCAGTATTTACTGGTGTAGGTGAAAGAAGCCGTGAAGGTAATGACCTTTGGGGTGAAATGAAGGCATCTGGTGTTCTTGATAAGACAATCATGGTATTTGGTCAGATGAATGAGACATCTGGTTCTCGTATGAGAGCTCCATTGACAGGTCTTTCAATGGCTGAGTATCTCCGTGATGTAAAGAAGAAAGACGTTCTATTGTTTATCGATAATATTTATCGTTTTGTTCAGGCTGGTTCTGAAGTATCAGCGCTTCTTGGTAGAATTCCTTCAGCCGTTGGTTATCAGCCAACACTTGCTAACGAAGTAGGTGAACTCCAGGAGAGAATTACTTCTACAAAGAATGGTTCTATCACATCTATTCAGGCTGTATATGTTCCTGCAGATGACTTGACAGACCCAGCTCCAGCTACAACATTTGCGCATCTTGATGCTAATATTGTACTTTCAAGATCTGTTGTTGAATTAGGTATTTATCCTGCCGTTGATCCACTTGAGTCTTTCTCAAGAATTCTTACTGAAGATGTTGTAGGACGCGAGCATTATCATGTTGCTCGTATGGTTCAGGAAACACTTCAGAGATATAAGGAACTTCAGGATATTATTGCGATCCTCGGTATGGAAGAGTTGTCAGAAAAGGATAGACAGATGGTATCTAGAGCTCGTAAGGTTCAGAAGTTCTTGTCACAGCCATTCTTCGTAACAGCTGATTCTACTGGTTTTGAGCCAAGATATGTTCCAGTTGAAAAGACTGTAAAAGCATTTGGTGAGATTATTTCAGGTTCATTGGATCACATTCCTGAACAGCACTTCTTTATGAAGGGTGATATTGATGATGTTTATGCATCATTTAAGAAGGGTTAATACATGGCAGAAGAGCAGAGACATAAGACCAATCTAGTAGTAGTTACACCATACGATGAATTCTTTGAGGGATACATCGACAGTGTCACTTTGCCTTCTCATGATGGTAAAGTTGGTGTAATGGCTGGACATATGCCATTGGTTTTAGCTATTTTCCCAGGTGTAGCAACTATTAAGAATGGTAAAGAAGAGAAGCATTTTGTTCTTTCTGAAGGATATGCTGAAATTGCTCAGCATTTAACTATGGTTGTATGTAATTCTGCAGAATGGCCTGAAGACATTGATGTTAAGAGAGCTTATCAGACATTAATCGATAGAACAAAGAAGATTAAAGAAGCTCCTAAGGGAACTTATAAGATTAAAGACTGGCAGGAAGCAATTAATAGAGCTAAGGCCAGAATTCATCTAATTGAATTGTGTGGTTCAGAAGAGCAGAAAGCTCTCCTTGAAAAGTTAAGAGCAAAAGAGGACAATTAATATCCAATTTTGAATATGTAGTCTTTGCTACCCATTCTGATTACTTGACCGTTTTTGATTTCATATTTTGTATTAGGTTTTATTGATCTATTCTCTAGATATGTATTATTTCTTTTGCTTAAATCAATAATCCAATATGAATTATCGTCATGAATAATCTTTGCTTGTAGTTCTGATATTTGAGGGTCTTCAATATAGATATCTGCAATAAATCTATCTGAACCAATAGTAGTTTCATTGGAGTAAAGGCCGATTGTCTCTTTTTCTCCGTTAACAGTTTGGACTGTCTCTAGACTTGCATAAGAGAATAATTCATTTGCTTCATAAGATTTTTCCTGTTTATCTGTAAAAAGGATTTCAGATCGCTTTGATTTAAGAGGTTCTTTTCTATCGATAGAACAGGATTTTTTATTGTCATAAGTTACTTTTATAAATAATCCTAATGCCATAGCAGATAAGAATAGAGCATATTCAGTTCTATTCATATAGAAAAGCATGATGGCGCATATTGCGTCTAGTATGAGAAGAAGCTGATAACTTAATCTATCAATATTGAATGTTTTCTTAGTTTGGGTGTTAGGTGTTAATGTGAGAACTTCTTCTAATAGTGTTTCATCGTTGTTCTTTATAGCATAAATGATAGTAGTTATTTCGTCTGAACTAAGACATGAAGTGAAGAAATCTGTCTGTAGTATTTCTTCAAACTTATTTGTGTTAATGCTACTTAATACTAGTTCTTTCTCACTCTTAATCGGAATATAGCAGAGATTAATCTTGTTACTTGCAGCATCATAAAAGATAAATCTTGTGTCTAGTACCAGATTGTCGAGAGGCATTAATCTATTCAATAGTAGTTTGAAAAGAATGAAAAGGTCCTTAATCGCATTCCTTCTATTATATATGTCATCATCATTATTCTTTGTTTTGTATTCTTCTATTGAAGTAAGACCAGAGTAATCGAATGAAAGTTCAATACAGTTTCTCTTTTCTTCTGAAAATGTATCTAGCAATCCCTCAACTTGGCCATTCTCTATTATTTGCATGGCATATTTATATAATGATTCAGTATTCTTTATTTTTTCGATAGCAAAATGTCCATAAGGACCTTTTCGTGTTTTCATAGTTTATTCCTCAAAAAGTTATTGTTGTGTTGTAAGAAATCTGGATTGTTGTTTAGGCGAAATTATAATGATCCAATAACTTTGCTCTCATCGAAGCAAAAAGACATAACTCTTTGACCATAACTTATGAGACCTTCTCGAAAAATCAATGCAAGACTAACGAGTACTGCTATGATAATTACAATTTCAACGGTTCCCATTCCTTTTTTGTTTCGTAACTTTCTCATAATTAACTCCTTTCTATATGCCAAGTGAAATAATAGCTGGTGTGGTTGCAACAATAAGAACACAGATGAAATCTAAGGTCATTGGCAATAACATTCCCAATGATTCTCTTTCTTGTTTCTTTCTTGCTGCATTTCTACAAAGATTCCAACAAGCTGAAGCTTGAAGGGAGAGTAGGTTGAGTACTTCATTAGCACCAAGTCTTCCATATCTTGATATAAGAAGTAGTGCTGATTGTGCCTCTGGGACTTTAATTCTTAGTGAAAGTTTCTCTATAGCATCTGGTGCTGATATTCCGCTAAGTATCAAAGCTCTTAAGTTCTTAATTTCATAAGAAAGACTTCTATTGTTTGGAAAAGCTTCTGAACATATCTCAATTGCTCTAGGTAAAAGGATGCCTGCTTCTAGTAGAGTGTTTATAAGGCATATGAATAGAGGAATATCTTTCATAATCTCTTCTTTTCGTAGTTCTGCTTTCTTCTTTATATCGAAGTAATTCAGATATAAAAGGAGAACTGGGGCAGCAATTACTAAGAGTGGGTTTTTATTGGTTGCTAGAAGGAATAGCAAAAATGTAATTGTTACCCCAGTGGTGGTAATAAGTTGCTTTCGTAAGTATTTTTCATATTCTTTTGTAGGGTTAATTGATAGCTCACTGAATAATTCGTATCTTGAAGATATAAAAGAAGTCGGAAATAGTTTTTGTACTACGGAAGTTAATAAATATTTGTATTCCTTTTCTTCTTTCTCTTTAGAATTGCTCGCTTTAATTATGCTGAACCCATGAGTCATATACTTAAACAAAAGCGCGGAAGATATAATACATAGAATAAAAGCAACAAGAAGTAGAATTGATCCAATAGGAGTATTCTTAGCTTCTGACATATAAGTTGAACTTACATTATTGAGTGCAAAAGTAATTCCAAATGGCATTAAACAAAGAATTGCTGCTTCAGCATTCTTACCTGAGTTTTGAGCATCAATTTCACTTTGAACTGCACTCATTTCAGATAACATTTGACAACTGCTTCTTAAGATTTCTAGTGAGTTATTTCCAATTTTTCCTGATATACCTAAAGCGTGAAATACAGGTATTACTTCAGGAAATGAGAGTGATAGCACGAATTCATCAAGGCTCTTTTCAAGATCGCGATGCATGTTGATGTTATGTTCTAACTTACACAGAGGTTTGACAAGAATACTCTTTTTACCAAAAGTGTGTTCAATTATTGGTCTCACAGTCATAAGCGACTTTTCTATTGAATATCCGCTACTTACACTAGTACATAGTGTTTGTAGCATTACTAATAGTTGAGTTCTTAGATGAGTATATCTAGTGGAAAACAATTTATCTGTAATAGCTAGCCATGGAAAGAAACCAAGTATTATAGATATTGATACTCTGATTAAGATTGGATCAATAAATAGAGAAGATAAGCAGATGATTGCTAGTACAATTATTGGGAATAACCATAGAGTTTTGATTCTGTATTTATTTCTAATCTCTGATATTTCATTCTTAACCTTTGTATTTTGAGATTTGTTCGAGATCTTTATTGTCACAGACTTGTTCAAGTAACTTACCTCCGTGATTTATAAATAGTGGTTTAAGGCTATAGTTTCTGTCATGAGGGAGAACTTCTGATATCTCATCGATATAGCGCTTGCCATCTTTGTTTCTTGTAATATGAATAATTAAATCTATGCCCATTGCAATTTGAGATGTAACAGCTTCGAATGGAAGAGAAGAGCCAGCTATGACCATTCCTGTTAATCGTTCTAACATCTCGTAACATGAATTAGCATGACCAGTACACATTGAACCAGGGTGTCCAGTATTTAGAGCGTGCATCATGTCTGCACTTTCAGTACCTCTTACTTCACCGACGATTATGCGGTCTGGCCTCATGCGTAGTGCTGCTCTAATAAGTGAACCTATATTGATTTCTCCGTTTCCATCAGGACCTGGTAACCTGGCTTCTAGTCTTACTAAATTATCTATACCTTGAAGATTTAATTCTGCCGAATCTTCAATTGTTACCACACGTTCATCGGAGGGTATAAAAGCAGAAAGGGTATTCAAAAAAGTTGTTTTTCCACTTCCTGTTCCGCCACATAGAAAAATAGTTTTCTTGTTT
>JAKSRG010000037.1 GCA_024403735.1 Clostridia bacterium
ATATAAACTGTCTTTTTTATCTTAATGTTTTTCATAATATCTCCATCAAATTCAATTTTGTCAAACTCCATTAAATAATTCTTAATTATACATAAATTAATGCTCTGCGAGGGTTCGAATCCCCCCTCTCTTTTTTCAGACAATAACAAAAATGCATAAGGGAGTCGGACCTTTGGATACCAAAATGCGTCATTTGGTAGGGGTTCGTTGCTATCTTCTGTAAATATCACTAAATCCGAGCCATGTTCAGGGAAATAGAAATCCCACCACTTAAAAACCCGAAAGCCTTGAAAACATTGGCTTCCGGGTGCGTGGAGTCATTTTGATCACGAATTATGAAATACTCAACCAAAATAGAACCTATATCGCTACTAATCCGGGTAACGAACCCCATGCAGTTCCCTTAAAATAATAGCCTTAGAGATATCATCCTATGTCCAATAAAAATGTCTTTACTGATTAGTCTATTGAAGATACAAACTAATTATTTAAGGTAATAATACCAATTTCCCTGATAAGTTTCATTAAAATCCTCCTTACTAGTGAACTTAACACGTACATCTTCAAATACGTTATACATATCGTTCTTTTGAACAATGCTTATAATCTTGTCTTTAATTTCAGCTGAGAACCCACTTTTTTCATATGTTTCAATGTCTGCGTTAGTGTTATAAAAGACATGGAACATATCATTAGATGGGTAAATCTCATTAACTTCAGGAATAGATTTTTTAAGAGCACGGATATCATATTCGCATAAACTAAGGACTTCTCGCTTGAGTTCAGTTTCAAATTCAGCTGAAACAGCAAAATAGTCTAAAGGGTTTAAATACTCAGGATATATTTTGTACTTTTTGCAAAGTCTTGAGAATTCTTCTTTGATTTTCCATTCTGTAGTGCCATAAGGATCAGTAGTTTGAACACGAGTAAATCTTTTAGTATCCCTTGCCGAAACCACGAACTGGAGTCTTCTAATATTTTTTCCTTTATAACCAATAATTGAACCAACGAAGAAAGCATAAACTATAACATTGAATTCATCCTTCATAAATTTGCGGAACTCCATAAGCATAGGTTCATCATCATGATAACCGTTCATACAATCCTTCAAATACTCAACTTCATCCGGCTTAAAAAACATAAAAATACCTCACTAGGATTGGAATTTGATTCAAGTAAATTATTCTTTATTATACATAAATTAATACTCTGCGAGGGTTCGTTTCTATCTTCTTCCAAAAACGCCAAACCCGAGCCATGTTCAGGCAAATTTTGACAAGTAAATACCCATTCGTGCTGCAAGTTCCGCAGAGTGCGTAGCACTCGAGGACCTGTTTGCAGCAGCACGAATGGTTATGAATGTTTGGAATGGTCAAACAAAATTGAACCTAAATAGGCATTCCCCAGGGAAACGAACCCCTATCAAAAATTGATAATTTCCATCTTTTATGTTATCTTAAATACAGAAAGAGCACCCACTCCAAAGCGGATGTTCCTGATGGCGTTAAACTAGCCTATCTTGTGGATCAGACAAGGTAGGCATTTTTATTTCTTACTATTGTTTCTCTTATCAAGATATGTAAGAAACGCTATGATGATTCCACTACTTGTGATAAGTAAACCTATCACTGTTAATAATGTAGAGATAATCTCGTAATCAGTCATAAGCATCCCTCCTTTCATCTAATGAATCAGGAGGTCACCACCCTGTCATGGGCACTCTTCCACGTGTTGCCACGCTCAAGTATTATATCAAGAAATCAGATAAAAGAACATATGTTCCACAATATTAATTGCGACAACCTTTATATTTCTTTCTCATAACAATCAGCTGCAAAAACACATAATTTAACGCTCTTTTTTCATTACATCATAACAGAGTACATCACCTGACTCAGTTATAATCTGGTTGTATTCAGTTTCTTTATATCCACGCATTTTATATATTTTCTTAGCCGACATAGAAGCATCAAGAATTATTTCCTCATAATTCTTAAGTATTTCACTCTCAGCATAATCTATCAGCTTCTTACCATATCCTTTATGTTGAAACTTTGGTAATACGAATAGTCTGCATATTTCATTTTCTTTAATCGTTACAGTTCCAACAAAATCATCATTATCTTTCAAAAGATAAACTATACCCTCCTGGATATCTGCAAGAATGTTACTATCCTTATGATGCGCCTTAAAGAATTCAACTGCTCCTATTGGATAATAATGAGGATATATTTCACTTATAGTTTGCTGCGTCATTTCTCTAACTATATTCAAATGCTTTTCTTCTGCTTTTAATATCATAGTATTACCTTAACCCTAGTTTAATCATTTATGGGTACATTATAGTCCACTTGTTGCAAGTTCCGAAAACATCAACTGGACTTATGAGAAAGTGAATGCCCTTTGTTCTGCAAGTTACGCGAGCGTCAGCGAGACGTTATGTTCGCGGCCAAGAACAAAGGGCATGAACGCCTGGCGTCTCAAACAGGAATCGAACCCGTATTAACAGTACCGGAAACTGTTGTCCTATCCATTGAACGATTGAGACATAAGTACAAGACGGGATTATGCACCCGTCTTGCTGTTAACAAGAATACTTAGAATATCCACCGTTTTCTCCAAAACCTTATTCTTTGGCACTCCCATAGGGATGTAATGGAGATAAGGCTTGCCAGCGGCATTAAGAAGGATCTTATCTTTGAACTCATCATAACCGATAACTTCTGTTATTGCCTTCATATCGATGTCCTCAATCTTAAAGTAATAGAACAGTACCTTATCAGCAACGATAGAAATCTTCTCAAAGCCAGCTACCTGAGCCAAAGCTCTCGCAAGTGAAACATTAGCAAGAGTAATAACCTGAGATGGTGGATCACCATAGCGGTCAATAACTTCATCAAGGAAGTCCTCATACTCCGTGCGAGTGCTGATAGAAGATATTCTTCTATAAACAAGCATACGTGTTGCTTCATCCTCAATATATGAAGATGGAATATAGAAGTCAGCAGTCATCTCAATTGTTGAAGTTCTATGCTCAGCAAGAATTGCTTCAGGGTTACTACGAAGGGTTTTAATCTCTTCATCAAGAAGTCTACAGTAGAGTTCGTAACCAATTACATCCATCTGACCATGCTGCTCAGCACCTAAAAGGTTACCAGCTCCTCGAACCTCGAGGTCTCGCATAGCAATCTTAATACCTGAACCAAGCTCAGTGAACTCTCTAATGGCCATGAGACGCTTCTTTGCATCTGAATTAATCTCTTTATCTTCGTTATAAGTAATGTATGCATACGCCTGCTTGTCTGAACGACCAACTCGACCCTTAATCTGGTAGAGCTGAGAAAGACCAAACTTATCTCCGTCTTCAACAATCATAGTATTAACATTTGGCATATCTACACCAGACTCAATGATTGTTGTACATACAAGAATATCTGCTTCGCCATTAACAAAACTATTGATGATATTCTCCATCTGGCTCTCGGACATCTTGCCGTGCGCGTAAGATACTCTTACACCAGGCATGAGATTAGCTAACTGCTGAGCCTTCTTATCGATATCGATAGTCTTGTTATAAAGGTAGAAAATCTGACCATGACGGCCAATCTCTCTCATACAAGCCTGAACGATAACTTCCTCGTCGTAACCCATTACATATGTCTGAACAGGACGTCTGTTCATAGGTGCTTCATCGAGGACAGAGATATCTCTAATACCTGAGATAGACATATGAAGTGTACGTGGAATAGGTGTAGCAGTAAGAGTAAGAATATCAATGTTGTTACGCATCGCCTTAATCTGCTCTTTGTGATTAACACCAAAACGCTGCTCTTCATCTACTACGAGAAGACCAAGATCGTGAGGTACTACATCCTTTGAGAGAATTCTATGTGTTCCAATAACAACATCAACAGAACCATCCTTAATACCCTTAAGAGTATCACGCATTTCCTTTGCAGTAACAAATCGAGACAAAAGTTTAACATTTATCGCGTCATCACCCAATCTCTTAAGGAAATTCTCATAATGCTGATGAGCCAAAAGAGTTGTTGGTGAAAGCATGAATGCCTGCTTACCATTATGAACACACTTGTAAATTGCTCTAAAGGCAACCTCAGTCTTACCAAAGCCTACATCACCACAGAGAAGACGATCCATTGGTGTCTCGCTCTCCATGTCACGCTTAATATCTTCAATAGCACGAAGCTGATCTTCAGTCTCAACATATGGGAAATTCTCTTCGAATTCCTTCTGCCATACTGTATCAGGTCCGCATGCAAAACCCTTATTAGCTCGTCTAGCTGCGTAGAGCTTAACCAAGTCAAAAGCAACCTTCTTAATAGAAGTCTTAGCCTTTTCAACTGACTTTTTCCACTCCTGGCTATCAAGGTTAGAAAGCTTAGGGCTCTTACCATTTGGTCCAATATACTTCTGGATAGAATCAAGATTATCCATCGTAATATAGAGTGTCGCACCCTTCGCATAAGTAATCTTGAGATAATCCTGATAAGTGTCGCCGACCTTCATATTAACGAGGCCCTCATAGCAACCGATACCATGTGCATCATGTACTACGTAATCACCAGGTGTGAGGTCAGTAAAGAAGCTAATAGGTGAACCATTCTTACGCTTCTTCTTAATTATTTTGTCCGCTCCGAAAACATCCTGCTCACCGATAAGCTGCAGTCTAATTGCAGGATATACAAATCCTGATGGGAGTGTTTCTTCAATAACTTCAAGTGTAGCACCCTCGCCAACAAGTGCTGCTACGAGATTTGCGGTTCTCTGCTTACCTGTACCCATGAGGCAGATTGTTTTCGAGAACTTCTTAACATTCTTAGCCTTCTTTTCACCTTCTATAAGGAGCATATTCTCCTTAAGAAGTGATGCGAGCACAGTCTCCTGACCACGATATGAATCGCAGGCCAAACCGTCGCAGATAACAGTCTTGCCGCCTGGAAGTCCATTACCTGATGAATTAAGGCATGAGATAGTTCGAAGCGCGCTAATCTTGTCCAGAGCTTTCATTGTCTCTGGAATTGGCATAATCGATTCGAACGCGATTTTACCAACTGCACCTAATTCAGCTGCAGTCTTAACTCGGCTAACGTACTCGGCTGTGTATGCATCAATTCGTGAACGGATCTCTGCGAACTCATCAGCGAATAACTCAACGTGGTTGAGGTTAATATACTCAAGGATAGTAGAAGGTTCAGGATAGATGATACTGATCCACTTCTCGATACCAGCTACACGAATACCACCTCTGATCATATCTGCGTCACGCTCAGCTGTACTAATGAGATTGTTACCAGCTCCAGCATTACCGTGATGCTTGAGGTGATTAGCATTCTTTGTTCCTTCCTGGTTAATCTGTCTAGCAATATCAAGGCGCTGCTTACTAGGGATAATAATCTCGCGAGCAGGCATAACTGTAACGCGCTTGATAGTCTCTACTGAACGCTGAGTCTCAAGTTCGAAATATTTAATCTGATCTACTTCATCATCAAAGAAAGATATTCTTATAGGATTACTACAATCTGGTGGATATACATCGACGATATCACCACGCCATGAAAACTCGCCCTGTGCAGCAACAAGATTAACTCGCTCATAGCCTGCCTCAACAAGGAACTGTGCCAAATCAGCAGGGTCCAAAGACTCACCATACTTAATTGTCTTAGAAAAAGCCACGAACATCTTTGTAGAAGGCATCTTATTAAGAAGACTTCCTGCGCAAATAATTGCAGCACCATAATCCTCGTTATAGAGCTTACAGATAGCACCAAGACGTTCAATCTCAGGATCTTTTGAACTAGCAAGTGCGTTAACAAGGCTCATCTCTCGAGGTGTAATTGTAATAACTTCGCCTTCAACAAATGGCTTAATAAAGCCAGCTAAAAGTCTAGCTCTGGCAGCATCTGAACAAATAATTACAGGCTTCTTTTTGCTTCTATTAGCCATAGCAGAAACCATATAACCCTTCTGCTGTTCACATAGACCTGTGATATTTAGATGTCTTTTAGATCCATCGCACAAAGTAATCGCATTAATTAGCTCTTCATCACGCTCAATAAGTCCTAAAATTTCAATAATTCTGTCTGTCATTTAATTTACCCAAAGTCGGTAAAAACCACCCCGCGAGGTGGTCTTTACAAAAAATCATTTATGTTCTGCGATATATTTCTCAATCGCTTTCGCGCCTTCTGTGAAAGCTTCGAACATTGTCTCCTTCTTATCATCAAAAATCTCAGCGAGTACAAAATCTACGAGCGCCCATTTCTCAGGTACTGGTCCACAACCAATTCGGACTCTTGGGAACTCCTGAGTTCCAAGATGCTGGATTACAGACTTCATTCCATTATGTGTACCGGCACTGCCACTAGGTCTTACGCGGATTTTGCCAACCGGAATATCAATATCGTCATATACAATAATTGTCTGTGAAGGTGGAATCTTAAAGTATTTTGCTGCTTCAATTACAGATTCACCTGAAAGATTCATGTATGTCTGTGGCCTTAAGATGATTACATCCTCACCTGAAATCTTACCCTTACCGTAATAACCCTTGTACTTAGACTTAGTAACCTGAATGTTATTACGCTGAGCTAATACCTCAGAAGTAAGGAAGCCACAATTGTGCCATGTGTAAGTATATTTATCGCCTGGATTACCAAGACCAACAACTAACCACATACAGATTAAACCTCATTACGCTTTCTATCGAGCTGGATATAATGAGCTCCACGAAGTCTATTCTTTCTAGCTACCCACTCATCCTTAATAACCTGTCTTGATCTACCAATTGCAAGTCCAAGAGGAGGAACATCATCTGTGATTGTTGAACCAGCAGCAACGTATGAATCCTTACCGAGTACTACTGTTGATACGATATTTGAATTACCACCGATAAATACGTTATCTTCGATAACACATCCAGCCTTATCCTGACCATCATAGTTACAAGTTACTACACCACAACCGAAGTTAACATTCTTACCAACCTGTGAGTCGCCGATATATGTAAGGTGTCTAGCACGAGTATAAACATCAATTGTTGAATTCTTAACCTCAACGTAAGCACCAATTGTAACGTTATCCTTGAGGATTGAATCTGGTCTGATATGAGAGAATGGTCCAATACGACATTCCTTACCGATAATACACTCAGTTGCAATTGAACTATCAATAGTTGTACCATCGCCAACCTGAACGCAATTAAGTCTTGTATTCTCACCGATGATGCAATCTTCACCAATTACAGTGTTACCAATAAGTGTACAACCTGGGAGGATGATTGTATCCATACCAATCTCTACACCTGAATGGATCCATGTTGAATCAATATCAACAATCTGAACACCATTAGCCATATGCTTCTCGAGAATTCTTCTGTTCATAATCTTTGATGCTTCCATAAGCTGCATACGATTGTTGATACCCATAGTATCTTCAAAATCGCAAACATATGCACCAACCTTATAGCCATCATTAATCAAAATCTCAATTGTATCTGTGAGGTAATACTCATTCTGAGCATTCTGAGCGCTAAGTCTTCCAAGTGCTGAGATAAGGAGTGTTGTCTTAAACACATACATTGAAGAGTTAATCTCATCTACGAGCTTCTCCTCTGGTGAAGCATCTCTATCCTCTACAATCTTAGCTACACTGCCATCAGCATTTCTGATAATTCGACCATATCCAGCTGGATTAGGTGCCTTAGCAGTAATAAGTACTGCAGCAAAATCCTGATTATCTTCTGCAATCTTGAGAGCTGCATGAATTGTTTCTGCACTAACCATTGGTGAATCACCAGGGAGTACGATTGTATAACCACTTCTTCCCTCTAAGAAAGGAGTAGCCTGCATTACAGCGTGTCCTGTACCAAGACGCTGCTCCTGGAATACATAAGCAACTGACTCGCCTAATACGTCTCTAATTTCTTCCTGCTTCTCACCTACAATATAAACCTGTTCTGTACATCCTGCTTCGCAGAGCGCATCAGCAACCCATTGAACAATTGGCTTACCAGCAACATGCTGAACAACCTTTGAATGTTTTGAACGCATTCTCTTTCCATCACCTGCGGCCATTACAACTGCGCAAACTTCCATAATTATCTCCTATTCGATTAGTATTTACTCGATTTTAATTTGCCCAAAATTTCTTTTAACACAACGATAGAGACGAATATTAGAAATACCCGTCTCTATGTGTTAATCGAATACTATTAAATTATACCATTGAACTTGCACTTCTGATATTAGAAATGCACGAAAATTACATTAATTAAGTTCTTCTAAGCAATAACGATTCGCGTTATTTTGTCTCGTTTTTGTCTGTTGCTGGAGCTGTAGCTGGTGCTTTTGTTTTCGAGCTAGTCCATCTAATAAGCTTAGAAATTGGCTTATAAATCCAGAATGTAATAAAGCAAACAACAAGACCCTTAAAGAGGTTGAATGGTACGAAACCCCACATAATAAGGCTCATCTTAGACTTAACAAGTGGATTAACAGCATTTGTCATGCCTATGATAGCTTCCGTTGGGACGCCAAGAACTGAACCATAAATTGGGAGTGTGAAGAAGTAATTAAATGGGATAGCGAACAATGTCAAAACGGCTGTTGCAAGAAGCATACTGATAACTGCACCCTTACGTGTAGTATTACGCTTGTAGCAAAATCCTGCTGTCATAACAAAGATGCTTCCTGTGATAAAATTACTGAGCTCACCAATGCCCTGTGTACCAGTTGCTGGGAGGTGGATCAAATTCTTCAAAAGCTCGATAATCATGCCCTCGATTGGACCGAGTGCGAATGCACCGACAAGAACTGGGATTTCAGAGAAATCGAACTTCAGAAAAGGTGGCATGAATGGAAGAGAAACTTCCAAATACATTAGAACCACAGCCATTGCTGCTAAGATTGCAGACGCAGTGATACGTCTAGTCATAGCAAGTGACTTGCTTCTGGACCCATTGGTAGTGTTTGAATTTTGTGACATAGAAAAAACATCTCCTTTCATCCGGACTGTACCGTCGGTTCTGGAATTTCACCAGATCAGCCATCGCTTTGCGACAGGTTGTGGACTGTTACCACCGGTCGAGGAATTACGCCTCGCCTTGGATTAAACCAATGTCATTATACACCGTTCGCGCAAGCTAACAAATACAAAATGCTAATAAAAACGCATTGGTTTTTGCTGTATTACATCATTGAAAATATACAAATCAAGTTTCTTTTCACCATCAAAAAAGACGCCCCCACGAGCGTCTTTTAGTAAGTACTTAATTATTCTTCATCACCAGGCATTATCTGAACTTTACCAAGATACGCTTCCAGTGACATGTCATTCTCATACAAATATGTAGCTAGTTCAACACCAACATATCTATAGTGCCAAGCCTCAATTCCATAACCAGTCTCTGTTACCCATTGAGCCTGATATCTTCTTATGAAGCCATATTCATAACAATGCTCATCGACCCACATACCAGCCTTGGTTGAGCCAAAGTCATCAGAAATATTGTCATCCCATGAATTAGTGATATCCATTGCAAGACCTAACTGATGTTCAGATCTTCCGAGCCATGCATTCTTTTGGCACGCAAATGCTAGACCGTTCTTATTCTTGGATCTATCAAATAGGAACTGCTGTGTGCCCCAGTCTCTCCAACCAGATACGAGAAGCAAGCCCTCACCAGTATTCTCGACACAACCATCATAAAGCGCAATCCAAGCTTCATTAGCTTCTTCACGAAGCATCTGATCATATGAATGAGGAGCGGAAACAAGGTCATCTGGTTTGAAATCTTCAGGGAGTGCATAGTACTTATTAACCAACGCATCAATGGCATATGGATTAGAAATAATCTCTGCACGAACCGAACGAGGATCAACAAACGGAACCGTCTTACCATCAACCCAGTTGTCATACCACACTTCATCGAATTGTGGTTCAACATACTCAGGAACTGGTGTCGGTGTAGGAGTAGGAAGCGGTGTTGGAGAAGGAGTTGGAGTAGCTGTAGGAACAGGCGTTGCAGTAGGATCTGGTGCAACAGTAGTTGCAATTGTTGTCGTTGTCTCTACTGAACTACCATCAGTTACAGTCGTACTACTACAAGCAAATACAACAAGCGCACTAAATACTACAAGTATTCCACACAGGTACTTTCTCATAATCTCTCGTATTCTTCCTTAGTCTTCTCGTAATTCTCGAGAGTACCAATATCAACACAGTCGCCCAAACCCTTATAAGCGTAGATATCCTTACGCTTGCAGAGCCAAAGTGGGAAACGACCAGGAGCATCAGGTGAATTACCTTCTGCAATATATTCATCAAATAATTTAATTGTCTCTTTTGTGTAGAAATATGTAGCATAGATAGCCCAGTTACTCTTAGGTTCTGGTGACTTCTCCTGCATCTCGAGTACCTTTCCATCGTCATCGAGAACAGCTACACCGAGCTGCTTAAGCTGATTAACATCAGGAACAAAGATTGCAACAAGAGTATCTGTTGCCTTCTTCTTATAGTATTCGTACATATCTACGATGTCATATGTGAATATGTTATCGCCAGCCATGATACAAATCTCTTCATCAATTGAACGCTCCTTAATAGCGAACATAATATCACCGATTGCACCACGCATATTGTCTGGAGAATCTGTTCCATCATCGAGGATAGTAATAGGAGCCTTGCCAGCTCTATCCTGCTTATCAGCCCAATCCTTGAACTGAGTGTAGAACTTAGAATTAGAAACAAGAACAACCTCAGTAACATTAGGTAGCTTATCAATTGAATCAAAGATGTAATCGATAATAACTCCCTTACCTAGAGGCAATAATGACTTAGGTAAATTCTCTGTCAATGGATATAGTCTAGTCGCATAACCAGCAGCTAACAAAATTACTTTCATAAATTCTAATTCTCCGTCTTCCACACAAACGTTAATAATTTTTGATTATACACGATTCCTAAACAAATTAATAGTTCAGCGCTTTTTCGGTTGCTTTCCAGCATACTTGTCAGTTTTTTTGACGCTCTCGAAAACAAAATATCCCTCTTCTTCGTAGATCCTAACTCCACCGAAAATAGCAATCATCTTATTCTTGTACCAATCTTTACGCTTAGTAACCATATAAAACTTGCCACCAATCTTAAGTCTGTTAAAACCTTTCTCTATGAAAGTCTTAGCAATCTTAAAATCTGTATGATAAGGAGGATTACTTAATATCAAGTCAAACCCACTGACATCTACTGCACTTAGTCCATCGCCACAGGCGAATGTCGCACCTTCAAAACCATTGGTACTCATATTCTTCTCAGCAGTCTGAACCGCTAATAAATCAATATCAGTGAGCACTACATCTTCTGGATGAACACCATAGGAACATGCTGCCAAAGATACGATACCTGTTCCACAGCCAAGGTCCAATACCTTCTGACCTTCAGCGAATTCAACATGTTTGAGCATAGAAAGAGTCCCCTTGTCCGGACCCGAAGGAGAGAACAAGGAGACGTTAGTTTCTATTGATATTTCTTTGTCATTAAATGTGACTACGTACATTAAAGCTTAGCCTGTACGAAAGCAGACATCTGAGCCTTAACTTCATCGAGACGATCAAGAGCAGCCTGCTTGTCACCGTGATACATACCGAAGTAAATCTTGAGCTTTGGCTCTGTACCAGAAGGTCTAGCACATGCCCAGTCAAGACCCTTATCACCACCGAGCTCATAGAGAAGAACATTTGACTTAGGAAGTGTAAGTTCTGTCTCAACAACGCCATCAGCTGTGAACTCATATCTTACTGACTTAGAGTAATCGCATACAGCCTTTACTACTGGACCACCAATCAAGTTAGCAGCTGCATCAGCTGTCTTACAAGCCTCGAGTTCAGCACGCATTGTCTTCATAGCATCCTGAATCTTCTGGATACCTTCCTTACCTTCAAGTGTGAAGCTTACAGCCTGCTCGAAGCCATAACCATGCTTCTTATAAATCTTCTCCAATCTATCAAAGAGTGTCTCACCACGATCGAAAGACTGTGCAGCCATACCACAAACGAGCATAGCAGCTACTACAGCATCCTTATCTCTTACATTTGTACCTGAGAGGTAACCATAAGACTCTTCGAAACCGAACTGGAATGCCTTATCGCCGAACTCGTCATCAATCTTAATTCTCTCACCGATATACTTAAATCCTGTGAGTGTCTCCTGGAGCTCTACGCCATATTCCTTACATACTGACTTACAAAGCTTTGTTGAAACGATTGTTGTACAAGCGAAAGCCTTATCCTCAAGAGTACCAGCCTGCTTCTTTGAATCAAGGATGTAGTCGAGGAGCATGAGACCAACCTGGTTACCAGTGAATGTCTTGTACTCACCATCAGCTGTACGAGCTGCGATACCTAATCTATCTGAATCTGGGTCTGTACCAAATACGAGTGAAGCATTAACCTTCTTAGCGAGCTCGATACCCATTGTAAGAGCTGCAGGATCTTCTGGGTTAGGTGTCTTAACTGTTGGGAAACTACCATTAGGTACTTCCTGCTGTGGAACGATATAAACGTTATTGAAACCAACTGACTTAAGAATTCTTCTTACTGGCTTATTACCTGAACCATGAAGTGGTGTGTAAACAATTGACATATCCTTCTGTCTATCGATTGCATCCTTATCAATAACAAGCTCTGTGAGCATTGCTGTATAAGCGATATCTACTTCTGGACCAAATCTTGTGATAAGACCAGCTGCGATAGCCTCGTCGAAATCCATTGTCTTGATATTTCTAACGTCAGCATACTTGTTCATGTTAGAAAGGATTGCGTCAGCTGCTTCATTAGTAACCTGACCACCATCTTCACCATATACCTTGTAACCATTGTACTTAGGTGGGTTGTGTGAAGCTGTAACCATAACACCAGCAAATGCATTGAAGTATCTTACTGAATATGAACACATTGGAACTGGACGAAGCTCGTCTGAGAGATATGACTTAACGCCATAAGCTGCAAGTGTAGTAGCAGCAATCTGAGCGAACTCAGGTGAGAAATGTCTTGAGTCATAAGAGATAACTACGCCTCTCTTAACAGCCTCTTCACCTGATTCAATAATATAATTAGCAAGACCAGCTGAGGCCTTAGCTACTGTATAAACATTCATTCTGTTAGTACCAGCACCGAGGATACCTCTAAGTCCACCTGTACCAAATTCGAGATCCTTATAAAATCTGTCTTCGATTTCCTTCTCATCATTGATAGCGAGAAGCTCTGACTTTGTTGCCTCATCGAAATATGGATCCTTGCTCCAAATCTCGTATAACTCACGATAACTCATAATAATTACCTCCGTTTTTATAAAACTGATAGATACAATATACCACAGTTTGTATTTTTTCTTTTATTATTTCTTAGCTTTCTTTGTCTTATTATCAACCACAAATAATGCGATTAACATAACTACACCAACTGCGCTCATAACAAGGCCTGGCTTAATACCAGGAGCAGCGAACTTGAGTTCAACTTTGTGTGTGCCGCTACCAGCATCAACTGCGATAAGTGCATCCTGATATTGTGTAATCTCCTTCTCTACTCCATCTACATAGCATGTCCAGCCATCTTCATATGGGATAGAAGTAAGTAGCATATCGCCATCAGAAAGATTTGTAGTGAACATAACATTACCATTCTCGTACTTATCAACTACAACCTTATTTCTATCAACTTTCTCGAGCTGCTCAGCGAAAACTTCTGAATCGATTGTTGCAAAGTAGAAATCCTGATAAGAGAAAATATCCTTATTAGACTTAATTACTACCTCAATCTGGTCACCTTCCTCGAAGTATCCAAGTCTGATAATTCGTGAATAGTAAGACTCTGCAGAGATGTATGTTAATTCCTTACCATTCACATAGATTGTCATCTCATCTAATAATCTATCTGCAACTACAGAGAAATACTGTTCACCAGTCTTAGTAACATCGTAGTTAATAGAAACAATTATTGGTAGTGCGCTGTCCTGTCTAGCAATAGTATTTCTAACCTGATATGGTCTAGCGCTACTATCGTTACTTGTAGGATCAATAGTGTATGATGCATCAAGTGAATAACCAATCTTATCTGCTGGATAGTATGAAGCGTTATATAAAGTAATCTCCTTATCCTTCATAACTCTGTGTGAAGTATAGAAATCCTCTGTAAAACTCTCTGGAAACATTGACTTGTACCAGTCATTCTGGAACTTGAAATAATCCTTGAGAAGTTCCTTTCTTTCTAACTGATAGAAATCAAAATTCATAGCTTTACTATCTACAGCAAAACCAATAGGAAGCACCTTACCAGTAAAATATGTAACTAATCTACTATCACCATCAGATAAGTCCTTAAGAACTTTGCCTGAATAATCATCACTTGTCTTGAATACTACAGGAATTGAGAAGAATGCATCAGTAGGTTCAGCAATGTATCCGTATCCACCATAAAAATAGTTGAATGAAGACAAATGTCCTAACTGCTTGAGGAAACGTCCATAAGACTTATTGGAATTAGAATCAAAAACATTAATACTTCTATAGTTTCCGATAAGAGGTGTCTCTTCTTCGGCTACCATCTCAACCTTAGGATCATAGTAACCTGGTTCAAAGCCCATTCTGTAACAGCTATCACCTACAGCGCCAACAGACAACTGCAAAAGATAAGCTTCATTCTCATAATTTGTAGATGAACCTGTGCTTCTATATGAAGAAATGTTATCTGAGAACAATGCGTTAATGCATGAACATTCAACGATAAGGACAAGACTAAGAATAGCTGCTGACAACTTCTTCATGTTCTTGAGTTGCTCTGGCCACTTGTCACGCTTGATAGCGAGAAGCAAAAGAGTATAGCCAACGATGAATAATAAATTAAGTACGAAGTTAGTTCCATCCTTAGCAATTTTGCCAAAGCTCTGAGCAAGAATAAGAATTGCTACAACTACTGCTGAAGACTTAACAATATCCTTAACAGATATCTCCTCAATCTTCTCGATTACCTGCAAAGCAATCACATAGAATACTGGGAAGAATACGAAACTAAATCTGTGATTGAACCAGTTTGGCTTATCAAATGCCTGCCATGCAATATCAAGGAATGCAATGTTGAAAGAGATATATGCGAGGGCAAGGATAGTGCCAAAATAGTACTTTTGTGTTTTCGAGATAGTCTTAGAAACAAAGAAAACAACGAGCAAGATTGTGAATAGCAAGCTAACAAAAATGAATGGAAGATTGCTACTAAAAGTTGTGTTGAACTCACCAACGTTACCGAGGAGGAACTGATCCAAAATCTCAATTCCCTTGAATGTAACAGCACTGGACTTATTAGTATTAGTGAGCACGTCGCGATTGGAAAGAATTCCGAGACCAACTGGGATAATGAACACTCCGAGCGCGAAGATGCATGATACAGCAATCGCGATGAACTTGCCTACGATACGGAGCGCAGCCTTAGGCTCGATAGATTTCTCAATCTTATTCTTGTAGATGAGACGAGCTACGAGATAGAAGAAACTGAACACACCAACCATGTAAGACACGTAGAGGTTAGCCACAAAGAGTACGAGTAAAGTAGCTACAATGCCAGACTTCTTGCGCTCGTCGATAAGCTTCTCGATGAAGTAAAGAAGTAGTGGGAGTAGCGCATAACCATCAAGCCAGATGATTACGAACAAATACACGAGTGCATAAGATGTAAATGCATATGTGATACCAAGGAGTACTGGCCAGTTGCTGTTTTTATTAACTGCTCTCTTACGAAGGAACATCGTCATGAAAGATGAAGCGAAAGATATCTTAAGGCCAATGATAAGGACAATCGCGTAATCAATCTGATAATCCTTGAAGAGGAATACGAGCCAGTTAAGCGGACTACACATATAGTAGCCGAATGTCGCCATGAAGTTCTTACCACCTGCCAAGACAGATGTGTATGTGAACGATGAGACGAACGAACTAAAGTCAAGTTCCTTGATGTGGTTCTTGAACAAAATGAGATAAGGTGCGAACTGCGCCTTAAGGTCACTCAAGAGGAGATATGTATCACCAAATGGGATAAGCCCGTTAAGAAACAACAAAAATGTATAGATCAAAAATGTGATAAAAAAGACGAGCACTGGCTGTGAAACATCCTTGCTAATCTTGTTATTCTTCAAACTTGGAGAAGTTTTCTTTGGCGAAGTTTTCACTCCCAAACTATCAACTACCTTCATCAAAATCTCCTTATTGGTCACTAGGACTTACTATTACTAGATATGAATTGCTAATAACCGTAATATTTCGGCTCAAAATGGCTCGAAAACGGTATTTTCTCACGAGAGAATTCATATTTTTAACATATTCATGGATTTTTTGATTATAATACAATCTATAACAATTATCTACTTAACCCAAGGGAGATACGGTATGCTAATAAGCCTCATAGTTCCTTGCTATAACGAAGAGGAATCTTTACCAATTTTCTATAACGCTGCATGCGAGATTACAAAGACACTATCAGACAAAGACTTCGAATTCATCTTTGTTAACGATGGTAGCAAAGACAAGACTTTATCAGTCCTCAAGTCATTAGCTGAGACTGATGAAAGAGTTAAATACATCTCCTTCTCAAGAAACTTTGGTAAGGAAGCAGCAATGTACGCAGGACTCGAAAACAGCCACGGAGATTACGTAGCAATTCTCGATGCTGATATGCAAGATCCCCCTTCACTTCTCCCTGAGATGGTTAGACTTCTTGATAACGACGAAGCTGATATCGTTGCAGCACGTCGAGTTACACGTGAAGGCGAACCTAAAATCAGAAGTTTCTTCGCTAGAATGTTTTATCGCTTGATTAATAAAATGTGTGAAGTTGAGATTGCCGATGGCGCACGTGACTTCAGACTTATGAAGAGAATAGTTGTTGACGCTATTATTTCACTCGGTGAAAAGCAGCGCTTCTCAAAGGGAATTTTCGCATGGGTCGGCTTCCGAACAAAATGGCTCGAGCACTTGAACGTTGAGCGTGTCGCTGGTGAGACAAAGTGGAGCTTCTGGAAACTCTTCAAGTATGCCATCGATGGAATTGTATCGTTTACTATCGCACCTATGAGATTAGCTACTTACTGCGGCTTCGCATCAGCTTTCGCTGCATTCTGCTACATGCTCTACTACTTCATTCGTGCGATTATCCTTCAGATTTATAATGATGTACCTGGTTACCCATCACTACTATGTTTCATCCTCTTTATTGGTGGATTGATTCTCATGGCACTAGGTATCCTCGGCGAATATATAGGACGTATCTTTATTGAAGTTAAGAGACGACCAATCTACATCACAGCTGAGACTAACAACGACAAGAAGTAATTAATGACGTGGATTGCATTTGCAGTCCGCGTTTTGTTATGGATTAATCTCCTGGTAGTAAAAGCATGCGAGCTGCGTGCGATCACGCAAATTGAGCTTCTCTAATACTGCACTCATCATGTTACGAACTGTTCCCTCTGATAGGAACATCTTTGAAGCAATCTCTTTATTAGACAATCCATCAGCTACAAGTTCGATCATCTCTTTCTCACGATCAGTAATGCCGTGAGCTTCGTAATCAAATGTAGACTTACGGTTCATGATATCAGGAAGTTTACTAACTATTCTTGACCCGAAAACAATCTGTCCATCATTAATTGCGCGGATAGTTGAGCAAAGGCCAGCGAGATCCTGCTTAAGTACATAACCCTTAACACCTACCTTGAGTGCCTTATTGATATATTCATCGTCTAGGAATGTAGTGAGCAATAAAATCTTGGCATCAGGAGCAACCTTGATAATCTCCTCCGATGCATCTAAGCCATTCATACCCTCCATGCGGATATCCATTACTATAACGTCAGGCTTATGCTCCTCATAAAGCTTAACTGCGTCATTACCTGAATTACCGATAGCCACTACTTCGAGTGCATCACCCTCTGCCTTATCTGCTTCAATGATAACCTTAAGTGACATTGATACGATTGGATCATCATCAACAATAATTATCCTCATATGAACCTCCGCCTTTACGACTAGCTCGCTAACACCCTCGAGCTTCTAACCTTTTCTTCTTCTTATTAGTCTGCACTATTTATTAATCGGTATATTGCAGACAATCTTAAATCCATTCTCATCTGAACTAATATTTGCACGACCACCAAGCGCGTTACAACGAGTAAAGATATTAGATAGACCTATTCCTTCACCCTCACCAATAGCACCACCGCTATACTCGTGCTTAGGGTTCTTGCCATTATCCTCGATTGATAATTTCCAGAACGTGTTGTTTTCGATAATGTCTACGCGTACTCGGTCGCCCTTTGAGTACTTAACTATATTAGTAACGGACTCTTTTACAATAGCAATCATCGCAGCCTTCACATCATTAGGAACTGCTGACTCCAGCATTGTGTTGACCTTAACTTTGAACCTGTCTGGGACTGTTTTGACAATGTCATTAATGCTGATTGAAAGATCTATTGATTCATTATGAAGTTCATGAACACTTCGTCTTACCGCAGTCATCGCCTCATTAAGTGTGTCACTAACTGAGTCGAGCTGAGGAGCGAGGTTCTCATCCTTGTTAATTATCTTGAGGGCCTGCATCTGAACAATTACACGTGTGAGCATGTGACCGATGTTGTCATGAATCTCGCGGGCAATACGGTTGCGCTCCTCGAGTGTAGCCATGTAGATTTTCTCTTCTTCATGTTCGCGAGCTATACGACGCTTACGGAATGCTTCAACCGCTTCATATCTAGCGTCATCATATCTAGTAGTAAGCTTGACGATTGTCGCCTCATGATAGGAAGTCTTAATTCCTAGGACAATTGCAAGAAGAATAATTACAACATTTAGGAAAACGCCGTTAATCACAGATATAGCAATATATCCTCCGATTAATACCAATACAGGAATTAGATACAAGTTAAGTTCACGAGAGATTTTTTTGTTATAAATTGCATCTTTAATAGATTTACTTGTTATAAGTGGATATGCACCTGACGCGAATAATATCATAAGCTGTGGCACGATTATTGATGCTACGAGTAGCACGGCGCTAACAATCAATACCTCAATATTTCTATTAAACAGCTGGGTCAGGAAGATTATGAGTAACATGGCGAGAATTATTGCAACAACCCAACCACTCCCCAATGTCACCTGAGTGATAATGAGAAGTGATAGGAGAAATACTATTACTTTGTCAGTAATCTGCTGCCACATATAATTTCCAATCTCAACTTTGATATTAGTATGTTATCACAAATCAATTCCAGTCGATATGAGATTATCGTCGCAGAAGAAGGAGGTTAGCCAAGTACACTCTCGAGCCACTCGCCAATCACTTTTGTAAGTTCCATTCTTTGACCTACAAACCTGCTAATATTTTGCAAGTCTTTTTTCTTCTTTTTTCAAAATATTTTCT
>JAKSRG010000038.1 GCA_024403735.1 Clostridia bacterium
GCATTCATCCCCCACTTAAGAAGTGGGGGTATTCTGCCAGGTTTTAGATAAAAACAAAAGAATTAACTCACGGGGACACGCTATGGATTTACTGATTAAGATTATCGTCTGCTTCTTCGCAGGTGCCGCGGCAGGCATCGGCACAGGCTTCGCGGGAATGAGCGCGGCCGCTGTAATTGGCCCTGTCCTGACTGTTTTCCTGGGAATTCCATCCTATCAGGCGATTGGTATCGGCCTCGCGAGCGACGTCCTCGCTAGTGCCAGCAGTGCGATGACTTATAAGAAGAATAAGAACCTCGATGTCAAAAACAGCCTCGTGCTCCTTATTTCTGTCCTAGTCATGACCGTGTTCGGTAGTTTTATAGCTAGTTTCTTGCCTGACAGAGCGATGGGCAACACTACTCAGATTGCGCTCATCTTCCTCGGTCTTCGTTTCATCATCAAGCCAGTTAACAACACAAAGGAGCAAATGGTTCAGTCTGACCCACGTACTCGCGTGATTAAGTCAATAATTGGCGGATGTCTGGTTGGTTTTATTTGTGGGTTCGTCGGTGCGGGCGGCGGAATGATGCTCCTCTTCGTCCTCACATCAATCCTCGGATACGAGATGCACATGGCAGTAGGCACAAGTGTATTCATCATGGCATTCACTGCACTCACAGGCAGCATCAGCCACTTCACCATCGGCAAATTGCCTGACATCACTAGTCTCATCCTTTGCATCATCTTCACACTCATCTGGGCAAAGATTGCATCTGTTATCGCCAACAAGGCTAGTTCCAAAACTCTTAATCGCGTCGTTGGTGTCGTTATGATCATCACGAGCATCATTATCCTTGTCGTAAGAGCGATTAGTTAACTGGATATATCGAGTGCATCGTATCAGGCTAGCAACCTTAGCCTTCGATGCCGAACTTCACCTCATCAGGATTAGTTACATGATCGCCGATATGCTTCTCCATCCAGATCATGTCGAACCAGCGGTCGAATTTGTATCCACAATCTGGAAAACGCCCAATAAGCCTATACCCCATATTCAAGTGGAAGTTATAGCTATCATCATTCACGTATGGATTTGGCTCAAGTTCATGAATAATGCATGCGTACACATTAATAATTCCCATCTTCTTAAGTTCGCCCTCGAGCGCCTCATATAGGGCCCTACCAACTCCACTTCTACGACAATCAGACTTAACATAAATAGACGTCTCGACAGACCAGTTGAATGCAGGGCGTACGCGGAAAGTGCCAGCGTATGCGTAGCCCACAATCTCGCCATCTACAATAGCTTTAATATATGGGAACTTCCTCTTTGTATTCGCGATACGGTTAGCGAACTCCTCAACAGTAGGAACTTCGTACTCGAATGTAATCGCAGTATTCTGCACATAAGGAGCGTAAATATTTAGGAGCTCACTCACGTCATCTACAGTAACATACTCAATCTTCATAGACTCTCCAATCGTAGATTGCCATTAACCCTGACCATCTTACTCAAATTATATCAATCTTTCTTAAGGAACTTCTTATAAGTCATATCAATCGCGAAGGCACCAAGTGGCGCAGTAAGTACGATCGCTAATACTGCAATCGTAAGTGTGATATCACCACACGCTAATCCAAGGCTCAAAGGAATACCTCCGATTGCAGCCTGAACAGTTGCCTTTGGTGTATATGCCATCATTGTAAAGATACGTTCCTTACTGTTGAACTTAGTTCCGATAAGGCATAGCCAAACGCCTAGCATACGAAGGATTAGCGCACCAATAATCACAACCAGCGCCTTAATTCCCACATGTCCTAAGTAACCAATATTAACTGTCGCACCAACGAGTACGAAGAGGAAAACTTCCGCTCCTACCCAGAGTTTGTTGTACTTAACAGACAGTCTCTTGGCTACTTCGTGGCGGTTCTTCTGTAGTGACACACCGATGAACATTACTGCGATAAGTGCTGAGAATGTAATTGGCGTACTAAGCATATCCTCCACTGCTACGAGGATGAATGAGAATGACAACACAATAAGGATCTTAACTGTATCTCTGATATGGACCTTCTCGAAAAACTTCGCCAAAGCTAATCCGCATCCTAATCCGATTAATACTCCAAGGACAATCGATACAGGGATATTTATAAAGCTCATCACTGACACACTATCGCCCTGTGCCATTCCAATGAATGTTGTAAAAAGCACTATTACATACACATCATCAACAGATGCACCCGCTAGAATTAACTGCGGAATTCCCTGACTAGTTCCATACTTCTCATCCATGAGCTTAACCATTCGTGGCACAACTACAGCTGGTGATACGGCAGCGAGTACAGCACCAAGAATAGCTGCTTCGAGTAACGTCAGTCCTAGGAAACGTGGACCAAGTAACAGCATTCCTAATAGTTCGCATGTCGCAGGGACAAAACACATCATAACTGCAGGACGTCCTATCTTTTTAAGGCCGCCAATATCCAGACCAAATCCAGCCCTAGTCAAAATAATGATTAGCGCTATCTTACGTATCTCAGCGGAAATATTCAGGATAGAATCGTCAATCAATCCTAGTACATATGGACCAAGAATAATACCTGTAAGAAGCATTCCGATTAGGCTCGGAAGCTTACACTTTTTGCAGATCCATCCGAGCGCCATGCCGACAATCAATATCAAAGCTATACTTAATAACATATCGTAACCATCCTCTATATGTGCACGCGAGCCTTGGCTAGCGGTGTTTTGTCGAGATATCGCGTTTTCGAGCCAACAAAAAAGCTGGTAACCCCTGCGCCATAAATCGCAGAAGTCATCAGCCATAAATAAGCGGTTCAAGTATTGCTACTTAGGGAGAACTTCATTCCCTACGTCAAGTAATATACCCTATCCGTGGATTTTTGCAAGTCCCACATCCATGCGCCTGCCACACTACCTAACTTGCCGGCCAATTTCCAAGCAAAGTAAAACCGCCCCAAAGCGCGTGGTATCAACGCTCCGAGGCGGCCCTTCACATATAACCTCTAATCATCTAATCAAAACAGCATACCGTCGCGTTCCCTCGACTCCCTATGCTCGCGGCGCTCCTTAATCTGTCGCTCCGTCTTATATCGCGCGAACTTCTCGCTCGCATCCTTATATGCCTTCTTGTCCATCAGTATAGCTAAGAATATCCATACACAAAGTACTACGACGCACGCGAAAACAACCAGTATCGCTACAAATAGCGGAACACTATACTTTGTAATCATAAGTTCATGCTGAGCTATTTTAATTCCAGACTCGACGGCTTTTCCCGTCCAAGGAATTATCGCAAGGAGAATAGCATCTATAACTAACAGTATTCCAATCAGCCATCTGAAAACTTTTGACTGCTTGGCCTTGAACTGAAAAGCTTTAGGAATTTTACGGAATTCAATATCATAGAAATCTTCCATGCAGAAGTCATTCGAATAATCGTATCGTTCGCTCATAAAGTTATCTCGCTCATATATCATCACATATCACACTTCACGGTCATTATAGCATGATAAGACACCATATTTCATCGAACAAAATCACCCAATACTTATCACAATTTTGTCATTAGCGGTTCTGCTGATATAAGTATTCGCCTATGAACTGTAGCCTTGTAGGCTGAAAGCGCTTGTCGTCAGAATATATGTAATAACAACAATCTGCTGTTGATAGGACGATTGCCATACCTTTGCCTCTGTAGTTATATTCTGTCTGGACAGACTCCCTAATCCAATGTGGAAAACTCATCCTCTTACCATCAATTGTGAGCACAAATTCATTCGCGTCCAACTCGAGCATTCCATTGCCCAAATCTACAAAACCATACTCATTAGGAAGAGCCTCAACTCTAACTTCATACTTCTCGCTGAGTCCATCAATATTATCTATTTCATAGCCACGCTGCCACTCATACCAATCAGGAATGTGAGTTTTGGAATTAGTCTTATCATCCACGAGCCAGCCATCTTCTGTGAGCTCCCACTTAGTATCACATCCACCACACTTAATTGATGAACCACCACTAGTCATGAGGTTAGACACACCACAGCAGCGGCACTTATATAGCGCCTTATGAAGACCTTCCGCTCTTTTGGCGTCTTTGATAAGGATATTGTTATCCTGCTGATAACGATACTCGTCGTACTGCAGTTTGTTTTCGATAAGGTCTTGGAGTTCCTGTTGATCAATTGTTGCTAATCTTTCCGCGTCACAGAGTAATTCCATCTTCGCGCGCATTGGAACTCTTCTCGTATGCTCCTCATCCCAGAATGGATTAGCGAGATAGCTACCATTAGCTGTGAGCGTAACAACAGGAACTTTGAGCATCTTACACAATCTAGCCATTTCAGATGAAATATAAGCAGTTGTTCCAACATTGGAATGTCTTGATTCAGGATACACGAACACAGCCTGACCCTTCTTGAGGCCATACTTAATGTTACGGATAACTGAGATATCTGCTACGAAGCGTCTCTTAGGAATGCAGCCTAGGCCTCTGTATAGCCAGTTACCAAAAGCCGCATATCCTTCCATATCTGATACGTACATCGCACGTCTTGGGAACATCGCGAGTGGCGCAATATAGTAATCTGAGAAGCCCTGGTGTGTCGCAATTACAAGATACGGTGGCTTAATCCCCTTGAGGCCAGACTTATCAACCTTAAGGCCGAACTGCCTTGTCATCACCCAAGAACCTGCCCATAGTAATGGCATCAGGATCGGATACTGCTTGGCTGGCCTACGCGCCATATCATATGGGGTCATATTACGTTTCTTGTTAACCAGCATTTCTCTATATCACCTATCGAAGCCCGCGCCTCGCCCTTATTAATTCCCTTACAATCTATTATCGTCTATCTACGAAATATCACATGAAAAATCTATAATTACCAGAGAGCGCCATCATAGCGAACAACTGGAGACAGTTATCATAGTATCTTCTAACGCCAGTTCTAAGTGGAAGATCCCAAAACTGCTTAACAGCCACAACTGCATCTTCGCTCATCTCGCCTTCCTTAGAAGCAAGTGCACTCATGGCATTAGTAGCGATAAGCGCATATGGATGTAATACCTTACCCTCTACCTGAGTTCCATCGATCTCATAAATAGGATATGTTGGCTCACCATCAACGATTTCGCACTTGTCAGCATAGAATAATCTTAATTTCTGAGCAATCTCAATAGCCCAATCGTCTGCCTCGAACCATGAATAATCGAGCGCAATGTTCGCAATTGTTCGATAAGCATCTGAATAGAACCAATCGTGTCTTCCACCGAATACATCAGCGATAAAAGGCCTATTTATAGGGCTTCCGTCGTATTCAGCATACTCGGCATTCATTCCTGTAACACTGTTACATGCCTTCTTTAGGAACTTACGAGACTCATCTGCAGTGAGTTTCCATAACTCCTTATCCTTCTCATCGCCGAGCTCAGCATACATCTCATAGAAATGTGGCAAATGATAAGATGGATCTGTCCAATCACAGCCAGTTACAAACTTAATGTAGTGATTTTCTGGGTCCCACATAGGGTCATCACCGTGAACAGCGTAATCCAATAATCTCTTAGCTTCTCTTGAGTACTCGAAAATACCCTCGCCATCACCCCATCTTCTTGAAGCAAACAACAAAGCCATTGCGAAGAACTCTTCTCCATCAGGTGCAGCACCATCAGCACGCTTACTACCATCCAAGTTATTAGACCAGCAGAAATAACCAGCATTCTGATCGTCACCCATGAACATATAAGTTCTAGTCCACTTCCAAATACGGTCGAACTCTTCCTTCTTATCGAGCTGAACGCACATCATCATGCCATAGCTCATACCTTCAGTACGAACATCGTTATTACCTGTATCTGTCATATAACCCATATCGTCGCCAACTGGGTAATAGACTCTAACATCATCTTCGCCATAAAACATTGTCTGGAACATCTGCTCCAACTTGGCATTAATATCAGCCTCTGAGTAACCTACTTCCTTGAATACATTTCTGAATTTTCCTGTCTTAAACGAACCCATAAAATCCTCTTTCCTTACTTCATTTGAAACAATAATACCAAATATCGCAAATTTTATAAGATGTTTCTACCAGATTTATGTGTATTACCATTTCTTTCAGATTATTTATGGATTATTAGGAATTATCTGAACGCACAGGAGCTGGTTTTGAATATAATTCAGACTATTTGTATTCTTGAGTGATTTATCTGAATTTCCCTGTTATCTCAATCAGAAATATTCAGATTAATTTTCTTTTTAATTGATTTGTCTGAATATTTCATAAACAAATATTCCAATATTTCAGACTATAATCCATATTCCAAAAATAATCTGAATTTTGGGACGCCATAATTATTCAAAATTCATACCTATTAATATATTTTTCAATTTATCTGAATTCTCATTTTGAACGTCGCTCAGAAATTCAGATAATTTCTCATTTTTACAAATAAACATGAATTTTCAATTAATACATGCGTAAAAAGTTCAGACTATCTGTAAAAACATTCAATTAATCTGAATTGTCCCTTTAAGTACTCGAAAACATAGTGGCTTAATAAACTTCCAAATGCGAATTGAACTTATTCGTCAATTTTGAGATATAAGTTCAAAAGTCTGAAATATTGAACTTATACATAAATTCAAATAAATAAGATCAACATTTTTAGTTTAAATTTTAAGCCGTTGAACTTATATTTTGCTTTTGAAGTATAAGTGCATACATACGGCAGATAATAACTTGTCATTGAACTTATAAATTGAAAACAAAATATAAGATCAAACTTCAAAAGCTTCTATGAAAAGCCTTGAACTTATTCTTCGTTTTCAAAAAATAAGTGCACAAACCTCGAAAACCTTAGATAAATTTTGATCCTATTTTCCAAAACTAAAAAATAAGATCAAAACTCCAAAAAATCAATCTCGCCATATTTATTCCACATGAAAGGACCAATCCCAAGAAAAACTCGGAATTGGCCCTCTCCAAACAAAAACAAAAGCAATATCAAATCAATAGTACATATCAAAACCATTCTCAAGGCATTCAGCATACTGCTCGCCTGCGCCCTTAAGTGCTGGTAACATATAGCTCTTGTTAAAGCGAACTACAGGAATTCTGTCATATGCTCTCATACCCATATGTGTGAGCGCGAGTTCCATATTCTTGAGGCACTCAATTGTTCCTCTACCTGTTCCGCCTGCACAAGCTACTAACATACATCTCTTGTCAGCGAGATAGTGATTATGTGTTGCTTCGCATCTTCTCATACGATCAATAAATGCCTTCATGCATTCAGTTAAGTCAGACCAGTAAACTGCTGATACGAATGCAATACCGTCAGCTTCAACAAGACGTCTATAGATATCTGCGAAATCATCCTTTAACAGGCACTCGCCAGTCTTGTTGCATGTTCCCCAACCATTACCACAAGCCTTGCAGTGGTTGATATTCATCTTGTTCATATGTATCTCATCAATCTCAACGCCCTTGAGCTTAAGTCCTTCGATAAGATTATTCTTAGCTGACGCTGTTAATCCATCAGTATTAGGGCTAGACCATACTACTGCTACTTTCATTTATTGTCCTCCGTATATTACTTATGAATTCAAACCTTCATGAACACGAATTATGCTACTACATAAACATTTCTATTGAACACGTTCAGTTTACACCAACATAGGAGTATTTAATAATAAGAATATGATAATAATTGTAAGAATTTTATTTCATAATTAATAATATTATTCGGAATTATTGACGAACAATATTAACATCACTGCTGAATGCACTAGGGTCAACATCGGCATCCTTAGCTACTATAACAGTTGCTAGATTAGTGCCAACGAAGGCATTAGCGCCAATCTTTTTAACGCTAGATGGAATATTTGCTTCCTTAAGTGGACAACTCAAGAATGCAGCTTCGCCGATCTCTGTTACACAATCAGGAATGTCGATAGATTTGAGCGCTGCGAACTCGAACGCGCCGTCGCTAATGATGTCGGAACCTGATGCGATCGTGATGTTTTCGAGCGCTTCACATTCATAAAATGCCTCGACACCTACATTCTTAACGCCGCCTGGAATATCAATAGCCTTAAGTGATGAACATACATAAAAGGCTTCGTCTTCTACAACAGTAGCGCCTTCGTCGATCTTAACAGTCTCCATGATTGTGCAGCCGCTGAATGCGCCTGAACCGATCACGCCAACGCTACCTTCAATAGCAACGTTTTTGAGAGAAATACAGCTGTCAAACGCGCTGTCACCAATAGTAGTAAGACTACCCTTGATCAGGATGGTCTCAAGCGAATCGCAGTCACAGAATGCACCTGGCGCGATGCTTGTAACACTAGAAGGAACTACTACTTCCTTGATGTCGATACATCCGCAGAATGCCTCACCACCAATGCATGTCACACCCTCTGGGATTACTACTTTCTTAATATCAGTACGGCAACAAAGTACCTTGTTATCAACAACCAAGAGACCAGTCTCATCGCACAATCCAGCGCAGCCGCTGAACACATAATCCTCGATGCCATTAATACCGCTAGGAATATCAACGTCCTTCAAAGATGAGCAACCATAGAAAGCACGTGCGCCGATACTACTGATACCAGCAGGAATAGTAACCGTTTTGAGCTTGCTACAACCATAGAAGGCATCCTTACCGATACTTGTAACGCTGCTAGGAATTGTTACGCTCATAAGCTCAGAGCAGCCATCAAAAGCGAAATCACCAATCTCAGTAACACCCTCAGGAATAGTAACTTTCTTGAGCGAAGTGCGGCCAATAAAAGCACGCGCGCCAACCACCTTCACCCCATCAGGGATAACAACTTCATCTATATCGAACTCTTCCTCAGCAGGAATAGTAAAACAACCATCTGTCACATCAAACTTATATGAATCGCTCATACGCCCTCCATAAAAACAGCCACCACCCAGGATGACCTAGTCTCAACCTTACTATTTTAACACTTAGTAAAAGGGTGAACATCCAAGAATTAGAATATTCACCCAATTTGAGACTTATATGTGATTATTATGAGCGCCTATTAGCCCTCGAGATCTACTCGCGAACGACCTTAACGTCAGGGTCAAAAGTATATTCCCCAATGATCTCGGCATCCTTAGGAACCACCACGCGTGTGAGGGACTCGCAAGCCTCAAATGCCGATGCGCCAATCTTCTTAACAGACTTAGGAATTGTTAATTTCTTGAGGCTAAGGCAGCTAATGAATGCCATATTAGCAATCTCCGTTACGCCCTCAGCCATCTCGACGCGCTCAAGATTAATGCAATTCATAAATGCGCCTCTTCCTACGCTAGTCACACTACTAGGAATTGTGACACTCTTCATCCCGGTTAAGCTCTCGAAAGCCATCGCTCCAATCTTAGTCACGCCCTCAGGAACGACAACCTCGTATTCCCCCACTCCTCTTGGTGGCAAATAAGACTTAAGTACTCCATCAACAATAATAAAATCACCTGCATCTACCATGGATTTTATCCTCCCATTACATTATTAGTCGGCACCCGTATCTATCGGTGCTGGATAACCTATAAATGTATTCGATTACTCATGGATTAAGCAGTTGATCAAACATTTTTCACGACCATCTCGAAAACACCCTGCCTCTTGCTGATAAGGTTTTCGAGCACGCCATCCGACTCTTACTATTAGATAACCAATAAATGCGAACGCACCCTCGCTAAAAAAATGAGCGCGTTCTGCCTGTTCTGGATAAAAACTTTTACGAAAAGCATCTACCCCCGCGTTATATGTACAAAACTTCAAAGAATTAGTGGAAAATTTCTTAATTTTACGAAAAAGGAGACATTTTGAGTTTAGTGATAGTAACCAATGAGAGACCACTAGTTCAAATACTATTTAAGAGAGGTACGACTTATGAAAGATTTTTATGAAACAATTACAGACAACGACATTGCTTCTTGTGAGATTATCGAATCAGATATCGCAGAAGAAGAAATGACAGACGAAGAGGCTGATGAATTCGACGAAACTATAGATGAAGTAATTCCATCTGCGCTTGATCAGGCTGCAATGAGCCCTATTTATTCAAAGGAAGAAGAATTAAAGATCACAACTCTCTACTACGAGACGAAGGATACAACTTATCGTGACGACATCTTCGTACACAATATCAAGCTAGTATACTTCATCGCTAAGAATTACTCTTCTCTTTCACACATCACGTTAGAATTCCACGACTTGATTCAGGAAGGATGCATTGGACTTCTCAAGGCGATTGAAAGATTTGAACCAGATAAGGGCTTCAAGTTCAGCACATATGCTACTTGGTGGATCAAGCAGGCAATCACTAGGGCAATCGCTGACTCTGGTACAACAATTCGTGTGCCAGTTCACATCAACGAGAAGCTCCAGAAAGTCTTCAGATTCCGTGCTGAATTCCAGGAAAAAAATGGTAACGCACCTACAGATGAAGACATCAAAGCTGGTCTCGGCTTCTCAAAGCACGAATGGGAGAACATTAAGGCAGCAATCTTTACACTTAACCCTAATTCACTCGATGCAAGCATTGGTGAAGACAACGATTGCAAACTCGTTGATTTCATCAATTCATCAATTGAATCACCTGACGATACTACAGAGAAGCAGGTTGAGACTGATGCTCTCTACCACGCAATTACAACTCAGTTGTCTGAGAGAGAAAGAACAATAATCATCCACAGATTTGGTATCTTCAACAATACTGAGAAGACACTCGAACAGGTTGGTGCAATGCTCGGAATTACTCGTGAGCGAGTTCGTCAGATCGAGGCTAAGGCTATCCAGAAGCTCAGACGCGATCCACAGTTAAAGGCATTCAAAAATGTCGCTTAACTTGTGATTTACTAATTAGCCAGTACCGTTTTTTAATATCCTTTCTTAAAAAAATGCCACCGAAGATGTTTGTCTTCAGTGGCATTTTCATTTGTAATAAATCTTAATGCAGACAATTAGACAGCAATATAAGCTCCTGCCTGAACCTTCCACATCTGAGCATACTTTCCTCCGAGTGCGAGAAGTTCATCGTGCTTACCCTGCTCAACAATCTCACCGTTTTCGAGCATTATTATTCGATCGGCTAATCTTGTCGTAGACAATCTGTGAGATATGAAGATAACTGACTTGTCCTTCGTTGCCTCGAGCATCGCGTGGTTCAACTGATACTCTGCGATTGGGTCGAGTGCTGAAGATGGTTCATCGAGTATCATGAGGCCTGCGTTCTTATAGAAAACCCTCGCAATAGCGAGCTTCTGTGCCTCACCACCAGACAAGTTAACACCTTCACTCGAGAACTCGTTCGTGAGTTCAGTATCGATGCCATTAGGAAGTCTATCAATTCGATCAATAAGTCCACTGTCAGTCAATGCCATACGCACTTCGTCATCTCGTGACTTGTCCGCTACATCGAGAAGTACATTCTCGCGTACATTACCTCCGAATATCTGGAAGTCCTGGAAAACAGTTCCGATAGTATTACGATACTTCTTAACATCGTACTTACGTATGTCCACATCATCTGCGAAGATCGCACCAGAATTGACATCATATAGTCGCATAAGAAGCTTAACCAATGTAGTCTTACCAGCGCCGTTATATCCAACCAAGGCAATCTTCTCACCAGGCTTAATATCAAGATTGATATTCTTGAGGAGCATGTTACTCATATCGCCCTTAACATCGCCATCAGCGCTATCAGCACCCTTCTGACTTCCTACTGCACCATACGCGAATGATACATTCTTGAGTTCAACGTGCTTAGCTTCATTAGTAGGAACAAGGTTCTCTTCTGAAGTAATAGTAGGTTCGTAATCTAGGAACTTACGTATCTTACTTACATATAGACTTGTCTCTGTTGCGAATGGATATACGTCAGTAAATACTCGTAGACCTTCCTTCATTCGTCCAAATGTGTTGAACAAGATAGCAACGGAACTGAATGACAAAGTCGCGCGTACTGTAGCCTGATATACAAGGTAAGCAATATAGATTACGTCGCCAAAGAGGTGATTACTCAAATATCTACGAGTAAAACCAACTATCCACTTACGGAACGCGTACTTCTTCTCTACCTTATATACATCGTCATTAGCATCTTCGAACTGCTTATACAAAATATCAGCTACGTCTGGATTAAGACGGATCTCCTTAGCGTAATCACTTAGGTAGAAGATACGCTTAACGTAATCACGCTTACGAATGAACGGCATACTCTCAATACGAACCTTAAAGTTCAATTTGTTATAAATGATATTAAAGATATATGTCAGCACGAACGATGCGACTACGATAACGAGCGAGAATTTATCCTTGTTCAATACGTAGATAATTGTTGTGATGAACACCGTAATACCAGCCACAGTATCCTGAACAAACTTAACAGCACGGTCAATCTGCCTATCTACCTCAGCAATTGCCATAACCTGATCGTTATAGAATTCAGGGTTATCGTAGCAAGCGAGGTCGAGACTATTAGCCTTCTTATAAAGAAGCATCTTGATACGCTCACGAACCTTTGGTCGCTCCTTCTCAGCGATGTAATCACCTACAAATACAGTGAATATCATGCCGACTGAGATAGCCAAAGCGAGCAAGAGAATTATCATTGCCACCCTCTTGAACGGATAGTTAAATTCCGCTGCTTCGAGTACATATCCAATACCTACGACGTGCTCGAAAAATATCGATACCTGACCTCGAATTGAATCAAGAGCTATGAGTGTCAGGAATGCTGGCGAGGCCGTGAAAATGAGCTTTAGGAGGAAGAAATTGTTGCTCCAGACCTCTTTGAAAGACTGCTTTGTCTCGTCTTTTTTCTTAGTCTTGTCTTTGCTCATAGTCTCACCTCCTCTACATTCTCAATAGCGAGGTAGTTCATCGCCTGCTTCTTGTACATAGCAGCATAACTACCATCTGCCTTAATAAGTTCCTCGTGTGTTCCTTCTTCGATGAGCTGACCTCTCTCGAGCATGAATACCTTGTCGCAATTCTTAACTGAAGATAGTCTGTGTGAGATGAACAGCATCGTGTGATCTCTGCCCTCTTTCATGATGTTCTTGAATAGCTCATACTCTGCAATTGGGTCTAATGCGCTTGATGGCTCGTCGAATATCTTCATTGGTGAATCCTTGATGAATGTACGTGCTACTGCTACTTTCTGGCTCTGACCACCTGACAATACTGCGCCATCCTCATCGAATTCCTTCGTCATCATTGTATTGATGCCATCTTTGAGGCTCGCGATCTTATCGTACACACCAGCGCGCTTTAGGGCACGAATAACTTGCTCATCCTCATTCTCATAAGTTCTACCCATAAGGACATTATCCTTCACGCTCATTCCAAAAATCTGGAAATCCTGGAATGTCGTCGCGAATACATCTCTGTACTCTCTGAGGTTATACTCCTTGATATTCTTGCCGTTATACAAAATCTCGCCTGATGTAGGATCGTAAAGTCTCAAAAGAAGCTTGATAATCGTAGTTTTACCAGCACCGTTATGTCCTACGAGCGCTGCGATTTCGTTCTTCTTGATAGTGAATGACAAGTTCTTGATTGTCTCCTCGTCATCGTATGAGAAGCATACGTTACGGAACTCCAAAGTCTCGAATGTTTTCGATGGGGTCTCGCCGTCGTAGTCCTCAGGAATTACCTCCTCGTATTCCAAGAAGCCGCGAAGATTATTGATGAATACTGCATTTTTGAGTAACTCCATGATGCTCTCGAAAACACGTATCAAAATCCAAGTCATCGCAACCATAAGGCTAGTCATGATTGTGAGCTGCGCAAGTGATATAGTTCCTGTCACAAGCTTACGATATGACGCATATATGAGGACGCCCTCGAAAATAACCGTGAATGTGAAAGTAATTCGCCAGAAATTCAACATCGCATTGGCAAATGCATACTTGATTGCAACCTTGACGTTCTTATCTGTAGCCTCGCGATACTGCTTCTTGAGGAGCTTGAATATCTCAGATAAACGCATCTCCTTGGCACCATCTGGCAGATACATCATACGTGATACGTAGTTTAGGACCTTCTCATTAGGTGCCTGCTCCTGATATCTCTTGAACTCGTACTTGTTCTTGAAGTTACCGAAGATGAAATTACCAATGAGCGGTGACAAAATGAATAATATTGCGTAGTGATCAATCTCGAACATGAGGTAGAAAACTACTGCCGCACTGATTACACCAATGATAGTTCCCCAGATTGCTCTGATAATAGCTGTAACCTTCTCTTCAGCGCCGTCCATCGCCATTGTGTAGCGATTATAGAAGTCTGGATCTTCGTAGCAGCTGAGTTCTACATTACGCGCTTTCTTATACATGAGCTTGTAGATGCCTGCGAACAGACGATTAGTCTCGAGTGGGTACACTACGTTTTCGATATAGTTCTCATAGAACTCGAGTGTCATGAATACCACACATGTGACCATAATGAAGATGAATATTGGTCTGAATCCCTTATTCGCATCCAAATCTTCAACTATCTTCTTCATGAAGTAACCGTCGTAGAACACCCATGCACCATGTCCGATTACCCATTGAAAGAATGAGTGAATTACGATGCTTTTGCTAAATGTAATACCCAGAACAAATGCGAACCAGGCATTACTCAAAGATTGTTTGAGCGATAATTTGTTACTTGGTTTCTTATCCTTCTTTCCTTCTGATTTTTTCCCCATTTCCTTTTCCCTATACCTTTCCTAGAAACAAAAAGACCACTTATCTCGAAAAGATAAGTGGTCCATACTACTAGCGTAATATACCAAGATTATTCTTCCCTGATATGTCGAAATCCCGATGCAAATATAACAATGTTACGAAAATTAACTGTCGCGCAATGTGATCTAAGATTAAACATGAGAAGAACTCCTTTCCAAAATAATGGGTAAAGAATACTACTATCGATATAGCGTGTCAACAAGGAATTTATTTTTTCAAAAATCCACTCTTTATATTAAAATATGCTATTTTTGTTTATTTTATGGGGAAATTTCGTCCAAAATTTACAAAACAATTTCAAAATTGCAACCAGCGTGTTTTCGATAACTCCAGAAAAACAGCAAAACAAAGCCCCGAAGCTTGAGGCTAATGCCGCAACACTTCAGGGCCTAATAAAACCATAATTTTAAGTTCACCTTACCACTTGTATAAAGTCACACTTGTAATCTCACCATTCTCGATTACAACAGGATCATTCATTCGTCCAAGAGGTGTACCAAAGCTATTAAAACATCCACCTTCTTCATACTGGTAGAAGCCGTCTCCATCTGGTCCACAATCATTTTCTAGAAGATATTGGACGATTGTGTCTTTAGTTAATGAAGTAGCCTGCTCTGTTTGGAAATCATATACAATAATCTCTACATCATCAGCGACAGGGATCTTATTGAATATCGACTCACCTACGAGTGGATCACCCCACATATTTAAGAGGGTAACATCAACAGGATTACCATCCTGATCAAAGCGAACAATCACGTAATATCCGCCATTGTCACCATCTCCAAGAGCAATACGATATCCACCCCAAAGATCAACATCATAGTCGATAGATGTTACTTCGATATTCTCACCGCCGACATTAACCATATCACCTACGTTAAGTGCAAGAAGTTCATCAGCTGTATAGTTGAACTCATATGGTCCACCCAAAGCAGCAAAAGCATAATTCATATCAGCTGAGAAACCATAGAATTCACCAGCATAGTTGTTATCAGAAAGTTTAGTACCATACGCGCTAGCATCGAACTGATAAAATGAACTAATTGTCATAACACCTGGCAATTCAGAGAATACTTCATAAGGCATAAGTTGATTTTTTGGTTCCACAGCATTATCAAAAAAGTATATATCGCGAACACCTGCAGCAGAGCTATCTTCAACAGTTCCATTCTCGTACTCATAAGCGATAAATTCCTGAGTATCCACATCATAGATAATAAGCTTACAAGATGTAGCAACAGTATAAACATCACAAAAACCATAAAGGTAATTCTTGTCTGGATTTGCTGCATTAACTTCAGCTGCCTTAGCCATTAGTAATGAGTAAGCTGCATTCTTTTCGGCAGTCCATTCCTGAATTGAATATAAAGAATTTTCATCAAAATCGTCGTCATCAGTTGCAGAAGTCAAAGGAATAAAATCTGGGAGTTCTTCAGTAACTTCTGGCATTGTCCAGAGTTCCTTAGTTGTCTCAGTAGTCTCCTCTGCGACTGTCTCAGCAACAATCTCTTCAGTATCAGCATCAGCACTCTTAGTCTCAGAAGTAGCATTTAACGCACATGCTGATGAGATTGTCACAATCAAGAGAGTAGTAACAATTGCTGTAATCTTAGTACCCTTCTTGTAGTTGATGATGTTCTTAACTCTGTTAGTAACTTCGCGCTTGCTGAAGTTTGGCTTACTAAAGCTAAGTGGCGCAACGAGGTAAAGCTTCTTATTACTCTTCTTCGCATATGAAACGATAGACATTGTATATGCCTGCTTCAAGTCATTCTCAAGATTAGCAACAGTGTGCTCATCGCAATGCATCTCTACGTCCTGCTCAAAAAGCGCATACGCGAGCCATACGAGTGGATTGAACCAGTGAACAGCCACAACAACCATTCCGAGGAGCTTACTAATCCAGTCACCATGCTTAATATGTGTGCGCTCATGCATGAGGATATACTTTCTCTCATCTCTATCTAGCACATCAGGAATGTAAATTCTTGGAATAATAAATCCAAATACAAATGGTGATGGAACCTTCTCTGATTCGTATACGTCCTTCTCTACTCTTGTAGCATCTTTGAGTTGTCTCTTGAGTAATACAAAATGAACTGCGCAGTAACCAATGATAGCAACAGCACCAACGCTCCAGATAATTCCGAGTACTACTCTATAATCAACCTTCGCTACCTCATTAACCTTAGCGGCAGTATCAACAGCTACTACCTCAGGCTTAACGTCAATCTTTGTAGCCTCTTCCACCTTAGCAGTGTTATCTACATCAACTACTGGAACCACAACCTCAGGCTTCTGAACAGTAGCAACCTCGTTATTAGGAGTAATAGCAATCTCAGGCTTTGTCACTGCAACTGGTGCTTTATCCACAGCAGGCTTAACTTCAGATGGCTTTGATACCTCAATTTTTGAAGTAGTTACATCTGCGATAGCCTTTTCCTCTGGCTGCTCAACTGCAATATTTGTTACCTTGTGTGGGATGAAATTGAAAACACTCAGCGAAGACTCAATACTCACTGGAACGAGTAATCTAAGTGCGACAACAGCCCACAAAATCATTACATACTTCTTTGAAATTTTACGTAATAGAAATCTGATCAGTAGGGTTACAAGAATTACGATGCTACCCATTACTGACATCTCTAATATTCTTAGAAACAAATCAGACATCACTTATCTCCTCCCATGTGATCCTTGATAATCTGCATGAGCTCATCTGCGTCCTTATCACTAAGGGATCTCTTGCCAAGGAATGAAGCAACAAACTTAGGTAAAGATCCAGAAAATCTCTCCTCCACAATCTGATTGCTCTCCATTACCTGAACGTCTTCCATAGGAATAAGTACTTTTACGACCGCATCTTCGTTAGACACAAAGCCCTTATTCTTGAGCTTACGAAGAACAGTATATGTCGTTGATTTGTTCCAATTTAATCTTTCATCTGCGAGTTTAACAAGCTTTCCAGACTCAACAGGAGCTTCCTCCCATATGATGTCCATGAGCTTTTTCTCAGCTTCAAATAGTGTTAAATCTTCCATATATCTTCTCCAATCTTCCCTTAATTTATACCATGTTATAGAGCCAAATTATACCTGTCCGCCAAGTGCTGGATAAATAATCATTTCAGTAATCTGATTATTCTCAATCTTTACTGCTGCACTAACACGAATATGGTAACAACCATCAATTTCCTCATACTCCTGATTGTTGCTTAAATAAGCGTCTATGTGATCCAACATACTGCTATCAGCTACTGAAGAATATGCTGTTGTAATATCTGAACCCATGTATGGGTCATCGTAAAAAACAGTAGGTGTAGCAAAACTAGCACTATAAGTTACAGGATTGTAGCTAACAATACCATCATTAACGCCTTTTCCAGCAATGCCATAAAGCTTCATCTGACACCAAGAACCATCTTCCTTAAGGTTAACGATCGTAACTGAATAACTTCCATCAGGAATTGAATCAACTACTTCGAGTTCATAACCATACATAATCTCATCAATTGTAAGCTTCTCGAAAACATCATATGTAATACAGCTACCGAAATCATAGCTCAAACCTGTATCAGTCTCACCAATAAATGAATCAACAAAAATGAGATTATTTCCAACAGTCTCGCACGCATTGTATTCAAGGTTAGGATAAATATTTACAAGGAAATTATTATCCTGGCAGAAATCGAAATTCACCTTTGCTGCTGAAGGAGCACAAACCTGGAATTCAACATAATTGTGATTAACATCAACATAATACTCAATAAAGAGTTCACTATCTGGATGCACCTCGTGATAAGCCTTAATAAGATCAACATTCTCCTGAACTTTCTGCTCAACAGGCTTCTCTGGCTCTTTCTCAGTTTCTTCTGTTGTTTCTTCAGTTTCCTCAGTTGTCTCTTCAGTTGTCTCTTCTACTTCTGGCTCAGTCTCTTCTGTAGTCTCAATAACTTCTGTCTCTGTAGCCTCAGTTGTTTCTTCAGTTTCCTCAACTTCTTCTACTGTAGTCTCTTTCTCTTCCTTCTCATCAGAAGACTTATCCTCGCTACAAGCAGTCATCGAAAACATAAGTGCTACACTTAATACCAAACTCATCCATTTAATATTTTTCTTCATTTCATATCCCGTCCTTTTATTCAATTATTTCTCAATTTCCTATAGGTGGTTTATTGCGTTAAACCTAATGCGAGTTTATTCCGATAAACCAATTATGTCAATAGGGTTTTGCGATATTTTTCAACGTTTTTTGAAGAACCCTTAGACTAGTTATTTGAGGGTTACTGTAACTGGTATATCTAAGGCTAGGATCATTAACTACCATATTCCACGTAGAGCACTCGATTAAGTGATGTTCAGAATAATCGTACGAGTAGGTGCAGTTAGTTAGACGTTTATACTGAATTTTGAGGTTTGAAGGCGCTGAATGGTCAATATTCAGAATAATGGTACGAGTCGGCGCGGTTAGTGCTACAGTTACTCTGAATTTTGGGATTCTGAGGCCCCTAAATGGGTGATATTCAGAGTAATCGTACGAGTCGGCTGCGTTAGTGGGACATTTAGTTAGACTTTTGTGACCCCACAAATGTAATATCAAGACTAACAGCAAGAGTCAGAAGCGTTAGTCTTGCATTTACTCTTGCTGAAGGCAGTTTTGAGCACAAAATCAATGGATATCACGAGTAATTGCAAGAGTCAGAAGCGTTA
>JAKSRG010000039.1 GCA_024403735.1 Clostridia bacterium
GTGGTATTTTTATGAGCTGATTTTGAGTCTGTATTTGTACGGCTGTTAGAACATCTAATTGAAATCTAATCGTGCTATCTAACTTCAATAACGAAGAATTTACGCGAGTCCATTCTGTGGGCTCGCGTTTTTTATTTGTGGCAATGTGCGAAGGTTCGGAACCCTCCAGAAAGCAAAAAATAGCTATTTTAGTAACTCAGGGCAAATAACCGCAGACCTTTAGCGATAAGGGGTTGCGGTTTTTGTTTGCTGTATTTTCAGTTCTTAAAGAATGCGAACCATCGCAGAGCATTAATTTATGTATAATAAAGACATCTTTAATTGGGTCTGAATTGTATTGGACAATAAATGAGAACACTTGAAAAATATGGTTTTTGGCGTATTCGCTGTTTATGGTAAATACAAAACAGGCGAATTTATATATATTTAAGCCATCACTGGTGGGGGTGATTTGATGGACATGATTAAGATGGGAAGCTTTTTAGCAGAGCTTCGTAAAGACCATAACTTAACCCAGGCCGAATTAGGAGAAAAATTAGGGGTATCCAATAAAACCATATCACGTTGGGAAACTGGTACTTATATGCCACCTGTTGAGATGCTCGAACAACTCAGTAATATGTACGACCTGACCATTAATGAACTCTTAAGTGGTAGTAAATTATCCACGGAGGATTATAAGATGATGGCTGAAGTAAATATTAAAGAAACAATGAAAGAAAATGTTGTTATATCAAAGATTAGAAGCATATGCAGTTTCTTTTGGAGAAGATGTTTTATCTTCATTCCGATTTTGTTAGCGGCATTCTTTGGATTGGGATATTTCAGAGAATTTAATAAATTAATTTACGAGGATACGTTTTATGAGGATTTATCTGATGAGATGATTCGTAGAATTTCCGTTGAGGCTGGTTGTACTGTAGCAATCATTAATACAATCATAGTTTTATTAGTGGTATTTGTTATAACTTTAATATTAGCGAAAAGGAAAAGTGTGACATCCGAATCAAAAGATTTGAAGAAACTTAAGCTTATAAGAAAGATATTTATAGCACCATATATCGTTTCATTAATTATATGTGCTGTATTTTCTTTTATTGGTGTTGGTGATTTCATGCTTTCTAGCGGAGTTGATTTTGGATTAGAAGGATTTACTGACGCTGCATTCGTTTTGGCATTTTATTTTTGGTGGCTTTATATTATTTGCTTTATCGGAATAATTGTTACCTCAATTATGATAATGAAAAAGAACAATGATTAATTAATCGATAAATGAAAAAATAATCGTGCTATCTAACTTCAATAACGAAGAATTTACGCGAGTCCATTCTGTGGGCTCGCGTTTTTTATTTGTGGCAATGTGCGAAGGTTCGGAACCCTCCAGAAAGAAAAAATAGCTATTGTGTCGCTCTTGGCAAAATAGAAATAAGCGGTGAGGAAGTCGAACTTCATGTAGGGCGAGAATGACTGAACTACACCGTTGATATATGAATTAAGCTTATTCTCTTTCAAATATCCTTCAATTTACTATTGGGGTTAATGATAGAATTAGCGTGGAAGATTATCTATGTAATAGTCATTACATAAGGAAGATAATGAGGGAGAAAGATATATGAAGAATATCACTAAGGTGGTGTCAGTTTTTCTGGCATCTATTATGCTTGCGTCTTTTGCTTTGACGCTTGGCGGTTGTAATTCGTCCAAGAAGGAGGAAAGACCAGAGTTCATTACTGAAGATCAGCCATGGTTTGATAGTAATAGATTTGAACTTACTATTCCTTATGATGAGAGCGATTTCGAATATTGTAATTTAACTGAACCGGCGTATGTAGACGGATATATTTATACTGTTTTCCAGGGCTATAAATATTATAGATTTGATGAGGAGGAGTATGACTCTGATAATACGACGATTAAATCTATTCTTCAGTATGATTTGAACGGAAATCTAGTGAGCGAATTGTCATTCTCTGATATTCCATATAAGATTGGTTACTGCTCGAATTTTTCTGCTGATGGGGATAAGCTCAGACTTACTTGTGATGCTTACGATGAAGATGAGCTTTGTTATATAACTACTCAGTTCTTGATGGACCCGAAAACAAACACCTTTGAGAAAGCACCGGTTGATATTGATATTACTACAATGGATACAATTCAGGCTGAGTATCAGGTAGGAGATAGTAGAGTTTACCTTGTTACTGATTATTCTGGTTCTGGTTATAGATTTATTATCTCTGGAGATAAAACGAAAACAGTATCTATTGGTGCTACTGTTGAAGATTTATATTTTGTAGATAGTTGTATTGTAATTGATGACAGCACTTTATTAGCATTTTGCTACGCAAAAGAATCGACAGCTATTGAACTTGATGTAAATAGTGGTGAAATCCGTAAAGTTAAAGTTGATATTGATAAGTCGAGATACTCATTTGTTCCTGTTCAGGATGGTAAGGCGTATGCCGCTAATTGTGAGGGTATCTTTACTATTAACGATAAGCTTGAAGTTGAAAGTGTGATGGATTACGATAGTGCGCTTGTCAATCTATCTGATCTCAACTATGCTACTCCGCTCTATGTAGATGATGATTTAATTGTGGTATCAGCATTTAGATTTTCGGGAAATAATCACGAACGATTTGTTTACACATTTAAACGTGCAAGTAGTAATCCTAATGTTGGTAAAAAGATCATCGATGTGTTTTCGATGAGTCCATATGTGTCATATGCTGAAGCTGAGGCAATTCTCAAGTTTAATCAGACAAGTAGTGATTACTTTGCGACACTAAGAGTTGCTGATAATTCATTTGACTATAGTGACGAGGTTGAAGCTAACAAGGCTTATGCGCAAGTTTCGGATCAGCTGATGGTAGACATTATGGCTGGTGACGGTCCAGATATTGTGCTCAATGGATTTGATTATTCGGAGTTCAATAATCCAGAATACTTTTTGGATTTTAATAAGCTAATCGCTGAAGATGCTAGCTTTGACATGAATAAGTACTATAGTAACATTTTCGAAGCGTCCGAGTGGGATGATGGTGCGTTATACCAGCTCCCAGCTTCGTTTGTTTTCGATTGCATCGTATCAAGAGTAAGTGATGTCGGTGAGGGGCATATCGGATTTACATTTGACGATTACGAGAAGTTCCTGAGTGGAGCTTGTAATGGTGTATCGCCAATCGATGGTTCAAGAGATCAGTATTTGGATTTATGTGTGTCATCAGGATATTTCTCTTTCCTTAAAGATGGTAAAGTGGATTTTAATAGTGAAGAGTTCAAGCAGGCTTGTGATTTTGCTAAGAGGAACTTCCCTGAGGATCCTAGTGATCATTTTTCAGAAATAATCATTAGTTCATCTGTTGGTAGTCTTGATAGACCAATGAGGCTTGATGCAATGGAGCCTGATTTTGTTGTGGCTAGTCTTGCCGGAACATCTGAAACAGTTGGGTTCTATGGTTTTCCAGCAGCTGAAGAACATGGTCCTACGGCTGTTATTATGTCATCTGCAGCAATTTCAGCAGGTGTTGATGAGAAGACAAAGAGTGCTTGCTGGGATTTGGTCAAGTATATGCTCGATGACGAAGTTCAGAATACTATTAATGATTCATATCCTATGAATAAAGAGGCCTTGTCAAATATACTTACTTCAATAGCTGATGAGGCAGATAAGTCATACGATGCATATGTTCGTTTGGGATATAACGAGGAAGAGATTATTCAGTTTCAAGTGAGAAAAGTGAATAGAGATATTATTGATTCGCTATGTGATGCGGTACTCAATATTACAGATGTTTATCGTTCAGATTCCTCTATTGCGATCATCATCTCTGAAGAGATGCCTGCCTACTTCGCAGGACAAAAGGATATCGATGATGTTATCAGTATCATAAATGTACGAGCACAGACCTTGATTGATGAGCGTGGTTTGAACGACTAATAGTGCTGACAAAAATACTGCTAGCAAAAAGGCTCGCCTTCTATAAAAGGTGAGCCTTTGTTGTAGTTAATTAGTTGTGATTATTACTCAGCATAAGTAGTTGTGTAATCGTAATCTACGAGATTTGTGAGAATTCTCTTCTGATAGAAATCATCTACTGACAAGTTACCAACGTAGTAGAGATTACTGTCGCTTGATACAAAGAATGCATCACCAGAGCACTCGAAGAAGTAGCTACCGTCAGAGTGATTATACTTACTCATATCAACGATAAGTGTGCCATCGTTCTTCATAATAAGACCTGAATACTCAACGTAGAAGTAGTAAACAAACTCACCATCAGTTGGGTTGCTAGCTGTTACGCAAAGGATAATGTAGCAGTGGTTCATATCATTCTTGTTCCAGAGGTTATCTGGGTAACGAGAATTAAGGAAATATACACCATCATATTCAATAGATACTAGTTCAGCTTCTTCTTCCCAACCAGATGTGTATGCATAGAAAACGTTGATTGCCTGCTCGCTCATCATGCTGATCATGTCATCTGTGAGCTGGTCAACTGATACCAAGTACTCATCAAGATCCTCTGCTGTGTAAGTAGCAGATGTCTCACCGAGAATGTAGTTGTTCTGTTCGCAGTATGTCTCAACTGATGTTAGGTAAGAGTCGTTAAGTGTAACTGTAACTACATCTCCATTAGTGAGGTTGTCGCTGTAGTCGAGGGAGAAAGCCATACTGCAGTCGCATGGGCTAACGTCCAACTTAGCAGTAGCGAATGGTGATACACCTTCGAATGATACAGTTACATAATCGATAGGGTTGAATACTTCCTTCTCGAGGAGACCATCAATATCAACTGTGATGTCCTTGCAGTTGATTGTTACCTCAACGTTATCGTCTTCGTAGAGATCGTTAATAGCATCTTCGTCAACTGCCCATTTCCAAGTTGCTTTGTCGCCGTTACTCAAGTTCTCGCTTACGTCAAAAGAACCAACGATGAATGGCATGAACTCATCTCTTGTCTCACGGTGGAGCTTTTTCTCGCTCTCCCAAAGAGCATCATAATCAATTGAATACTCGATATATGCTGTTCCATCGTACTCGCCCATTACTTCGTATGTGAAGTAATCGTTGAGGTCGAGTTCAACCTGATAAATCTCTTTTTCTTTTTTCTTACTCTTGCTATCACATGAAGCGAGGCCCAAAAGGCTTGCTGCGATTGTTAGCACGAGCAAAACATTAATATACTTTCTCATATTAATATCCTCCTTAAACCGGATTATTATACTATAAAGTCCCTTGGGTTGAGGTTGGTTCAAAAGTATTTCGTCATTCTATCAATGGTTGGCATTATATGGGCGTAAGAGTGTGTGAATATGCAATAAGGAAATGGTTTATTTTTTGACCTTCTCGAAAACAAAATGCGAACCTTATAAGTTTTGAATAGGATATTAAGTGTGATAGTATGGACTTGGAGGATAGATATTATGAAAAAGACTAATCAAATTGTAGCTACTATGCTGCTATTAACAATTCTTGGCGGAGCAACTATGATGACAGGTTGTTCGTCAGCTGAACAGAAAGAAGCCGAGACAACAACTACAACTGTTAATGAGACACAGACTGAGGTTACAGAAGAGGAAGAGACTACAGAAGAAACTCAGGGATGGAGCCCAGCTGATGCTGGTCTATATAGTCAGTCTTCACTCGAAGAAGCTATTGCACAGATACTTTTTGATCCTACAACATTAACTAATCAAACACTTATCTCATATGCAGACCAGTTCACAGCTGAGGGATTAGATCTGATTATTCTTAACGATTATGAGATGGATGATTATAAGAAAGATGTAGTTATAGTTGAGCAAGGATTTAAAGCAACAAATACTTATGTCGAGTACACTCATTCAGCTAATATTGAAGAAATAACATCAATAGTATCTGCATATGCTGTTTCATTCTCTACAAGTGATGGCGCCTTGGATTTCTATAATCATAAGGTTGAGGAGTTTCTTGAAGATTATCCAGATGCGACAATAGAGAAGACGGAGGCAGGAATGTCATTCGAATATAGTGATGACGAAGCATTAATCTGGGCTGAGTACAACGAAGCAGACTGCGCAGTTGTTTTCTATGAAGAGTATCAGCTATTTTGATTAAACACACATTTAGTTAAATAGTAACAAATAATAACAGTCCCAAAGCTATTGTAGTTTTGGGACTGTTTTGATGTTGTGAAGACTTATCTAGTGAACTTGGAAATGAAGTTCCATGCAAGCTCAGCTGTGTGATGTCTATATTCGTGAACCTGGTTCTCGACATATGCGAATGCAGTTCGGCAGACGCCATCTTCGCTATCATAATAATGAATATTAATATAATCGTCGCGCTCGTCATCGTGAATTCGCTCGCATCGATCACCCTTAATGCCGAGCATTGGGTCAGTCCAATTAGACTTGTCGTCAAATGTGATATTGAACTTCTTAGTGAGCTTATTAACTTCTGATGCGTACTTCAAGCGCTCGAGGCCTGCCGCGTCATGACCAGGGAGTTCGCACACGAATGACTTGACGCCGCCTGAATAGAATATAGGGAGCATACAGTTGTCGTTCAATCTGTCGCGAAGAATTGGTAGGCCGAATGGATTGCTGTACACAGGCATGAGCGCACTCGCTGGAGCGATACCTGCGAAAGTCTCTGGGAACTGCTCAAAGAGGTCCCATGTTTTCGCGCAGCCCATAGAAAAACCAATTGCGTAGATGCGCTTAGTATCAACATTGTAGTGCTGCTTAATATCCTCGATTATCGCCATAACTTCCTCAGCTGGAATGTCGTAGTGATTGTCAATTGGCGCGAACAGGAAGCCGTGGTCGTGGGCCACCTTGTACCAACCAGATACGTGAGTAAGAAGAAGCGCCGAATCACCTGCGCCGTGAAGACCAATTACGAGTGGTGCTGGGCCGTTATCGAAAACATCCTTATTGTATAGAGTGAAGTATCCTACCTCATGTTCAGCTACTTTGTCTCTGAGTGCCCAGTTCTTGTCTGATGTTGGGACCATTAGGCTGTGAGCCTCAAACGTCATACCGAGCTCGTCGAAATCCGGCTCCAACTCAACATTGCCACACCACATTTTGTACTTACGAACGAATGCCTTGAAGTCAGCGATGTAGTCAGCTTCCTTCTTAATGAGGTGGTATGTTGACTTTGCGATCACGCTATTAACCTCATCACTGTTATTAACGCTCATAACAGGAATATCCTGGCGCTGAATGTCTGGAATAACGCTTAGGCGTTCCATTGATACCATGGCTGGAGTAATCTCGCCAGGACCCCAGAGGTATTCGCCCTCGATTGTTCGGAGGAGATATTTAGCCGCGTAGTCAGCTGACTTACCAAAGCTATAGATATCTGTGTGGAACTTGGAGCCACGGATGTAGTAGCCCTGGTTGTCAAAAGTAAATGGATTAACATCAGATGCGATGCCGTCCTCGAAAACATGACTAATCTTAATCTCAGCAATCAAATCTACATATAAAGACTGGTCAGCATTATCCCATCCACCTTCACAAGTTGGATATACGAAAAGAATGCTCGCGTCATCCTGCGCTGCAATCTTATCGAGCCCGCTAGTAGTAGCAAAGCTAACAATCTCATCTTCGCTCATCTTATTCTCTTCAAAGACAATCAAGAGTGGTGCTCGAAAACTATAGTTGTTAATCTTGCCGTTCAGATCATTAGCTGGAACGTACACACTTAGTGCGAACTTCTCGTAGTCGTGCTGCCAAAAACTGCTGCCGTCAGGAAGAGATTTAACCTGAGGCTTGTTATCAATAATAATCATAAAAATCTCCTTTTCATATAAATTATCTTCCTTTAAAGATTATAGCAAAGCTTGTAAGGGAGTTGTGAGTGATTTCTGAGAATGTGAATAGGGATCATGAAGCCGCAGCGGGGTGAAAAATAAGCTAGTCTATTTGATGAAGAATTCAGGAATAATGAAATAGCTTATAAAATCCATTTACAAACGCTATGTTGATTTGGTTTAATATGTTCATGCGATTGAGGTGAGCACCTCAAAAGTTTTGATCCTGATGTTTCAAAAAATGGAAACTTGATGGATCAAAAAATTTTAGAGGTTCGCTGACTAGACGCAATACAAATGCATTAAATGAAATAATGATTAATTTTGTAATTATTTACGAAAACTAATTATTCATCAGTTTAATGTATGTAAGATCATTAAGGTCGTGTAACTTGGCAATTGAATTCATTTAGGTTTGTTTCTCCTATCCTGCTGTCCAGGAAAAGGAGGAACAAAAAATTGGACTGCTTTCTGACTAGACACGATACAAAAGTAAAAAGGAGAAACAATTATGAACAATGTAAGAAATGAAATGATTTATGTACCAGTTATGGTTGATGGCAAGTGGTGCGTTATGGACTATGTAACAAAGAAAGTTTCAAAGGCTTTCAAGTTTGACAATAGATCCGTTGCCGCATCTATCTGCGCAGCATACATGGGCATCTCAGAAATGAGAGAAGCAGAGTTGGTTTGGGCAATGCTCCAGATCAACTCTTAAAAAGCATAGTCTACTGACTAGACACGATACAAAAATAATATTACACGAGGTAAATAATTATGAAGAAAACAATTTCAAATTCAACAATGACAACAACAGAAGTATCAACAAATGGTTTGGTAAATATCTGCTTGAAGACAAAACTCAACTCAATGGCTGATGAAGACGCTTACGTTTTCGAGCAGGCCGTAAGCAAGGAAATTGCTGATTTACCTGAAGATCAGCTCATCGCACTCGCTAAGGATAATGACGAGGAGGCAAAAGTAGTATTGTTCGCTAATTACTTCTACTACATTTTGTCACTTGTGAATGGCAAGAAGTTCTTGGCTGAGAAGTCATATCTCGAGCCTGAAGATATCTTTATGTATGCATATCAGGGTTTTGAGAATACACTTCGCCAGTATGACCTTTCAAAGAAGGCATCATTCTCAACAATACTCAAATTAAACGTTGGCCACTCAATTACTGAGGACTTCGTTAAGACAACTGGCGCATCTAATGAACTCTATTCAATTGACAAGTTTTATAAGAGCCAGTTGGTAATGGGCAAGACAGAGAAGGAAGCACTTGAACTCACTGCAAAAGAATTCAGTAAGAAGCCTTCAACAATTGCCGAAAACCTCAGAGCCTTCGCACTATCAAAAACAATTTCACTCGACACACCAATGTCTGACGATGGTGACTGCACAATTGCTGATATGGTTGCTGCAAAAGATGACGAGGAGGAATTCTTCAATGAAGAAAAGAGAATTCTCTTCAAGCAGATGCTCAGCTGCCTTAGTGAGAGAGACTATGAAATTCTCTGCCTCATGAGTGGTTACGACGACGAAGTTCACGCTAAGTATGGATATGGCAAGGACGAGCAGGTTTCTGGCAAGGAGATTGCTAAATTGTTCGGCGTATCTGAGGCACGTATCTCACAGATTGGTGAGAGTGCAAGAAAAAAGATCTTCAAGAAGATGCCTGATGTTTTCGAGAAGTTCATCAATGCATAATTCCTGATCCCCAACATGTGGAATTAAGTACACATGCTGGGGAACTTAGCATGAGACGATGAGGAAATATTAGAACATCCAATATGTTTGAATAAAGCTGTAAGGAAGCAGTAAGGAGCGTAGATTATGAATATTAAAGTAGTTCAGAAAAGAATAATAGACAATAAGATTAGTAAGGGTTTTGGCATTACAGAAGTTAATAAGGAATTCTTATTGTTATACGGAGAAGTGGCTGAGGCATATGGCGCTTACCTAAAAGGCGACATGGTGGAACTGGGAAGTGAGCTGGCTGATGTTGCGATATATCTTCTGGGATTAGCCAAAATCTTGGATATTGATATCGAAGATGAGATTGAGAGAAAGTTAGACATTAACGAGAAGCGCGTGTATGTGAAACTCCCTAATGGCGAGTTCGTTAAAAAAACTTGTTGATATCTTAAGAAAAAGTTTAATCCGCGAGTTAAATAAAAACAAATTGAACACATATATAGAGAGAAAGAATAAGTATAAGTCGCCAGAAGGCGGAGAAAGAAGGACAAAATGATCTTTTTCAAGTACGTAGCAACATGTAACAAGGAATATTTCGACGAGATTATCAACTCAGAGACACCTAAGCACAGCCGTTTCGGTAACGAAGGAATTGTTAGCGATTTGAATAATAAGTACTATAACGACTACGAGCTCGATGAGAAGTGCCTAGTAGCAATCACTCAGCTCAGAGATGGAAAAATCCATTATGTAGGCGCATTTGATACTAAGAAATCAAGTGTATCTGAATGCATCACAATAATTGAGAACAGAGCTCCAGAAGTTAAGGTAATCAAGAGTGAGGAGATCACGCACGAGGAATTTGTACGCGAACTCACTCTCGCTAATCAGAATGAGTGGCTCTTCCGTTCAGATGACTTCATCGTTAGACAGCTCGGCATCAGAATTGAAGCAGAGTCTTATAGCATTTTCGATGGCCCAGCATATGTGTTGAGCGAGAAAATCTACTCAGACAAGAATGCCGACAGAAAGTCAATCAACAAGCAGTTGGACGACATCCTCGCTTCCGACAGCCTACGCGCCGAGATTGACCGTATCTACTCAGATGAGAATGACAAGAAGTTCCTCGGCCACCCAGTTCACTATCTAATTAACGCAGGTGATAAGGGCGCAGCTGACGATATCATCTCAATCCTCATTCCTGCACTCTTGAAAAACAAGCGTCTCATCGGCGGCCGTGTATGTGACATCGACAAAATCGCCGCGAAGGCATACCGCGAAGACAACTTCTATAACATCTTCAAGGTTGGTCAGGGCAGCACAGTAATAATCAACCTCGCTGTTGAAGGTGACGTAGGCCGCTACGCCAACGGATACCACGACCTTCTCGAAAACATCGGCAAGCGCCTTGGCGAGTATGGTAATGACACATTGTTCATCTTCGTTGATGTCTCTGGAAAGAGAAACATCTCTGATGACGCAATCGCAGCACTCCTTGCTAATGCCGACATGATTCAGATTACTGAAGGTTATGGCGACCTCAAGAAGTCTAAGGCATACCTCAAGCGTCTTGCAGCCAAGACTGAATATAAGGGATACACAATCGATGACATCGTGAAGTACCTCCCTAAGGATAAGACTGAGTACTCAGTAACTGATATCTATTCAGCCTTCAACAGATGGTATGGCAGCGGCCTTAAGACACACGTGTACCGCGCATACAAGGACCAGGATATTGTCAAACTCGAAGTTAAGAAGAAGACTGCAAAGCCTTACGAGGAGCTTCAGAGAATGATTGGCCTTGCTGATGTTAAGCGCGTAACAGATGAGATTATCGCCAACGCCAGAATTAAGAGAGTTCGTCAGACAATGGGCCTTGAGAACACAGCAACTTCAATGCACATGTTGTTCTCAGGTAATCCAGGTACAGCCAAGACTACTGTGGCTAGACTTATCTCTCAAATCCTTATGGATGAGGAAGTCCTCAAGAATGGTCACATCGTTGAGTGCGGCAGACAGGACCTCGTAGGTAAGTATGTTGGCTGGACTGCCAAGATTGTAGAGGAAAAGTTCAGAGCAGCTCGTGGCGGCATCCTCTTCATCGACGAGGCATACTCACTTGTTGAGGACCACAACTCATTCGGCACAGAAGCAATCAACACTATCGTTCAGATGATGGAGAATTATCGTGACGAAGTAATCGTTATCTTTGCTGGTTACCCAAGAAAGATGCAGGAGTTCCTGGATCAGAATGAAGGTCTCAGAAGTAGAATTGCATTCCACCTCAACTTCCCTGATTATAACGGCGATGAACTCGTTGAGATTATGCAGTTGATGATTGAACAGCAGGGCTACAAGCTCGAGTCTGACGCTGTACTCGATAAGTGCCTATCTATCTGTTCAGCAGCATGTAAGGAGCCTGACTTTGGTAATGGTAGATATGTAAGAAACCTCCTCGAGCAGGCAATCTTACGTCAGTCTAACCGCATCTTCGCTCAGAAGGCTGGTGACGAACTCACTAAGGACGATGTAATCACTCTTAAGAGCGAGGACTTCGAGGTAATCGGAGTTAAGAAGCAGTCAAAGCCTTATGGCTTTGGTGGTTGCTAATCTTGATGGTTGTTCCAACTGACTGACCACGGCCACCTGAGTACTGGGGCGACTATCGGTTGCTCCAGTACGAAGATTGGTAAGAATTTTGCAGATTTTCTTACAGAAATGCGTACTGAAAACTAAATTCACACAAACCAGGGCACATATATAGATCATTAGGTTTAGAGGAGAAATTATATGAAGTTAGTAAATGTTAATGAGAAGTGTTTGAAGGTTGAAGAAGTTGTTGATATGATTTGTAGCTCAATCGATAAGGATGACATGATCCATGTTGTGCTTCCTAATGAGTATTGGTTCCCAGAGTTTTCTGGTCATTTCAATTGCGAGATTAACTCTGACATTTTGACTTATAAGAATGAATTAATCGATATGATCTATGATTTAGTAGATTTGGCAGTTGGAGAGGAATCCGATATGGAAGAGGATTTCTATATCGAGGACTATGTGAATAACAACTTCTTTAAGCAGTTCGTAATGCACAAGTTCAAGGACCTTGGTAGGTTATCTTCGATTAATGCGCCTGATGTCATTATTGATCGACACATTGCGTTGTTCGCATTGTATTTCACACTCAATCAGTGTTGGGATGACCATAGATTTGGTTAATATAATTGCTCAAAAAAGCTGGCCTAGAGGAGATTGATTTCTTCCTGGCCAGCTTTTGTCGATCATTACCATTATTGTAGCGCTTTGGTATGAGCTCCAGTAGATGATTTTGTTGTTCTTGGCGTCCATACAATCTTCCCCTTCGATTTTTTCAACCCATACTAGCAAAAGCGCCTCGGGAAGGACAATCTTGGGATGAGGAAATAAAGCGGGGTTATTCGGCTAATAGGCTGGAATAGGTGCAAAGACCCTAAAAATCGTTACTAAATTGAGAGATTTTTGTAATGGCATTTGGTGTTCATAAGAGTATTATTTACATTATGAGAACAGATTACGATATGACAAAGGGAAGCATTACCCGACATATTATTGCCTATGCGATACCTATGATACTTGGTAACATTTTGCAGCTCACGTACAACGCTGTGGACTCGATGATTATCAGTAAGTTTATAGGTGAGAATGCGCTCGCGGCTGTTAGTACATCCAACCCAGTTATGACCATTATGATCCTTGGTGCGTCAGGCGTTGGTATGGGTGCGTCTATCATAATTAGTAGGCTATATGGCGCGGACGAGAAGGATAAGATTAAGCGCGAGTTCTCGACGACGGCGATTTTTGGTTTGTTCTTCTCGCTATTAGTGTTCATTGCGGGTTTCATCTTTAGTGGTGCTATCCTTAAGCTGATTAATACGCCAGACGAAGTGTTCGGTGAGGCGCTCGTGTATCTTCGAATTATGTTCGTTGGCTTCTTGTTCACGTTCCAGTACAACATTATGTCCAATTGTCTACGAGGCATTGGCGATTCGAGAAGTCCAGTTATTTTCCTTGGAATTTCGTGCGTTATAAATGTTTGCCTTGATATGTTGTTTGTTGCACTTATGGGGATGGGCGTTGAGGGCGCGGGCCTCGCGACTGTTATCGCGGAGGCTATATCAGTCATCCTCAGTATGATTTATATCTACTACAAAGTTCCTCTCCTTAAGTTTGGTCGTAAGGACTATGTTGTGGATAAGGAGTTATTGAAAAAGACTGTTTCATTCGGCTTTTTGACTGCGCTTCAGCAGGCTGCTCAGCCTATTGGAAAACTCTTTATTCAGGGTGCGATTAATGCTCAGGGAACTACTGCGATTGGTGCGTTCAACGTTGTCTGCCGAGTAGATGACTTCGCATGTATCCCAGCTCAGAGTATCGGTAGTGGTATCATGACTGGTACTGCGCAGAACCGTGGTGCAGGTAACTTTGACAGAGTTAACAGAACTTTGCGTCAGGGCTTCATCATTGGATTATTTTATTTTCCACTTATTTGTTCAGTGACACTTTTATTCCGTCTTCCAATTGCTAGAGCACTCACTCCAAAGGAGAGTACTGCGATGATAGCAATGGCTGTGGCGGCACTTGGCGTTAAGGCGTGGGTCTTCTCACTTGCGACTGTTGTTAATGCGGTGCAGGGTCATTTCAGAGGTATGGGCAAGATGAACATCGTCCTTATCTCTACAATTATTCAGATCAGTATTCGTACAATCGTTGTGTACCTTATGGTTGATAAGTTAGGTATTGTCGCTGAAGCTTATGGTACGTTCATTGGATGGGCTGCGCAGACGGTATTCGAGTATGGATTGTATTTCTACCTAAGACGCGGTTATGGGAAGAAGAATGTGACTGCGTGATATTCAGGATATAAGTGTGTTTTTGTGACAAAAGAAAAGGGAAGCTCAAGATTGGCTCTGAGTTTCCCTTTAATTGTTTGTTCAAATTCTGATAATCTGTATATTACTCTTTGACTTCGCTGAATCTTTAGTCCTTAGTAGCTGCCGCTGGAGCAGATTTCTTAGGAACTTTAGGACTAGTAGGTATAACCTGATGTCTGTTAGATATAGATACTTGTTCGTAGTTCAAAATCTTGAGTGATGTTCCACAACTGTGACATCTTATGTCATTCTCTGTAGCTAGTGCAGAGCAGTTAGGACATTCATTGTGATACCAAGTAGATTTCTGAATCTCATGGATCTCATCATTTGTCTCATTTACAATCGTCTTTGTCTTATTCTCGTCGACAATCTTGATGCAGATCTGACGAAGAAGTCTACCTCTGACCTTCTGAATAATGAGCATCGCGATGCTACAAATCAAGATAATAATTGCTGGCAAATAGAATATCAATTCGTCTACAAAAGCGAATGCTTCATCTGACATTACCATATTCTCAAATGGTAAGATTGCCACTTCATAGAAGAAAAAGTTCACACAGAACCATACTATTGCGGATACAATCCAGACAGCTTGTCTAATCTTGAGGATAAAAGGCCATTTCCTAATCTCAGTGGCTGCATTCTTGATATTGTCTTCTTTAAAATGTCTACTATAGAAATCTAGAAAAAAGTGCTTATCATCGTACCAAGAATAACCATCTGATACCTCATTGTACTTATAGTAGATAGAGTCGACATAGTAAATAGGTTCGCAATTGTAAGGTAATTCTCTACGTCTTAGTTGATAGATACCAGAATATTCGCCGTCATCTCTTATAGCGATGATGAAGAGTATTAAGCTTACAAACATTACAAATGAATTCAGAATATTGAAGCATCCAATCTCGCCAAGAAAAGCAACTATTCTAATTACAACAAACAGAAAAATAAGTGCGACAGGTACTAGACTATTTAGTAAGGTATCCTCGTAATCGTCATTGCTATAGCTTCTGCCAGTGCCGCCGTGGTAATGTGATCCACCACCACTAAATCCACCACTGCTATAGCTTCTGTCAGTGCCGCCGTGGTAATGTGATCCACCAGATTTGTGTGAACCACCACTAAATCCACCACTGCTATAGCTTCTGCCAGTGCCGCCGTGGTAATGTGATCCACCAGATCTGTGTGAACCGCCACTAAATCCACCACTGCTATGGTGACCTCCAGAGTGGAATCCACCACCATGATGTCCACCTCTTGCCATACTCATATACCTTCCTTCCCTGAATGATATAATTATATTAAATTATAAAATATCTTTGAATAAGTATTTGATTGAGAAAATACACATAGATATTTGCCGGTTGTTATGCATATAGTTAGGTCTTGTTTGATAGTGACACATAATCACAACATAACTACGAGATTAGTTATTTATAATGAGATATTCGTAGTAAAAGAAAGAGGGAGACCCAACTTCAATGATTGGATTTCCCTCTAATTTTTTTTGATATAATTTGCGATTATTTCTTGTCTTCGTCAGAAGCCTTAGGAGCTACTGATGTAGGCTTCTTAGGCTTTGGCTGGCTAGGCAAAACCTGATGTCTGTTCAATGCAGATACTTGATCGTAGTTCAAAATCTTGAGCGAAGTTCCGCAACTGTGACATCTTGTGTCCTTTTCTGATGCGAGTGCTGAGCAGTTAGGACATTCGTTGTGATACCAAGTAGACTTCTGGATGCCGTAAATCTCTTCGTTCGTATCTTCAACAATCTTTTTTGTTCTGTTCTCGTCGACAATCTTTATGCAGATCTGACGAAGGAGACGACCTCTGATTATCTGAATAACGAGCATCGCGATGCTGCTGAGTAGTATCATGATTGCTGGCAAATAGTACAGGAGATTGTCAATGAAATTGAATGCCGCGTCGGACATAATCCTGTGCTCGAATGTTCCAATTGTTGCTTCGTAGAAGAAGAAATTAACGCAGAACCAGATCATTGCGAAGATAGGCCAGAAAGATTGCTTGATTTTGAGTACGATAGGCCACTTTCTGATTTCTGCAGATACATTTTTAATGTTGTCTTCTTTGAAATGTCTGCTATAGAATTCGATGTGGAAGTAGTGATCATCGTACCAAGACGAGCCATCGGCTACCTCGTTAATCTTATTGAAGAAAGTGTTTGGATGCTTGTAAATGGTATCGCAAAACGTTGGTAATTCTTTGTATCTTAGATTATTGACAGCGGAATATTTGCCGTTAGATTTAGCTACGACAAAGAAGATTATCAAAGCTGCAATTATCATTATTGTATTCCAAATGTCGAAGCATCCTAGCTCGCCTATGAAAGCAAACGCTCTTACGATTACTATCAAACAAACAAATGCGAGTGGTAACAGTCTACCAACGATGTCATCATCCTCATCGTCGTCATAACTGCTGCTACCGTGATAGTGTGTGCCGCTACTTCTATGGTAGCTTCTGCCACCTCCGCCGTGAAAACTACCACCACCGCGGAAACCACCGCCATGATGACCACCAGAGTGGAAGCTACCACCATGATGTCCGCCTCTTGCCATATTTGTATACCTTCCTTATATGAATAGTATGATTATATTAAATTATTAAATATCTTTGAATAAGTATCGGATTGAGCAAATATACATAGATATTTGCCGATTATTATGCATATAGCTAGGTTTTGTATTGATAGTGACACATAATCACAACATAACTACAAGATTAGTCATTTATAATGAGATATGTGGTATTGACGAATAGAGGTTGTTTTGCTAACATCTGCATATCTATTCGCAAAAATGCATAAATATTCAGCACCCCCCTATGTTTAGTTATTGAAAACGAGGGGTTCTTTATTTTGATATAGTGTGAATTATAGTGTGAAAAGGAGTAATTAGTATGAATTTAAAGGGACGTGATTTTCTAAAGCTTTTGGATTACACACCAGAAGAAATTGCATATCTCGTAGATCTCGCAGCAGATCTCAAGGACAAGAAAAAGAAGGGCATTCCAGTAGACACACTCCGCGGAAAGAATGTTGCTCTTATTTTCGAGAAGACCAGCACACGTACACGCTGTTCATTCGAAGTAGCAGCTCATGACCTCGGAATGGGTACAACATACCTCGATCCATCAGGATCACAGATTGGCAAGAAGGAGAGTATCGCTGATACAGCACGCGTCCTCGCTGGCATGTTCGACGGTATCGAGTATCGTGGCTATGGTCAGGAGATTGTTGAGGAACTCGCTAAGTATTCAAAGGTTCCAGTATGGAATGGTCTCACAAACGAGTTCCATCCTACACAGATGCTCGCAGACCTCCTTACAATCAAGGAGCACTTTGGCTATTACAAGGGAATTAAGTTCACATACATGGGCGATGCTCGTTACAACATGGGTAACTCACTCATGGTTACATGCGCAAAGATGGGTATGCACTTCACAGCTTGCACATCAGCTAAGTATTTCCCAGAAGCAGCACTCGTTGAGGAGTGCAAGGCAATTGCTGCAACAACTGGTGGTAGCATCACACTTACAGAGGATGTTAAGGCCGGCACAACAGGCGCTGATGTTATCTACACAGACGTATGGGTATCAATGGGTGAACCTGATGAAGTATGGGCTGAGCGTATCCACGACTTAATGCCATACCAGGTTAACAAGGCTGCAATGGACAACGCAGGCAAGGATGCAATCTTCCTCCACTGTCTCCCAGCATTCCACGACCTCGGAACAAAGATCGGTAAGGACATCAAGGAGCGCTTTGGCATCAACGAGATGGAAGTTACTGACGAAGTATTCGAGTCTGAGCAGTCACTCGTATTCGACGAAGCTGAGAACCGTATGCACACAATCAAGGCTGTAATGCTCGCTACTTTGCAGGATGCTTGAGATTGATTGAGTGCGATTGCACTGTTGTTAGATTGAGTGCGATTAGGCTCTGCCGCTGAATTGAGCGAGCGCACTCGTGATGAAATAGATTATTGAAGGCCAGTCCCGTGGGGCTGGTCTTTTTGCGTGCTCGAAAACACAGTCAGCAAGAGTAAATGCAAGAGTAACGCCTCTGACTCTTGCTGTTAGTCTTGATATCCTCAGATTTCATACTCAAAACCACCTCCAGCAAGAGTAAATGCAAGAGTAACGCTTCTGACTCTTGCTGTTAGTCTT
>JAKSRG010000004.1 GCA_024403735.1 Clostridia bacterium
CAACACAGTGGTATAACGTTAGAGCTGATATGAAGAATAAGCCAGCTCCACTTCTCAATCCAGGTACTTTGCAGCCAATGACTGCAGAAGAACTTTCAGTTGTATTCTGTGAAGACTTAGTAGCACAGGAACTTGATAACGACACAAAGTTTTTCGATATTCCAGAGGAGATTAGAGAGTACTACAAGACATATCGTCCATCTCCACTTTGCAGAGCTTATAACCTTGAGAAGGCTCTTGGTACTCCAGCAAAGATTTACTACAAATTCGAAGGTAACAACACATCAGGAAGCCATAAGCTTAATTCTTCTATTGCCCAGGCTTACTACGCTAAGAAGCAGGGTCTTAAGGGTGTAACAACTGAGACAGGTGCTGGTCAGTGGGGTACAGCTCTTTCAATGGCTTGCTCATACTTTGATCTTGATTGTAAGGTTTACATGGTTAAGTGTTCATACGAACAGAAGCCATTCCGTCGTGAGGTTATGAGAACATACGGCGCTTCAGTTACACCTTCACCATCTACTACAACGGAAGTTGGTAAGAAGATTTTGGCTGAGAACCCTGGTACAACAGGTTCACTTGGTTGTGCTATCTCTGAGGCTGTTGAAGTTGCAGTTGGTTCAGAAGGCTATAGATATGTATTGGGTTCAGTACTTAACCAGGTACTTCTCCATCAGTCAGTTATCGGTCTTGAGACAAAGGCTGCTCTTGATAAGGTAGGTGAGAAGGCTGATATCATCATCGGTTGTGCTGGTGGTGGATCTAACCTCGGTGGTCTCATTGCTCCATTCATGGGTCAGAAGCTCCGTGGAGAAGCTGATTACAGAATTATCGCAGTTGAGCCTGCTTCATGTCCTTCATTTACACGTGGTAAGTATGCATATGACTTCTGTGATACAGGTATGGTATGCCCACTTGCTAAGATGTACACACTTGGTAGTGGATTTATTCCTTCAGCTAACCATGCTGGTGGTCTTAGATATCACGGCATGAGTTCTACACTTTCACAGCTCTATGATGATGGTCTCATGGAAGCAACAAGCGTAGAGCAGACTGCAGTATTTGCAGCAGCTGAGCAGTTCGCAAGAGTTGAGGGTATTCTCCCAGCACCTGAGAGCTCACACGCAATTAAGGTTGCTATTGATGAGGCTCTTAAGTGTAAGGAAACTGGTGAAGAGAAGACAATCGTATTTGGTCTTACAGGTACAGGTTACTTCGATATGTATGCTTATGAGGCATTCCACGATGGAAAGATGACAGATTACATCCCAACAGATGATGATCTCAATAAGAGCCTTGCTAAGCTTCCAAAGGTAGAACTTTAATTATTGTTGCCAAACCATAAATTATAGAGGCGCCCTATCCTTGTGATAGGGTGTTTCTATTTGAAATAAGTATTGAAACTATGGCTGATTAATATGTATAATTCATATGTATTTTTATTAGGAGGGATTGTTATGGTATGTAAGAAGTGCAATGCAGAGCTTCCAGAGAATGTTAAGTTCTGTCCAGAGTGTGGAAGTCCTGTAGAAGTTGAAGAGGTTAAAGAAGTTGTTGAGACTGTTGCTGAAGAAGTAGTTTCAGAGACAGTTGAAGAAGTTGAAGATAAGGTAGAAGAAGCTAAGAAGGAAGAACCAGTTGTTCTTGCAGGTGATGTAGCTTATGAGATGCCTGAATCAGAAGAGAAGACTGAGGCTCCAGTAGAGACACCAGTTGTTGCTCCAGTAGAGGCACCTGTTGAGGTACCAGTTGAGACTGCTCCAGTTGCAGCTGCTGTAGTAGCTTCATCATTAGCATCTACAGTTGAAGAGGTTAAGACAGAAGTGCCTGTTGTTGAGCCAGAGCCTGTAGTTGAAGGTGATAAAAAGAAGAAACCTTCTCGTAAGGCTGTAAAGGATAAGAAGAAGTTTGAGAAGCAGGCTAAAATTCAGGAAGTAATTGATGGATTGCCAGCTCAGTATAAGCCAGTATCTACTTCATCTTATTTCTGGTGCGGAATTCTTTGCTTGCTCCCAGTTATTGGTTTGATCTTTACAATTATTCTTTCATTCACAGGAAGAAATAAGAACCGTAAGAACTTTGCCAAGGCTATTTTCGTATGGTATATCATTTGGATTATTCTTGCTTTGATTGCAGGTTTGGTTCTTGCATTTGTATTCCCAGATGCTATGAGCGATATCTTCGATGCAGTTAGCGATATCCTTATTGTATTAGGTTTCTAATCAATAATTATTAGAATTAGTACTTCAAAATCCCGAATCACATGTGGTTCGGGATTTTTTTATGATGCAATAACTAAACATTCGTGTTGCTTGTTTGTAACATTGTTATCTTACAATACTAGTACAAATTTGATTTATGGAGTGATTGATTAGTATGCAGGAAGAATTAATATCAAAAAAGCAATTATTAAGAGCTGCACAGATTTCATATGGTACTTTGTATCGATGGAAGAGAATGAATCTTATTCCAGATGGCTGGTTTATTCATAAGGCTACAATCACTGGACAGGAGACATTTTTCCCACGCGAGAAAACACTCGCTAGAATTCAGAGAATCAAAGAATTGAAGAAGGAATTAACAGTTGAGCAGATGCAGGAATTATTCTCTGCAAATGTTAGAAGTTTCAGAATTCCTTATAACGATTTCTGCGGATTAAATCTAGTATCTAAGTTGGCAATCACAGCTTTCTCTAGCGTTTTCCCAGAAAAGAAAGTATTAGATTTTGATGACGTATTTGGAATGTATGTTGTTGATCATTTGATGAAGTTATCAGGTATCTACTTAGAGGATGCTAAGCAGGTATTACGACTTCTTTGTAAGTATCTTTCAGTTGAAGCAAGTAAGGAATACCAGTTGTTGTTATTAAGAAAACTCGGTGTACCAATGACTGTTCTTGTTAGAGGTGAAGACGATATTCTCCTTGAGGATAATACAGAAGTAATTGCTTGCGCTAATCTTGTTGAATTTGAAGAGGCTTTGAAAGATCAGCTTATAGCTTAATGGAGGACCTATGACAGATAACGATATTAAGACAATTGAGATGATGTCGGTTCTCACTGAACCTACAAGAATTAAGATCTTGCAACTTATCAGCAGTGAAGGTGAGTTATGTGCAAAAAACATCCTTCCAATGTTTCAGATTACTCAGCCAACACTTTCTCATCATCTAAATCTATTAGTTGAGAATGATATTCTTGTTGCTCGTAAAGATGGTAGATTTACATATTATTCAGTAAATAAAAAGTCAATCGATAGTATTCGAAAACTCATCGATAGCTTAACAGAACCACCAGTAGTTAGAACTATTAAGCGCCCTGTTGCTACTCCAGTTGCTACTAAACCAAAGGCAACTCCTGTACTAAAGAGAGAGAGTTCTGTACCAGCACCAAAGATTGCTATTGCTAGTCCTGATCTTGAAGAGATAAAGAAAACTAAGAAAAAGAAGAAGTCTGAAAAGAAGAAGAAGGACAAAGAAAAAGACAAAAAGAAAAAGAAATGACATTATCATCACTTCTGTTTTTTCCGCCCGCGTTCACCACATTTGCGGGCGGTTTTATTTTGGAATAATTATAAAAAAGTAATGACAAAAATCACTAGTTAATTTATAATGATTATAAATTGTATAAAGTGAGAAATATATGTTAAACGAATCTGAGACAATACTTAGAAACTCTGGTATAAGAGTTACAAAACCAAGATTAATCATTTACGACTATATTCTTACAACAATGTCTCATCCAACTTGTGAGGAGATATACGAAGCTCTCAAGGGTGATAATCCATCTTTATCTTTTGCTACTGTGTATAACGTTACAGAGAAGTTATTTGAAGAGCAAATGCTTCGTCGTCTTAATTCTCCTACAGGCGAGAGACGTTATGATGCTACTGTCGATTTCCATGGACATTTCTATTGTGATGTTTGCGGTAAAGTCAGTGATTTTAAATGTAGTAAGAATGCTGTTGTGTCATCTGTTAAAGGCTTGAATATTCGTAATTTGGATATTTCTGCTACAGGTGTGTGTTCAAATTGTCAATAATTTATTGGAGGTATAAAAATATGGAACTCAAAGGAACAAAGACAGAAGCTAATTTGCAGGCAGCATTTGCTGGTGAGTCAATGGCTACAAATAAGTATGCATACTTCGCTTCAATGGCTAAGAAAGAAGGATATGTTCAGATTTCTAATATCTTTACAGAGACTTCTGGTAATGAGAAGGAGCATGCTAAGCTTTGGTTTAAGGCATTGCATGGTGGTAAGGTTCCATCAACAGTTGAGAATTTGAAGGCTGCTGCAGATGGTGAGAATGAAGAGTGGACAGCAATGTATAAGCAGTTTGCTGCTGAAGCTAGAGAAGAAGGATTCAATGATATTGCTGATCTTTTTGATCTTGTTGCAAGTGTAGAGAAGGAACATGAAGCTCGTTATCGTGAGATTTTGAAGCACCTTGAAGAGGGAATGACATTTAAGCGTGATGGCGTTAAGATTTGGAAGTGCCTTAATTGTGGTTATATTCACTATGGTGATGAAGCACCAGAGAAGTGCCCATGCTGCAATCATCCAATGGCTTACTTTGAGGAGCAGGCTAAGAACTACTAATTTCTCATATAACAATTGATTTAGTCGAAAAAAGCGCAGGTAGATTTTATAATCTACTTGCGCTTCCGTTTACGTAGTATTCTTCGTCTACCACTTTAATATCTGTTCCTGAGATATATGCTGAAGCAGGTGCCATAGGTGTAATCTCTTCTTCTGGTGATTTCAATACAAAGAAAGGAAGATCTTTGATTGCTCCGAATATTGTATGAAATCTGTTATCAGATCCTGGAATAGGTGCAAACAATGCTATCAATAGCAGCACTAAGAAAACTGAATCTCCGACAATTAGGTGCGTGAAAAATGATTCTCCTTTGCTTATACTTTCAAGGCCTAGAGCAATAGTAAAAAAAGATACTGCCGATAAGTAGACGATGAGGGCAGCTGCATAGACCAGAGCTCTGCGTAATGCTTGAGCTCGCTTTTTGGCCTTGTTATCTTCAGGTGTTGATCCACTAAATTTACCAGTTTGTCCATTGATAGCAATTTGATAGACAATGCCATCATACTCGTAACTTAAAAACCATACAGGGAGTAGAGCATATTTACATGTGAAATTACCTACAGTCATATCATAATTGAAAGGTTTAACAGTTACTTCCTCGTGATATCTAGCTCGTTCCTCTGCAACATAATTCTGAAATCTTTTTAAAATTTTTTTAGAAAGTGCATTGAAGTCTTCATCATATCTTTCTGAATAATAACCCTGGAGGTAAGCAGAATTATAAGTAGCCAATTCATCGTAATCATATGGCTGAATTTGTTCCATTGTTAAGTCGTTAATTTTCAATGACCCGTCGAATGGAACTTTTGACATCCTAAATTTACATCTTTTCTGTTTGACTGATAATGAAGAATGCTCGATATTTGCATTATCGATAGTAAAACTACAATCAGAATTAACAAGCCAAAATGGTACATATACTGGAGTAAGTTTCTCTATGACAGATTTCTTCATAAAATCTCTTGGGAGGAACTTCTTTTTTGATAAAGATTTAGTATATATTTCTGTAGCCTTAGCTTTGTCAATTTTGAATGGAATAATGAGCTCAGGGGAATATGGTCCTGATAATCTCTTGTTTATGATTGCAGGAGAACCACAGAAAATGCAAAATGATGCAGAAGTATTTTTATCTGCGATGATACTAGCACCACAACTATTACAAGTGATTTCGTGCTTAGTGAATTCATCTTCTTCGATGAATTCAGAAGGAAGCGAATCAAGAATTGAATCGGAAATCTCAAAAAGCATAGGATCATATGATCTACCACATGAAGTGCAGACGAGTTTTTGTGTTGCTGAGTCAAAGTAAATGTTTGATGCGCAGCCTGGACATTTATGTGTATCTGCTGTAGCAGAGATTGTGTGAGAATTTTCAAATTTTTGTTTAATTGCATCATCCCAAAGTGCCATATGTCTTCCTCCTATCATTTCACAATTTCATAATATCATAGTTTGTATCTATTAATTCGCATATGAAGTAGGGAATAGAAGGATTAATCTAGTTTTAAGGCAAAGAAAAAGACTGGCTCGAAAAGAACCAGTCTTATAACTTTTAGATTATTAAGCAATTACTTCTTTGCCAAAGCATCTCTGATTTCTGTAAGGAGCTTAACCTCTTCACTTGGCTCAGCTGGTGCCTCTTCTGCAGCAGCTTCTTCCTTCTTTTTGAGTTCCTCGATTTTCTTAGTACTCTTCTGAATGATTGTGATAACTGCAAAGATACAAATTGCAATGATAAAGAATTCCAAAATAGTATTGATGAACTGACCATAAAGAATAGCAACTTCTGGTGTTGTAACTTCTCCGGCTGCATCTAATACTTCAGGAGTAATAACGTACTTCATATCCTTGAAGTCTACACCTGATGTAGCACTTCCAAGAGCTGGCATAATGATGTCGTTAACGAGTGATGTAACAATCTTACCGAAAGCACCACCGATGATAACGCCGACAGCCATATCCATTACGTTACCCTTACTAATGAAATCCTTAAAATCTTTAACTAACCCCATCTTTAAAACCTCTTTTACTTAAAAGTATTCATTATAAATACTGCTTAACGCCTTCTGGTAAAGAAACAACGCTATTGCTAACAACGATTGTAGCAATAATTGAAGATTTTTCAAGGAATGCATTGAGAGAAGTTAAGAATTCTTCAATTCCATCGATATTTTCTGAACTGATAACCTTTCTTACGCTATCAATATAAATGTGTGTCAAATCATAATCCTTAGAACAAATACCAGCGATGAAAGCAAGAAGCTGATCAAAACCCTTAACTGGATACTCTTCCATATTGATAAGTCTTACATTGTGCTTCAACAACTGGTCGAGACGGTTACCACGCTCGATGCATACTACGTTGTTATCTTCTGTTGCAACTGCGTTGATTGCTTCAACAAGTGTTGCTGTCTTTCCTGTTCCTTTTTCACCTGCAATAATCTTAATCATAATAGTTCTCTCCTTTGCATTGGAATTCTAATTGAGTATATTTTATATGATTTTTGGTATAATTTGAATAGTTTAAGAGGTAAAAAATAAGTATTTTTTGTGAAGATTTAACAGAACGTTATGAGGTTTGCTATATATATGTATATATGGTAAAATTATTGCATTCTATGAGTTACTTTTAGAAACGGGCTTTCGGGTCCGTTTTTTGTATATAAGGAGGAAAAATGGCAAAGCGCTCAAAGATTGCTCAGGCAGCATACGAAATTGCATTTCCTGTAGCTGAAGAGATGGGTCTTGAACTTGTTGATGCAGAATACAAGAAAGAAGGCCAGAGTATTTTTCTCAGATTGTTCATTGATAAGAAAGGTGGACTTGAGATTGATGATTGTGAGAACTTCAGTCGATTGATTGATCCAATCCTTGATGAACAACTTAAGCATGATGCTGATTATTTTGAAGTATCTTCACCAGGCCTTACAAGACCTTTGGAGGAACCTTCAGATTTCAGAAGATATTCAGACGAGAAAATAGATGTTTCTCTCTTCAAGGAGACAGATGGAGTTAAGAACTTCGTTGGAACTATAGTTGAACTTGATGATGAGAAGATTGTTTTCGAGTATGAAGTAAAGAAGGATAAGAAGACAATCGAGCTCAAGTATGAGCAGATTTCAAAAGCAGTTAGACACATTGAATTTTAATAAATTGAATTAGAAAGATTAAATAAGGAGGCACATAAAATGGCTAAGAAGAAGCAGGGCGAGGAGCAGGAAAGCGTATTATCAGCAATTTTGGCACTCGCAAAAGAGCGTGGTATTGATGAAGAGGTTTTGATTGAGGCAATTGAAGATGGTATCGTTGCTGCATTTAAGAGAGAGTTCTCTGCATCAAAGGCCATTGAAGAAGTAGGTGCTGAGATCGATCGTGAGACAGGCGAGATTTTCGTATATAAGCTCGTTACTGTTGTTGATGATGTACTTGATCCAGAGAATGAGATTTCACTTGAAGAAGCTAAGGCAATTGATCCTGAGTATGAACTCGATGATCAGCTCGAAGTTGGTATTGATGTAGCAGACCTTGGTAGACTTGCTGCTATCGCTGCTAAGAGCTCTATTTCACAGAAGGTTCGTGAAGCAGAGTATGCAAGAATTCAGTCAGAGTTCTCAGGCAAGATTAATGAGATTGCTACTGGTACAATTCAGCGTTCAGATAAGCGTTTTGTTTATGTTGATGTTGATAGAGCTGAAGCAGTGCTTCCTAAGGAGCATCAGATTAAGAACGAGAGATATGACAAGGACAAGTTGATGAAGTTCTTGGTTCTCAATGTTCAGGAGTTTAATGGTAGACCTACAGTTACAGTTTCTAGAACACATACAGATCTTGTTCGTAAGCTTTTCGAATTGGAAGTTCCAGAGATTAAGAATGGTGAAGTAGTTATTCATGCAGTTTCTAGAGAGGCTGGTTCACGTTCCAAGGTTGCTGTTTATTCACGTGATGAGAATATCGATGCTAAGGGTGCTTGTGTTGGTCAGAGAGGTAGCCGAGTTGTTAAGATTATGGATGAGCTTGGCGGCGAGAAGATCGACATCATTGACTGGAGTGAAGATGAGGCTTTGTTTATTAAGGAAGCTTTGCAGCCAGCAGAAGTTCTCAGCGTAACAATCGAGAAGACACCTAGAGAGGATGGTCGTATCGAGAATAAGGCAACTGTTGTAGTTCCTGATGATAAGTACTCTGTAGCAATTGGTAGCAGAGGACAGAATGTAAGACTTGCAGCAAGACTTACAGGCTTTAAGATTGATATTAGAACTGAGTCTGCAGTAGCAGAAGCTAGCAAGAAGGGTCTTCTTGATGGTTTCCAGGTAGTTGAAGATTCATCTGATGAAGTTTAATTATTGAAGATTTGTTGGAGGATTTCCGATTTGATGAAGAAAAAACCACAGCGAATGTGCGTGTCTTGTAGGACTAAAGCCGACAAGAAAGACTTACTTAGAGTAGTTCTTTCTCCAAGTGGTGAAATTGTTTACGATCCATCTGGAAGACTTCCTGGAAGAGGTTCATACCTTTGCAGAAAGCGTGAATGCATTGTGATGGAACTTAAGGCTCATAGATTGTCTAAGGGGCTTCGTCATAATGTTGGTGATGAGGATTTGATGAAGATTGCGGAATCAATTCTTGCTGAGTGTGAAAAAGATGAAGCAAATAATCAGGTTAAAGGAGAGTAAATGAAGATAGCTCAGTCTTATTCAGAACAAGATATTCTGAAGTTTTTGGGACTTGCACAAAGAGCTTCCAAAGTAGTTTCTGGTAACGATATGTTATTGGATGAGGTAGCAAGAGGCAACATTAAATTGTTGATTATTGCGAAGGATGTATCGAAGAATACTTTGGACAAATTTTTGAGTACAGTCGCTAAGTTTGATAAGGAAATACCTGCATACAGATTTGCAGATAAGGAAAGTTTAGGAAATGCAATTGGCAAACCAGATCGAGCATTAGTCGGATTAACAGATGATGGTTTTGCTAAGAAACTTGAAATAATGCTTGATAGGTTTGATAACAAGGAGGAACAGAACTAATGAGTGATAATGAAAACAAGAAGCCACAGCTAAGCATGAGTGGTGTTTCTGGTAATAAGGAACTTAAAGTTCGTCGTGTTCGTAAAAAGAAAGTTGATTCAGAGGGTGAAGCTCCAGCGGTTGCTGAAGCAGTAGCTCCTAAGAAAGTTGAAGAAGCACCTAAGGCTGAGCCAGTTAAGGCACAGGTTGAGAAGCCAGCTGCAGCTCCAAAGAAAGAAGAAGCTCCAAAGGCTGAAAAGCCAGTTGCTCCTAAGAAGGAAGTTGCACCTAAGAAAGAAACAACTCTTTCATCAGCTGTAGTATCAGTTCCAAAGGATTCAGCTCCAGAACAGAAGAAGAGCCGAGTATCTTCTGCTGTTATCGCTATGCCAGATAGTAATGGTGCTACAAAGCGTACACATACTACTTTTGAGCCTAAGGAAAGATTCCAGAGAAATGGTGATGGACCTAGAAATTTCAATGGTCCACGTGGCGATAGAAATGATCGTGGCCCAAGAGGCGACAGAGACGGTAGACCTGATAGAAATGGTCAGGGCGGTGACAGACGTCAGGGTGGCCAGAGACCTAATGGTGGATACCAGGGTGGTGGATACCAGGGTAATAGAAACGGCGGCAATAATGGCGGCGGTTTCATGAAGGATAAGGATGAGGATGGCGAGAAGCGTCCAATGCCTAGAAAGGCTACTAAGCCAAAGGCTGAAACTCCAATTGAAGAAGGTAAGAAGAGCAGAGCAAACTTTGCTGAGAGAAATGCTTTCGATAAGAAGAGAACAGAAAATACTGATAACAAGCGTGAGAACGGTAGAGCTGGTAATCAGAATGATAAGCGTTCTCGCAATATGAATGATGTGAACAACTATCGTGGACATGGTTCAGATGCTTTGAATGATGATTATGATAGCTACTCATATGGTTCAAAGAGAAAGAAGAAGATGGCTAAGTCATCTGCTCCAGCTCCTGTAGCTAAGGCTATTACAGATATTCAGCTTCCACCTTTCATTACTGTTAAGGAGTTTGCTGAGGGTATCGGTAAGAAGAGCGGTGATGTAATCATGGAGCTCATGAAGCTCGGTATTATGGCTACACTTAACCAGGAACTTGATTTTGACACAGCTTGTCTTCTCGCTGATGCATTTGGTATTAATGCAACAGCTATTACAGAAGTAACTGAAGAAGAAATCCTCTTTGACGAGGGTGAAGGCAACGAGGAAGATTTGAAGGCTCGTCCACCTGTAGTAGTAGTTATGGGTCACGTTGACCATGGTAAGACTTCACTTCTTGACCGTATCAGATCTTCATCTGTAGTAGCAGGCGAGGCTGGTGGTATCACACAGCACATCGGTGCTTATACAGTTAGACTTAAGGGTCGTCAGATTACATTCCTTGATACTCCAGGTCACGAAGCGTTCACAACAATGCGTGCTCGTGGTGCTCAGGTTACAGATATTGCAATTCTTGTAGTTGCAGCAGACGATGGTGTAATGCCACAGACAATCGAAGCTATTAACCATGCTAAGGCAGCTAATACTGAGATTATCGTTGCAATCAACAAGATTGATAAGCCAGGTGCTAACCCAGAGAAGGTTAAGCAGGAACTTACACAGTATGAACTCATTCCTGAAGAGTGGGGTGGTTCAACAGTAATGGTACCAGTAAGTGCTAAGATGGGTCAGGGTATTGATGACCTCCTTGAGATGGTTCTTCTTACAGCTGATATCTTGGAACTTAAGGCTGATCCTAAGCGTCAGGCTAAGGGTACAGTTATCGAGGCTAAGCTCGATAAGGCAAGAGGACCTGTTGCAACTGTTCTCGTTCAGAGAGGTACACTCAAGGCTGGTGATTCAGTAGTTTGCGGACCTATGATTGGTAATATCCGTGCTATGAACGATGATAAGGGTGCTGAGATTAAGAAGGCTGGTCCTTCAATTCCAGTTGAGATCCTTGGTCTTCCTGAAGTACCAGAAGCTGGTGAGACACTTTATGCAGTAACAGATGATAAGGTTGCTAGACAGCTCGTTGAGAAGAGAAAGATTAAGCTCCGTGAAGAACAGCTCCGTAAGTCTTCAAGAATGTCTCTTGATACACTCGCAGCTTCACTCGCAGCTGGTGATGTTAAGGATCTTAACCTCATCGTTAAGGCTGATGTTCAGGGTTCTGTTGAGGCAGTTATCCAGTCTCTCGAGAAGCTCACTAACGACGAAGTACGTGTTAAGGTTATCCACGGTGGTGTTGGTGCAATCAACGAGTCAGATATCGTTCTTGCTGATGTATCAAATGCTATTATTATCGGATTTAATGTTCGTCCTAATGCAATCATCACTGAGAAGGCTAAGGAAGCTGGCGTAAATATCAGACTTTATAGCGTAATCTATAATGCTATTGAGGATATCGAAGCTGCTATGAAGGGTATGCTCGCACCTACATACGAGGAAGTTGTTCTTGGTCACGTTGAAATCCGCGAACTCTTCAAGGTATCTGGTGTTGGTACTATCGGTGGTTCTTATGTACTCGATGGTAAGATTACAAGAAACTGCGATGTACGTGTCGTAAGAGATGATATCGTAGTTTATACAGGACACCTTGCTTCTCTCCAGAGAATGAAGGATTCTGTTAAGGAAGTTAATGCTGGTTATGAGTGCGGTCTCTCAATTGAGAACTATAACGACATCAAGATTGGTGATGTTATCGAAGCATTCACAATGCAGGAAGTAGCTAGATAATTAGAGTTTTAGGAGCCGGGCAGAGGAGAAGTCTACATGTAGACTTCTGTCTTCCGGCTTTTAACTATAAAATGAGGTTTAATTAATGCGAAGAAATAGAGCACAGATTGTTGGCGATGAGATGCAAAAGGTTCTCTCCAACATTATTAATAACGAAGTAAAAGATCCACGTATTCCATTATTAACATCAATTGTTGAAGTAAGAATGTCATCAGATCTAACACATGCAACTTGTTATGTATCTGTATTTGGTGATGAGCATACAAAGAATGAAGCTTTGAGAGCTATCATTCATGCTACAAGCTTCATCAGAAGAGAAATGTGTAAGTATATCAATCTTAGAGTTGCTCCAGAACTTCACTTTGTATTGGATAATACTCTTGAAGAAGCAGCTAAACTCAATGCTTTGATTGATAAGACTGTTAGTGAAGATGCTAAGAAGCGTGAAGCACGTGGAGAAAATGATGAATAATAGTATTTATAGTAAGAAGACAACTCTTGCGAACACACTTTTGAATAAGCTTAATGAAGTAACAGGTGAGGTGTATATCTTTATCCATAAGAGTATGGATGGAGATTGTATCGGTTCAGCTTGTGGACTTTGTGAAGTGATTAGAAATCTCGGAATTAATTCTTATGTAGTTATTGGTGAGCCAGTACTTGATAAGATGAAATTCTTAAATTTAGATAAGTATGTTTTGCCATTACTTGATGCTGAAGCAATTGAGAAAGCAAGTGCTGAACTTGTTATTGCAGTGGATTGCTCTGAAGCTGGAAGAATGGGTGCTGTAGGTGCTGTTTTCGATAAGGTCGATAACAGAGTAATAGTAGACCACCATGAGACATCAGTAGGAACTGGCGATAATTGCTTTATCGTTCCAGAAGCATCATCTGCTTCTGAGCTTTGTTTCTATGTTTCTCAAGAATTGGAAAAACTTACTGGTAAGTCTTTGATTACTAAAGAGGCTGCTCAGTTCTTCTTAACAGGAATTGTTACTGATACAGGTAGATTTGCTTATTCAAATACTAATCCTGAGACACTAGAGGCTGCGTCTAATCTTATGGAACTCGGCGCTGAGATTAGCCCTGTTATGTATTGGTTCTTCGATTGGAAGAGCAAGGAAGAGTATCTTGTATCAAGTGCGGCAGCTGCTACTGCTAGATTTGATTTGGATGGCAAGGTAGCGTCTATTACTGTAACTAGAGAATTATTTGATAAATACAATGCTAATGGCGATCAGATTGGTGAGGTTGTATCTAAGCTTCGTGATGTGGATGGAGTAGTTGTTGCGATTGTTTTGAGAGAGTTGTCGGATGGTAAAATTCGAGTTAACTTCAGATCTCTTGAACCATTTGATTGTGTAGCAATTGCTACTCAGTATAATGGTGGCGGACACTTGCGCGCTGCAGGATGTACTGTTGAAGGCGATATTGAATTGATGAGAGATGAGCTTGTTAATAAAGCTATTGAAGCACTTAAATAATAATGAATTTTGAAGAAATTAATGGACTAATTCTTTTGGATAAAAGCGTTGGAATGACTTCTTTTGGCGCGGATACTAAATTCAAAAGACTTCTACAAACTAAGAAAGTTGGACATTGTGGAACTCTTGATCCGTTCGCGACAGGGGTTCTGCCAGTGTGTTTTGGAAAAGGTCTTAGATTTGTTAGATACGCTGATAAATATGATAAGGCATATTTTTGTAAGGCTGTATTTGGTAAAACGACTGATACCCTTGATATTGAGGGCGAAGTTGTTTCTGAGAATATCCCTAGTGGAGAAGTTCTTGATAGTCTTGTTAGTAGTGATTACAAGTTGATTAGAGATGCCTTTGAGGAAATATCTCATATTACGATGCAGACTCCTCCTAAGTATTCGGCTAAGAAGATTAATGGTCAGAAAGCGTATGAACTCGCTCGTAAGGGAATTGAAGTTGAACTTAAGCCTAATAAGGTTACTATTCATAAGCTAGACATCATTGATATTAGTGTGGTTGATGGTTTGATTGAGGTGTCTTTTGAAGTTTATTGTTCAAAGGGAACTTATATCAGAACTATTTGTGATGATGTAGGCAAGATTACGGACTTTGGTGCCTTTGCAAAGGAACTCAGAAGAATTGAAGTAGGTCCATTTGATCTATCAAAGACTTATACGATGGAGCAGATCGAAGAGATGGCTTCAAGAGAAGATTATTCTTTTATCCTTGATGCTTCGAAGATAGTTGATTATATGCCTGTGCTTAAGCTTAATGCTACTGCTGCTTCTATGGTTAAGTGTGGCAAAAAGCTTAATGCGAAGTATTTTACTGAGGAACTTGAGAGTAATGAGCCTGGTACTTTGTTCAGAGCTATGTACGAAGACAAAGTAATTGCTGTTATGTATGAGAGTTTCGAGGACGATAAGCATGTCTTGAGAATAGAGAGGATGCTCGCATGATGAAGACAAAGCTTACGATTATTAATTCGATTGAAGATGCTATTGAGAAGGATACTAGAGCAATTGCTCTTGGCTTTTTTGACGGAATTCATGTTGGTCACAGACACATTATTGAGAAGGTTATCGAAGTTTCTAAGCTCAAGGGTGTTACTTCCACAGTTCTTAGTTTTGTTGATTTCCCAACGAAGGATTCGAAAACAATCATCTCGCTTGAGGAACGTGTCGATGTATTAACTTCATTGGGCGTTGAAGAGTTTATCGTTATTCGATTTACAGATGATGTTAAGAATATGCTCCCAGAAGATTTTTATCATAAGTTTCTTATAGATAAATTTGGAGCAGTAGCTCTTTTTACAGGTGAAGACTATACATTTGGAAGAGGCGGTAAAGGTAAGATTGAACATCTTTCTGCTCTTTCTGAGGCTGATGATGTGGAGCTATATGTTGTCCCTGATATAAGAAAATATGATAGACGTATATCTTCTACTTGGATTAGGAATGCACTTGATGAAGGTGATATGAAGCTTGTGACTGAACTTCTAGGCGGAGTTAAGTATTCTGTTAAAGGCGAGATTCTTGTTGGTAAGAAGTTAGGTCGAACATTAGGTTTTCCTACTATTAATCAGAGATTTCCTTCTGATAAGTATGTATGTAGATTAGGCGTATATAGAAGTATCGCAATTATCGATGGTAAGGAATATCCTTCTATATCGAATGTTGGTATGAGACCAACAGTGGAGAATACAAATAGCGTTAATTGTGAGACTTACATCTATGATTTGTGTGAAGACTTGTATGGACGCTATGCTGAAGTTGTTCTTGTTGAGTTTATAAGAGACGAGAAAAAGTTTTCGAGCAGTTCGGAACTTAAAGCCCAGGTTGATTACGATAAGCAACTAGTGGCGAAAATGTGGAATATTGAAATTACTGATTAAAGAATGCTGTATTGATGTTAAAATTAGTTGGTATTGCTTTGGCGTAAGTTAGGAGAAAGATATGAGTACAGAAGTAAGTTTTCCTGGTCTAGGAATAACTATGAATATTAATAGTATCGCATTCAGTATCTTTGGTATTGATGTGTACTGGTACGGCATCATCATTGCTTTGGGTATTGCTTTGTGCGTAACTCTTGGTATGAAGCATTGTAAGGCTAATAAGTTCTCTCAGGATTTGATAGCTGATTTAATTTTGGCTGCGCTTCCTACTGCGATTGTTGGTGCGAGACTATATTATGTATTCTGTGAGTGGGATTACTACAAAGTAGATTTCAGAAGAATTATTGATACTCGTTCTGGTGGACTTGCTATTTATGGCGGTGTAATTGGAGCGTTCCTTGCTGTATTCGTTATGTGTAAGATACGTAAAATCCCTATGGCAGCGTGCCTGGATTTTGCTATTCCATATTTCCCATTAGGTCAGGCAATTGGTCGTTGGGGTAACTTCTTTAATCAGGAAGCGTTTGGTACAACAACAACACTTCCTTGGGGTATGACTAGTGATAAGGTAGTTTCATATTTGGCATCTAATTGTCCTGAATTAGATTCTACAATGCCAGTTCACCCAACATTCTTATACGAGTCACTTTTTAACATTGTATTGTTCTTTGTTTTACTTCAGGTTAGAAAGAAGAGTAAGCATGACTGGGAGACTGTATGTGGTTACTTCATCGGTTATGGTTTTGCGAGATTTTTAATTGAAGGATTAAGAACAGATTCACTTTACTTAGGTAATACTGGAATTAGAACTTCTCAGCTTCTTTCATTGATCCTCGTAGTTGTAGGAATTCTATATATCTGTGTTGCTCATATGAAGAACATTAAGAGACAGTATATTCCTGAGAAATTCCTTAATAATTCTAAGTTGTTCGTAGAAGTAGAAGAGGAAAAGAATGATGCTTCTGATAGTTCTACAACTGATGAGAAGCAGGAGACTTCTGAAGTAGCTGATGATGCTTCTACTGAAGAAGATACAAATAAAGAAGAGAATACTGAAGCTACAGAAGAAGCTTCTGAAGATAATTCAAAGAAAGAGTAATAGTTATACGTAATGGGTAAGCAGAAATCGGGTATTGTTAGATTAAGAAATAACAACTATTTAAGAACGGTAGATTACTATCTTATCGTTCCTATTTTCTTGCTTACAGTTATTGGCCTTTATGTACTTAGTAGGGTTTTGTCATCTGGTTATGCAGATTATCCTAATAACCTTTATAGACAGATTATGGCTGCTGGATTAGGCCTTGTTATTACACTTGTAATCTGTCTTCTTGATACGCACTTCCTTAAATTGGTTGGATGGATTATTTATGCAGTCGCGCTGTTTTTGCTGATACTCGTACCAATTGATGGTTTTACTCTTGAGGATCAGTGGGGTGCTGACTCTTGGCTTAATCTTCCTGTTATCGGTAACTTCCAACCTTCTGAGCTTGCTAAGATTGGTCTCGTAATGGTTGTTGCGGATGTTTTCGAGCGAATGAGTGAGAAGGAAATTAGTCCTCTTAAGGGATTAGCATTGATTGCTGGTATCTATGGTCCACCAGTACTTCTTATTCTTGCACAGCCTGACTTTGGTACATGCATGGTTATTATCTTTTCATTTGTATGTATCCTCTTTGTATGGGGTGTTAAGTATAGATACTTCCTTTTGGCACTATCAGCTGCAATTGTTGGAGGAGTGCCTTTCGTATGGACTTTCTATCTTGAGGCATATCAGAAGAAACGTATTTTGTCACTTGTATTCGAAGGTACTGACCCTAAGGCGGAGTTTAACCTAGTTCAGTCTAAGGCTGCGATTGCTTCGGGAGGTCTGTCTGGTAACAATACTGGAGTGTTCGTAAAAGTTCCTGTTAAGGAATCTGACTTTATCTATGCCGCAGTATCTGAGCATTTGGGATTTATTGGAACAACAGCTGTTATTATTTTGGCGTTCTTCTTTTTGTGTAGATGTATTTATGTTGCTGCTAGATCTAAGCGTAAGTCTTATTCATATATCATCATCGGATTAACAAGTGCGTTCGCATTCCACTTTATTGAGAATATGGGTATGGCTGTTGGCTTATTACCTATCACAGGTATTCCACTTCCATTTATTAGTCTTGGTGGAACCGCGATGATGGTTAACTATATATCGTTTGGTATAATTTTGAATATTTCTATGGATCGTAAGATTACATAGTAAGGGAAAAAGGGAAGATATTGAAATGTATAAAATTTTGATTGTAGAAGACGATATTGGAATTGCAGAGGGAATTAAATCTCAGGCTGGGTTTTGGAATATCGAAGTAACTATTGCGACTAATTTTAATAACATAATGGATGACTTTGTTAATACTCAGCCACATATGGTTTTGCTTGATATTACATTGCCATTTCATAATGGATTTCATTGGTGTACAGAGATTCGTAAAGTATCTAAGGTGCCAATTATTTTCTTGTCTTCAGCTGCTGATAACATGAATATGGTTATGGCAATGACTATGGGTGCTGATGATTTTATTGCTAAGCCTTTTGACGGTAATGTTTTAATGGCTAAGGTTCAGGCGCTCCTTAGAAGAACTTATGATTTTGCTGAGAGTAATCCTGTTATTGAACATATGGGTGCTATCCTTAACACTGGCGATGGCACTTTGACATATAATGATCAGAAGATTGATTTATCAAAGAATGAGTATAGAATTCTTCTTTGCCTTATGGAGAATAAGGGGAAGATTGTATCTAGAGAAAAGCTCACTGATAAACTTTGGGAGACAGATTGCTTTATCGACGACAATACACTTACTGTAAATGTTAATCGACTTCGTAAAAAACTCGAGGCTGCTGGACTTGAAGGATTCATCCAGACAAAGTTTGGTCAGGGTTACATTATAGGTGCATAAATGAGTTTTATAGTTGATTATTTGAAGGCTAGAAGAAAGTCTATAATTCTCTTTGTCATATTTGGTCTGCTCTTTGTTTTAAGTGCAGTGCTATATAATTTTCCATTTCAGTATGTTGGTTATCCTTTGTTTCTTTGTATGCTGATTGGTTTGATTTATATGTGTTGGGACGCATATAACCTCAAGCGTAAGAAAGATCAGCTTAACAACATAATTGATACAATGCTCTATGAGATAGAGGATATTCCGCTTTTGGCTGAAGGTGTTGATGAACCTTATATTGAATTGATCAATAATCTAACAACTGAATTAGCTAGTAAACAATCTACTAACGATATTGCGTTTAACGATATGGTGGATTATTTCACTACTTGGGCTCACCAGATTAAGACACCGATTGCTTCTATAAGGGTTAATCTCCAGAACGAGGATTCATCATTTGCGAGATTAGTAGCATCTGAACTCAATCGTGTAGAGCAGTATGTTGAGATGGTACTCACATATTTGCGTCTCGATTCAGATTATTCTGATTATGTGTTCAAGACGATTGATTTGGATTTTGTTGTTAAGTCATCCATCAAGAGATATCGTCAGGATTTTATCAGCCGTAAGTTAGGTATTAATCTTTCGACCATCTCGAAAACAGTCACTACAGATGAGAAATGGCTCTCTTTTGTAATTGAACAGATTTTGTCCAATGCATTAAAGTACACATCTTCTGGATCGATAAGTATCTATATGAGTTCAGAAAACACTCTGTGTATTGAAGATACTGGAATGGGAATTGAAGCTCAGGATATTCCGCGTGTTTTCGATAAGGGTTATACGGGAATTAATGGAAGAGTTAATAAATCAGCATCTGGCCTAGGATTATATCTATGCGGTCAGATATGTAAGAAACTTGGTATAAAGATAAGCATAGATTCGATTGTTGGTCAGGGAACTAAGGTTTATCTAGAATTTCTTGAGAAGAATATTGTTCATGAGTAACTTCTTACAGTTTTGTAAGAAGTTACATTTGTTTTGTAAGTAGTTTCGATGTTTCTAGCAAATCTCGTTTGTTATCATTGGGACATAGTAAATCGGAGGTAGATTATATGAGTCTTTTGACAGTTAATGGAGTTAAGAAAGTTTACTCAACAAGATTTGGCGGAAATAAAGTAGAAGCTCTTAAGAATGTGAATTTTGAAGTTGAAGAAGGCGAGTATGTTGCAATTATGGGTGAGTCTGGTTCAGGTAAGACAACTCTCCTTAATATTCTCGCAGCTCTTGATAAGCCAACTAGTGGTGTAATTAAGCTTGAAGATAAAGATTTAAGCAAGATTAAGGAAGCAAAAATTGCAGAGTTCAGAAGAGATAATTTGGGTTTTGTATTCCAGGATTTCAATCTTCTAGATACATTTTCAATCGAGGATAATATTTATCTTCCACTCGTGCTTGCTGGTGTAAAGTATGAAGAGATGAATAAGAGACTTAAGCCAATCGCTGCAAAACTTGGAATTCTTGAAATACTTAAGAAGTATCCATATGAAGTTTCTGGTGGTCAGAAGCAACGTGCTGCAGTAGCGAGAGCGCTTATTACAAATCCTAGAATTATTCTTGCAGATGAGCCAACTGGAGCTCTTGATTCAAAGGCTTCAGATGAGCTTCTTAAGCTTTTTGCTGATGTTAATCAGACTGGTCAGACAATTCTTATGGTTACTCACTCTGTTAAGGCGGCTAGTACTGCAAAGAGAGTTTTGTTTATTAAGGATGGAGAAGTTTTCCATCAGCTTTATAGAGGTAATAAGACTTCAGAACAGTTCTATCAGGATATCTCATCAACACTTACTGTAGTTGTGACTGGTGGTGATAACAAATGAGACTAGGTTTTTATCCTAAGCTAGCGCTTGAGGGAATATCTAAGAATAGAAGATTATATTTTCCATATATTCTTACTGCTATTTTTATGGTTATGATGGAATATATCATTATGTTCCTTAGTGTTAATGAGGCAGTTGCTAAGATGTCAGGCGGAGATCTTTTGTCTGTATTTATGTCACTAGGTAAGTTTGTTATTGGATTGTTCGCGCTTTTCTTCCTTTTTTATTCTAATAGCTTTCTTATGAAGAAGAGAAGGAAGGAATTTGGTCTATTCAATATTTTGGGAATGGGTAAGCGTCATATTGGTATCGTAGTAATGTGGGAGACATTAATCGTGTATCTTGCTTCTACAGTTATTGGATGTTTGCTCGGTATCGCTTTCTCAAAGTTCGCCGAACTTGGTCTTCTTAGACTTACTAAGGCAGAAGCAGATCTTACATTCTCAATTCCTTTAAATGTAGTTGGTACTGTAAGTGTTATCTTCTTTATTATCTTTGTACTTCTTTTGTTGAACTCATTAAGACAGGTAGGTTTCTCTAGTGCGATTAATCTTTTGAGAAGTGAGAATGTAGGTGAGAAGCCACCTAAGGCTAATTGGGCTGTAGGAATATTGGGCTTTGTAATCCTTGGAATTGCTTACTTCTTGGCTGTAAGTGTTAGTAATGCTATTTCTGCAGTTGCATATTTCTTCATAGCAGTTCTTCTTGTTATTGTGGCTACATATCTCATAATGATATTTGGATCAGTAGTAATCTGTCGAATTCTTAAGAATAATAAGAACTATTATTACAAGGCTAATCATTATGTTTCTGTATCTTCTATGCTATATAGAATGAGAAGAAATGGTGCAGGTCTTGCATCAATCTGTATTCTTTCAACTATGGTACTTGTAATGATTTCTACAACTTCTTGTCTATTCTTTGGTGAAGAAGATTTGTTGATGACAAGAAATCCAAGACAGATAAATATTAATTCTATTAAGGTTTCTTGTGAGACATCTGATGAAGAAATCACAGACTATATCAATGGTATTGTAGTGGAGGCTGGTGAAACTCCAGTTAATCCTATCAGATATAGCTCAATTGATACTTATGGTGCATATAAGAATGATGCTGTATATCTTGATCCAAGTTCAATGGGCGGTGTAGGTAACGTATCCTTTGATAGTGTATGTGAGTTTTTGATTATCACGGTTGATGAATATAACAGGATTAATAATGCTAATGAGACATTATCTGGAAATGACTGCTTCGTATATTCACAGGATACAAAGATTTCAAATACAATCAATTTTGTTGAACTTAATCAGGAGTTCAAGGTTGTTAGGGAACTTGATAAGGAGCCTCTTGTTATTGGCATGCTCAATTCTGCAACTGTTACAAGACCAATTTTCCTTGTAGTAAGTAATGAAGGTATTGTTGAAAGCTTATGTGATTTGAAAACTGATGATGGATATGGTCTTGCAGATCAGTTCTATACATATTTCTTTGATTTAGCTGGTGGTACTGATAAGGAAGTTGAGATTGCAGAGAAGATTGCTCAAAATGAAGGTTTAAATGATTTCTTCCGTACATGCAATATTGAATCAAGAACTATATCTAGAGATGATTTCTTCTCATCATTCGGAGGATTGTTCTATCTTGGAATTGTATTGAGCATTGTATTTACTTTGGCATCAGTACTCATTATTTACTATAAGCAGATCTCAGAAGGATATGAGGATCAGGGTAGATTTGAGATTATGCGTAAAGTAGGAATGACACAGCAAGAGATTAAGAAGGGAATTAATTCGCAGCTTCTAACAGTATTCTTCCTTCCATTAGTTGGTGCATTCATGCATATTGCATTTGCGTTCCCAATGATTAGAAAACTGCTCGCACTCTTTAATCTCAAGAACACATTGTTCTTTGCAACAACAACGTTAATCAGCTTTGTTGTATTCGCAGTGTTCTACACAATCGTTTATAAGATTACATCTAATGCTTATTTGAAGATTGTAAGTTCAAAACTCAATTAAACTACTTATTCGGAGGCTGTCTTGTTTTTTCGAGGCAGCTTCATTTTGTTTTCGAGACCTAATCGAAAACACTATTGTACATTATTCAGTAGTGTGCTATATTCAGTATTGTTAAAAGTTGATTAGTCGAATGGAGGGATAGAAATGAACATTCAGTTCAAGAAAGGTGTTCTGGATATGTGTGTCCTCGCGATGCTTCGTGACGGTGATAGTTATGGCTACGATATCGCAGATACTTTATCAAGTAAGATACTTCTTGCTGATGGGACGGTGTATCCAATACTTCGTAAGCTCGCATCTGATGGATTGGTAACTACATATCTTAAAGAATCTCAGAATGGTCCTCCACGTAAGTATTATCATCTTACGGATAAAGGACTTGATTTGTTGAAGGAATATATTGATGACTGGAATAGCTTCAATGAAGTTGTTAGAGGGATTATAGGAGGGGATAGATAATGACAAAGGCTGAGTATTTGAAATTATTGAGCACAGACCTGAGTTGTATGCCATATGGCGAGGTTCAGGATATTATTGATGAGATTGGTTCGCATTTCGATACAGCTATCGAGAGAGGTAAGACAGAAGATCAGATTGCTGTTGAATTAGGTGATGTTCACGAATTGGCTAAGTCATATATCAATATCACTCCTAATAAGCTACCAGCAGTTCTTCGTGAGAATTCAGAGAAGAAGCCAGCTCCAAAAGGCGCACGTGTTTTTGTTATTCTGTTTAATGTGTTTGTAGGTGCTCCAATTGGTTTATGGTGGGCTGCAATAGATATTGCATTGGTATATGCTTTTGTAAGCAATCTCATTTTCTTTATTGCAAGATGGACTATGATTAGCGATCTTGGTGTTTATATAACTCCAGCGGTTATGTTCCAGATTTCTTCGTTCTTTGGATTGCTTGTAATCCTCGTTCTCGCATATTTTGGTATTAGACTTTTAATCAAAGCTTTGAGTTCATATTTAAAATGGAACCGTAAGCTTTGGGTAAAGGGTTTCTAAGGAGGGTAATGATATGAAAAAACTTGATATTGTTGCAATAATTACTGGCGTTAGTTCCATAATTTTCTGCCTCCTTTTCTTCGTGCTTTTCCTTGCTACTGGTGCCAAAGCATTTAAAGATGATGGCGGTCCAGGAAAGATTAAAGCATTCTTTGGCTCTGTTAAGGAGCGAATTGTCGAAGTTACAGGCAATGATGATTACGTTAACTATAAGGATGATAATAATTCGGTTCGAATTGGACCAGATGGCGTTTTCGTAACTACAGGTGATGAAGAAGTCGTTGTTAGTCCGACTGGAGTTCATGTGTCAGAGGCCCAGGATGAGGCTGAAGATTGATAATGTAATAGATATAACTTATATACCACTTGAAGACCTTCTTAGAGATTGAATTTAGATCTCTTTGAAGGTCTTTTTGTGTGCTCGAAAACACCCAAATGAACCTAAAATAGGCAATTTGCATTGGTTGTGGAGCTCTCGAAAACACTCCGCTTTTTATTGTTACGAAATATTACAAAAATATTAAAAATTTTTTGTGTATTTCCTTGTAAATAGGGGGAAGTAGTTATAAAATACATATGTGTGGTGAAAAAGGGCAGAAAATTGCTCTTAAATGGAGGAAAAGGGAAGTCCCGGAACCTCAAAAAATAAAAACAGGAGTATCGAGTGGCAAGAGATATCAAGAAAATTGATGCAAAAGGCAGATTTTTTCTACCATCAAAGTTCAAAGAGAAGTTTGGTGGTGATTTGGTCGTGACTGTAAGTCTTGATCGCGGATATCTATGTGTGTACACAGCAGAGACTTTCGAGAAAATTGAAGAACAGTTTGCAGAGATGAATTCATCTGAACCTGAATTCAGAATTATGGAGCGTTGGATCCTCGGTGAAGCCTTAGAAGTTAAGGTTGATAATCAGGGACGTATCTCACTCACTAGTGAGTTGTGGGAACGAATTGATGCTAAGCCAGGTGATGAAATCTGTGTAAGAAGTATGAGAAACAAGTTAGAAATCTGTACTAAGAAGTTCTTCGATAGTATTGAAGTTGACTATGACGCACTTAACCACTTGGGTGGTAAGTATTATGTCAAGTTGCTCTGATTTCGAACATATCCCAGTTTTATTTAATGAGACAATAGATGCTTTGAATATTAAACCTGATGGCATTTATGTTGACTGTACTGCAGGTGGCGGTGGTCATAGCCAGGGTATTCTTAATAAGTTATCTAGCAAAGGAATTCTCATTTCTCTTGATAAAGACGACGAAGCTCTTGCTACATGTAGAGCTAAAAGTGCTAATCACCCAGACAAAGATTGGAGAATTGTTAAGTCTGATTTCTCTGGTATTAAGGCAGTCCTTGATGAGATGGGTATCGAGAAAGTTGATGGAATTCTTGCTGATTTAGGTGTTTCCTCACATCAGATTGATACAGATGAGCGAGGCTTCTCTTATGCCAAGGATGGACCTCTTGATATGAGAATGGATTCAACACAGCCACTTAGTGCAGCAGTTGTTGTCAATTCATATGACGAGAAGGACTTGGTTAGAATTTTCCGATTATATGGCGAAGAAAAGTTCGCAGGAAGAATTGCTAGTGGAATTGTAAGAGATAGAAACAGTGAACCATTCACTAGAACAGTTCAGTTAGCAAATAAGATTGCATCTTATGTTCCTGGTAAAGCTAGAAACGAAGACCAGCATCCAGCTAGAAGATGTTTTCAAGCTATTCGTATAGAAGTTAATCACGAATTAGATTCAGTTCAAGAACTTCTTGATGTAGGTCCTAAGCTACTTAGAGACGGCGGACGAATGGCAGTCATTTCATTTCATTCATTGGAAGATCGAATTGTAAAAGAAATGTATAAAGAGCACGCTTCTCCTTGTACTTGTCCAAGAGAGTTTCCAGTTTGTGTATGTGGAAAAGTTAGTTTGGGTAAGGTGATTACGAATAAACCAATAATCGCGAGTGACGAAGAGATTAAAGCTAACTCACGAGCACATTGTTGCAAGTTGAGAGTATTTGAAAGAATAGAACAGAATTAATAATAGAGGGTATCAAAATGGTAGAAGATAGAAAAAGCAAAATCTATGACGTAAATATGTATCTTGATTCTGAGACAGAACTCGATGTAGAGGCAATTCTTGCAGAGACTACAAAAGAGTATCACTATAATGGAACAACAATGAGCATGGTTGATTCTGAATATGTATCACCAGACGTTGTATCTGTTAATACAAAGAGCTTTAATAACAGCCACAAGACAACTACATCAGCTGCAAATAAGGAGCGTGTTAAGAAGCTTGCAAAGAAGAATCGTTCAAGAGCAGTTCAGACAATTTTTACAGTAATCGCTATTGTTGCAGCAGGACTTGTAATGGCTATTACTCTTTATCCACAGGCTCAGTTGTCAGAGATTAGCCGTGATAATTCAGACCTTAAGGATGAGATTACAGAACTTAAGAAGGAAATCCTTGATGCTAAGGGTAATTCAGATAATGTAACAGATATGGATAGCATCCGAGCACAGGCTATGGCTCTTGGTATGCAGGATCCAAATGGTAATCAGGTAGTTAATGTTCCTATGCAGAGTAATGATAGACTTATTACTGTTGCTTCATATGATTCTAATGGAATTGATGATGATGCACTTAATGCCGCTCAGGAAAATTTGAAGAATTATTATCACAGAGTTGACGCTGCAAATTAATTAGGGACGGACGGATTATGAAATCAGGCAATTTTAATGAGAAATCATCGAAAATATGGGTGATACTTAGTGGTATAGCGCTGACTTTGTTCGCGCTATTTCTTGTGAATCAGCTATATGTTATCACTATCATTGAACATGAAGCTCATGCTAAGGCATCAGCGGAAACACAGTGGAAGTTCCTTACATATCCTGCTGAGCGAGGTATTATTTATGATGCTAATGGATATGCGTTGGCATCTAATACATATGACTATATTATTCAGTGTACTCCTAAGAATTTCTATAGTTCAGCTAAGGAGGATAAGCTCGTATCACAGGACCAGATTATTGATGAGTTTGTAGCTGTTCTCGGTATTCCAAGAGATAAGATGGAGACTTGTATCATGGTTGATCCAAAGGATACAAATGATCCACTCTTTGATGTAGGTGGTTTCGACTTGTGTAGAAATGTATCTGCAGAGAATAAGGAAATACTTAGTTCTTGGCTAAGTGAACATTCAGTTGGTGGTATCTCATTCAGAGCTTGTCCACAGCGTTACTATAACTATGGTGAGTTCGCTTCTCAGGTTATCGGTTATGCTCAGAACCAGGGTTCACTTAATGGTGTATACGGACTTGAGGCTTATTACAATTCAGTATTATCTGGTACAGATGGTTATAGATATGCTGAGGTAGATGCTAAGACAGAAGGTGTATTGCCATACTCAGCTCCAACTATTATTGATCCTGTTAATGGTAATAACCTTGTTCTAAATATTGATGTTAATATTCAGAAGATAGCGGAAGATGCTTGTAAGAGTGCATACGATAAGTACGCACCTAAAGAGGGTGTATGCTGTATCGTTATGAATCCAAATACTGGTGCAGTACTTGCTATGGTATCGATGCCTGACTACGATCTTAATGATCCATATGGCGCACCATATGGTATGGATGAGAGCGTATGGAAGGCAATGGATGAGGAATCAAGAAACAACTATCTCTATAGTAGTGTATGGAGAAATAGATGTATCTCAGATACTTACGAGCCTGGTTCAACATTTAAGGCGCTCACAACAGCTATTGCTCTTGAAGAGAACCTTACATACGAGGATGAGATGTTCTCTGATGCTCCTATCAAGGTATCTGATATCGATACAATCTCTTGTTGGATGCAGAAGTCTCTTAATTACAACCATGATTACGAGAACCTTGTAGAAGCTTTCCAAAATTCATGTAACCCAATATTTGTTCAGTTGTCTTACAGAATTGGTGTAACTAAGTATTACGAGTATGTTCATATGTTTGGCTTCTATGAGCGTACTGGAATTGATCTTCCTGCTGAAGGTGTTGGTATCTTCCATACACAGCCAACTAACATTGATATGGCTTGTTTGTCATTCGGTGAGTCTGCTACTGTAACACCTATTCAGCTCCTTAATTCTTATTGTGCAATGATCAATGGTGGTGACCTTATGGTTCCACACGTTGTTAAGTATATTACTGACTCTGACGGAAACATTGTTGATGAGATTGAGCCAGAAGTTATTAGAACAGTATTCTCCGAAGATACATGTGCTCGTGTAAGAAACATGATGGAGAAGGTAGTTAAAGACGGTACTGGTTCTGCTGGTCAGGTAGCAGGTTATTCAGTAGCTGGTAAGACATCAACATCAACAATTGAGACGGGTGAAGAGAAGGGTATGCACGTATTGTCATTCTCTTGTTATGCGCCTTCATATAATCCACAGATCGCTGTTCTTGTAGTTCTTAACAAGCCAGCTGATAGATCAGTAGGTTCATCTGCTGCAGCATCAACAGCAGCGCGAGTTGTTGAAGGTACATTGACATATATGGGTGTTCCTAGACTCTTTACAGTTGATGAGTATGACAAGATGACAATCAAGTACTATGTTCAGCAGGTATCTGGAATGAGTGCAGCTAATGCAAGTTCTAAGATTGGTGCTAATGGTATTTCTACAATCTATGGAACTCCAGAGATGACAGCTGATACACCAGTAAGTTTTACATATCCTGGCATCGATGCAACTTTGTATAGCACAGGTGTTGTTATCATGTATCCAGAAGGAACAACAGATGAAGATATGCTACGAACAACAGTTCCTAACCTTACAGGTAAAAATGCTGTTGAGTGTATGCAGGCCCTTAAGGATATGAACCTTAACTGTAACATTGAAGGTGACGTTACAGGTGTATGTGTTGAGCAGTCTGTTGATTTTGGTGAGTCAGTTCTAGCTGGTGAGATTATCACAGTTAAATTGTCAAATGATGTAGTTATTGCTCCTACTCCAACTCCAGATCCAGTAGATGTAATTGGAAATGAGGACGGATTTAGTGGTGTTGTAGAAAATGATGAGGAAACACCTACTGAAGGTTGATAGGTTATACATAAAGAGATACGCGCTTTTTATATTATAATAAATAATGATTATTTTAGAATTATGGGAGGAGAAGTTATGGCATTTAAATTGACTGAGTTACTTGGTTCTATTGATTACGAATTACTTTGCGGTAGTTTGGATGTATCAGTAAATGCTGTTACTACTAATTCTAAAGCTGTTAAAAATGGTGACTTGTTTGTTGCTGTTATTGGTATTAATAACGACGGACATAAGTATGTAAAGAGCGCAATCGATAACGGTGCTTCTTGTATCGTTGTTGATAAGAACAACACTTTACTTACTCGCGAGGAATTAGTTAGCTTAGCTGGTTCTTCTGCAACTATCATTGCGTGTGATGACAACAGCGCTATTAGTGCAGAATTATATGCTAAGTCATTAGGTGAGCCACAGAAGAATATCGATTTCATTGGTGTAACAGGAACTAAGGGTAAGACTACTGCTACATTCATGATCTATGACATTCTTAAGAATGCTGGTATTAAGAGTGGTCTTCTTGGAACTGTTTGTAATTACGTTAACGGTGAAAAGAGAGAGACTACTAATACTACACTTCCTATGGCTGCTCTTTACAATACAATCGATGAGATGGATAAGTGCGATACAAAAGCGTGCGTTATGGAGGTTTCTTCTCACGGTTTGAAGCAGAAGAGAGTTCATGGAATCAACTACAAAGTATCTTGCTTCACTAATTTCTTTGAAGATCACATTGGTCCAAATGATCATCCAGATATGGAAGATTACTTTAAGTGTAAGATGATGATTTTCGATGTTTCTGAGTATGCAGTTGTTAATAGTGATTGCAATGAAGCAGATCGTGTATATGCTTCTGCTACTAATTCTGGATGTAAGGTTATTACATACGGTTTTTCAGCTTCTAGTGATGTATGTGCTAGCGATATTCAGCGTGCAGTTGTTAACGGTAATGCTGGTTCTAAGTTCATGCTTAAGAGCCCATGGTATGAAGGTGAAGTATCTGTTGCGATGCAGGGTGAGTTCAATGTCTATAATGCACTTCTTGCAATCTCTGTAGCTGGTATCCTTGGAGTATCATTCGATATTGTTAAGAAGTCTTTGGAAAAGACAAGTGTTCCTGGAAGAGTTCAGTCTGTAACTAATAAATTGGGCATCTCATGTCTTGTAGATTACGCTCACAATGAGGCTAGCCTCCAGAGTGTTCTCGAAGCAATGAGACCATATGTAGATGGCAGAATTATCACAGTATTTGGCTGTGGCGGAGATAGATCTCATGAGAGACGTTTTGGTATGGGCAGAGTAGCAGGTAAGTATTCTGACTATACAGTTATTACATCTGATAACCCACGTACTGAAGAGCCTGGCTTTATTATCAGCCAGATTGTTATCGGTATTAGTGAGACAGATGGCAAATATGAAATTGAAGATAATAGAGAAAAGGCGATTAGCAAAGCTATTCATTTAGCAAAGCCTGGTGATCTCGTTCTTATCGCTGGTAAGGGACACGAGGACTATCAGGAAATCAATGGAGTAAAGACACATTTTGACGATTTTGAGGTTGCTTCTAAGGTTATCGCTGATTTGGAGGTGTCTTTGTGAAGCAGATGTTCTCATTAGATGAGATTGTGTCAGCAGTTAATGGACAGTTGATTATTGGTTCTGACTGCAAAATGGATGGAACAGTTTATGTTTCTGGTGTATCAAAAGATACACGAACAATTAATCCAGGTGAATTATATGTAGCTCTTGTTGGAGAAAACTTTGATGGACATTCTTTCTGTGCTATGGCGCTTGAGAAGGGTGCATCAGTTCTTCTTGTAAGTGATGCTAGTTTCTTGCCAACAACTTGTCTTGCTGTACTTGTTGAAGATACAAGAGTAGCGCTTGGACAGCTCGCTAAGAACTATAGATTCAAGCTCGCTCAGAACGGTACTAAGGTTATCGCTGTAACTGGTTCGGTAGGTAAGACTTCTACTAGAGAGATGATTGCAGCAGGTCTTTCAGCATCTTTGAAAGTATATTCAACAAAGGCTAATCTCAATAACGATATTGGTCTTCCAATGACTATTCTTTCTGCTCCAATGGATACAGAAGTTCTCATTGTTGAGATGGGTATGAGACTACGTGGCGAGATATCTTATCTCACAAATATTGCTTGTCCTGACATCGCTGTAATTACTAACGTTGGCTTCTGCCATATTGAGCGATTAGGTTCACAGAATGAGATTCTCCTAGCTAAGTGTGAGATCTTGGAAGGACTTGTTCCAGGTGGAGTTATTGCAATTAATGGTGATGACAAGCTTCTTACAGATTATATTAGAGAAAATGCTTCATATGCTCATGTTATTGCTTCAGCTAATGTTGAGAGTGAGCCAGTATCTAATAGATTTGGTGTTAGTGTAAAGGCTATGAATGTCGATATCACAGACGAAGGTACTAAGTTTGATATTAAGGTTACTTTCCCTGATAGATGCATTGATATTCAAGATATTCTTGTTAAAGCACACGGTGTTCATCACGTAAGAAATGCTATTTTTGCATTTGTGTGTGCAGCTATTCTTAACGGTGATTTCAATGCAGCTCGTGATGGTGTAGCTTCATATGTAGCAATGGCTGGCCGTGGACTAGTAAAGAATAATTCTAAGATCACGGTTATCGATGATGCATATAATGCAGCTCCAGAATCAATGGAACTCGCATTTGCTAATCTTGAGATTATCGCGAAAACACGCCGTAAGGTTGCAGTTATCGGCGGCATGTTAGAGCTTGGCGATTATTCACCTATGCTTCACGAACGTGTTGGTGAGTTCGCTAGTAAATATAGTATTGATAAGTTTTTTGTTATGGGTGATGATGCTAAGTCTTTCATAAAAGGCTTGGAGGCGTCAGGTAACAATCACAATTATGAAGTGTTTGATGATTTAGCTAGTCTTGAGACTAGTCTTAAATCTTATCTTGAGAAGGACGATGTAGTTCTTTTCAAAGCATCAAATGCATTTGGTTTCCAAAAGCTTGCGCAAAGGATATACGAGGAAGTGAATTAAAATGACAAAGATGAGTGGCAGAGATAATAAACCTAATAATAGAGCTAACAATCCTGGTGTTGTTTCTCCAATTAATAATCCTGCTGATAAGGCTGTTGTTTCATCACTTGAGAGAGAGGGTGCTAAGCCAGTAGCTAATGGCGCTGCTGCAGCTGCTAATGCTCCAAAGGGTCATGTGACTTCTAGATTTGAATTCCGTAATACAGCATGGAGATCAAATATCCCACTCATTTTGTTTATGTTCTTTATTGTAGCTATGGGTCTCGTTATTTTGTATTCAGTATCAGCTCCTGTAGGTTACATTAACTCAGAGTTTACTTCTTCTGCTTACTTCGTAATGTCACAGTTGAAGTTCTCAATCTTTGGTATTTTTCTTGCTATTGTTTTGAACTTTATACCTATTGATATTTTTAAGAATAGAATATTTATGTACTTGGCATATGGCGTGAGTTTTGCGCTTATTGCAGCTACTTCTGTAATTGGTATCGAGCGTCAGGGTGCTAGAAGATGGATTAGATTGGCAGGTACTGAGTTCCAGACTTCTGAGGTATTTAAGATCGGTATCATTATCGCTTTTGCTATCTATAGATACTGGATTGTTCAGAGAAAAGAAGCTGGTAAGCTCAAGCCAAAGAATCCTAAGTATGCAGCTTTCCACTATGCTTTCTTTGAGTTTATTATTCCAGCTGCACTATTCTTGGTTCCTGCAGCAATCGTTCTTGTACAGCCACACTTCTCATGCTTCCTTATCCTTACAGCTGTAACAGGTGTATGTTTCTTGGTTTCAGGTATTAACTGGAGATCTTGGGTAATCGGTGTAGGATCTGTTCTTCTTGCTATTTTAATAGTTGCAATTCCTTTGATGCTCATTCCATCTACTAGAGATAAGATTGTTGATAAGGTATCTTCTAACTTTGCTCACGTAGGTAAGCGTTTCAGTATTTATACTCGTGATGAAGAAGAGGAAATGACTGATCAAGAGAAAGATGAAGCTTTGCAGGTTACAAGAGCTAAGGACGCTATTGGTTCAGGTGGCGTAAGTGGCGTTGGTTTTGGTTCATCTAGATCAAAGTATTCTTATGTATCTGAGTCTCATAATGACTACATTTATTCTATTTATGTAGAGGAGACTGGCTTCATAGGCGGAACCATACTGATTGTTTTCTATCTTGGCTTCCTGTTTATGGGTCTAAGGATAGCGTATAAGGCTAAAGATGTTTTCTGTAGAATTATTGCTACAGGATATACTTTCCTCATTGTACTTGAAGCAATGTGGAATATCGGAGTAGAGCTTACAGTATTGCCTTCTACAGGTATTACATTGCCATTCTTTAGTTATGGTGGTACAGCTCAGGTTCTTCTTTTGATAGCGTATGGAATGGTTCTTTGCGTTGCAAGAAGCGGAATTACTTATGAGAAAAAGGATGGAAATTGATTAAATGTCACATAGATTTATAGTTGTAGGCGGAGGAACATCAGGACATATTAATCCTGCTATTACAATCGCTGATGCCCTTAAGAAACATTATCTTTCTAAAGGTGAAGAATGTGAGATTATTTTCGTTGGTAGAAATGAAGGATTAGAGGGTGAATTAGTTCCTAAGGCTGGTTATGAGATGCGTAATATCGTAGCGAAGCCATTCCCTATGAAGCCTAGCATGAAGCTTGTTAAAGCTTTGAAGGCGTTAAGTGCTGGACGTAAGCAGTGTCATAGTATTATTGATGAGTTTAAGCCAGATGCTGTTATTGGAACTGGTGGATATGTATGTGCTCCTCTTTTACTTGAGGCAGCAAAGATGAAGGTTCCTGTGGTTCTTCATGAAGCAAATGCTTTCCCTGGTAGAGCTAATAGACTTTTGGGTAATAAAGCAACTCTTGTATTGACTGGTTTCCAGGGAATTGAGAGTAGCTTTAAAAAGGCTAAGAAGATTGTTTTCACAGGTAATCCAATTCGTTCTACAATGAAGAATGTTAATCCAGAGAAGTCTCGTGAGATTCTTGGTTTAACTGGTGAAGATAAGCTTGTTTTCGCGATGGGTGGAAGTCTTGGTGCTCAGACTATTAACGAAAGTGTAGTTAATGCTGCTAAGAAGTTTCCTAATGTAAAGTTTGTTCTTGGAACTGGTAAACAGCAGAGCAAGAATTTTGACAAGGCTAATTTACCTAGCAATCTTACTGTTATGGAATATATCGATAATCCACAGGATTACTTGTGTGCTGCAGATGTTTCTATTACTAGAGCTGGCGCTGTTACTTGTGCAGAAGTTGCAGCAGTAGGTTCATGCTCAGTATTTATTCCATATCCACACGCTGCACATGATCACCAGACATTTAATGCAAGAGCTTTTGCTGATGTTAACGGCGGTATTTTGCTTCCTGATAGTGAAGCTTCAGAGAAACTCGAAGGTATTATCTCTGATTTGTTAGAGAATACAGAGAAGAGATACCTCTTGAGATCTAATGCTAAGAAATTGGCAGTATATGATTGTGATGAAAGAATTATTAATGCAATTGAAGAAGTTTTGGTAAAATAAGTAGTATGACTGATGATGAATTAAATGATTTATTTGATAATGTTATTGATCCTGAGTCTCAGACTGAAACTGAGAATGCAGGTGATGTTAACGCGCCTTCAAATAAAGAAGAAATTAATTCAGAACCTAAGTCATCAGATGTATCTCAAACTAAGGATAAAGTTAAGGCTGAATCTAAGGATGTAGAGAAGAAGCGTAAGCCAGAAATGGCTTCTAATTCAGAAAAGACAACTCGTAAAACTCCTGCTAACAAGCAAGAGAAGAAGCCATCTTTAAATTTGAACTCTATTAAGAGAAAGATTAAAGGTTGGTACATTTCAATCACAGCCGATACTAAGAAAAAGAGAGAGGCTCAGGCTGATATCCCATTGAAGGATCGAAAGTTCTTGGAGAATTTTCCTTTTTCATTTAAGACAACTTTATTGATTCTCTTTTCAATAACATTATTAGTATTGTTATTGTGCTTTTTATTCATGCCTCAATTCCGTGTATTAAAGTTTGAAATTGAGGGTAATATTACTATTTCTAATGAAGAACTTATCTTGGAGTCTGGAATTGAACCTAATTCACATTTGTATTCAAGTGTGTCAGGAGATTTGCTTGATATTATTAAGCTTGATTATGGTAAGGTTGAAGACCAGATGAAAGCTAATAACCCTTATATTAAGGATATTCAGATTACTGCATCTTTCCCATCAACTATTAAGATGACTGTAGTTGAGAGAAATAAGATTTCTTATATTAAGATGCCAGATGGATACGCCGTTATCGATGATGAGGGTGTAGTTATTGAGCTTGTTACTATTCTTCCTGACAATGAACCACATGCTGTTATTTGCGGACTAGATGTATCAGGTGCAGCTAAGTTAGAGAAGATTGATATCAAGAACTATTCAGATTATCAGAAGTCATTATTGGTTCTTGGAGCTATTATCACTGCTGATGATGCAAATGGTAGTAGCTATGATGATTATTCAATGTTTGAGAATACTAAGGAAATCAGAATTATTCCTGGTGGAAACATTTTCTTGACTATAGTTCTTCCAACTGGATCAGAACTCCATGTTAAACTTAATAGTGTCGTTGACGTTAATGAGGATATGGCACTACTTCGTCGTGCAATCGTTATGAACACTTTCGACGGTCTCCCTGATGGTTCATTTGATATGACTGGAGACGAGTATATCTACCGAAAATACAATTAATTCACAAAAATGGAAAATATTTTTAACATGAATGCAATATTACGCGGATTTTGTATTGTCCGTGTACTATATTTAGGTTAAAATTCTAATTGTTGTACTATATATTGGTATGAAAAAGAAAAAACAGAAGACATTTTATATATATGACTGGAGGACAAGATTATGTCAGAGAAGCGTGGTTTTGTAATTGATGATGAGTCATTTGCAACAATTAAAGTAATAGGTGTCGGCGGTGGCGGTTGTAACGCTGTAGATAGAATGATTGATAGTGGAGTTCAGGGAATTGATTTTATTTCTATTAACTCTGATAATCAGGCACTTGCTAGATCAAAGGCTCAGATTCGTATTCAGATTGGTGAGAAGGTAACACGTGGTCTTGGTTGTGGTGCAGATCCTAGTGTTGGTGAGAAGTCAGCAGAAGAGTCAAGAGACGAGATTGCTGAAGCTATTAAGAATACAGATATGCTCTTTATCACAGCTGGTATGGGCGGTGGTACTGGTACAGGTGCTGCTCCAGTAGTTGCTCAGATTGCTCAGGAACTTGGTATCCTCACAGTTGCTGTTGTTACAAGACCATTCATGTTCGAAGGTCCTAGAAGAAATCAGAATGCAGAGCGCGGTATCAGAGAGCTCGAGAAGTATGTAGACTCTCTTATCGTAGTTGCTAACGATAAGCTCCTTGAAGTAGTAGATGAAGATACATCAATCGAGGATGCATTTAATATGGCAGATCAGGTATTGAAGTTTGGTGTAGCAGGTATCTCAGACCTCGTTGCTATCCCAGGTCTTATTAACCTTGACCTTGCAGACGTAAGAAGAATTATGACAAAGGCTGGCGTATGCCACATGGGTATCGGCCGTGCTTCTGGTGAGGGTAGAGCTGCTACAGCTGTTAAGCAGGCTATCAATTCTCCACTTCTTGATACAACAATCGAGGGTGCTTCAGGTGTAATCGTTAACTTCACTGGTGGACGTAACATGAAGCTCACAGAAGTTAATGCCGCTGCTTCTATCGTTAGAGAGTCAGTTGCAGATGATGCTGATATCATCGTAGGTGCTGTTGTTGATGCTTCTCTTGAAGATGAGATTATGATCACAGTTATTGCTTCTGGTTTCGATAATTCAGTAAACGCTTCAGCTGGTCACAGAGCTAGCACATCAGTTTTGTCAAGAAATAATCCTACTCTTGTAACAGAGCAGGCACAGGCAAAGCAGCAGCAGGCTCCACGTTCAGCTTATCAGCCAGAGCCACAGGCTCAGCCAGTAGTTGCTCCAGCTCCAAAGGCAGCAGCTCCAGGTTTCCTTTTCGGTGACGATTCAGTTAATAAGCAGCCTAAGGCAGCTGCTCCAGCTCCAAAGCCAGCAGCTCCAGTTAGCGAGGTTGATACAGGTGTAGCTCCTCAGCCAACAACTATCGAGCCAGCTCCTGCACAGCAGGGTTATGCTCCAGTTCAGCCACAGGTTCAGCCTTATGCTAATAGACAGCCAGCACCTGCTCCAGCTCCTGTTCAGCAGGGTGGTCGTCCACAGCCAACTGTTGCTCCTCAGCCAGCACCAGAGAGTGCTCCTAAGACAGCAAAGCCTTGGTTTATGTTCAATAAGGATCAGTAATTTGAAGTTAGGCGGTAACTTAGATGAGATGTCCTCGTTGTAATGCCGATAATGATAAAGTTATTGATACTAGAACAGTAGAGAATAATGCAGTTATTCGACGAAGACGAGAATGTTTAGAGTGTGGTAATAGATTTACAACTGTTGAAAGATTTGAGGGAATACAGTTGTCAGTCATCAAGAAAGACGGCACTCGTCAAGCATTCTCTAGAGAGAAAATACTTAGTGGCTTGGTTTCAGCTTGTTCCAAGCGACCAGTATCAAATGAAGACTTAATTACTCTTGTTAATGACGTTGAAAAGAAACTTCATGCTAAGGGCAATCTTGAGATTTCAACTGAGCTGATTGGTGAGATGCTTATGGATGGTCTTAAGAAATTAGATAAAGTTGCATACGTTAGATTTGCTTCTGTGTATAGAGATTTTACTGATGTAGATTCCTTTACACAGGAAATCTCTAAGATTAGTGATAATTAAGTAAGTGGTTGTTTTGAGGTGGATTAATGAAAAAGGTTTTGTTGGTTGATGATGATGCTAGCATCATTGAGATGAATAAGCTTTATTTTGAGAAAGAAGGTTATTCTGTTGCTATCTGCATGCAGGGTGACAAAGTTGTTAGCACATATAATGCATGTTCTCCAGACTTGATCATTCTTGATCTTATGCTTCCTGGAATGGACGGTGTAGATGTATGTCGTGAAATCCGTAAGTTTTCAGATGTACCTATCATTATGCTTACAGCTAAGACAGATACTTTTGATAAGGTAATTGGTCTTGAACTCGGTGCTGATGACTATGTTTCTAAGCCATTTGAGCCTAAGGAACTCCTCGCTAGAGCTAAGGCTGTACTTAGAAGATATACTAAATCTGAGCAGGCTCCTTCAACAGATTCAGTTTCAGATGATGCTAATCAGAATGAGATTGTATCTTACCCTGGTTTCTCAGTTGATAAAGCTCGTTATGTTGTAACAATCGATAACAATGAGATTAATCTACCACCTAAGGAGTTGGAATTGTTATTCTTCCTCGCTTCTAATCCTAATCGCGTGTTCACACGTGAGCAGCTTCTTGAGAATGTTTGGGGTTATGATTTCTACGGTGAGTCAAGAACAGTTGATGTTCACGTTAAGAGAATTCGTGAAAAGATTGAGAATCCAGATAGAGAAGATTCTTGGAGCATCAAGACTGTTTGGAGTGTAGGTTATAAATTCGAGACAAAGTAAGACTATCTTAGAAGAGAGATTTTATGGCTCAGAAGAAGAACGCAAGTTTTGCTACAATTTTAATGTTGATTCTTATCGTTAGCACAGTAATAGTTTTTACTGTGCTACTTTTTCTATCGTATGAAAATATTATCAATTCAACATATGAAGAAAGTCAGAATGAAGTTGTCGAGAACTGTCATGCATTAGCTTCTTCATCTGCGATCATTATTGATGGTGATAAGGATTTCAGTTTTGGCGAAGATGAATATAAGACTAGAATTATTGTAAATATCATTGCTAATAAAGTTAATGCAGAAGGTGGATCTGCATATGTAGTTGATAGTGATGGTACAGTAAAATATTATATTAATCCGATTGATAATCTATCGATTGATATAAAGAGTATTAAGACATATGGTCATTCTTTTGAGAGTGTATCTCTAGATGAGAATAGAACTATTATTACTTCAGTTGAGCAGATTGGTGAAGCTGATAGTTATATTGTCTATTCTGATATCTATGATAGACATTCAGCTGTTATGGAATTTAATTCCATCATTATGTATCCAGCTATTATTGCTGTAACTATTGCAATTGTTCTCTTTGTATTTGGTATTCAGATTACACTTACTCCAGTTCGTGAGATGACAAGAGTATTTGGTAAGCTTGCTGAAGGTGATTATTCAGTAAGAGTAGATGAGAAGTATACTAAGTATAAAGAAGGTCATCTTACTTCTGCGGCTGGCGATATTGTAACAATGGGTAATGTCGTAAATGATATGATCTCAAAGCTAGAGAACCAGGAGAATGACAGACAGATATTTATTAGTAGTGTTGCTCATGATATTAGAACACCATTAACATCAATTAATGGATTTGTTACTGCTATTATGGATGGAACAATTCCACCAGAGAAGCAGGATCATTATCTAGGACTTATTAAGCAGGAACTTAATAGAATTAAGAAGCTTGTTGTAACTATGACAGAAGCTTCATCACTTAGTCACGTTGATCCTGAAGTAATGGAGAGCTTCAATGTTGAAGATGTAATTACTGATATCGTTGATAATCTTGAGCCGCAGCTAAGTGAGAAGAGTATTAAGGCCGAAGTAAGATTTGATAATTCACCAAAAGCTAAGATGTGTTATGGTGAAGCACAGCAACTTTGTCGAGTTGTTGTTAATATAATTAATAACGCTATCAAGTTTACTCCTGTTGATGGAAGAATTATTGTTTCTACTAAGGCTGTTTCTGATGAGAAGAAGGTTCTTATTAGTGTAGAAGATTCTGGAATAGGAATTCCACCTGAGAAGCGTAGTCGTGTTTTCGAGAGCTTCTATAAAGTTGATACTTCAAGAACTCACGAAGGTTTTGGATTAGGATTATATATCTGTAAGCAAATACTTGCTGGTCATGGACAGACAATATATTTAGATGATGGCAATGAGTTAGGTGGCGCAAAGTTTGTGTTCTCTTTCCCAATGCCTCCAGAGGATAAATGAGATACACATTAGCATATAAGACAACTATAGCCAATCAGACTTGGGAAAGATTAGTTAAGGAGTATCCTGACGCTACATGCTCTCTTGATATTGATGAGCCTTATTTCTTTTTGATTCGTGCGATTTTGTCTGCTCAGTGTACTGATGTTAGGGTCAATGCAACCGTTAATGAATTGAAGACCCTAGTAAGTAATGCAGATGATGTTCTAAAGATGGGCGAGGATGCTTTGGCTGAGATTATTAAGCCTTGTGGTCTTCATAAAGCTAAATCTAAGAATATTATTAAAGCTTCAGAGTTGTTTTGTGATAAGTGGAATAGAACAATTCCAAAAGATGTAAATGAACTTATGGTTTGCCCTGGAATAGGAAAGAAGATTGCTAACCTTTTAGTTGGTGAATTGTATGATATTCCAGCGCTTGTAGTTGATACTCATTTTAAAAGAGTATCCAAGAGATTAGGCTTAACAAATAGCGACGATCCACTTAAGGTTGAGGCTGATGTCACTAGATTATTAACTCCAGAAAAGTGGAATAAGATGGGTCATCTAGTGGTTCATTTTGGTCGCGTATGTTGTTCAGCAAGAAATCCTAATTGTGATAATTGTATTCTTGGTGATATTTGTAAGGAGAAGAACTCATGAGTGTTAATCCGTTAGCTAAATCTGTTTCTTCAATTTATGGTATCGGTGAAGCGGTGAGAACTAAGCTGGAGAAAATCGGTGTTTTCACTGTTTTTGATTTGCTTAATTTTTATCCAAGAAAGTATGAAGATTGGTCAGATGTTAGTGAGCTTTATGGTCTTAATGATGGTGAGCTCATTACAATCAAAGCGCGAGTTAAGAGCATATCTCCAATTAGCGCTTATGATAAACTTCAGAAATGTGTTGTAGTTGTTGGTGATGATTATGGAACAATTTCTCTCACATTCTTTCATGGTAAATATGTAGCTGCTGAGATGCATGTCGGTGATGAATATTATTTCAGAGGCGTAGTTACTATGTTTCGTGGTGGATATCAGCTAGTTAATCCACAGCGTCTTCGTGCAAATAAGGTCTCTGACGGTTATATAAGACCAGTATATAGACAGACTGGTGGTATCTCGAGTAAGCAGATAGAGGCATGGATTGGATTTGCCTTAAGAGATTATGCTAAGTATCTTGAGAATATTGTTCCGAAAACACTCGCTCAGAGTGAAGCTTTGTGCTCGACATTAGAAGCATATCAGTTCGTACATAGACCTCAGACTTTTGCTCAGGCAGAGATGGGGCGTAAGCGTCTAGCATATGAAGAATTAATCGTGTATGAGTATGGTATGCATAAGATGAATTCGGCTACTAATGATGAATCTGCTAAGGCGTTTAAGGTGTCCAGAAAAGCTGGCCCTGATGCCCAAAAGTTAGTTAGTAAAGTCGTTTCAAATATGCCATTCGAATTAACTGATGATCAGAAGAAAGCAATAGGAGATATCTTTAATGATATATCTTCTGATAAGCCAATGAATAGACTTATTCAAGGAGATGTAGGTTCAGGTAAAACTGCGGTTGCTGCAGTTGTAATGGCTGCGTGTGCTGCTACAAATCAGCAGGCTGCACTTCTTGCTCCAACTAGTGTTCTCGCAAGGCAGCACTACGACACTATATCTAAGTTTTATAAGGATACTGGCATAGATGTAGTGTTTGTTTATGGTGGTATGAAGGAAAGCGAGAAGAAGGAAGTCCTTCAGAAAATTTCTTCTGGTGAAGCGAAGGTCATCATTGGAACTCATGCAATAATTCAGAAGGATGTGAAGTTTTATAATCTTGCGTTGTTTATTACAGATGAGCAGCAGCGTTTCGGTGTCGAGCAGCGTAATGAGAAGCTTACTTTGTCATATGTGAATTCTGATGTTAATTCAGTACATAACCTTGTAATGAGTGCTACACCAATTCCTAGAACATTAGCTATGGTTATTTATGGTGATATGAATATTAGTATCATCAGACAGAAGCCAGCTGGTCGTAAAGCAATCAAGACTAAGACTGTTAATACTGAGAGCCTTGATCCAATATTTGCGTTCATGGCTAAGCTAATCGAGAAGGGTGATCAGATATATGTCGTAGCGCCTAGAATTGATGATAACGATGAGGGTGACGAGATTGAAAGATACTATGATCTTCTTGAATTAGAGAAAGAGAAGATTGAGACATATAGTGTAAAAGGATTACAAAAGCTTATTAAGGCATCTCGTTTTCTATCTGGATATAAATCAGATATCCTTAATGGTTCTATGTCAGATAGCGATAAAGAGAAGGTAATGAATAAGTTCATTAGCGGTAAGACACATATCCTTATCTCAACTACTGTAGTTGAAGTTGGTGTTAATAATCCTAATGCGACAGGTATGATTATTATGGATTCAGATAGATTTGGATTATCTACACTGCATCAGCTCAGAGGTCGTGTTGGACGAGGCGACAAACAGTCTTATTGCATTCTTGCAACTTCTAGTAAGAGTGAATTAGCGCTTGAACGATTGAACATTATGTGTCAGTGTGATGATGGATTTGAATTAGCTGAGAAAGACTTGGCACTACGTGGACCAGGTGATTTCTTTGGAACTAGACAGCATGGTCTTCCTAAGTTCAAGGTAGTTAATATCTTTGATGACGCTGAGAAGTCGGTTAAAGTTCGTGACGCTATGGTTAATGTTATGGCCCAGGACGATGAGGAGACTAGAGCATTGCTAGAAGCGATTGAAAGACAGTTGGATTTGCGTTATCCTAACCGCGAAATATTACGTGCATGAGGTGAATCATTAATATGCCAAGAGTTATTACAGGTGAGTTCAGAGGAACAATTCTTGCAGCTCCAAAGGGAGACGCTACAAGACCAACGACTGATAAGGTTAAAGAAGCAATCTTTTCAATGATTCAGACACGTATTCCTGATGCAAAGATGTTGGATTTGTTTTCGGGAACTGGACAAATGGGTATTGAGGCAATTAGTCGTGGAGCTGAGAGCGCAGTGCTCGTAGATAAGGGTGGTCCTGCGATTAAGATTATTATCCAGAACCTAGAGAAAGTCAGAATTGGCAAAGGTGATCCTCGTGTTACAGTTATGCGTAAATCTGCGACACAGGCACTCACAGAATTGGGTGAGTCTGGCAGAAAATTCGACATTATCTATCTAGATCCACCATATAAGATTGCTTTTGATGAAGCTTGTAAGACAGCGGATTTAGTAACAAAATACGACCTGCTCGAAAACGATGGTATCATGATTGTAGAGCACGCTTCGGACGAGCCTTTCAACATAGATGTAATAAACATGAAATTTGAGCGTTCTTGTAGTTATGGGTTATGCGTGGTAACATTCTTTAGTAAGAATTGATTTATGAGGTGATTTTTTGAGTATTTTGCTTTTTCCAGGAAGTTTTGATCCATTCACTTTGGGTCACTTGGATATTGCTAAAAGAGCAGCAAGACAATGCGATAAACTTGTTGTTGCAATAATGGGCAATAGTGCAAAGAAACCAGCTTTTACTCCAGATGAGAGAGTTGAGATGACAAAGCTCGCACTCGAGAAGTACGAAAACATCGAAGTTATTTCTTACGATGGCCTTCTTGTAGATTTGTTCAAGGAGATTGGATGTTCTGCAGTTGTTAGAGGCATCAGATCAGAATCTGATTTCAGATATGAAGCAGAGATGGCAATGGCTAATAGACTTTTGTATCCTAACTATGAAGTTCTATTGCTCCCATGTCGTGAGAATTTGTCTATGACAAGTTCAACGATAGTTAAAGAAGTTTGTTATTATGGCGGTGATATTTCTAAGATGTTACCACCAGAAATTGTTGATATTGTAACAAAAGGTCTTAAGAAAGGTAGGTCGTAAGTTATGGATAACAATGACCCAAGATACGCACAGCAGCCTGCACAGCATCCAGGTGAGAGATATGATGCAATCAGACATATTGATGCTTTGATTTGTACACTTCGTGATGCGAATGGTGTACCTTTTAGTGATAAGTGTGCTGTTGACAGAGAAGAGATGATTATTTCTTTGGAAGAACTCAAGAACAGACTTCCAATGGCTGTTGCACAGTCTAACGATATTGTAAAAAGAGCGCAGGAGATTATTGGAACTGCTCGTGAGAAGAGTAAGAAAGTTCTTAATGATGCAGATAGAATGTATGCTATGCGTGTTAATGAGCATGAGATTTCAAGAGGTGCTCAGATTAAGGCTGCAGAGATAATTGCTGAAGCTAATAGACAGAGTGAAGAACTTAGAAAGAGTGCACATCTTTATGCTAAGCAGCTCCTTGAGGGTTGTAATGCAGTTCTTGCTGAGAATATTACTAAGGTTCAGAATACTCTCTCTGAGATTGATAGCAAGATTAGCAATCAGTAATAGTTATAGAATAATTAATTTGATTATTAGAGCTGTGAGAATACGAGTTGTATTTTCACAGCTTTTTTATATTAAAAAGAGCTGATAGACACTATAGGTCCATCAGCTCTTTGTTGTTCACGCTTAATATCTTACTTTGAGATAAATAGATAACTATTAAGAACATCTTCAAAAGTGCTAGTTGGGTCTGCTTTTAACTGTGAAAGCATATATCTCATAGCCTTTGTATTAATTGCTCTTTCAGGGAGAAAATCATTAATATGCTGCATGTTGCTTCTAATCTTTCTGAGATCTTCCATCACTTCATCTGATTTCTGACGAAGTTTTTTCTGTTCTTTTCTCTCGTTATCTTCTACTTCGAAAATTCTTGCGTTAGCATTCTCCATACGACGCTTTGCGATGAAAGCCCAACCTATAAGAGTAATAGGGAAAGCTAAAAATGATAGAATAGAATTAACATCTACTGCTATTAGCAGAGTGAGTAATACGAAGAATAGAACAAACATTAATATGAATGCTGGCCAATAGAATCTCATGAATGAGTGCTTTGGATATGTAACAGAGTGATGACGAATTCTATGAGAATAATTCTCTAATTCATCTTCCTTTTTCTTAATTCTTTCAACATAGTTTTTGTTGAAGTAATCAAGTACCTGAATGCTTTCTTCGTTTGAAGCTTTTGTTGAAGCTTCTCTTGAAACAAATACTTTGCATACATCACAAATAATCTCATTTTCTGTTTCGCAATTGCATTTCTTACAAATAACCATTTCATAACCCTCCTTTAAAGTGTTTCCTTTTGATAGAACAAGAATATCATACTGATTTGAATATAAACAACGATATGTTTAAGAAATAGAATTATTCATTTGTCATTTAAGAGCGATTAATCATATGTAATGTTAGTTGTATAATAAGAATATCTCTAGTAGGAGGTTATTATTCTATGTTGGTTGGAATTAGAATATGTAACTATGATGTATTTGATGATGACAAATGCGGACTTGTTATGGAAGATTTTTTATCATTGAACGATGGTAAGGAATTAAGTAGTCCACGTCTGTTGAATTTAACTGCTTTAATTGGTAGAAATGGAACTGGTAAGAGTAGCTTTTTTGACGCACTCTCTTTTATTCGTAAGACAATCACTGCGGATGTTGCTATAGCATCTACTCTTAATGATAGACCAGGCTTTTCTAATCTTATTATTGATAAAAAGACTCCTGCTAAGTTTAGTTTGTACTTCTCATTGAAACCAAATGGTATGCCTAAGTATTGCTATGTTGGATATGATATAGAGATTTCTGTAAATATTCATGGAAGTCCATACATATCTTATGAGGCTGCTAGTATTTGTTCAAAAGAAGGTGACACATACACCAAGATTAATATATTAGAATTCAAAAATGGTTCTGGTAAAGTTATGAGTTCTGATGTGAATGGTAATCAGGTTTTCATGGAGCAGGAAGTATGTGATGAGCATAGTTGTGCTCTTAAGATTTTTGGAAGTATTAAATCTTATCAAGTTCTTCATGAGTTGTATCGTGAAATATCAAGATGGTTTTTCTGTAAGTTCTCTAATGAGAAGCCTTCATCTTATTTTGCTGATGGTAATGCTCCTGGTGGCCATAAGCATCTGAATAGTACAGGCTCTAATTTAAATAATGTACTTAATTACATGAGAGTTGAAGATGAGAATAGATATGATGCTATTATTGATGAGATTATTGAACGAATTCCTCAGATGAAGCACAAGTCAAATCTGCCTTCTGTTCTAGAAGAGAGTCCTAACAGACTATTCTTATATTTACTCTTACTTAGAGATAGTGATCCACATTCTACTATTTTTATTGAAACACCTGATAAGGATTTGTATCACGATATGGTTGATGTGTTGGCATCTGAGATGAGAGATTTCACTTTTAATAATCCTTATAGTCAGATTGTATTTACTACTCATAATCCATATATAGTTGAGACGATGTCACCTCGTGAGATTTGGGTGTTTAAGCGAATGGAGAAGGGTTCTATAGATGATATCGAGATTTCCTGTGCTGGAAGCGACCCTATTGTTGATGCAATGTTTAAGCAAGGTGTCGGAATGGGTGCAATTTGGTACGGTGGACATCTTGATGAGTAATCTATTGTGATTATTGAATAATACAAGGAGAATGTAATGAGAATTGAAATTCTTACAGAGGATAAATCAGGTTCATTGACAGTTGAACGTCTTGTTAAGCGTATCTGCTCCAAGGCTAAGATTGATGCTGATTTATATATTAGACCTCATCGCGGTTGTGGTTCCTTGCCTGAGAATTTCAATGCACGACCAGCTAAGTTTGCTGGAGCGCTCCTTGACCTTTTACCTGCTAAGTGCCGAGCATATAATTCTGTTTTCAAGGGTACAGATACAATTCTTATTGTTGTAATGGATTCGGATAGTAACGATCCAGAGTTACTAATGGAAAGACTTCAGAAGGTGTGCAAAGTTTGTGCGCCTGATATTAAAAATGTTATTGGATTATGCGTAGAAGAAGTTGAAGCTTGGTTACTTGGCGATAGGGAAGCTATCTTGAAGGCATATCCTAATAGTGACATGAAGACTTTGGATAACTATGTTCAAGATAGTATATGTGGAACTTGGGAACAGTTATGTAGGGTCGTGTGCCCAGATACTTATGATAGAGTGATTGATGTTGGATATCCTGCTATTGGTGAATATAAGGCGAGATGGAGTAAGAATATCTCTAGATACATGCTGCCTGAGAATAATGTTTCACCAAGTTTTCGAGCATTTCGAAAACAACTTCTCGAGGCACTTGGAGTTCCTGATCAAAATTCAACAAAGATTCATACGAGGTCATTTTGATTATGGCTAAGCACATATATGTACATATTCCTTTTTGTATTCGCAAATGTGATTACTGCGATTTCTATTCTGTTTCTCAATGTGAGAAGAAGATTAGTTCATATTTTGATGCTTTGATGCGAGAGATTGAAATTACTCAGGTGGTTGATGATACAAATGACGATGATATCGACACTGTGTATTTCGGAGGAGGAACACCTTCTGTTCCAGATAGTCGATTGATATGTGACTGCTTGGTTAGAATAATTGATAAGTTTGATATTAAGACTAATGCTGAAATAACAATAGAATGTAATCCTGCATCTGTTAATAGACAGAAGTTCGAAGATTACAAGCGAGCAGGGTTTAATCGAGTTTCTATAGGAATTCAGTCTTTAAATGACGAGACACTAAAAACATTGGGAAGACTTCACAATAGAGATAGAGCTATTGAAGCAATTAGAGAAGCTAAAGAAGTAGGGTTTACGAATATTTCGGCAGACCTTATGTTAGGCATACCTGGTCAGACACTTGATGAAGTGACTACTAATGCTAAGCTGCTTGTTGAGTTAGGTGTTACGCATGTAAGTATGTATTCATTGATAATCGAGGAAGGTACTAAATTCTACGATCGATATGTAGATACATTAGAAGATTACATGCCGCAAGAACTTGAGCGTCAGATGTACCATTCCTTGAGATCCTATTTAGAGGAGAATGGTATCACTCCATATGAGATATCAAATTGTGGCGTTATATCTATTCATAATACTAGTTATTGGAAAGGCTATGAGTATTATGCTTTTGGCCCAGCTTCGTCCGGCTTTATTCAGAATAAAAGATTTACGCATATGCGAGATCTTGATAACTATATAAATGTATTATTATCAGATGAACCTAATTTAACACGAGTAATTGAGATTGATGAGGAACTTACCAAAGAAGATAAGATGCACGAGTATGCGATGCTTATGCTAAGGACTAGTTACGGTATTGTAGAAAGTGAGTTTATTAGAAGGTTTGGTACTGAAGTGTTAAATGTATTCTCAGAAGAGATAGAGAATTTACTAGGAAAAGGTTTAATAATTCACCAAGACGGTACATATGTATTATCGTCTAAGGGTTTAGATTTCGCGAATGAAGTCTTCAGAGAATTCGTATAAAAATTTTAAAATTATCGGCGAAAATGTGGCAATCACGCAGTTTAATTCCTGGATACACCAAATAGTGAAATAAAGAACAAAAAGAGTTTGACTATTTTTGACATTGGTGTTAAATTGTTATTGGCACTCGAAGGGGTTGAGTGCTAAAATGACTTTTGAACAGAAAGGAGTTATATCGCGTATGTCTTTAGATGCTAGAAAAAAAGAGATTCTCAAAGCTATCGTTGACGACTATGTAACTACTTGTGAACCTGTTGGTTCCAAGGCACTTATTGAGCGACATAACTTCACATTAAGTTCTGCAACACTTCGCAATGAGATGGCTGAACTAGAGAAGCTCGGTTATCTTGAGAAACCTCATACATCAGCAGGAAGAATTCCTTCAGATAAAGGTTATCGCGAATATGTTAATTCTTTAGCCCATGTCGACATTATTACAAATGAAGAGAGGGAAGAGATTGAGAAAGGAATTGCAACAAGTGTAGATGAAGTATCTGATTTGTTACGTAATGCTACTAATACGTTAGCAACTCAGACAGGTTATGTGTCACTTGTTCTTACCCCTAGTCTTACAAAGAGTTATCTTACACAGCTTAAGATGTTAATGATTGAACCTGGTAAGGCGCTTGTAGTTATTGTTTTATCAGCTGGTGTTGTTAAGGATAAGGTTGTTAAGATCCCTAATTTCTTGACTGATGAGCAGGTTAGTGAGATTTCTAAGGCTGTTGAACAGCAGCTAAGTGGTAAAGCTCTTGAAGAGATAACACTTATCACTGTTACATCATCTGTTAAGGATACAACAATTCCAGATTCACTTCTTAATCAGGTTTTGTATGAAGCATATACAGCGATTAAGCAGGTTGATAAGTTGGATGTGTATCTTGAAGGCAAGCATAAGATTTTATCTTTACCTGAATTCAGTGATATCGGTAAAGCAAGAGATCTGCTTGATACATTAGCTGATGATGGAATGGTGGCTGGTTACGTTAAGGAACTAGGTGCTACAAGTTCATCCGATGAACGTGATTCTTATATGATAAGAATTGGTCAGGAGATTACTCTTGAAGGTCTTGAGGATTGTACCTTTATTACTACTACATACAAAGTGAATGATGTTGTATCTGGTAACATCGGTATCATCGGACCAAAGAGAATGGAGTATTCAAAGGTTATTTCACAGATTAACTTTGTGCGTAAGACGCTAAACGATGAGATTAAGAAAATTAATGGATAAGGAGAGAGATGATGGCGAAAGAAAAAGACATCAAGGAAGAAGAACTCGAGAGTTTGGAAGAGACTGAAGCTACTGATGCTGCTGAAGATGCACAGGTTGAAGAGCAGCCAGAAGTTGAAGTTGAACCAACTGAAGAAGATAAGATTGCAGAGCTCGAAAAACGCTATATGAGTTTGTTTGCTGAATATGAGAATTTCAGAAAGAGAACTGCAAAAGAAAAGGAACAGCTTTATGCTGACGCTATTGCAGATGTTTCAAGTTCTTGGCTTCAGGTAGTTGATAACATTGAAAGAGCAGTAAATTCTGCTAAGGATATCAATGAGACAAACTACGAGCAGATTGCAGCAGGAATTGATGGTATTGCAAAGGGTGCACTGGACATCATTGCAAAACTTAATATTCAGGAGATTGAGGCAGAAAGAGGAACTGCTTTTGATCCTAACTTCCATTCAGCAGTAATGCACATTGAAGACGAAGAATTAGGTGAGCAGCAGATTGCTCAGGTATTCCAGAAGGGTTACATCTATAAGGATAGAGTAATCAGACCAGCAATGGTACAAGTAGCTAATTAATTTAGGAGGAAAATATAATGGATAAGTTTACATCAAGTTTAGTTCCAACAGTTATCGAATCCACAAACCGTGGTGAGAGAGCATACGATATTTATTCTCGCTTGCTCAAGGAAAGAATCATTATTCTTTCAGATGAAGTTAATCATGTAACAGCTAGCCTTATTACAGCTCAGTTGTTGTTCCTTGAGGCTGAGGATCCAGATAAGGATATTCAGTTCTATATCAACAGCCCAGGAGGATCTGTTACAGATGGTCTTATGATTTATGACACAATGCAGCACATCAAGCCAGATGTACAGACAATTTGTATGGGTATGGCAGCATCAATGGGTTCATTCCTCTTGGCAGCAGGTACAAAGGGTAAGAGATGTATCCTTCCTAACGCTGAAGTTATGATCCACCAGCCTTTGGGTGGTGCTCAGGGTCAGGCAACAGAGATTTTGCTCGCTGCTAAGCACATTGAAGCTACAAAGCTTCGTTTGAACACAATCCTCGCAGAGCGCACAGGTAAGACTGTTGAGCAGCTCGAGAAGGATACAGACCGTGATAACTGGATGACAGCTGAAGAAGCTTTGGCATACGGTATCGTAGATAAGATTCTTGATAAGAAGTAATTAATAGAAGGGATATGGCCTTGGAGACAAGGCCAAAAATGGTACAAAGAAATGGCAAAAGTAATTGGTATTGACTTAGGTACAACAAACTCATGTGTAGCCGTAATGGAAGGTTCAGAGACAGTTGTAATTCCTAATCCAGAAGGTAATAGAACAACTCCATCAGTTGTTGCATTCGCTAAGGGCGGTGAGAGACTTGTAGGTCAGGTAGCTAAGCGTCAGGCTGTAACAAACGCTGATAAGACAATCCAGTCTATCAAGAGAGAGATGGGTACAAATTATAAGGTATCTATTGATGATAAGCAGTACTCTCCACAGGAAGTATCAGCTATGATCCTTACAAAGCTCAAGAATGATGCTGAAGCATATCTTGGTCAGCCTGTAACACAGGCAGTTATCACTGTTCCAGCTTACTTCTCAGACTCACAGCGTCAGGCTACAAAGGATGCTGGTAAGATTGCTGGTCTTGAAGTTCTCCGTATCATCAACGAGCCTACAGCAGCTGCTCTTGCTTATGGTCTTGATAAGGAAAATGATCAGAAGATCCTCGTATTCGACCTTGGTGGTGGTACATTCGATGTATCTATCCTTGAGATTGGTGATGGTGTATTTGAGGTACTCGCTACAGCTGGTAACAACAGACTTGGTGGTGATGACTTCGATAACAAGATCGTTGATTACCTCGTAGAGACATTTAAGCAGCAGGAAGGTGTAGACCTTAGAGGCGATAAGATGGCTATGCAGCGTCTTCGTGAGGCAGCTGAGAAGTCAAAGATTGAGCTTTCTGGTGTTCCAACATCAAATATCAATCTCCCATATATCACAGCTGATGCTACAGGTCCTAAGCACCTTGATATTACACTTACAAAGGCTAAGTTTGATGATCTTACAAGTGATCTTGTACAGGCTACAATGGAGCCTGTTAAGAGAGCAATGAGCGATTCAGGTCTTTCAAATTCTGATATTGATAAGATCCTCCTCGTTGGTGGTTCAACAAGAATTCCTGCAGTTCAGGAAGCTGTTAAGAACTTCTTCGGTAAGGAGCCATTTAAGGGTATTAACCCAGATGAGTGCGTAGCTATTGGTGCTGCTATCCAGGCTGCAGTTCTTACAGGTGATGTTCAGGGCTTGCTCCTTCTCGACGTTACACCTCTTTCACTCGGTATCGAGACTCAGGGTGGTATCTGCACAAAGATGATCGAGAGAAATACAACAATCCCTACAAAGAAGAGTCAGATCTTCTCTACAGCTGCTGATGGTCAGACACAGGTAGATGTACATGTACTCCAGGGTGAGCGTGAACTTGCTCAGTACAACAAGACACTTGGTAACTTTATCCTTGATGGTATCGCTCCTGCTCCACGTGGTGTACCACAGATTGAGGTTACTTTTGATATCGATGCTAACGGTATCGTTAACGTAAGCGCTAAGGATATGGGTACAGGTCGTGAGCAGAAGATTACAATCACTGCTTCAACAAACATGAGTGAAGAAGAAATTCAGAAGGCTATTAAGGAAGCTGAACTCCACGCTGCTGAGGATAAGGAGCGTAAGGAGAAGGTTGATATTAAGAACCAGGCTGAGTCAACTGTATTCCAGACAGAAAAGACATTGAATGAATTGGGCGATAAGCTTCCAGAAGAAGATAAGGCTCCAGTTAAGGAAGCACTTGAGAAGCTTAAGAGTGCAATTGCAGCTGATAATACAGAAGATATGAAGGCTCAGACAGAAGCTGTTACACAGGCTTTCTATAAGGTTTCTGAGAAGCTCTATTCACAGGCTAATCCAGGTGCTGGTCAGCCTAACCCACAGGATTTCACAGGCTATGGCGCTGGTCCTGACATGGGCGGTGACCCAAACGGTAATGGTCCTAAGAGTGCTGGTGGAGATTTCTAATCAGTAGATTGGATTAAATTATTAGTTAATTGTATGAGGCTGACGCTAGAAAACTAGCGTCAGCTTCTCGTACATATATTGGAGGAACTTATTTTGGCTGAGCAGAAACGTGATTATTATGAGGTGCTTGGTGTTAGTAAGGGTGCTACAGAAGATGAATTGAAGAAGGCATACCGTAAGGTTGCTAAGCAGTATCACCCAGACCTTAATCCTGGTAACCCAGAAGCGGAAGCTAAGTTTAAAGAAGCTAATGAAGCATATGCTGTATTGTCAGATGCAGACAAGAGACGTAAGTATGATCAGTTTGGTCATGCTGGTGTTGACGGTAATGGATTTGGCGGTGGCTACGGTGGTAGCTATGAATATGCAGATTTTGGTGATATTTTTAGCAGTATTTTTGGTGGTGGTTTTGGCGGCGGTTCAAGACGTCGTACTGGTCCACAGCCAGGTGCTGATTTAAGATACGGAATGCGACTTACATTTATGGAAGCTGCGTTTGGTGTTGAGAAAGATATCATTGTTGATAAAGAAGATACTTGTAATGAGTGTAACGGTAGTGGCGCTCAGAAGGGTACTTCTCCGGAAACATGTCCAACATGTAGAGGTACAGGTACAGTTAAACAACAGTCACAGACTTTGTTTGGTATGACAATGATCTCTAGAGAATGTAATACATGTAATGGTAGAGGTACTGTTATTAGAACTCCTTGTTCTTGCTGTCATGGTAGAGGTAAGGTTAAGATCCGTAAAACTGTACATGTAAAGGTGCCTGCAGGTGTTGATACTGGTAACAGACTTCCTATCCGTGGTGAAGGTGAGCCAGGTTTACGTGGTGGTCCTCATGGAGATCTCTTTGTTGAGTTTAAGGTTGAAAAGCATGAGATTTTTACTCGTGAAGGATATAACACATTCTGTGATTTCCCAATTTCAATCGCTCAGGCTGCACTTGGTGGAGAAGTTGATATTCCTACAATTGATGGTCCAATGAAGTATGTTCTTAAGGAAGGTACTCAGCCTGGTGATACAGTTGAGTTCAAGGGTAAGGGTATTACTAACGTTAATTCACCTAGCATTCGTGGTAAGCACGTTGTCAAGTTTGTCGTTGAGATACCAATCAGACTTAATGAAGACCAAAAGAGTAAACTCAAGGCATTTGATGCTACTCTTACAGAACGTAATGTTGCTAAGAGAACAAGCTTTTTCCAGAAGGTAAAAGATTTATTTAAGTAAGAGGTGCGTCTATGCAGTGGATTGAGATTAAAATTGTTACAACAGAAGATGCATCTGATGCTATTTGTGAGATGCTTGCTCAGATTGGTGCTGATGGAATTGCTGTATGTGATCCATATGAGATAAAGAGAATTATTGATGATCCAGAATCACTTTCTTATGCTGATGATGGATACATTGATAGTCTTGGTACAGACGTTACAATTAATGCTTATTTCGCAGAATTTGATGACGGAGTAAGATTAGGCGCTAAGAGTGAAGAATATAGTAATCCTGATGGAGTTGGAATGATTTATGCCAACATAGGTACTAGAACAGTTCCAACAGAAGATGCGATGAATCTTCTTAAGGAGAGAATTGCAGATATTGGTCAGTTCCTTGATATAGGTCAGGGTTTTGTCGGTTATAAGTATGTAAAAGACGAAGACTGGGCTAATAACTGGAAAAAGGACTACAAGGCTTTTAGAATTTCTGATCGAATTGTAATTTGTCCTTCATGGGAGACTGTTGAGGTTGATGATAAGACTGAGGTTGTTTACCTTGATCCTGGTTCAGCTTTCGGTACAGGAACACATGAGACTACATCAATGTGTGCTGAGTTCCTTGATAAGCGCCTTAAGGCTGATGATAAGCTTCTCGATCTTGGTACGGGTTCAGGAATTCTTGCTATCATTGCTTCTAAGCTTGGATGTAAGAATATTGAAGCTATTGATATCGATAGATTAGCTGTAGATGTAGCTATTGATAATTGTGAGAAGAATGATTGTAGTTTTATCGATTGCTATACAGGTGAACTTAAAGATGCTAAGTCTAAGTCATATTCTGTGATTGTAGCAAATATCATTGCTGATGTTATTTGTGCAATTGCGGCTGATATACCTTCTAAACTTGATGATGATGGTTTTTTCCTTTGTTCAGGTATTATTAATACCAAGAGAGAGCGAGTTGAAAAGGCTTTGGCAGATGCTGGATTTGTAATAGAAGAATGTATGGAAAAGCATGATTGGCTCGCATACGTTTGCAAAAAAGCTTAATTACTGATATTTTATTGCTGTCCTATGTTTACACATAGGGCAGTTTTTTGTTAAGGAGATAGATAATGAAAATTTTAAAGAAAGTGGTATCTATTGTTGTTGTTTCATCAATGATTTTGGGTTTAGCAGCTTGCAATGATACTTCAAAGAAGTCTAAAAAGTCCAAGAAAGAGAAAAGTGATATTTCAGAGGAGCAGGTAGTAGAAGTAGCAGAAGATTTTACGAAAGCACTTCTCGATATGAATACTAAGAAGATTGAGAAACTTTCATCTTCAGTTAAGGATTCTACTATTGAGGATATCGAACTTATTACAAGTGAGAACGGGGATAATGCTAGCACAATTCTTGATACTGTGAAGTTTGAGTTCGATGAGGATGATGTTGAAATAGATGATGATGAAGCATTTATTGATATTGAATACTCATATACAAACGGATATGCATTTGGTGTTGATGGAATTCTCGATGATTTTGCTGAAACAGGCAAGTTTACGTTGGAATTTGATATTGATGATGACGATGTATTGGTTTCAAATGCTGACAAGATCTGTGAGAACTTTTATAGTGAAGTTTTCGATGATGGTAATGTTTTTTATGAAATGAATCCTGTTGGCTCTGTTGACCCTGTTGACCCATATAGTGATCTTGATGTGTGCCCATATTTTGTGTGGTCACAGAGTTATGAGATTGCTCCAGATGGCACAATGTACTTTGATATTGAGTGCTATGATTATTCTTTTTGTGACGGTAAGACTTTAGAAGTTAGCCTTGAAACTTATGATGAAGTTCTTGTTACATATGAAACTACATTCGAGAGTAATACTACAATTTCTTATAGCTTTACACCTGAAGATATTGGCTTAGATGAATTCGACGAAGAAGAATATTATTTATACGTTAGTTGCGATGAAATTGATTATTATGACTATGATTTTTGCTGTATAAATGACGTCATGACATCTAGTAACGGTGATGTAACAGGAATTGTAGCTGGAAATACATATACTAATTATTACTTTGGATTTACTTGTGAAATTAGCGAGGATCTTGTTGCTTATGATATAGATTCTTATGATTTCATGGATGAGTTTGGAAGCTATCCAGAAGCAATGTTTGTGAATGAAACAGCAGTTCAATTCATTGAAGATGGTGGATGGATTAGTGATGATGATATTGAGGGTTTTGCTGTTGCAATTCTATACATGGATGGTGGTGTTTTCTCTGATATCAAGGAATTCTATGACAGTTGTCCATATGAAGTTGAATTAGTAGAGAAAGATGATATTACTTTTATCCGTGTTCCTGGTGATCCAGTAAATCAGGCTGGTGCTGTATTCATCAAAGACGGTGCTATGTTGATGATTTTTGCTAATGGTGAAGATGACAATATGCATTATCTTGATGAATTAATTGATAGCATTGAGGGTATTTCATAAATTAGAATACAAAATTTTTGTCTTGTAAGGCCACTCGATTTGAGTGGCCTTTTTTACGCTTGAAATGCGGTGTGCCAGGGGAATTGTGGCTTTTTTGCGAAAAACGATTTTTGTGATGTTATATATCAAAAGGCCTAAAAACACAGTGTGATTTAAAAATATTGTTGTATATTTTGCCTTTGTGTGAGAAACTGAAGATGTAAATTTGTCAAAATTGTGACAAATATGATGGGGGAAGATAGATATGCATTCGATATTGACTATTACAGAGTCTTTTGACAATGATATGTTTAATGTTGCATTTGATATTGCAACTGTTAAAGCATTCGGTTACGAAGTGCTTCCTCTTATCATGAATGGATGTACAAGATTAGAAGTTGCGTCAGCTATGAATGAAGTATATGCTTCCGGCAACAATCTCCCATCTGCTGTGAGCGTAGGTATCCTTACTGACAATAACGTTGTATTAGGTGTTTCCGAGCGATTGAAGCGTTATAAGGCTCATACAATTGTAGTTGATCCTGCGCTTATCTCTGAGGATGGACAGCTTCTTGTTACTGAAGAAGTTTATGATAATCTTTCATCCAAGCTTTATCCATTGGCTACAATTATTACCCCTAATCCCTATGAACTTGAGCTCCTTACGGGAATGGAAGTTCATAGCGAGGATGACCTTATTAAGGCTGGTCGTGAGTTGAGTATTAAGTACAGATGTGCTGTTTTTGTTAAAGCTTTTAATGCCTTCGGTATTGATTTGCTCATTAATGGTAACGAATTCTCATGGATTAAGAGAAATGATGTCCCTGTTGAGAAGCAGTATTCATTTGGAACTGCTTTGGCATGTATGTTACCTGAATGTGAGAGCCTTGAGCAGGCTGCTACATCTGCTAGCCAGTTTGTTTATGGTGTTATTCAAGAGAAAAAGCAGGTCAAGACATCTATTCCATTTACTCTTAATCCTGCTCCATCTTCAATGGAAATCAGAACAAAGACGCCTGAACCAGAAGGTGTACGTGAAGTACCAGAAGACTTGATCAGAGTTGATGCTCCAGCTTCTGAAATACCAACTAAGCTTGGCGACCTTCAGGTGTCTAGAGTTACTACTTCTGAGACATCATCACCAATTCCTTCAACTCCAGTTGAGACTGATTTAGAGGTGGTTTTGAGTGTTGATAATTTTGCACCAGAACCAGTAATTGATGAGACTTTGAGTAGAAGTTTGAAGGAACTTCGCGATAAACTTAATAAGCTAAGATCTGATGAGTAATAGACGGGAAGACATTGAGCTTCCCGTTATTTATTTTTCGACCAAATCGAAAACGAGAATAACTCATATGTTAAAATATTTCTAATGACTAATATGCGGATGGTGCATTATGACTAGATTGTTTGTTGAATTCAGTTTGAAAGATAAAACTGAACTTGTATTAGATGAAGAAAATTCAAGATATCTGTCACAGGTTCTTAGAATGAGAGTTGATGAAGAACTTGTTGTTGTTGACAATTCTAGAATTGAGTACATCTGTGCAATTTCTCAGATAACAAAGAAAGAAGTAACTTTGTCGATTAGAAGTTCTTCGCTTAACTGCACCGAGGCTCCATACGATGTTACATTATTTCAGTCTGTTTCTAAGGGTGAAAGAATGGATTACACAATTCAGAAAACAACTGAGCTTGGCGTTAAAGCGATTTATCCAGTCCTTTCTGAACGAGTTATTGTAAAGCTAAGTGGTAAAGATGTTTCTGGAAAGATTGATAGATGGCAAAAGATTTCTCTTGAGGCAGCTAGACAATCTCACAGGGGAATGGTTCCAACTATCAAGGAACCAATTGAGTTTGAGGATGCACTTAAACTTGCTAAGGATGAGTTTGATTTAGTTCTTTTTCCATGGGAAGAAGAGAGCGAGAATGGTATTAAAGAAGCACTTAAATCCTTTAGTGGAAAGAAGATTGCAGTCTTTGTTGGACCTGAAGGCGGATACTCCACAGAGGAAGCATCTAAAGCAGTTTCTTATGGTGCTAAGAGCGTAACGCTTGGCCCAAGAATTCTTCGAACTGAGACCGCAGGAGCAGCAGTTTTATCTATGCTGATTTATGAATTGGAACTTTGATACCAATAAAAGGTTGTTTGATTTTCGACTAAGTATTATAATACGCGGGTATAATAATATATTAATAATAATAATTAGGAGTGTTAAAAATGAGATACGCAGCACAGAAAGGTACAAAAGATATTTTGCCACAGGACATATATCGCTGGCACAAAGCCGAGCAGACCTTTGCAGAAGTATGTCATTCTTATGGATATGAAGAGATTAGAATCCCAACATTTGAGCAGACTGATCTTTTCCAGAGAAGTGTTGGTGATACAACAGACGTAGTTCAAAAAGAAATGTACACATTTGACGATAAGGGTGGTCGTTCAATTACTCTTCGTCCAGAAGGTACAGCAGGTGTAGTTAGAAGCTTTATCGAGAATGGTATGACAAGCCTTGCTAGTCCAGTAAGAATGTTCTATAACATCACAGCTTTCCGTTATGAGAATGTACAGAAGGGTAGAATGAGAGAGTTCCACCAGTTTGGTTTGGAAGCTTTTGGTGCACAGGGACCAGAGATTGATGCTGAGATTATTTCTATTCTCACAGTATTCTTTGACAGAATGGGTATTAAGAATACAAAGCTTTGTATCAATTCAATTGGTTGTCCTACTTGTAGAAAAGCTTATAACGATAAGCTCAAGGATTACTTCAGACCAAATCTTGAGAAGATGTGTGATGACTGTAAGTCAAGATTTGATAAGAATCCACTTCGTATGATCGACTGTAAGGATGATCGTTGTAAGGCTTTTGCAGCTGGTGCTCCAAGACTTATCGATTATCTTTGTGAAGATTGTAACAATCACTTCGAGAGCCTTAAGAAACAGCTTGAGAACCTCGGCATCAAGTATGAGATCGATTCAAGTATCGTTCGTGGTCTTGATTACTACACAAGAACAGTATTTGAGTTCAAGTCAGAAAATGTTGGTACACAGGGTACTATCTGTGGTGGTGGACGTTACGACGGTCTTGTAGAGAGCATGGATGGATCTTCTGTTCCAGGTATTGGTTTCGCAATGGGTGCTGAGAGATTCCTTATGGAATGTGAAGCTCAGGGCATCGAGATTGAGAAGCCTAATTACGTTAAGGTATATCTTGCATCTCTTAATGATGAAGTTAAGCCTTTCATTAGCAAGACTTGCTTAGAGCTTAGAAGAGCAGGTATCGGTTGTGAGCAAGATCTCGTAGGAAGGGCATTCAAGGCTCAGATGAAATATGCTAACAAGGCGAAGATACCTTATGTGATTGTTGTTGGTGAAGACGAAATTGCTAATAACAAGGTAAACGTTAAAAACATGGCTGATGGTTCTCAGACAGAGGTTGCTCTTGATGGTATCGTAAGCTTTTTCGAGAATATCTAATCAAAATATAGAAAGAGAATGGTGATTTAAATGGCAGATTCAATTCAGGGATTAAAGAGATCTTCAATGTGTGCTGACCTTACAGAAGCTAACATTGGTGAGAAAGTTACATTGATGGGATGGTGTCATAAGTGCCGTGACTTAGGCGGTTTGACATTTATTACTTTGAGAGATAGAACAGGCGAGATTCAGCTTGTAATTTCTCCAGACGCTTCTGAGGAACTTAAGGCTAAGGCTTCTTCTATCAGAAGTGAGTTCGTGCTCGCAGCAGTAGGTGAGGTTGCTCTTAGAAGTGCACCAAATCCTAAGATGAAGACAGGTACAATCGAGGTTAATGTTGAGGACTTGAGAATTATTTCTGAAGCTCAGACAACTCCTTTCTATATCGAAGATGATGATACAGCTAATGAGGCTTTGAGACTTAAGTACAGATATCTTGATTTGAGAAGACCATGCATGCAGAAGAATCTTATGTTCAGACATAGAATTGCTAAGTGTGCAAGAGACTACTATGACGAGGCTGGTTTTATTGAGATTGAGACACCAATGCTTGGTAAGTCTACACCAGAAGGTGCACGTGACTATCTCGTACCTTCACGAGTTAAGAATGGTTCTTTCTTTGCTCTTCCACAGTCTCCACAGCTTTATAAGCAGCTTTTGATGCTCGCTGGTTATGATAGATATTTCCAGATTGCTAAGTGCTTCCGTGATGAGGACCTTCGTGCTGATAGACAGCCAGAGTTCACACAGATCGACCTTGAGATGTCTTTCGTTGAGTGCGAGGACGTTATGAAGGTAACTGAGGGCTTCCTTGTTAGAGTATTTAAGGAAGTAATGGATATGGATATCGAACTTCCTATCAGAAGAATTCCATATGCAGAGGCTATGGAGAGATATGGTTCTGATAAGCCAGATCTTAGATTTGGTCTTGAACTCAAGAATATTACAGAGATTGCTAAGAAGATTGATTTCATCGTATTTAAGGGTGCTATCGATCTTGGTGGTTCAGTAAGAGCAGTAGTTGTACCTAATGGTGCTTCAATGACACGTAAGGAGATTGATGCTCTTGGTGAAGTATGTAAGACATACAAGGCTAAGGGAATGGCTTGGCTCGTTCCTTCTAAGGAGCCACGTGGTTCTTTCCTTAAGTTCCTTACACCTGAGCTTATTTCAGAGATTGCAGAGGCAACTGGTGCTGGCGAGAATGACCTCATCTGCATCGTAGCTGATAAGGACAAGGTAACATTTGATGCTCTTGGTGCACTTCGTTGCGAAGCAGCTAAGAAGCTCGGTCTTATCGATCCTAATGACTTTAAGCTCTGCTGGGTTACAGAGTTCCCAATGTTTGAGTATTCAGAAGAAGAAGGAAGATACATGGCAATGCATCATCCATTCACATGTCCTATGGATGAGGATCTTGAGTATCTTGAGACAGATAAGAGCAAGCTCCGCTCAAAGGCTTACGATATCGTTCTCAATGGTTGTGAGCTCGGTGGTGGTTCAATTCGTATCCATAACCGTGATCTCCAGATGAGAGTATTCAAGGCATTGGGCTTTACAGAGGAGAGTGCGCAGGAACAGTTCGGCTTCCTTCTCGACGCATTTACTTATGGTGTACCACCTCATGGCGGTCTTGCATTTGGTCTCGATAGAATGGTAATGCTCATGGGTCATTGCTCAAGCATTCGTGAGGTTATCGCGTTCCCTAAGGTACAGAATTCTTCTGACCTTATGACTGAAGCTCCAGCTCCAGTTGAGGCTAAGCAGCTTGCTGAACTTGGTATTGAAGTATCAGTTCCTGAAAAGGAAGAAGATGTTGAAGACGGAGCTATTTTTGATTAATCGTTTGGCGGTGATAATATGAAATCTGCATCAGAAAAGAATAATTCAAATAACTCATACAATATGTCTGAGATTGATGCTATTGCTGAGGCTTTGGAAAACAAGGAAACTCAACCTAAGGTAGAAACTCCTTCTGCTGAGGAATTGAAAGAAGAAGCTAAATGGCAGCCAACAACAGATAAAGAAAAGGCTGTTTTCGAAGGCCTTGGTTGGCTCAAATCTGTTTGTATTGGTGTCCTTGTTGGTGTTCTTTTAGTTGTATTTGTAATACAGAGAAATGATGTATTTGGTACTTCTATGGAACCAACACTTCGAAGCGGAGATAAGATTTTTGCTGAGAAGATTTCTACTTATATGGATACATATAAGAGAGGTGACATCGTAATTCTCGATGGTACTGATATGGAAGGTTATTCTCATGAAGAGTATCTCATTAAGCGTATTGTTGGTATGCCTGGTGATACTGTAAGAATTGCTGATGGTGTTGTTTATATTAAACCGGCAGGTAGCGAGACATTCTCTGAACTTGATGAGAGTTATCTTGTTCCAGGAACAGTTACAACAGTTTCTAGTACAGGTTATACAAAGGGTTATAACGAGGTAACACTTGCTGCTAATGAGTATTATTGCTTAGGTGATAATAGAATTGTTAGTAATGACAGCAGATCTCTTGGACCTTTTACAGAGGATAGAATTAAGGGTGTAGCTATTGTTCGTGTATACCCATTTGGTTCATTTGGAACAATTAAGTAATCTATATAAGATTACTCATACTATTTTTATAAGGAATTAAATATGCAAAGACAGGATCTTATACGTAACTTTTGTATTATTGCGCATATCGATCACGGTAAATCAACGCTTGCAGATCGTTTGATTGAACATACTGGTGTTAAAGAAAAACGTGAGATGCAGGCTCAAATTCTTGATAACATGGCTATTGAGCGTGAACGTGGTATCACTATCAAGGCTCAAGCTACAAGAATGTCTTATAAGGCTCAAGATGGTAATACTTACGAGCTTAACCTTATTGACACTCCAGGCCATGTTGACTTTAACTATGAGGTTTCACGTAGTCTTGCTGCTTGTGATGGTGCAGTGTTGATTGTTGATGCTGCTCAGGGTGTTGAAGCTCAGACATTGGCAAATGTTTATTTGGCAGTAGATAGTGACCTTGAAGTTCTTCCTGTAATTAATAAGATTGATCTTCCTTCAGCACAGCCAGAGGTAGTTCGTAATGAGATTGAAGATGTAATTGGTATTGATGCATCTTATGCTCCACTTATTTCAGCGAAGAATGATATTGGTATAGATGAAGTATTAGAATCTATTATTAAATATCTACCTGCTCCTAATGGAGATGAAGAAAAGCCTTTTAGAGCTCTCATTTTTGATTCAAAGTATGACTCTTATAAGGGTGTAATTGTAAGTCTTCGAGTTAAAGAAGGTAGCGTAAAGCTTGGTGACAAGATTCTTATGATGCACACTCAGAAAGAGTTTGTTGTAACAGAATTAGGATATTTCCAGCCAGGTGATTATGTTCCAACAAAGGAGCTTAAAGCAGGTGAAGTTGGTTATATCTGTGCTTCTATTAAGAACGTTAGAGATACTGCTCCTGGTGATACTATTACTTTGGCGGATAATCCAGCACCAGAACCATTGATGGGCTATAAGGGCATTCAGCAGATGGTATTCTGTGGTCTTTATCCAGTTGATGGTGCTAAGTATGGGGATTTAAGAGATGCTCTTGAGAAGCTTCGTCTTAATGATGCGGCTTTGTCCTTTGAAGCTGAGACATCAGCTGCATTGGGATTTGGTTTTAGATGTGGTTTCTTAGGCCTTTTGCACTATGAAGTTATTCAGGAAAGACTTGAAAGAGAGTTTAATCTTGATCTTATCTCAACTGCTCCATCTGTTATTTACAAGATTCATAAGATGGATGGAACTGTAATGGATATGGATAATCCTACAAATATGCCAGATCCATCTGAGATTGATTATATTGAAGAACCAATGGTTAAGTGTACAATTATGCTTCCTAAGGAATATGTAGGAAACATTATGGAAGTATGTCAGGAACGTCGTGGTGAGTATAAGGATATGACTTATATGGATGATGTTCGTGTAATGCTTCACTACAGAATGCCACTTAATGAGATTATTTATGACTTCTTCGATTTGCTTAAATCAAGAACAAGAGGATATGCTTCACTTGATTATGAACTTGATGATTATGATAGAAGTAGTCTTGTAAAGCTTGATATTCTTCTTAACGGTGATCCAGTTGATGCTTTATCTTTTATCGTACATAAGGATAAGGCGTATGCACGTGGTCGTAGAATGGCTGAAAAGCTTAAGGAGAATATTCCTAGACAGCAGTTCGAAGTACCTATCCAGGCTTGTATTGGTGGTAAAGTAATTGCTAGAGAAACTATTAGAGCTTACCGTAAGGATGTATTGTCCAAATGTTACGGTGGTGATATTACACGTAAGAAGAAACTTCTTGAGAAGCAGAAAGAAGGAAAGAAGAGAATGAGACAGGTTGGTTCTGTTGAAGTTCCACAGGAAGCCTTCATGAGCGTTCTTAAGCTCGATAGCGAATAGGAGATTGATAATGCTTTCTTTTGTATTATATGGATTGCTTCTTATATTTTGCTTTGTAGTTCTCGTTAAAGGAGCAGACTTCTTAGTTGATGCTGCATCCAGTATTGCGAGTGCACTTAAGATACCATCTGTAATTATCGGATTGACGATTGTTGCTTTTGGTACGAGTGTTCCTGAAGCAGGTGTAAGTATTGCATCTTCTCTTAATGGGATTAATGAACTTTCTATTTCGAATGTAGTTGGTTCAAATCTTTTTAATCTGCTTGTAGTTGTTGGTCTTTGTGCCGTTATTAAGGAATTCAAAGTAGATGACGATATAAGAAAAAGAGATTACCCAATAAGTTTGTTCGCAGCAGTATTGTTGGTGATTTTTGCAATTGACTTGAAGATATCTAGAGTAGAAGGTCTTATTCTTTTATTTATAATAATTGGATATGTTGTTTTCCTTATCTCTACTTCAATTCGTTCATCTAAGGTTGTTGATATTGATGACCCTGAGGATGCTAAAGTTCCAGCTAATTCTGTTAAGAAGGTTTTAATCAATCTTCTTATTGTTGCTGTTTCAGTAGTGGCAGTTTATTTGGGTTCGAGAGGTGTCGTATATAGCTGTTCATTCTTTGCAAGTGCGTTGGGTGTATCAGATACGATTATTGGTGTAACAGTAGTAGCTCTCGGAACATCTTTACCTGAATTAGTAACTTCTATAGTTGCTTCTAAAAAGGGTGAGAATGAAATTGCTATTGGTAATGTAGTAGGTTCAAATATATTCAACATTTTGTTTGTATTAGGTGCTGCTAGTACTATCTCACCAATTGATAATTTGTTGAAAATGAATTTTATTGATACAATTATTTGTCTAGTTGGAATGGCTTTCTGCTATATGTTTGTACTTATAGGAAAGAAGTTTAGACGAATTGATGGAGCAATAATGCTTGTTTTATATGTTGCATTTATGTGTTTTGTAGTATTACGAGAAATGCAGATAATAGTTATTTAAGGAGATATTAATTATGGCATTTAAGAAAATTACATCTATTTTGGTAGTTATGGCACTTGCTGTTATGATGACAGCTTGTTCAGAGGATAAGACAGTTGAGACTACTGCAGCAGCTACAACAGTAGCTGAAACAACAGTTGCTGAGACTACAGCTGAGGAAGTTGTTGAGACAACAGTTGAAGAGACTGAGCCATATGTTAATCCAGAGGCGATCGAGATTGTTAGTGGAGTTCCATACAACGTTGAGAATAGCACAGATTTTGCTGAGCCAGTTCTTTATGAAGTAGTTGAAGAAGTTAATGCATATACAGATTGGCAGGCTAATGCTATTGCAGTAGTATATCCAGTTGGTTCATGTATTTCTGCTATTTCTACTGATGGAACATACGTAATGCAGGATAACGGTTATATCATCGAGGTTTCTGCACTTCAGATTATGGAGTAATCAAGATACTTTACGATTAGTGGTGACAATTATCTATTTTAATGGTATCATCTACTAGTTGTTTAGCGGATGTGGTGAAATTGGCAGACACGCTGGATTTAGGTTCCAGTGCGCGAGCGTGCAGGTTCAAGTCCTGTCATCCGCACCAAATATATACCTATCCTTGATTATTCAAGGGTAGGTTTTTTATTGGAAAAAGGGAGTTTATTTGTGGAGAATTTAATTGCACCAGCAATAGTATTATCAGATCTTTTAATATTTGCTCTTGTATTTGTTATGCCTTTCTATAAGGAGAAGAAGTACAAGAAGGCTTTAAGCTGGTTAATTGGAACAGGAATCGTGTATTTGGCACTAACGATTTACGATAGTTTCGTTGGAATTGCTGCATGTACTTTGCTTAGTGGCATTACTCTCTTCTTGATAGTTATTAAGCATCTGTTTAAGGTTAAGAAAACAGATAGATATGATGTTTTTTCTATTGTTATTGCCTATGTATTTACGATTGTTTATTTGGGCTATTCTGCTTATGTGGCTAATGATTTAAAGGTCACAGAATACTCGTTTGATGTAGGAAGTGACTTAAGAATTGTACAGATATCAGATATACATTACGGGTCATTTGGTAATACAGATAAGCTTAAAGAGATTGTTAATGAAGCTAATGCGCAGCATCCAGATGTTATCGTATTAACAGGAGATATCGTTGATGAGAATACATCTGTAGAAAGACTTCATGAGTGTTTTTCAGAACTATCTAATCTTAATGCAAGACTAGGAGTTTATTATGTTATAGGAAATCACGATAGTAATATTGAGAATTACTCTTTGTCAAAACTATTTAATCTGATTGAGAATTATGGAATAACTCCACTGAAGGATAAATGTGTGATTCTTGATGAGAATTATGTGCTGTTTGGTTTATCTGATCCATCGGTAAGTGAAGAGATTTCAGTTGACAAGATTGCGTCTAAAAGTGGTGTTGATTTGACTGGATATAAAGCAATTGTTCTCAAGCATCAGCCAAGTAATTATGCTGGAATTGTAGCTAATGAAGATGTTGATATAGAGCTTGTTTTGAGTGGTCACACACATGGTGGACAGATGTTTCCTGTGAATGTGCTTTATAAATTATCAAGTAGACATGCTGATGATTTGATGTACGGAACTACTGAACTAGATGGCATAGATTTTGTCGTAAGTTCTGGTGCTACTGGTGGTGAGATGCCATTTAAAAATATGACAATAAGCGAGATTGTAGTTATTGATTTACACTAATTACCTCATTTTTGTCGGATATATATTCTAGAAAAAGTATAGACTATTTAAGTGTTTTGAAGTGAAATCTATATTTACTAGAAGGTTTGAATGAATAGAAAAATAGAGAGAATTACGGCATTGTTCTTAGCAGGTACTATGCTGTTATCGATAACTTCTTGTGGTAGTAAATCTAAGAAAGCAAAGATAAGCCACAAATCATCAATAGAAGAGCAGCATCAAGATACTACTGAAACAATTGATATTAAATTAGTGGGTTTACCTAATGAACTAGTTGATCTTTATTATAAGAACCCTGAGACTCAGGATTTTGTTTTAAGTTACTATAATGAGAATTATAGCCACGTGATTGATCTTGATGAGTTTAGTAATAGTGATACGATTCCACACTTTTTACAATGGGATGCTAGATGGGGATTTGAACAGTATAATGGCAGTTTTCTAGCCCTCACAGGATGCGGTCCTACATGTTTATCTATGGTTGCAGTGTATTTAACAGGTAATGCTGAATATTCGCCTCTTTGGATGGCTAATTTTCTAGATGAACATGGATATGCAATTGAGGATGTTGGTACCGCTTGGTCCATATTTGATGATGGTGTTCAGTGTATTGATTTGTATGGATATAAGATTGGAACTACAAAGGAAACAATAATGACTTATCTTTTGAGTGGGTATCCTATTATTTGCTCGATGGGTCCAGGTGATTTTACAGATGCTGGTCACTTTGTCGTTTTGAGTGGTTATGATGATGGTAAGGTTTCAATTCTTGATCCAAATAGTAATATAAGAAGTACTACGTGGTCTCTCGATGATATTAATGATCAGATGGCTGAGTGCTGGGCTATGTATGTCGGAGATAGTATAATTGATTCGCCTGATTATTGTGAAACACAGTATGTTGATGATGATAGTATGGAAGACGATTATGTAAGTGATGAGGTGTATTGATATGAATATTTCTATTCTGCAATGTTTGGATGGAGCTAAGAACGCTAAAGGATTAGCGGTAATAATTGATGTGTTCAGAGCTTTTACTGTTGAACCTTATCTTTTTGCTCGTAATGCCAAGGAAGTTTATGCCGTTGGTGATAAAGATATTGCATATAGAATGAAGGAGTTAAATCCAGACGTTATATTAGTAGGTGAGAGAAATGGCATAACATTGCCTGGTTTTGATTATGGTAATTCTCCATCAAGAGTAGATAGAGATGATTTTACTGACAAAATCGTATATCACACCACTAGCGCTGGCACACAGGGAATTGCGAATAGTATTAATGCTAGTGAAGTTATCACTGGTAGTTTTGCTAACAGTAAAGCTGTTTCAAAATATATCTTGGATAGTGGGTATGAAGAAGTATCTCTAGTTTGTATGGGATTAAATGCTGAAAGAGAAACTGCAGAAGATACTTTGTGTGCTGAATATATAAGATCACTTTTACTGGGTGAAGAATTAGATATATCTGATAGACTAATGGAGTTAAGTAAAACATCAGGAAAGAAGTTTTTTGATCCAGCTAAGGAAGAGATTTTTCCACGAGCAGATTTCGATTATTGTATAAATGCGAATGTTTTCGATTTTGTCATAAGAGCGACAAAAGTTGATGAGAGTGTATATTTAATGAGTAAGATTGAGGTGTAAGTTATGAAGTTTTTAATTCAGAGAGTTACAGAAGCATCAGTTAAGGTTGATGGCGAGACTATAGGTGCAATTAATAAAGGCCTTTTAGTATTTGTTGGCATCGGCCATGAGGATAACGAAGCTATTGCTGATAAGATGATTGATAAACTTACACGTCTTAGAATTTTTGATGACGAGAATGGTAAAACAAATCTTGCAATATCTGATGTATCTGGTGAGTTCTTGATTATTTCTCAGTTTACTTTGTATGCTGATTGCAGAAGGGGTAATCGACCTTCGTTCACAGAGGCTGGAGCTCCAGATGCAGCTAATAGCCTATATGAATATATTATTTCAAAGATATCATCTATGGGATTTAAGACTGAGCATGGTAGCTTTGGAGCAGACATGAAGGTGTCATTACTTAATGATGGACCTTTTACAATAATTCTTGATTCAAAAGAGATTATCAAATAATAAGCAACTTCTTTAACATTTCTTAAACACTTGTGAACTATCATTTAAACATTTATCTCTAGAATTATCGCAGATAACTAGGGAGGTATATATATGTTAGTTGTAAATGGTGTAACAAAGAAGTACGGAAAGTTCGTAGCAAATGACAATTTGTCATTCACAGTTGGTGATGGTGAGATTGCCATCCTTCTTGGACCAAATGGCGCAGGTAAGTCAACAATCATTAAGTCAATTGCTGGTCTTCTTAAGTATTCAGGTGACATTGAGATTAATGGTCTTATGAATAAGACTGTTGAAGCAAAGAAGCTTCTTGGTTTTGTTCCTGAAATTCCAGCATTATATGATGCTCTTACAGTTGAAGAGCACTTTGAGTTTATAAGAAGAGCTTATAAGTGTGAGAACTATGATAATATCAAGCCACTTCTTGAGAGATTTGAACTCACAGATAAGCTTCAGAAGCTTGGTAAAGAGCTTTCAAAGGGTATGCAACAGAAGGTTTCTATTTGCTGTGCATTAATCCACGATCCAAATGTAATTATTTTCGATGAGCCTATGGTAGGTCTTGATCCACATGCTATCAAGGAACTTAAGCTTCTCTTTGGCGAGCTTAAGAGAGCTGGTAAGACAGTTATCATTTCTACGCATATGATTGATACTGTTGAGGATTACTGGGATGTAGCAAATATCATGGTGAAGGGTAAGATTGTTGCTACTAAGCGCAATAATACTAATAATCCAGATGAGAAGAGCCTCCAGGATCTCTTCTTTGAGATTACAGAAACACCAAGAGAGAATGCTTAAGGAGTGAGAGTTATGTTGAATGCTTTAATGTATCAACTTAGACGCGAATTCTTTAAGAAAAAGTCTAATGTTGTATTTACTATCCTCGGTGTGGCATTTGCTGCTTTGATGATCGCATTAACGGGTTTTATTTCATCAGAGTCTGAGGTTATTAGAGATCCTAAGATTGTATCAGCTGGAATTGCAGTAATCATGATGATTGCTTTTGATTTTACTTTGATGAATATGAGCAGTGGTGATGTTTTATTCACAAATTCAGATGTAAATTTCTATTTAGCTGGTCCTTTTACACCAAGATTCAATCTTCTTCTGCCAATTATCACATGTCTTAAGACTTCGTTTTTGTTGATGTTTGTATTGAGCTGTCAGGGTGCACTTATTTCTAGCCTTATGTCAGTTAATGCACTTGATATGATTATTCTTCTTTTGGCAGTGTTTGTTATTTCTGTTATTGGATATTCATTCGCACAGATTATCAATGCTCTTTTCTACGATAAGAAGCTAATCAGATATTCAATTATTGGTGTTTTCTTAGCTGTTCAGGCTGTATGGTTAGTAGTTTCATATGTTAACCTTTTCAATCAGGCTGGCTCACTTGTTGGTATTAAGGAACTTGGTCTTAATACAATACTTTCTACACTTGGTTCTAGCACAATTCTTAAGGTAGTTCCTGTTGCTGGATGGTTGTCACTTGTAACAGATGGCATCTACGGTGGTTCAGTAGTTAAAATGATTTTGGGTATCGTACTTACAATTGCATTTATCGCTGTTGTGTACATTGCTTCAAATTATTTCACATTTGATTACTATGAGCGAGCTATCGAGAGTGCAGAGAAGATTGCAGAGAGAGTTGCAGCTCAGAAGGCTGGCGTTGATGGTAGTGTTACAATCGCTAGCATTAAGAATGATGGTAAGAAGCACGTAGGTGGATATGGTGCATCAGTTCTTTTCCATAAGCACCTTAATGAGAATAAGAGAATTAGCAAGTTGTTCTTCATCAATAAGCTTGCGTTCATGTATAAGATTTTTGTTATCGTTTATCTTGCTTTTATGTCCAGAACAGATGATTTCTATGGTTCAGCTGGTTTGGTAATGGCAATCGTAATGATGGCTCTTCTTGATACAGTAGTATTCGCTGGTGGTAGATCAGTTATCGAGATTACAAAGCCTACATTCTATCTTATTCCTGAGAAGACAAGCGTTAAGCTTTTCTACACAGTAATGGGTGGCGTTCCTGAGATGCTCTTCAATGGACTTATTAGTGCAGCTATTCTTGTATGGGCAACAGGTGATGGATTTGCACCACTTTTAGCAATTGCTTCATTTGTATTCTTTACAATTTTCGATTTGCTTTGCACATATGTAGCAATCCTTGTTGGATTGATCTTTAAGTCATTTGGCAAAACACTCTTGATGATTGTTCGTTATGTATTCTTCTGGTTTGTAGGTGGAGCTATTCTTGTTTCAGCACTCCTCTTCAAGATTTTCATGGACTTGTCAATCGGAGGAATGTTCGTAGTAGCTGTTATCGCTACAGCAATTGTTCTTGTAATCATTGCATTGATTACAGCTAAGATGATTGATAATGCAGAGTGCAGATAATTTTACCAACTACTTATAACAATATACCCTATGTTAAGGCGCGTGTTCGCGAGACTATCTCGAAAACACGCGCTTTTCCTATGCAGTAAATGCGACTCCTAACAAGTGCGAACATATTTTCTTTTTGTGTAACCCGTTGTATAATAGTATCAAATAGTTTTAGGCGGTATTTTGATGGATTTTAAGATAGTATCTGATTATAAGCCAACAGGTGATCAACCACAGGCGATTGATAAACTTGTTGATGGTGTTCTTCATGGAGATAATGGTCAAGTTTTGATGGGTGTTACTGGTTCAGGTAAGACTTTTACTATGGCTAATATTATTGAGCGTGTTAATAGACCTACACTTGTCCTTGCTCATAATAAGACACTTGCAGGACAGCTTTATAGCGAGTTTAAGGAATTGTTTCCAGATAATGCAGTTGAATATTTCGTATCCTACTATGATTACTATCAGCCAGAGGCATATATTGCCGCATCTGATACATACATCGAGAAGGATAGTTCTATCAACGATGAGATTGATAGAATGCGTCACTGTGCCACTAGATCATTATTAACTCGTAATGATGTAATTGTAGTCGCTTCCGTATCTTGTATTTATGGTATTGGTGATAAGGAAGACTACCAGTCTTTGATGGTTATGCTTCGTGTTGGAATGGAGATAAGCAGAGAGCAGGTTATGGCCATGCTTGTTAATATCCAGTATGAGCGTAACGATATAGATATGCTTCGTGGTACGTTCCGTGTAAGAGGCGATGTATTAGATATTTTCACTCCTGATTCAGAGGAAGCTGTTACTAGAATTAGTTTCTTCGGTGACGAGATTGAGAAGATCCAGTTCGTTCATCACGTATCTGGAAAGGTTATGTGGTCTAAGAATTTTGTCGAGATTTTTCCAGCATCTCATTATGCTACTGGTAGAGATAAACTTAAGAAGGCACTTACTCTTATTGAGAGTGAGTTAGATGAGCGTGTTGAGTATCTTCGTGATAAGGGTAGCCTTGTTGAGGCTTATCGTCTCGAGCAGCGTACAAGATATGATATTGATATGCTTAATGAGACTGGTTTTTGTAAGGGAATTGAGAACTATTCTAGACATATCGCAGGAAGAAAAGCTGGTGAGGCACCATGTACTTTGTTGGACTTTTTCCCTGATGATTATCTTATGCTTATTGATGAATCTCATGTTACTGTTCCACAGGTTGGAGCTATGTATAACGGAGATAAAGCTCGTAAGACAATGCTCGTTGATTATGGTTTCAGATTGCCTTCAGCATATGATAATAGACCTCTTAAGTTTGAGGAATTCGAAGATCGTATGGGTAAGACAATCTTCGTATCTGCTACTCCAGCTGATTATGAATTACAGCACTGTACACAGGTTGTAGAGCAGATTATTAGACCTACAGGTCTTCTTGAACCTGAGATACATATTCATCCAGTTGAAGGTCAGATTGAAGATATTCTTCAGAGACTTAAGGAGAATATCGCTAAGGGTGATAAGAGCCTTATTATGACACTTACAAAGAAGATGGCTGAAGATTTAACAGGCTTCTTACAGAATGAAGGAATAAAAGTATCTTACTTACATTCTGATATAGATACTGTTGGAAGAATGGAGATATTGAATTCTCTTCGTAAGGGAGATATCGATGTAATTGTTGGTATTAACCTGTTGAGAGAAGGTATTGATCTTCCTGAGGTATCTTTACTTATGATCCTTGATGCGGATAAGGAAGGCTTCTTGCGTTCAACAAGATCTCTTATCCAGATTATTGGTAGATGTGCTCGTAATAGTGAAGGACGAGTTGTATTGTACGCTGATGAGATGACAGATTCTATTATGAATGCTGTTTCAGAGACTAATAGAAGACGTGAGATTCAGATGAAGTACAACGAGGAACACGGTATTATTCCTAAGACTATTAAGAAGAGTATTAGAGAAGTATTCGACTTTACTTCTGATAATGGTAAAAAGAGTGATAACTCATCTGATAGTGTTAAGAAAGCACTTAATAACAAGGATAAGAAGCTTTCAGAAGAAGAGAAGCAGAAGATCCTTGATAAGCTTGAGAAAGAGATGCGCAAGGCTGCGAAGGAACTCGATTTTGAACGTGCAGCTGAAATTAGAGACGTAATCATTCAGCTTAAGGGTAAGAACTAATTATTCAAGATAGTTGTGTCAGTTAACGTGATTAGGAGCGTTTATGAGTGATGTTGTTAGTGGAGTAAAACTTGTTGAGGGTTTTGTTCATTTACATTTGCATAGTGAATATAGTCTTCTTGATGGAGCTATTCGACTTAAAGATTTACCAGATCGACTTATCGAGATGGGTATGTCTGCATGCGCAATTACTGATCACGGAGTAATGTACGGTGTTGTTGATTTCTATAAGAAAATGAAGGCAAAAGGTCTTAAGCCTATCATTGGTTGTGAGCTATATGTTGCTACAGATAATAGATTCAATCGTAATTATGCTCCAAATGATAAACCATATCATCATTTAATTCTTCTTGCTAAGGATAATGAAGGCCTTAAGAATTTAAATAGATTATGTTCAGCAGGTTTTACAGAAGGTTTTTATCGTAAGCCTAGAATTGACCATGAACTTCTCGAACAGTATCACGATGGATTAATTTGCTTATCTGCGTGTATGGCAGGTGAGATTCCTCAGGCTATTTTGAACAACGATATGGAAGGCGCTCTCAAATCAATAAATTGGTTTGATAAGCTCTTTGGAAGGGGTAATTTCTATCTAGAAATCCAGAGTAATACTATGCCTGAACAGGCATTAGTTAATAGTGCTTTGATTAAGATTTCAAGGGAAACAGGTATTCCTTTAGTTGCTACAAATGACTGTCATTACCTCAAGAGTGAAGATTATGAAGTGCATGATGTACTTTTGTGTATGCAGACAGGAACAAAGCAGTCAGATACTAATCGAATGAGGATGAGTACTAATGACTACTATATTAAGTCTGAGACAGAAATGAGAAGATTCTTCCCAGAGATAGATGAAGCTATTGAGAACACAACTAAGATTGCCAATATGTGCAATGTTGAATACGATTTCAATACTATTCATCTTCCTGAATTTGATGTTCCAGAAGGCTTTGATAATACTGGTGATTATTTAACTAGACTGTCTTTTGATGGATTGAATAATAGATTTAAAGTTTCACCACCAGCTGATGATGTTGAAGTGTATAAAAAGCGTATGGAATACGAATTGTCTGTTATTAAGACAATGGGATATACGGATTACTATCTAATAGTTTGGGACTTTATTTTCTATGCAAAGTCAAAGGGAATTATGGTTGGTCCAGGACGTGGATCTGGTGCAGGTTCACTTGTTGCTTATGCTATTGGAATAACTAATATTGATCCAATTAAGTACGGACTTGTTTTCGAGCGTTTCTTAAATATTGAGAGAGTATCAATGCCTGATTTCGATATCGATTTCTGTTATGAGAGACGTCAGGAAGTTATTGACTATGTAACTTCGAAGTACGGTACTAATAGAGTTGCTCAGGTAATTACTTATGGTACGCTTCAGCCTCGTCTTTGTATTCGTGACGTAGCTAGAGTAATGGACTTACCATACAGTACAGCAGATAAAATCGCTAAGATGATTCCTGAAAATATGGGAATTACAATTGATAAAGCACTCGAGATTAATAAGGAACTCGCGGGCGAATATGAAAGTGACGAGACTGTAAAGACTATTCTGGATTATTCACGTAAGCTTGAAGGTATGCCTAGACATACTTCTACTCATGCTGCGGGTGTAATTATTTCTGGTAAGCCAATTACTGATATTGCTCCGTTATCTGTTAATGATAATAGCGTAGTTGTTCAGTTCGCAAAATACGATGTTGAGAGTGTAGGTCTTCTTAAATTCGATTTCTTAGGCCTTAGAACATTGACCGTTATGCGTGATACTGCAGATATGGTCTATGAAAACTATGGAATCAATATTGATTTTGATGCGATTCCTATTAACGATGAGAATGTTTATAAGATGATTGGTGCTGGTGATACAATTGGTGTTTTTCAGCTTGAATCTCGTGGAATGACTTCATTTATGAAGGACTTAAAGCCTTCTTCTCTAGAAGATATTATTGCGGGTATTTCGCTATATAGACCAGGACCAATGGATCAGATTCCTAAGTATGTATCTTATAAGCATAATTCGTCTTCGATTATGTATGATCACGAACTCCTTGAGCCTATCTTGAATGTGACATATGGCTGTATGGTTTATCAGGAACAAGTAATGCAGATTGTTCGTGATTTGGCTGGATTTACAATGGGACAGTCAGATAACATCAGACGTGCCATGAGTAAGAAGAATAAAGGTTTGATGGAGAAGTATAGACAGCTTTTTATTTATGGTGGAACAGACGATTCAGGTAGAGAGATCTCTGGTGCGATTGCACATGGAGTTTCTGACGAGATTGCTGATAAGATTTTTAATGATGTAAGTAATTTCGCTGGTTACGCTTTCAATAAGTCTCATGCTGCTGCGTACGCATTAGTAGGCTATTACACTGCATATCTTAAGTATTATTATCCAACTGAGTTTATGGCTGCTATGTTGAATTCTTTCAGATTTAATTTGGCAGCAGCGGCTTGGTATATTAGTTGCTGTGCTTCGATGGATATTGCCGTATTGCCACCTGATATTAATAGAAGTAAGGCTAAGTTCTCTACCGAGAAGCTTTCGAATGGAAAGAATGCTATTCGTATTGGTATGTCCATGATTAAAAATGTCGGCGAAGGTGCTGTTGAGACACTTGTTTCAGAGCGCTCTGTTAATGGCGAGTTCAAAGACTTTACAGACTTCTTAAGAAGAGCAGGTAAATCAGGTCTCAATCGTAAGATGATTGAATCTCTTGTTTATGCTTCAGCTCTTGATTTTACTGGTATCAATAGAGCTTCTATGATTATGGCGGTTCAGACTGAGCTAGATAAGATTAATCGCGGCACAACAACTGAAGTTCTTGGTCAGATGAGTTTGTTCGATACAGGTATGGAAGTTAAGGTGGACAACAGTATTACTGTGCCAAATATTCCTGAATATCCAATACGTGAGAAGCTTTTCTATGAGAAGGACGTTCTTGGTCTTTATTTATCTGGTCATCCACTTATGAGTTACAACAAGTATATTGAGGAATTTGTAACTTTTGGAATGAATGACGTAAAAGAGTATAAAGACAGCGAAAATATGGCTATGTTGAACGATGACAAAGTAGTCATTATGTGTGGCCTTCTTCAGAAGAAAGCTATGCGTATGACTAAATCGAAAACACAGATGGCTGTTTTGGAGTTTGAGGACCTTTTTGGACCATATGAATGCGCTATTTTCGGCAAGATACTCGATAAATATAATCCGATTCTTGTAACTAATGCGTCATATCTTGTAGTAGGTAAACGACGTGTTAGAGATGAAGATGATTTCTCATTGTTCGTTGATAGCATTATCCCAATGCCTCGAAATGATGATGAAGCAAAATTGCTCTATAGAGATCCTGCTATTCGCAGCGCTTTAGCTAAGAGTAACAACAATAAGGTTAGTGGTAGCGTAGTAGATAAACCAGCTACGAGTGAAAATCACTTCGCAAGTATCGCTAGTAATGACACGAGTGATGCTGTGTATATTCGCTTTACTGGTAATACAACTGATGGCAGATATAATCGTTTGATGAACCTATTAGCATTCTTACATGGAACGCGTCCTGTTAAGATATATCTTCAGGATAGTGGAAGTGTAGTCGAGGTTGATAAGATTTGTTATATAGATGACGATATGGATAACTTACGAGTATTACGTGCTTTAGTAGGCGAAAATAATGTCATTTTGGGGCAGAGTAATTCCGATTAATATATATATTATTTTGTCCAAAAATGTTAGTATTGTCATATATTCCAGTATGAGGAGAGTGAATTATTATGTTTAAGTTAGTTTATGATGAGACAAATGTTCCAGATAAGGCACCTAATTACGATAATATAGATAAAGAAACAGTTGAGCCTGTTAAGCGAATTGCAGTTTTGACAAGTGGTGGCGACGCTCCAGGAATGAATGCTGCTATCCGTTCTATTGTTAGAACTGGTATCAACAGTGGCTTCGAAGTTTTCGGTATCACAAGAGGATATCACGGACTTTGGAAGGGTGAGATTTCACAGATCACAACAAGAGATGTATCAGAGAAGCTCCAGCGCGGTGGTACATTCCTTATGACTGCTAGATCAAAGACAATGATGGAACTCGAAGGTCAGATCAAGGCAGCTAGAATGCTTGAGGTTTATGGCATCGATGCACTTGTTGTAATTGGTGGTGACGGTTCATATAAGGGTGCTAGAGCCCTTGCTAGACTTGGTGTACCTGTTATTGGTATTCCAGGAACAATTGATAATGATATTGCATCAACTGAATATACAATTGGTTATGACACTTCAATGAATACAGCTATGGAGGCTATCGATAAGCTTCGTGATACAGCTTCATCACATGAGCGTTGTAGTGTAATTGAGGTTATGGGTAGACATGCTGGTTATATTGCACTTAACGTTGCAATCGCTACTGGTGCAGAGTGTCTCCTTATTCCTGAAGTTCCTTATGATTTCGATAGAGATGTTATTAGAACAATTCTCGATGGCAGAAATAAGGGTAAGAGACATTATATCGTTATCGTTGCAGAAGGTGCTGGCAATGCTACTGAGATTGCTGAGAAGATTGAAGCAGCAACAGGTATCGAGGCTAGACCTACAATTCTTGGTCACTTACAGCGTGGTGGTAGCCCAACACTTCGTGACCGTACAATGGCTACTCTTATGAGTGCTCATGCAATTGATTGTATTAAGGAGAAGAGATTTAATAGATTGGTTGTTCTTCAGAATGGTAAGATTACAGACGTTGATATCGAAGAAGGTCTTGCTATGAAGAAGACTATTAGTCAGGAAGAGATTGATAAGTTTAATCTTCTTTCCTAAATAACAACCTAGTCTATTTTCAGTGTGAAAATGTATAGATATACAACCTTTGAAGAAGAAGAAAAGAGAAAACAAATCAAAGGTCGAGTTTTGAGTGTCCTCGAATTCGACAAAATTAGAAATTCACTCGTTGATTGTGCTAAATCACCATATGGTCGTAAATTAGCAGAAGAATTAGTTCCAACAACTAATTTCACATTGGTCAAAGAGAGTTTGAATGATACAGAAGAAGCTTTTACTTATATAAATAAGTATGGCCCATTGCCACTTAATGGCTTCGCAGATTTATCAGGAGTAATATCTTATGCAAGAGCTGGCGGCGTTTTGTCGATGCGCCAGCTTTTGGATGTTGCTTGTTTTTTGCGTGCAGTTGATAGATTGCTTGGAGTTATTTCAAATGAGCATTCAGACATGAATGACACAAATCTATTCAACTCAATTGCAGCTTTATCTCCTGTAAAGTATCTTGAACAGAATATTTCCGCTAGTATCGTGAATGAAGATGAAATGAACGATAGAGCGAGTGATACTTTGTATTCCATTAGACGTGAGAAGAAGGATATTCAGCAGAATATCCGAGTAATGCTTGATCGAGTAATTCGTAGCAACGAAGATATTCTCCAAGAAGCTATTATTACAATTCGTGGTGACAGATATTGTGTGCCTGTTCGTGTTGAGTGTAAGTCAAGACTTCCAGGTATTGTCCATGATACATCTTCAACTGGTCAGACTGTGTTTATTGAGCCGTTGGCAGTTGTTGAAGCTAATAACCGAATTCGCGAATTGTCCGCTCTTGAGCGTGAAGAGATAGCTAGAATTCTTGAAGAGTTCACTAAGTATGTTCTTCGTGAAGCTGACGCTATTAATGCCAATATGGTCTTGGTATCTAATATTGATTTTGTTAGTGCGAAGGCTACTCTTGCAATTAATATGAATGCTACTAAGCCTGCTCTTAATAATCAGGGATATATTCGACTTGTTAAGGCAAGACATCCGCTTATCGACAAAGAGGTAGTTGTTCCAGTTGATATTGAACTTGGTAAAAACTATAGATCACTCATTATTACTGGTCCTAATACTGGTGGTAAAACAGTATCTTTGAAGACTTGTGGTTTGTTCACACTTATGGCTATGGCAGGACTTATGCTCCCATGTGCAGTTGGTTCTGAGATAGCTTGTTTTGATAGAGTGTTAGCTGATATCGGTGATGAGCAGAGTATTGAGCAGAGCCTTTCAACATTCTCTGCACATATGTCTAATATTGTATTTATTCTCAAGAATACTCGTAATAATTCACTTGTATTGCTAGATGAGCTTGGTTCTGGAACAGATCCTGCAGAAGGTGCAGCGTTGGCTATTGCTATCCTTGATGAGTTGTTCTCCCGTGGCTGCACAACAATGGCTACAACTCACTATAAGGAGCTCAAGGCTTATGCTATCGAGAAGGAAGGCGTAATGAACGCTGCATGTGAGTTTGATACTGATACACTCTCTCCAACATATAAGTTGATTATTGGTATGCCTGGTGTTAGTAACGCTTTTGTTATCTCTAAGAAGTTAGGAATACCAGCTAAGATTATTGACGATGCTATGGTTCAGCTATCTAATGAGGAACTTGCTTTTGAAAGACTTCTTGAAGAGGCTGAGACTAATAATCGCGAAGCTGCTAGATTAAGAGAAGAGAATGATCGTCTTAATAGGCAGTTAGAAGAAGAGCGTCAGAAGTTGATTGATGAGCGAGCTGCCCTAAAGGCATCGAAAACAAGAATCTTGAATGACGCTCGTGCAGAACAGAAAGAACTTCTAAAAGAGAAGGAAGAAGAACTTGATGCTCTTTTAAGAAAGCTTCGTAAAGATACCAAGAATAAAGATAAAGCAGATGTTGCTGAGGAACTTGATAAGGTAAGACGAAGACTTCGAGCTGGTATTAAAGATTTGACAGACGATTCACAGGATGACATTGCTGTTGATAAGACTTCATTGCCTGGTGAGATACCTAAGACACTTAAGGTGGGTGAAGTGTATTACATTCCTCATCTTGATATGAAGGGTACTTGTACTAGTCTTCCTAATAAGAGTGGTAAAGTTCAGATCGAGTCTGGTTCTATGAAATTAACTCTTGAAGTTTCTGCTCTTAGATTGCTTACTAAGGAACAAAAAGAAGTTCCTAAAGAAACTAAGCAGAGAAGAGATAGAGCCATTGAGAAGAAAGTTGATTCTGCAACTAAGATCATGCTTGAGAAGAGTGCTTCGACACTTCCTGAGATTATGCTTTTAGGTAAGCGTGTTGATGAAGCTGAGACATTACTTGCTTCTTATATTGATGATTGCTCTTTGAGTGGTATTAAGAAGATTAGAATTGTTCATGGTAAGGGAACTGGTGCTCTTAGAAGTGCAGTGGATTCCTTCTTGAGACAGAACAGAAGAGTTAAGTCTCACCGATTGGGTTCTATTGGTGAAGGCGATGATGGCGTTACAATCGCCGAACTTTACTAAATGTTAAATTTATTTTAATAAGATTTGAGTTGTTTTCTGTTTGTTTACAGAGAACAACTCATTTTTATTTTATAATTTAGCTAAGAAAAGTGATTGTAGGTGAGGCATTATGGGTATTTTTGGATTTGGTAAAAAGGAAACTAAGAAAGTTATTGAGAAGGCTCCGGAACCAATTAAAATTGAAGATCCTGCTAAGAAAGCATATGAAGAAAAGCAGAAGGAATTGCTTGCAACTAAGGAACTTGCAAATGAATTAAGAAATCAGTTTGAAGCTCATCCTGGTATTATCGTAGCAGACTATATGGGTTTATCTATTGATGAGGATGCAAATATTCGTAAGTTCTTCCGTGATAATGCTATTAAGTATCGTGTATTCGTAAATGAGGCGGCGAAAGCAGCAGTTTCTGGAACAGCTTTCTCTGATGCAGCTAAAGCTTTTGAGGGTAGAGTAGGCACTGTATTCATTGATACAGAAGAGCAGCTTCAGTTGATTGTTAATTATCTTAAGGAGAATCCTATGCAGTTTGTTGTTAAGTATTCTATGCTTAATGGTGTAGCAGACGTTTTCCCTAAAGATGAATAATTTTAAATAGACAGTATTCGTACTTTTCTAATCGCAAAAATGCTATCCCAGCAGCGCTGAGATAGCATTTTCTATTTCTTCAATGAATTTAGTTCTATCTTGTGTTCATCTGATACTCTAAAACTCTCTTTGGCTTTTTGAATGCTTTTGTTATGAGTAAAAGTATCCAAAGTTTTGTTTTCGATAAGCTTAAGTGTCTCATCATAATGAAAAGCGAGTGCTGTAGCAAAGTACCAAGCTCTAGCCATATTTACGTAGTATTCATCACTTTGAATATTTGCAATAGTTGATAAATCCTTAACTTCAAAATTATCGTTTAAGCAATACTTCATATAGCTAATGATTGCAAATCGTATCATGTAGTCGTGATTTGATGCTAACCAGATAGCTGCCTGGAGTTTGAATCTATCAGAATTCTTAGCCAGAACCTTAACAAGTATTGTGTCACATACCGCCCAGTTAGTGACGTGAGGTAGGAATTTATTTAGTTCCTCAATCGCTTGATCGTAATCTTTAATCTTGCTAAGTAGAATTGCATGCAACATGTTTTCTTCATGATATTTGTGAGGCAAACTATCGAAAAACACCTGCAAATCATCACGTTTGCACAGTGTTTTCGCGAGCTCACGAAGCAATGGAATTCTCACTCCTAGAATGCTTGAAGCTTCGATATTTGGGATTAACGTAGCTGAAAACTTCTGATATTCAGAGTCAATATTCTGATGAAGGAATTCATCTACGACATTAATGATATTACTCATTCTTCATAAAATCCTTGAATAGTGCAGGTGCGTTATCGAAGAATACACCTGAAGCAGCGCATGTGTCCTCGTCGTAAGTAGCAGGACCATTCTTCTCGTTCTCGCTCTTGTAGAGCATGAATGGAACTGCATCTGGGGCATGAGTTCTAATCTCAATAGGTGTTGGGTGATCTGGCAAAATCATGATGTGATAGTCTTCGCCAGTAGTCTTACGATTGTTTTCGAGATATTCGTAAATAGGGAGGTATACTGTGTCGTCAATTCTCTCAATTGAGAATACTTTACCTTCAGTATCACCCTGGTGACCGCACTCATCAGTAGCCTCGAGGTGAACATATACGTAATCTACGCCACGCTTGAATGCATCGATTGCAGCGTCAGCTTTGCCCTTAAAGTTTGTCTCTTTTGTACCTGTAGCTCCATCAACTTCAATAACTTCGAGACCTGAACATCTAGCAAGGCCAAATAGTAGGTCTACAGCAGAAATCATTGCGCCCTTAAGGCCATATTCCTCTGTGAAATCTGGTGTTGCTGGCTTAGTACCCTGACCCCAGAGCCAAATAGAATCAGCTGTATTTAGGCCTTTCTTTCTTCGCTCAACGTTGATAGGGTGGTTCTTGAGAATTTCATATGACTTCTTCATCATATCGAGGATGATATCTGCTCTGTCACCCTTAGGAAGGTGATTAGCAACAGGCTTGCCTGTAATATCATGAGGTGGTGTGAATGTGATATCAAGTGGACCATTCTCCCAGATTAAGCAATGTCTGTAGCTTCTACCAGGGAAGAAGTGCTTAATATCATCGCCTAAAGCCTCTTCGATAGCTTTCATAAGTTCAGTAGATTCTGCAGTTGAAATCTCTCCTGAAGAATAATCCTTCATTGTTGCAGATTCATATGGAGCGCCTTCTTCTAAATCAAGACTTACAAGATTTGTTCTATAAGCTGTGTCTGTTGTAGTCATGTTGATACCAAGGCTAACAGCTTCAAGTGGTGATCTTCCTGTGTAGAATTCTGATGGTGCATAACCCATTACAGACATATTAGCAGGACCTGAACCTGGCTCCATGCCTTCTGGAATTGTCTGAACCATTCCAGCTTTTGATTTACTAGCAAGCTTATCGATATTCTTCTTATTAGCTGCCATCAAAGGTGTCTTATTTCCAAGTGAAGGGATCTTACGATCAGCCATTCCATCGCCAAGAATTATTAGATATTTCATAGAGTACTCCCCAAAAACTTTCAAATTATATATAATTAACTGGTTAAATAAACCAATACATATTTTAAGTTTTTTATATTAGATTATCAATCTATAAAGTTTATATATTTTATTGAGGTAGCAAATGACAAGTATATTTGATCAGAAGAGGCTTAACATTTTTATCGGAGCATATGGAAGTGGTAAATCTGAAGTATCAGTTAATTGTGCGATGGGCATGAAAGAGCGTAATCCAGAGGCTAAAGTATTACTTGCCGATCTTGATATTGTTAATCCTTTCTATCGTTCAGCAGATTCTGCAAAACGTCTCGAAAACTGCGACATTAGAATTATTTATCCATCCTATGCTAATTCGAATGTTGATGCACCAGTTCTCTCTGGAGAGATTTATTCTATTTTCGACGATGAGAGTTATATTGGTGTTTTTGATATCGGTGGAGAAGATATGGGTGCGAATGTCTTGGGCTCAATGCATAAGAGATTAGTAGGATTAGATCATAATCTTTTAATGGTAGTTAATACACTTAGACCTTTTACATCAGATGCTGACTCTATTATCGTGATGGCTCAGGAGCTAGAAGCTGCAGCCAAACTTCCTATTACAGGATTTATTCATAATACAAACTTGCTTGAAGAGACTAATTATGAAGATATCGTTAGAGGTAATCAGATACTACAAGAAGTAGCTGAACGTACAAAAGTTCCTGTTGTTGCCACATGTATCATGGAAGAATATGTTAAGGACTATGACTTATCATTACTTCCTAATTCTGGTGAAATAGTAAAACTTAGACGTACAATTAGCTACAATTACTAAAATAGCGACTGCGTATCATATTGCACAAAAGAATAATAAATGATAACATTTGGTTGTGTGTTTATGCACAATAAATTAGTTTATGGAGGGATAAAATAATGGGATTGATTAGTTTAGTTGCCAACATCGCTAGTACAGTTGGCGGTTCAATTTCTTCTCAGTTCAAAGATCAGTATCTTGAGTTCTTCACATGTGATGCTCTTGGTCAGAACGTACTCGCTAAGAAGGGTGCAAATAAAATTACAAAGGGTAACAACAAGGGTTCTGTTGACGTTATCACAAACGGTTCAAAGATTGCAGTACCAGAGGGTGTTGCATGTATCCTTGTAAATAACGGTGAGGTTGTAGAGTTTACAACTAAGGCTGGTATGTATGAGTTCAATGCTTCAACAGCTCCTTCATGCTTATCAGATTCACACTTCCTTACAAATCTTAAGGCTACAGTAGCTGATACATGGGATCGTATGAGAGCTGGTGGCGAAGTTATGCAGCAGCAGCGTGTATACTTCATCAACATGCAGGAAATCCGTGATCAGAAGTTTGGTACAGCTACACCACTTCCTTATCCAGATCCTGAGTATAGAAATATCTATATCAGACTTAATGGTTCTTTCTCTTTCAAGATTGAAGATCCAGTTACATTCTTTAAGAATGTTTGTTCAAACCTTACAGATGAGCTTACAGTAGCAGATCTCATGGGTACACCTGCTTCACCTAAGCAGCCAAGAGAAGAGTTCATGGATCACATGACAGAAGTTCTCAACCTTTGTGGTTCACAGGATAAGATCTTGTTCTCAACACTCCCAGCTGAGAAGTCAAAGCTCAGAAAGCATATGCAGGATGTTCTCGATGAGGATTGGCTCAGAGGACGTGGTATGGTAGTAGCTGAGGTTGCTCTTGGTATTCCTACACCTGACGATAAGTCTCGTCAGAGAATTGAGCAGGTTGACCAGGCAAAGATGTTTGGTTCAGATCCAAATGCTCTCGCAGCTCAGGCTATCCTCGGTCAGACAGAGGCTATGAACACAGCTGCAGGCAATGCAAATGGTGCTGTTAACGGCTTCATGGGCATGGGCATGGTAGGCGGCATGGGCGGCATGAACAACATGAGCAACAGCGCATTCCAGTTCATGGGTCAGCAGCAGGCAGCTCAGCAGCAGGCTCAGGCAGCAGCTCCAGTAGCTCCAGCAGCTCCAGCTGCAGGCGGATGGACATGTGCATGTGGTACAACAAACACAGGTAAGTTCTGTGGTAACTGTGGTCAGCCACAGCCAGCACCAGCTCCAGCAGGTTGGACATGCTCATGTGGTACAACAAATACAGGTAAGTTCTGTAGCAATTGTGGACAGCCACAGCCAGCAGGTGAGTGGACATGCTCATGTGGTACAAAGAATACAGGTAAGTTCTGTAGCAATTGTGGTAAGCCACAGGCATAATAAGTCTTTTACTGAGATTTATAATTTCGGCGGTTCTCTTTATGGGAACCGCTTTTTTATGAAAAAAATACGCAAAATACCGCGAAACGATTCACATCCTGGAATGCCTTATTTTGCGCGCTTTTATGGAAATAGCAATATTAATTGATTAGCAATTTTTGTATATAATGCCCACCTGAACGATTTTTATGAATACTGGTGGGAAAATAATAAAAATATGCAATTTTACGAAGTTTTATTGGACTGAAAGTGCCTAAAAGCGCTGAAAACAAGGGTTTTTCACAAACGCAATTTGTGTAAAATTTGTGCTATATGTAGAAAAAATATGCTTTTGTTTGTGAAAATAGAAATTGCTTTTTACTAGCATCATTTTTATATTTATATTAGTTTATTAGGCTTTTACGGGAGGAATACGTAATGTTATTTATCGGTGTAGATCTTGGTACATCAGCAGTAAAACTCATTCTCGCTGATGAGTCAGGAAAAGTACTTAAGGTTGTTTCTAAGGAATATCCTGTAAGTTTCCCACATTCAGGTTGGTCAGAGCAGAACCCAACAGATTGGTATGATAAGTCAATCGAGGGTATTAAGGATTTGCTTGCTGAGGCTGATGGCAAAGAAGTTGCTGGTATCAGTTTTGGTGGTCAGATGCATGGTCTTGTAATGCTCGATGCTAATGATGAAGTTATCCGTCCAGCAATTTTGTGGAATGACGGTAGATCATATAAGGAGACAGATTACCTCAATACAGTTATTGGTAAGGATAAGCTTACAGAGTATACAGGTAATATTGCATTTGCTGGTTTTACAGCTCCAAAGGTTCTCTGGGTTAAGGAGAACGAGCCAGAGAATTTCGCTAAGATTGCTAAGATTTGTCTTCCAAAGGACTATCTCGCATATAGACTTAGTGGTGTATTCTCAACAGATGTTTCTGATGCTTCAGGTACACTTTATTTTGATGTTAAGAACAGAACATGGTCAAAGGAAATGTGTGAGATTTGTTCAATCGACATGAATTGGCTCCCACAGATTTTTGAGAGTTATGAGAAGACAGGTAATCTCCTTCCAGCAGTTGCTGAGGAGCTCGGTATCTCAACAGATTGTATTATCGCTGCTGGTGCTGGTGATAATGCTGCAGCTGCTGTTGGTATGGGTACTGTAGGTAAGGGTGGATGTAACATTTCACTTGGTACTTCAGGTACTATCTTTATCGCTAATGATAAGTATGGTGTAGATGCTAATAACGCACTTCACTCATTTGACCATGCTGATGGTGGATATCATCTCATGGGTTGTATGCTTTCAGCTGCTAGCTGTAACAAGTGGTGGATGGAAGAAATCGTAAAGGATACAGATTTCAAGACAGAGCAGGCAAAGATTAAGGAGCTCGGTAAGAATAAAGTATTCTTCCTCCCATATCTCATGGGTGAGAGATCACCAATCAATGATCCAGATGCTCGTGCTACATTTGTTGGTATGTCAATGGATACAAAGAGAGAAGATATGACACAGGCAGTTTTCGAGGGTGTAGCTTTTGCACTCAGAGATTCATTTGAGGCTGCTAAGTCAATCGGTGTAAATATCGAGAGATCTTGCGTATGTGGTGGTGGTGCTAAGAGCCCACTTTGGAGACAGATTATCGCTGATATCCTCAACATCACATTGGTTCAGACAGAAAACGAAGAAGGCCCAGCTCTTGGTGGTGCTATTCTTGCAGCTGTTGCAGCTGGTGTTTATCCTTCAGTTGAAGACGCTTGTAGCAAGATTATTAAGCCTGCTGCAGAGACAAAGCCAATTCCTGAGAATGTTGCTTTGTATGAAAAGCGTTATGAAGAGTTCAAGAGACTTTACCCAGCTCTTAAGTCTGTATTTGCAGCAAACATTGAAAAGTTCTAATAACTTATAGGAGGAATATCAAATGAAAATTTTGGACGGTTTTGATCCTAGCTTTAAGGCTTATGGAAAAGTAATCGACAATGTTGACTTCTCATCTTACATTGAGAAGCTCGGCGAAGTAGCTATTCCTGAGAACGGTGTTGCTTACGAGCCATCTGTTGCTTCACTCGAGGCAGCTGATTGCTATGAGACAGCACAGACAGTTTTCGGTGGCGAATTAAAGCTTGAGTTTGGTTATTGTGCAGGTCATAATACAATGCTTAATGCTTTGGAGTATCACAGATCTTCTGAGATCAACGTTTTTGCAACAGATGCTATTCTTATGCTCGGTTTGCAGAAGGATATCGAGGATGGTTTCAAGTATGATACATCTAAGGTAGTTGCTTATAAGTTCCCTAAGGGTACAGCTGTTGAAGTATATGCAACAACACTTCACTATGCACCATGTGGTGTAGACGGTAACGGCTTTATGGTTGGTATCGTTCTCCCTTACGGTACAAATTTCCCACTTACAAAGGAGCACAAGGCTGGTGGTGAAGATCAGCTCATTACTGCTCAGAACAAGTGGTTGATCGCTCATCCAGAAGCAGCTGGTGAGGCTGGTCATTATATGGGCCTTTATGGCAAGAATTGCGATATTAATGAGTAATTAATATATATTATTAGGAGGAATTTAACATGATTAATGCACCAAAGGTAAAGATTGGTATCGTAGCAGTAAGTAGAGACTGCTTCCCAGAGAGCCTTTCAGTTAACAGAAGAGAGGCTTTGATTAAGGCTTATACAGAGAAGTATGATGCTTCAGACATCTATGAGTGTCCTGTATGTATCGTTGAGAGCGAAATCCACATGAGACAGGCAATTGAGGATCTTAAGAAGGCCGAGTGTAACGCTCTTTGCGTATTCCTTGGTAACTTCGGTCCAGAAATCTCTGAGACAATGCTCGCTCAGGAGTTCAATGGTCCTGTAATGTTCTGCGCAGCTGCAGAAGAGACACAGACAAACCTCTGCGGTGGTCGTGGTGATGCTTACTGTGGTATGCTCAACGCTTCTTACAATTTGAAGGTTCGTGGTGTTAAGGCTTATATCCCTGAGTCACCTGTTGGTACAGCAGCTGAGTGTGCTGATATGATCAACCAGTTCGTACCTATCGCTAAGGCACTCGTTGGTCTTAAGGATTTGAAGATCATCTCATTTGGTCCACGTCCTACAAACTTCTTCGCTTGTAACGCACCTATCCAGCCACTTTATGATCTCGGTGTTGAGATTGAAGAGAACTCAGAGCTTGATCTTTTCGAGTCATTCAAGAATCACGCTAACGATGAGAGAATTCCAGCAAAGATTAAGGAAATGGAAGAGGAACTCGGTGAGGGTAACCTTAAGCCAGAAGTACTTCCTAAGCTCGCTCAGTATGAGCTCACACTCCTTGACTGGATTGAAGCACACAAGGGTTGCAAGAAGTATGTTGCAGTTGCTGGTAAGTGCTGGCCTGCATTCCAGACACAGTTTGGTTGCGTACCTTGCTATGTAAACAGCCGTCTCACAGGTATCGGTATCCCTGTATCTTGCGAAGTTGATATCTATGGTGCTCTTTCAGAGTTCATCGGTACACTCGTATCTGACGATATCGTTACACTTCTCGATATCAACAACACAGTTCCAGCTGATATGTACGAAGAGTCAATCAAGGGTAAGTTTGATTACAAGCTCAGCGATACATTCATGGGCTTCCACTGTGGTAACACAAACTCTAAGAAGCTTTCAGCTTGCTCAATGAAGTATCAGATGATCATGGCTAGAAACCTTCCAGAAGAGGTTACACAGGGTACTCTCGAGGGTGATATCATCCCAGGTGACATCACATTCTTCAGACTCCAGTCAACATCTGATTGTAAGCTCCGTGCTTATGTTGCTCAGGGTGAGGTTCTCCCAGTTGCTACTAAGTCATTCGGTTCAATCGGTGTATTCGCTATCCCAGAGATGGGCAGATTCTACAGACACGTATTGATCCAGGGCAACTTCCCACATCACGGTGCTGTTGCATTTGGTCACCACGGTAAGGCAATCTACGAAGTATTCAAGTACCTCGGTGTTGCTGAGATTGGTTACAACAAGCCAGCTGGCGTATTGTACCCAACAGAGAATCCATTTGCTTAATTTAAGGCTTAGTCGTTAATTAGTTGCCTTCCTTTATTTGAAGGAAGGCAATTTTATGACATTAGTTTCTTAATATAAAGGAGAAGTTCTATGAACAATAATGAATTGAAATTAACAGCTGCTAATATCCGTAAGGGTATTGTTACTGCTGTTCACAGTGCTAAATCTGGTCATCCAGGTGGATCACTTTCAGCTGCTGATATGTACACATTCTTGTATTTTGAGCAGATGAAGAACATCGATCCATCTAATCCACAGAAGGAAGATAGAGATCGTTTTGTTCTTTCAAAGGGTCACACAGCTCCAGGTCTTTATTCAACACTTGCTCACAGAGGATATTTCCCAGTTGAGGAGCTCACAACACTTCGTAAGCTTGGTTCAAGACTTCAGGGTCACCCATGTATGAATGAGACACCAGGTGTTGATATGAGTTCTGGTTCACTTGGTCAGGGATTGTCTGTAGCTGTTGGTATGGCTTTGTCAGCAAAGCTTAGCAACAAGGATTACAGAGTATATTCACTCCTTGGTGATGGTGAGATTCAGGAAGGTCAGATCTGGGAAGCTGCTATGTTTGCTGGTGCAAACAAGCTTAGCAATCTTACAGTTATCGTTGATAACAACGGTCTCCAGATTGATGGTCGTGTAGCAGATGTTTGTTCTGTATATCCAATCGCTGATAAGTTCCAGGCTTTCAATTTCAACACAGTTGAGATCGATGGTCACGATTTTGATCAGATTAGAGCTGCTTTTAAGGCTGCTGAAGCTGAGACAGAAAAGCCAACTGCTATCATTATGAAGACTCTTAAGGGTAAGGGCGTTTCATTCATGGAAGATCAGGCTGGATGGCATGGTAAGGCTCCTAATGATGAAGAGTTTGAGCAGGCAATCAAGGAACTTGATGCTGCAATTGCTGAGATTGGGGGTTAATGAATATGGAAATTAAGCTTAGTGATAAGAAAATTGCTACAAGAGAGAGCTATGGTAACGCTTTGGCTGAGTTAGGTGCTCAGTATCCAGATTTGCTCGTACTCGACGCTGACCTCGCTGGTGCTACAAAGACTTCTACTTTTAAGAAGGCTTTCCCAGACAGACACATTGATTGTGGTATTGCAGAAGCTAACATGACAGGTATCGCTGCTGGTCTTGCAACAACAGGTAAGATCCCTTTCATCTCATCATTCGCTATGTTCGCTGCTGGTCGTAACTTTGAGCAGGTTAGAAACTCAATTGGTTACCCACACCTTAACGTAAAGATTGGTGCTACACACGCTGGTATTACAGTAGGTGAAGATGGTGCTACACATCAGTGTCTTGAGGATTTGGCTCTTATGAGAACAATCCCAGGTATGACAGTTATCGTTCCTTCAGATGATATCGAGGCTAAGGCTGCTGTTAAGGCTGCTCTTGATTATGAGGGTCCAGTTTACTTGAGATTTGGCCGTGCTGCTGTTCCTGTATTCAATGATTATGAGGGATACAAGTTCGAGATTGGTAAGGCTCAGGTTCTTAAGGAAGGTACAGATGTATCTTTGATTGCTAACGGTGTTCTCGTTGCAGAAGCACTTATTGCTGCTGAGAAGCTCGAAGCTGATGGTATCTCATGTGAAGTTATCAACATGGCTACAATTAAGCCACTTGATGCTGAAGCAGTTATTAAGACAGCTTCAAAGACTAAGAAGGTTGTTACTCTTGAAGAGCACTCAATCATTGGTGGTCTTGGTGGTGCAGTTGCAGAAGTACTTGCTGAGAATTGCCCAACAAAGATGAAGAGAATTGGTATCAATGATCAGTTCGGTCAGTCTGCTGATGCTAAGACACTCATGAAGCACTATAAGCTTGACTCTGAAGGAATTTATTCTACAATAAAGGAATGGATGAGTTAAAAAATAAAACATATTTAGAGTTCGTTGCAGAAAAGGAGTTAGCTGAAGAAGCTAATCGCCCTGCTGAGGACAAAAAAGAGTTATCAAAGGGCGAGAGATTTGTAAAATCTCTCGTCCATTTTTGGTCTTATAAAAAATGGTATGTCATTATTCCATTGATAGTGCTGATTATATTAAGTTCGCTTGTATATACATATGTAGTTAATCACAAGAAGAGCTTCTTCAAGATTGCATTGGTGAATATTCAGCTACAAGATTCAAGCATATTGCCATCTGAGAATGATGAATTCATGTCGCGCTTAGTTAATGAAGGTAAAGCAACTGCTAAAGATGAATTTATAATTCAAGATAAATATAGACACCAGATGGCATCTGATCCTGAATTAAGTGCTGATCAAGATATTGCAGGAAGTACTCAACGATTAAGTGTTGAAGTTATGAATGATCTAGTGGACATAATGCTAGTTAATAGCAGATGTTGTGACGATTATGCAGACTCCAAAGGATTGTCATCACTTGATACAATATTTTCTAGTGATGAACTGAAATTGATTGGTGAAGATAATTTGTATTATCACGAAATAAATGGCACCAGCGTTCCAGTAGGAATTAAAGCTGATGCCTTTGATGAATTTGATAGTTTAGTGTATCGTGAAGGTGATACATATGTTTTAGTTATATCAGACTTCACTAGTCGAAAAGATATAGCACATGATTATGTAATGTTTATGCTCGAAGATTAATCCTCTTCGAGCTTTTCTTTTTTAGGCTTTTCAATCTTAAATGCACGATTAATGAACAAACCAAAGAAATAACTAGTAAAAGAAAAACCAATAAATAGGAAATAAGATAGATAAATAATTGCCAAAGAAAAATTTAAATCACAAATTAGACCAATAATTACAAATATAGCAGTAAAGAAAATAGTTGTTGGAATATTTCCTAAACTAATAAGAATTGAATTCTTAATAATAAATGGAAGTTTGTGATCATAAAGTGCAATCATAGGGAATGCATAGAACATAATTGAGACCATAATCCAGAAAATTACATAGATAGGATACTGAAGCCAAGAAAATGAAGCATCTAGTGCAGTAAGAGTGATATAAAGATTAATTCCACAAATAGCACTAATGATTAAAGAAGCACACCATACAATAGTTGATTTCTTAAAACCTTCCTTAAAATAACGGAAGTAATCTTTAATAACAAAAGGATCACGTCCCATATGTAATTCAAAAGTGATTCTATATAAAGCTGAAAGTGAAGCACCAATAGTAATAATAGGTATAGAAGTAATAATAAATAATAGGTTAGAAATAATAAGTGTTCCAAGAGCAGAAAGGAAGCGCATTCCTTTACTTTCTCGGTTAAAAACATCTGCCATTCTGGCACCTCCAATATGAGTTTTATGCAATTATATAACATTTACACTAAGATATGCGAAGGTGTTTGTGAAAAAAGCACATAAAATGAGGTAAAATTAGGGCAACAAAAAACGTTTCGCGCTGCCCAATAGCAATATCTGATATAAAATAGCCGCGTCGAAGCAATATCTGTAAAGAATATACAGGGACATATGTATAAAATGTAATAGTAATTACAGAAAACACATTGTGTTTTCGTCAAATTAACAATAACGGAGGTTTTTATGAAAAAAGTAATTGCAAGTGCACTTTGTGTAGTTATGGCAACAGCAATGTTTGCTGGTTGTTCAAAGGACTCATCAAAGTCAGACAGTAAGACAATCAATCTTTGGGCATTCACAGACGAAATTCCTGGAATGGCTGACAAGTACAAGGAGTTGCATCCAGATTTCGCTTATGACTTCAACGTAACAGTTGTTGCTACAGATAACGGTGGTTATCAGAGCGCTATCGATAATGCTCTTCAGGCTGGTGGTAAGGATGCACCTGATATCTACGCTGCTGAGGCTGCTTTCGTACTTAAGTACACACAGGGTGATATGGCTCAGTTTGCTGCAGCTTACGAAGATCTCGGTATCGATGTAGCTGGTAAGACAAAGGAAGCTGAAATCGCTCCATACACAATCGACATCGGTACACGTCCTTCAGACGGTAAGGTTGTTGGTCTTGGTTATCAGGCTACTGGTGGTGCTATGATTTACAGAGCTTCAATTGCTGAAGACGTATTTGGTACATCAGACCCAGCTGAGATTTCTGAAATCGTTGGTGGTGGTTCAGGTTCATGGGATAAGTTCTTTGACGCAGCTGCTGAACTCAGAGCTAAGGGCTACGGTATCGTTTCTGGTGACGGTGATATCTGGCACTCAGTAGAGAACAGTGCTTCTTATGGTTGGGTTAAGGATGGCAAGCTCCAGATCGCTCCTGAGCGTGAAGCATTCCTCGAACTTTCTAAGGAACTCATGGATAATGATTATCACAATGATACACAGGACTGGCAGGAAGGTTGGTTCGCTGACATGAATGGTACTGGTTCAAAGGGTATCTTCTGCTTCTTCGGACCTGCTTGGCTCATCAACTATACAATGGGTGAGAACGGCCCTGATACAGCTGGTGACTGGCGTGTAGGTGTTGCTCCAGTAGGCTTCTTCTGGGGTGGTACATGGGTTCTTGCTTCTAAGTATGCAGCTGAGGCTGATGATGCTAAGAAGGCAGCTATCGCAGATTTCATTTCTTGGATTACTCTTGACTCTTCTGAGACAGGTCTCCAGTACCTCTGGGCTAACGGTCTTATGAACGATGCTGGTACTAAGGACTGTGTTGCTTCAGGTAAGGTAATGGCTATCTCTGATGGTTCATGTGACTTCCTTGGTGGTCAGAACATGTTCGAGTACTTCGTACCTGCTAATGCTAACGCTTCAGGTGCTAGACTTACACAGTATGATGAGACAATCAACAACCTCTTCAGAGATCAGGTAAGACAGTACACATCTGGTCAGAAGACAAAGGAGCAGGCTCTCGACGACTTCAAGAGCGCTGTTGCTGAGGCTACAGGTCTTGAGATTGCTTAATCAGCAAATTTGAATGAATTAGTTTACAATTAATTTCTTCATACCTTAAAGATTTTGAGGGCGGATAAATTATATTTGCCGCCCTCATTTCTTTATATAAAATTAAATTAAGGAGGAACGGACCGTGAACAATAAGAAATCAGTAAGTTATACTAAATATGGTTACATTTTCTCTATTCCGTTTGTTCTCGCATTTCTGGTTTTCCAGTTGTATCCAGTTCTTTATACTGTAGTAATCGGTTTCACAGACCTTCAGGGTGTTGCAACTACAGAGTTCCATTTCTTAAAGAATCCTCTTGAGAATTTTATTAAGATTTTGTCCACTAATGGTGCAGGTTCATTTAGATTATCTCTTAGAAACACTATTCTTCTTTGGGGATTGAACTTTGTACCACAGATTTCTTTGGCACTTTTGCTCACAGCATGGTTCACAGATACAAGAACTACTATTAAAGGACAAGGCTTGTTTAAAGTATTGTTCTATATGCCTAACATCATCACAGCTGCTTCAGTTGCTATTTTGTTCGGCGCATTGCTCTCATACCCACAGGGACCTTTAAACAGTTTGATCGGTTCTTTCAGGGGTGATGATTACAAGGCTATTAACTTCTTGGCAAATAAGAACTTTACTCGTTTTATCGTAGCATTCATTCAGTTCTGGATGTGGTATGGTAATACAATGGTTATGTTGATTGCCGGTGTAATCGGTATTAGCCCTGAGATTTTTGAAGCTGCAGAAATCGATGGTGCTAACAGAAGACAGACTTTCTTCAAGGTAACAATTCCTTGTATCAGAACTATCTTGTTGTACGTTCTCGTTACAAGTATGATTGGTGGTTTGAATATGTTTGATATTCCTAAGCTCATCGCAGACGGTGGTCCAGATGGTGCTACAGGAACAACAGCTCTTTATATTTATAAGCAGGCTTTCAGTGGTGGTTATATGTACAATAAGGCTGCTGCTGCAAGTATCATCATGTTCGTTATCATCATGCTTCTCTCTATGCTTCTCTTCTACATCCTTAGAGATAAGGACGAAGAAGCTCTTAAGAAGGCTATTAAGAGAGAGAAGAAAGCTGCTAACGCTAGAAGATAATTAGGGAGGTCGTTATTATTATGAGTGAACAGAAATTAAGAACGAAATCCCAGGATAATTTGATCCTTAAGATTATCGTTTATATCGTTTGTATTTTCTTATCAATTTTGAGTATTATGCCTTTCTGGATCATGGCTGTTAACTCTACAAGAGCTTCAGCTGATGTTCAGTCTCATCCAATTGCTTTCTGGTTCTCCACACATTTGATGGATAACTTCAAAGTATTTGAGGGAAAGACATTTGAACCTATTACAGGTTTCATTAACTCAGCAATTATCTCTGTATCTGCAACAATTCTTGCAATCTACTTCTCATGTTTGACAGCTTATGCTGTTACAGCATATGAGTGGAAACTCAGAGATGGTTTCTTTAAGTTTATTATGGCTGTTATGATGATCCCAGCTCAGTGTACTATGATCGGTTTCTTCCAGATGGTATATAAGATGGGTATGGCTAACAACCTCTTGATGCTCATTTTGCCTTCAATTGCAGCTCCTTCAATGGTTTTCTTCATGAGACAGTACTTACAGTCTTCTCTTTCAATGGAAATCGTTCAGTCAGCTCGTATTGATGGTGCTGGTGAGTTCAGAACATTCAATAGCATCGTACTTCCAATCATGAAGCCAGCTATTGCTACACAGGCTATCTTCACATTCGTAGGTAACTGGAACAACTTGTTCACACCAATGGTTCTTTTGACAAAGGCTGATAAGTACACAATGCCTATCATGGTATCTCTCCTTAGAGGTGATATCTACAAGACAGAGTACGGTTCAATCTACCTTGGTGTATCTTTGACAGTATTGCCTTTGATTGTTGTTTACTTGTTACTCTCTAAGTACATCGTTGCTGGTGTTGCTTTGGGTTCTGTAAAGGGTTAATAACTTATCTAGGATTAATCAAAGAATATATAAGCCCTACTTCGGTAGGGCTTATTTTTATGTCTAATTATTTGCATAATAAAAAGCCTTACTCGTTTATGAGTAAGGCTTTTGGTGTTTTATTCTTTGGCTTTTCTCTTAAGTTTATTTCTGTATGCAGAAGGTGAGCAATCAACAATCTTCTGGAAACTTCTACAGAATGTAGTCAGGTTATTAAATCCAGTTTGGAAAGCAATGTCTGTAATTGAAAGTGATTCATCATCGAGAAGTGTCTTAGCAGCTTGAATTCTTCTGTGAGACAAGTAATCGTAGAATGTTGAATTTGTATATTCCTTGAATAGTCTTGAGAAGTGGAACTTTGAGAAACCTACAAATGAAGCTGCATAGTCGAGAGATAAATCATCCATATAATGAGTATTAATATAATTTATCAAGCTCTTAAACTTAATGTATGTTTCACGCTGCTTAATATCAACAATACAAACAGGCTCTGTTTTCGATGCAGTTCTAGCGAGTGCTCCTAGAATTGCAAGAAGGTGAGAGTAGATAGACATTTCCAATACAATGTTGTCATACAAGAAGTACAAATCGTTAATCTTCATGAAGTGCTCGAAAATCTGTGGATATGTCTCTGGATATGTGTTTGGATTAATGAGACGCGGTTCGCGCATGAATTCTTCAAGATCTTTGTAATCAAAGAACTTATCTACAAAATCAATATTGAAGAGATAGATAAATCTTGAACCTTCAGTGTCACATTCAATTTCATGCAAAATTCCAGGTGGAATAATGAAAATGTCACCCATATTCAAATCATACTTACGTCCATTAGCAATGTATTTATAACCGTTCTCCATAGGGATAACGATTTCAATAGCATTGTGCTTATGGATAGGGTAGCCTTCTACCTGATTGTTGTACCAAATTCGCATGTTAGTCTGAGGTACAAAATCAACATCTTCATCACGACCATTAACAGTTCTTGTCAAGAATTGACGTATAGGTTGCAAGTAATTAGCAGGCGTCTCTGAATCGGTGAATTTCATAGTTTGTCTCCTTTTATAGGGGATTTTATAAATATTGTTAATTATAACTCGAATATTGCTAATTATCAAATTAATTAGCAATAACTGTAAAGAAAACATTATTATGTCTTAGTCATATATATAGTAAAATTTAATAAGTATTTTATTTACGTGAGGTGTTAATTATGCTTAGAAAAGATGCACGTCTTAAGGCACAAGAATTAGTATCAAAAATGACAATTGAAGAGGCTGCTTCTCAGCTTCGTTATGACGCTCCTGCAATTGAGCGTTTGGGTATTCCAGAGTACAACTGGTGGAATGAGTGTTTGCACGGTGTAGCTAGAGCTGGTACAGCTACTATGTTCCCACAGGCAATTGGTCTTGGTGCAGCATTTGATAAAGAACTCATGACAGAGATTGGTGATGTAATCTCTCGTGAGGCTAGAGCTAAGTATAACGAGTCTAGTAAAAATGGCGATAGAGATATCTATAAGGGACTTACTTTCTGGACACCAAACGTAAACCTTTTTAGAGATCCACGTTGGGGTAGAGGACAGGAAACTTATGGTGAAGATCCTGTACTTATTTCAAATCTTGCAGTTCCTTTCATTAAGGCTATGCAGGGTGAGTATGGCGAGGATTCATATATGAAGATTGCAGCTTGCGCTAAGCATTTTGCTGTACATTCTGGTCCTGAAGATATGCGTCATTTCTTTGATGCTAAAGCTTCTATGAAGGATATGTGGGAAACATATCTTCCACAGTTCGAGGCATCTGTTATCGATGCTAATGTTGAGTCTGTAATGGGTGCATATAACAGAACAAATGGTGAGCCTTGTAATGCACATAAGTATCTTATGGAAGATGTACTCCGTGGTAAGTGGGGATTTGAAGGTCACTATGTATCTGACTGTTGGGCTGTTAGAGATTTCCATGAGAATCATAAGGTTACAAATAGTCCAGAAGAAAGTGCTAAGCTCGCACTTGAGACTGGTTGTGATCTTAACTGTGGTTGTACTTATCAGAAGGTTGTTAATGCTTATGAAATGGGATTGATTTCAGAAGAGACAATTAGAGAAGCTGCTGTTAGATTGTTCACTACAAGATATCTCCTTGGTATGTTCGATAAGACTGAGTATGATGATATTCCATATAGTGTTGTTGAATGTAAAGAGCATTTGCAGGTTGCTAGAAGAGCTACTGCAGAGAGTATAGTAATGCTCAAGAATAACGGTATTCTTCCTATTGATAAGTCTAAGGTTAAGACAATTGGTGTTATTGGACCAAATGCTGATAGTGTTGCTGCACTTATTGGTAACTACTATGGTACTGCTTCTAGAAATACAACTATTCTTCGTGGTATTCAGGATGCTTGTGGTGATGACATTAGAGTTCTATATTCAGAGGGTTGTCATATCTGCATGAATAAGCCTGACTTTCTCTCAAGAGAGCATCATAGAATTTCTGAAGCTAAAACAGTATGTCAGAATTCTGATCTTGTTGTTCTTTGCATTGGTCTTAATGAGACACTCGAAGGTGAAGAGGGAGATGCTGGTAACCAGTACGCTTCTGGTGATAAGAAGGATTTGAATTTCCCAGAGCCACAGCGTCTACTTATCGAAGAAGTTAAGAAGACAGGCGTTCCATTTATTGTTTGTGTTCTTGCTGGTAGCGCAATGAGTATGCTTGATTTTAACGATGAAGCATCGGCTATTATGCAGATGTGGTATCCAGGTCCTCAGGGTGGTGACGTTCTCGCTGATATACTTTTCGGTAAGATTAGCCCATCTGGAAAACTTCCTGTTACATTCTATAAGGATTTAAGCAATCAGCCTGAGTTTACTGACTATTCAATGAAGGGTAGAACATACAGATTTATTGAAGAGACACCAATTTATCCATTTGGTTATGGTATGTCATATGGTGATTGTGCTGTTGTTGAAGCTAAGGTTGTTTCAGCAGGTGATTACGAAGAATTTAAGAAGAATGGTCTTGACCTCGAAGTTAAGGTAACAAATTCAAATGACGTAGCTTGTGAGGATGTTCTCCAGGTTTATGCAAAAGTTGATAGCCCTCTTGAAGTTCTTAATACTAAGCTCGCTAATTTTGAAAGAGTTGTTTTCGATGGTAAGGGTGTGAAGACTGTTAAGGTTCATATTCCTGCAAAGACATTCACAACAGTTGATGAGAATGGTGAACTCAATTATGAGAGCAGCACAACAACTCTTTACGTTGGATTTAATGGTCCTGATAAGAGAGCATTGGAGCTTACTGGTAAGCCAAGTGTTGAGATTAAATTGTGATATAAGGAGATAATGAAATGATTACAACAAAGTTAGATAAGACAGGTATTAATGTCTATACTCTTTCTAATAAGAATGGTATGGAAGTAGATGTTATTGGCTTAGGTGCTGCTATTGTTAACATCAGAATTCCTAGTAAGGCAGGCGTTAAGGATGTTGTATTGGGATTTGATGATCTAAATATGTACAACGTAAATCCAGCATTCTTTGGTATTTGTGTTGGTCCTGTTGCGAATAGAACTGCTAATGCTAAATTGACAATTGATGGTGTAGAGTACTCACTTCCAGTGAATGAGAATTCTAACAATCTTCATACAGATTTTGATAAGGGTCTTCACAAGAGAGTATTTGGCGAGAAGATTGATGGTGAAAAGGTTGTTTTCGATATCTCTTTGGAAGATATGGAATATGGATTACCTGGCAATAGAAAGTTTACTGTAATCTATGAACTTACTGATGATAATATGCTCAGCATTGAGTACAAGATGATTTCAGATAAGAAGACAATTATCAATCCTACAAATCACACATACTTTAATCTTGGTGGACATAATTCAGGTAGCATTCTTGATTCAGTGGTTAAGCTTAATTGCGATAACTATACTCCTGTATCAAGTGATTTAATCCCTGTAGAAATCGCACCTGTTTCTGGTACACCTTTTGACTTTACTAGCGAGAAGTCAGTAGGTAAGGAAATTAATGAGGATAATCTCCAGCTCAAGCTTGGTGGTGGATATGACCACAATTTCGTGATTAACGATAACAGCAATGCAATTGCTGTTGTAAGAAATGATAAGACTGGTATTTCTATGGAAGTATTTACGGATCTTCCTGGTGTTCAGTTCTATACAGGTAACAATATTGGTGTTGTTGAGGGTAAGGAAGGAACTACTTATGTAAAGAATTCTGGTCTTTGTCTTGAGACACAGTATTTCCCTAATTCTGCTAATGATAAGAGATTTAAGTCTCCTATTATTGAGGCAAATAAGGAATTCTATAGCAAAACAGGTTATCGCTTTAGTTTTTAAGACAAATTGCGAATAGCATAGTCAAAAAAACGAAAGAATACTAGTTTAATTGTTAATTGCTACAAAAGAACATTAATAATATAATCTCATTTACCAGTTTAGGCAGGAGGTATTTATCATGGCAAAAATCACTATTAACGATGATTTGTGCAAAGGTTGTGGCCTTTGTGTTAATGCCTGTCCTAAGAAACTTCTCGAGTTAGAGAAATCCAGACTTAATGCTAAGGGTTATCACCCAGCTACATGTACAGATATGGCTTCTTGTATTGGTTGTACTTTCTGTGCAGTTCAGTGTCCGGATTCAGCAATTACAGTAGAAAGATAATAAGAGGAGATTTCTTAATATGGCACAAAAGAGAGTCTTAATGAAAGGTAACGAAGTAATTGCTGAAGCAGCACTCCGTGCTGGTTGTAGAAACTATTTCGGTTATCCTATCACACCACAGACAGAAGTTATGCACTATATGGCTAAGAAGATGGTTCAGATTGGTGGTAACTTTGTTCAGGCAGAATCAGAAGTTTCTGCTATTAATATGGTATACGGTGCTGCAGCTGCAGGTGCTCGTGTACTTACATCTTCATCTTCACCTGGAGTATCTTTGAAGCAGGAAGGTATTTCTTACATCGCTGGTGCTGAGCTTCCAGCAGTAGTTGTAAATATCATGAGAGCAGGCCCAGGTCTTGGTGGTATTCAGCCAGCTCAGGGTGACTATTTCCAGGCTACTAAGGGTGGTGGACATGGTGACTATAGAAATCTTGTTATCGCTCCAGCTTCAATTCAGGAGCTTTATGAGCTTACAGTAGAGGCATTTAACCTTGCTGATAAGTACAGAATGTGCGCTATGATCCTTGGTGATGGTACACTTGGTCAGATGATGGAGCCAGTTGCTTTCCGTGATGAAGAGCCAATCGTTACAGTAGAGAAGCCATGGGCTTGTACTGGTCGTGGCGATCGTGCAGATCACAATACAGTAACATCTATCTATATTGATCCAGATGTTCTTGAGGCTAAGAACGTTGAGCTTCAGGAGAAGTATAAGTATATCGAAGAGAACGAAGTTCGTTATGAGGCTTATGGCCTTGAGGATGCTGAGATTGTTATCACAGCTTTCAGCACATGCTCACGTATCTGTAAGAACGTTATTCGTCAGGCTGCTGAGCTTGGTATCAAGGTTGGTATGATTCGTCCTATCACACTTTGGCCATTCCCAACAAAGATTATTAACGAGACTGCTGCACTTTCAAATGTTAAGGCTTTCCTCGATGTTGAGCTTAACATGGGTCAGATGGTTGAGGACGTTCGTTTGGCAGTAAATGGTCAGAAGCCAGTTTACTTCCATGGTAGAGCAGGTGGTAACCTTCCTACTCAGAAAGAAATCCTCGATAAGATTGTCGAGATCAGCAAGGGAGGTAACGTATAATGGCTATCGTATTTCAACCTACAGAAGGTTTAACAACAAAGCCTTTGCATTATTGTCCTGGATGTAACCATGGTATTATCCACAGAATCATTGCTGAGACAATGGTAGAGATGGGTATTTTGAATGACACTATCGGTGTTGCATCAGTAGGATGTACATATAATTCTTATGAGTATTTCTCATGTGATATGGTTCAGGCTGCTCATGGTAGAGCTCCAGCTGTAGCTACAGGTATTAAGAGAACACACAAGGATAAGATGGTATTCACATATCAGGGTGATGGAGACCTCGCTTCAATCGGTACAGCTGAGATTATTCATGCTGCTGCAAGAGGAGAGAAGATTTGTACTTTCTTCGTAAACAATGCTGTTTATGGTATGACATCTGGTCAGATGGCTCCTACAACACTTTTGGGTCAGGTTACAACAACATCACCATTTGGTCGTGATGCTTCATATCAGGGTTACCCAATCAATGTATCTGAGCTTATTTCTCAGCTCACTGGTGCAGTTTATGTAGAGCGTGTTTGTGTAACTGATTTTAAGAATATTCAGAACGCTAAGAAGGCTATCAAGAAGGCTTTCCAGGTTCAGCAGAGCGGTAAGGGTTTTGCTTTCGTAGAGTTCCTTTCTACATGTCCTACTAACTGGGGTAAGGGTCCTGTTGAGGCAATGGATTGGCTCAAGGAGAAGATGATCCCTCAGTATCCTCTCGGCTGCTTTAAAGGCGCTGACTTAGACTTGGAGGTAAAAGCATGATCGATTTTTCTGTAATTCTTGCTGGATTCGGTGGTCAGGGTATCCTTTCTGCTGGTAAGATGGCAGCAGAAGCTGCTTTGTTCGAAGGTAAGGAAGTATCATGGTTCCCATCATATGGTCCTGAGATGCGTGGTGGTACAGCTAACTGTTCAGTAGTAATTTCAGATGAGCCTATCGGTTCACCAGTAATTAATGATGCTGATGTTGTTATCTGTCTTAACCAGCCATCTGCTGAGAAGTTTGAGTCTTCTATTAAGCCAGGTGGAATTCTTGTAATTGACTCATCATTGTTCAGTTATGAGCCATCAAGAACAGATATTAAGTTTATTGCAATGCCTGCTTCAGATATTGCTACAGAACTTGGTAATATGCAGTTTGCTACTATTTCAATGCTTGGTTGCTTGTCAGCAGCTACAGGTTGTTTCTCACGTGAATCATTTGAGTCTTCACTTTATGAAGTTCTTCCTGAGAGACATCACGCTAAGATTCCTGGTAACCTTAGTGCATTTGATAAGGGCGCAGCTTACGCAAAGTAATACAAAGCTTGATAATAAATTAGCGGTACGCGAGTACCGCTTTTTTTATGCTCAAAAATAGTAAGCCTCTTCAATATGCGCAGCGCTCGAAAACGTGGTGTTTAAGTATATAAAAACTATTTGACAGGTGTTTTGTTAATTTTATGTAAAAAATGCACAAAAACTAAGTGGAAATAATGCGCTTGTTTGTAATTTTTGGTGGTAAGCATACGAATATTATTATATAATTACCTGTATGAATGTATTATGGAGGTTTTTAATGGAACAGGCTTATTTGTTTAATCGTGGTGAAGACTATATGAGCTACAATTTCCTTGGCTCACGTCCTTTTACTAGCGATGAAGGCGAATCTGGTTATTTGTTTAGGGTATGGGCTCCTAAAGCAAAATCCATTAGCGTTATTGGTGACTTCAATGATTGGGTACCAGGTGCACATAGAATGTGGAAGTATGACAACACTGGCATTTGGGAGTGCTTTGTCGCTGGCGCCAATCAGTGGGACAGATATAAGTATGCAGTAGTTGGTGCAGACTCAAGAACTTATGAGAAGTGCGATCCTTATGCTAGACATTTTGAGACTAGACCAAATAATGCTTCTATTCTCTATGACATGAATGATTATGAATGGAATGATCAGGATTATTGTAAGAATAGACCAGACGCATTGTCTGCTAGACCAATCAATATTTATGAGATTCATTTAGGTTCTTGGAGACGTCATCCAGATGGTAATTTCTTCTCCTATCGTGAACTTGCTATTGATTTATCTGATTACTGTAAGAAGATGAATTACACTCATGTTGAGTTGATGCCTATTATGGAGCATCCACTTGATGATTCATGGGGCTATCAGGTTACAGGTTATTTCGGTGTAACAAGCCGTTTTGGTACTCCTGCAGATTTCAAGTATATGGTTGATGTTTTGCATCAGAATGGTATTGCTGTAATTCTTGACTGGGTACCTGCACATTTCCCAAAGAACTTAGAAGGTCTTGTTAGATTTGATGGTTCACCTTGTTTTGAGTATGCAGATCCAAGAATTGGTGAGCATAGAGAATGGGGTACATATGTTTTCGATTACTCAAAGAATGAAGTTGTTTCTTTCTTGATGTCTAATGCAGTGTTCTGGGTTGATGAATTCCACATTGATGGTTTGAGAATAGATGCTGTATCTTCAATGCTTTATCGTGATTACGGCAGACAGCAGTATCTTCCTAATAAGTTTGGTGGAAATATTAACCTTGAAGTATTGGAGTTCTTCAAGACTTTGAATGGTGTAATGCGTAAGAATTATCCATATGTAATGATGATTGCTGAAGAATCTACTGCTTATCCAAAGATTTCACATCCTGTTGAGGATGGTGGACTTGGTTTCACACATAAGTGGAACATGGGTTGGATGCACGATACAATAGATTACTTCTCAACAGATTCATATGCTAGAGCATGGCATCATGATCAGTTCTGTTTCTCAATGGATTACGCGTTTAGTGAGAATTTCGTACTTAGCCTCTCACACGATGAGGTTGTACATGGTAAGTATTCTATGATTAATAAGATGCCAGGTGATACATGGCGTAAGTTTGCTAATCTTAGAACACTTTATCTCTATCAGATGAGCCATCCAGGAGCAAAACTCAACTTCATGGGAATGGAGTTCGGTCAGTTTATTGAATGGAGATTCTATGAGGAGCTTGAATGGTTCCTTCTTGATTATGAATCACACAGATTGCTTCAGGAGTACATTTCAAGAGTTAATCAGGTTTATAAAGATTATCCACAGTTCTGGCTCGACGATCATACATGGAGCGGATTTGGTTGGGTAGATATTAATGATACTCTTAATAATGTATTTATCTACAAGCGTTCATCTCCACGTGAGGAAGATAAGGATATTTATGTAGCTCTTAACATGGTTCCACAGCCTTTAGAGGAATATAAGATTCCTGTATATGAGGAAGGTAAGTATCAGATACTTATTAATACTGATGATATGGGATTTGGTGGTAGTGGATATCCAACTGGAGTTGATCCTCAAGGATGTTTTGAGACAGTTGATGAACCATACAATGGTTTCCCATACCACGTTAAGATTAACTTGCCACCTATGGCTGGTGTTTACTTCATCAAGGTTGGCGAAGTTAAAAAGAAGAAGGTTAAGAAAGTGTCTGACAAGGTAGCTACAAGTAGTAAGACTAAGGCAGAGAAGAAGCCAGCTTCTAAAGTAACAAAGCCAAAGGCAACAAAGAGTGTTGTATCTAAGGATACAAAGGCAGTTAAGGAAGCTCCTGCTAAGAAAACAAAAGCAGTAGCTCCAAAAACAACAAAGTCGAAGGCGGCTAACAAGCCTGAGAATAAAAAAGCATAATAAGAAATTTACTATAAATAGGAGGTAGACAAATGGCAAAAGCTGATGTCGTTGCAATGATTCTTGCTGGTGGACAGGGAGCAAGATTAGGTGTTTTGACAAAGAAGATCGCAAAGCCTGCAGTTCCTTTTGGAAGCAGATATAGAATTATCGATTTTCCTTTGTCAAACTGTGTTAATTCAGGAATTGAGAACGTAGGTGTACTTTCACAGTACCAGCCTCTCGCACTCAATACTTATGTAGGAAATGGTCATCCATGGGATTTGGATAGACATAACTGTGGTGCATTTATTCTTCCACCTTATCAGAAGTCTGGTAAGAGTGACTGGTATAAGGGTACTGCTAATGCTATCTATCAGAATATGGACTTCCTCGATGACTGCAATCCAAAGTATGTAGTTATCCTTTCAGGTGACCATATTTATAAGATGAATTACGCAGCAATGCTTAAGGCTCACATTGAAAAGGGCGCAGAGGCTACAATTGCTGTTTATGAAGTACCTTGGGAAGAGGCTCCTAGATTTGGTATTCTTAACACTTCTGAAGGTGATGAGATTACAGAATTCGTAGAGAAGCCTGCAGTTCCAGAGAGCAATCTTGCTTCAATGGGTGTTTACATCTTTACTTGGGATGTTCTCCGTCAGGCTCTTATCGAAGATGAGAATGATGAGACATCAAATAATGACTTTGGTAAGAATATTATTCCTAGACTTCTTGGTCAGGGCAGCAAGCTTTATGCTTATCGTTTCTCTGGTTATTGGAAGGATGTAGGAACAATTTCATCACTCTGGGAAACAAACATGGATATCCTTGATAAGCCAGAAGATATTAACCTTGTTGATAGAGCTTGGCGTATCTATTCACGTAACCCAGTTAAGCCATCACACTATATCGGTGCAGAAGCTCAGGTTATTGACTCAGCTATGACAGATGGTTGTAGAATTTATGGTTCTGTAATTCACTCAGTACTTTCTGATTCAGTTATCGTTGAGAAGGGTGCTGTTGTTAAGGATTGTGTACTTCTCCCAGGTGTAGTTGTTAAGGCTGGTGCTCATCTTGAGCGTTGTATCGTTGACTTTGGTACTATCATTGGCGAGAACGTTAAGGCTGGTGCTAACGTTGATGGTGAAGGCCCATACACAAATCACAAGATTTGTTCTGAGGGTATTGTTGTATTCGAGCGTGGTTTGGAGATTAAGGCTGGTGCCGTAATTCCTGGAAACTCTATGATTGATTCTGATCTTGAAGTAAGTGAAGAAGACAACGTAATCGCTAGAACTTTCAGAGTTTAATAGGGAGGTAAATAAGTATTATGTTTACTAATGCAATGGGCTTGATCTTAGCCGATAACAAAAAGATTTCTTTGGGTGAGCTTTCAGGACCTCGTGCCTTGTCAGCTATGCCATTTGCCGGTAGATACAGAATTGTAGACTTCGTACTTTCTAACATGGTTAATTCAGGTATTAAGAATGTTGGTATCCTTACATATAACAAGTACAAGTCTTTGATGGACCACTTGGGAACAGGTTCACCTTGGAGCCTTGACCGTAAGAATGATGGTCTTCACATTCTTCCACCATACGTTAACTCAGAGGCAACAAACATTGCTGGTGATGAGGAAATGGCTGGTATTATTGACTACCTTAAGACATCAAGAACAACATATGTAATCGTTGCTAACAGTAACGTTGTTCTTAACACTACTTTTGATGATTTCATTAAGAAGCATGAAGAGAATGGTGCTGATATTTCTGTAATGTTTAACAGAGATGGTACTAAGTATGGTAATCCTAGCTATATCATCGAGACTGATGAAAGTGGTTTTGTAAAGGATATGCTTTTCAATCCACAGAAGTGTTCATCAAATAAGAGCAGCCTTGGTATCCTTTGCTTGAGAAGAGATCTCCTTATTGACCTTATTGCTAAGCAGATGGCTCATGGTCTTTCACACTTCGGTGTTCATTCATTTGTTAAGATGTTTGATGAACTTAAGGTATCAGCTTACGAGTATAGCGGAACAGTTCTTAGAATTAATAATGTAAAGACATATTTCGATGCTTCTATGAACCTTCTTAACGAGAGAATTCGTAATGATTTGTTCTGGAGTGGTGAGTCAGTTTATACAAAGGTTAAAGATGAGGCTCCAACACTTTACTTTGAGAATGCTCAGGTTTCAAATTCTATCGTATCTGATGGTTGTAGAATTTACGGTAATGTAGAAGAGTCAGTTCTCTTCCGTGGTGTAACAATTGCTAAGAATACAACAATTAAGAATTGTGTAATCATGCAGGATGCTCATATCTCAGAGAATTGTCATCTTGAGAATGTAATCCTTGATAAGAATGCAATTGTTCGTCCAGGTATTCGTCTTGTAGGACACAGAGACTTCCCAGTAGTAATTGGAAAGGGTGCAGGTATCTAATATGGAAAAGATTAAGGTATTATTCGTTTCTTCTGAGGTTAGCCCATTCGCTAAAGTTGGCGGTCTTGCTGACGTAGTTGGTGCACTCCCAGTTGAACTTAATAAGGCTGATATTGACGCTAGAGTTATTCTTCCTTTGTATCGCAAGATTAAGGTTAAGTATAACGACGAACTCAAGTTCTTGGGTTGGAAAATGGTACGCATGGGTTGGAGATCACTTTATGCTGGTCTCTTCAGCATTGAGAAGAATGGAACAACATTCTATTTCGTAGATAATGAGTACTATTTCAACTACGATAGCGTTTATGTTGAGTATGTATTTGATATCGAAAGATATTGCTTCTTCCAGAGAGCAGTTCTTGATTTCATGGGAGACTTCATGGGCTTTGAGCCAAACGTACTCCACTGTAATGACTGGCAGACTGGTATGATGCCAATGCTCCTTGATGCACACTTCAAGAAGCATGGTTATCACACAAATGTACAGACTGTATTTACAATCCATAACCTTAAGTATCAGGGTGTTCATGCAGTAGATGTAGTTCGTGATATGCTTGAGCTTCCAGATGAGTATGTTCGTGATGAATTCTGTATTAAGGATCGCGCAATCAACTTTATGAAGGCTGGTATTGTTTACTCTAACTCAGTAACAACAGTATCTCCTACATATGCATATGAGATTATGACTGATTACTATGGTGAAGGTTTGAACCAGACACTTCAGAGATATGCATATAAGGTATCAGGTATCATCAATGGTATTAATGATTTGGAGTATAATCCAGCAGCTGATACAAGAATTCCAATGAAGTATGACATCACTAATTACAAGGAAGGTAAGGCTACTTGTAAGAAGTCACTTCAGGAGCAGCTTGGTTTGGATGTTAATCCACGTGCTCCTCTCTGCGTAATGATTTCACGTCTCGTTGATCAGAAGGGTCTTGATTTGCTCCTTTATGTTCTTGAAGAGATGCTTTACGATGGAATGCAGATTGTAATCCTTGGTACTGGTGATCCTTACTATGAGAGAGCTCTTGTTAAGATTGCTGATAGAAACAAGGGTAAGATGTGTGCTTGTATCGATTTCGATTCAGGTCTTGCTCATACAATGTATGCTGCTGCTGATATCTTCTTGATGCCTAGTCTCTTTGAGCCATGTGGATTGTCACAGCTCGTATCTATGGCTTATGGTACTGTACCTGTAGTTCGTGAGACTGGTGGTCTTAAGGATACAGTTACACCTTATAACGAGTATACAGGTGAAGGTAATGGTTTCTCATTTGCTAACATTAATGCTCATGAGTTCCTCTTCGTTACAAAGTATGCTTGTGATCTCTATAGAAATCAGCCAGATGTTTGGGACAACATTGTTAAGACTGGTATGAAGGGTGACTATTCTTGGAAGAAGAGTGCTTCAGAGTACATTGGTCTTTATTCTCTTATTACAGGTATTCCTTATGAGTCAAATGAGATTACTCTTGTTGTTGAAGCAAAGGAAGTTATTCCAGAGAATGTTGAAGTAGTTGCTCCTGTTGAGAAGAAGCTAGCTGCTAAGAAAGCTCCAGCTAAGAAGGCTGCTCCAAAGGCTACAGCAGAAAAGAAGCCAGCTACTAAGAAGGCTCCTGCTAAAAAGGCTGAACCAAAGAAGGCTGAAGCAAAAGTAGATGAGAAGGCTGCTGAGCCTAAGAAAGAAACAGCTAAGAAAGCTCCAGCAAAGAAGACTACTAAGAAGACAGATAAGTAATTTTGATTTGGGAGAGACATTACATAATGATTATGCATGCCTCACGTTTACCTGAATACAGAGCTCCTTTTGGTGCTCAGTGTACAGGTAGCGAAGTAACATTAAGATTAGAAGCTGATAAGGATAGCACAGAGATTGTTCTGTGCTATTCTTACGGTTTATATAATTTTTCTTATCATGAAGAACCGATGAAATTGGAGAGTTCATCTAATGATGTGAATACTTATGTAGTATCACTTGAACTTCCAGCTGAAGCGGGTCTTCTATTTTATTGGTTTAAGACTACTGTAACTCGTGATTATGCTTTGAGACTTTTGCCTGATTGTGGCGATTTGTTCTGGTGTAAGAAAAATTCTGATAAGGTTATCTTGTTTTATGTTAATGAGGGTAATACTCAGAATGGCAGTGGACGAATTAGTTTTGAGCCACCTAAGATTGGCGTAGAAGAAAATAAGTATCCTTATGCTTGGCAGATTACTGTTTATGATAAGAGTTTTAAGACTGCTGATTTTATGAAGGGTGCAGTAATGTATCAGGTTTTCCCTGATAGATTTGCTCGTGATAAGAATTTCTCATTTGATAAGATGTGTAATGCTTCTGATAGAACTGAGAGAGTATATCATGAGGATTGGTATGAAGATGTAGATATTTACGGTAAGCCAGAGACAGGATATTTAGCTTGTGATTTCTTTGGCGGTTCATTATACGGAATTGCTGAGAGAATGGATTATATTAAATCTCTTGGTGTTAATATTTTGTATTTGAATCCGATTTTTGAAGCTAGATCTAGTCATCGCTACGATACTGCTGATTATCTCAATGTTGATCCAATTCTTGGCGGTAACGATGCGTTCGATGTATTGATTAGTGAAGCTAAGAAGAGAGATATCAGAGTTGTCCTAGATGGTGTGTTTAGTCATACAGGTGCTGATAGTAAGTATTTTAATAAGTTTGACAGATATGAAGGCGTTGGTGCTTTTAAGTCATATATAACTGGTGATGAGAGCAAGTATCGTTCTTGGTATTCCTTTATTGATACTGATGATGGTTCTGTTGCTTATGAATCTTGGTGGGGTTTCCCAGATTTGCCAAATGTAAATGAGAATGATTTGTCTTATAGAAGATTTATTTTTGGCGAAGGCGGCGTTGTAGACACTTGGATTAACAGAGGTGCATCTGGATTACGTTTGGATGTTTCTGATGAATTACCAGATTCTTTCATTAGACAGATGAGAGAAGCAGTTCTTAAGTATTCTAATAATGACGGTGTTGTTATTGGTGAAGTTTGGGAAGATGCTAGTAATAAATGTTCATATGGCTCCTATAGAGATTTCATGCTTGGTAGAACTCATGATAGTGTAATGGGTTATACATTTAGAGATGGAATTCTTAGTTTCTTAACTCACAAGATGAGTGCTAAGGACTTTAATGCCTATATGGAAGGTTACCGTGAGAGATATCCAGCAGAGGCATATTACTCAATGATGAATCTTATTTCATCACATGATGTACCTCGTGCTATTACAGTTCTTGCTGGTGATGATGATCCTGGTAGTAGAGAACTTCAAAAAGATATGTATCTTAATGATGCACAGATGGAGCTAGGTATAAAGCTTATGAGAATGGCTTATGCATTCCAGATTGGTTATATCGGAAATCCATGCGTGTACTATGGTGATGAAGCTTTACTTGAAGGCTATAGAGATCCATTTAATCGAAGAACATATCCTTGGGATAAGCTTAAGAAAAATCAGGAAGAACAAGTTAAGTTTGTTCAGAATGTTTCTAAGCTCAGAGAAGAAAACCCATGTCTAAAGACAGGTTTTTATAGAACAATTTTTGCAGACGATGATACGATTGTTTTCGAACGCTTCTTAGACGCTGATTCTAGGGATTATTTCGGAAGAAAGATTGGCGAAGGATGCAAAAGAGTAGTATTATTAGTTAATAACAACAATTCAAAAACTGTAAGATATTCAACTACAAATGATGAAGTTGAATTGGTTGATGCAACTGATAAGATGACCAATGAATATGTGGTTTCTGCAGGTGCTAATGCTAAGGGAATTATCGATGTAGCTCCATTATCTTTTGTTTTTGTGTGTTATGAATAAGGGAGGAAAAAATTATGACATGTCCAGTATGTGGTGCGGAGACAGCTGCAGGCGCTTTTTGTGAGTTCTGTGGTTCACCATTAGAGACTACGAAGGAACCAGTTCAGGCAGCAGCTCCTACAGCGGCTGCACCAACTGCAGCTGCTAGTGCAGCACCTTCATCAGAAGCAAAGTGCCCAGTTTGTGGCGCTCCAGCTAATCCAACAGATAAGGCTTGTACTTTCTGTGGAGCAATGCTCGGAGGTACACCAGCTAGTAAGCCAGCTCAGAATGCTGCTAAGGCAGCTCCAGTAGCAGAACCTCAGGGTTCAGATCCAAAGATTGAGAAGACAATGGATGTTACTGATAAGAAGTGTCCTAACTGTGGTGGTACAGTTGTTTGGGATCCTGAGTCAGGTATGATGGCTTGTGAGTTCTGTGGTTACAAGAAGGAACTTCCTAAGCCAGAAGCAGGCGACATCGTAGAGATGGATTTCAAGACTGCAAAGATCAGAGCATCTAAGGATTGGGGTGCAGTTAAGAAGACAGTTATCTGCCAGCAGTGTGGTGGTGAAGCTGTTTATGATGGAGCTGAGACAGCTAATACTTGTCCATTCTGTGGTTCAACAAGCGTTATGGCTGTTGATGACGATAAGGATGTTATGGCACCTGGTGGTGTAGTTCCATTCTCAATTTCATCTGATAAGGCTGCTGAGCTCTTTAAGAAGTGGATTGGTGGTAAGCTCTTTGCACCAAATGATGCTAAGAAGAGTTGTAGAGCTAAGGATATTCACGGAATCTATCTTCCATATTGGACATATGATTCAGATACAGATTCTACATATACAGCTATGCTTGGTTTTGATCGTAAGGTTAAGGACAAGGATGGTAATACAAAGACTGTAACAGATTGGCGTCCTACTCGTGGTATGTATCAGGAGTTCATCGATGATCAGCTCATTTATGCTTCAAAGAAGACTGTTAATAACTACATCAAGTCAGTATCACAGTTTGACTTCTCTAAGCTTACTAATTATTCACCAGAGATTGTTGCTGGTTTCGTAGCTGAGAGATATTCAATCGGTCTTGATGAAGGTTGGGGTCTTGCTCAGAAAGAGATTGCTAATACATTGAAGAGCCATCTTGGTGATAAGCTTAAGAGACAGCATCATGCAGATAGAGTTAAGGACATTAAGATGTCTACAAACTATAGCAATATCACATTTAAGTATTTGCTCGCACCTATTTGGCTTGCTGCATTTAAGTACAACAGCAAGATTTACAACATTGTAATCAATGGTCAGACAGGTAAGATTGCTGGTGAGTCACCAATTTCAAAGATCAAGGTTGCTATTGCAATTGCTATCGTTGTTGCAATCATTGCACTCCTCATCTTCTTGAGCAATATGTAATTAAAAGCGTTAAGATAGTTTTCGAAGTGGTCTTCTATATGAAGGCCACTTTTTTATTGGAAGATTTGTATAATAGATGAATATTAATCAAATCTTAAGAAGTTAGATTATTTTTTCTTAATAGCAAGAAGACTAGAATAAACCCATCGAAGGAAAAGGAGCAGCAAAATGCCAAGCATTCTGATTTGTGATGATGAGAAAGATATTGTTAATGCGTTGAAGATTTATTTGTCTGATGAGGACTATATATTCTATGAAGCATTTAACGGCAAGGAAGCAGTAGATATCTGTAGCGCTCATGATATTGATCTGGTTCTTATGGATTTAATGATGCCTATAATGGATGGGATAGTGGCAACATCAAAAATCAGAGAGTTCAGTAATGTTCCAATTATTATGCTTACTGCTAAGAGTGAGGATACTGATAAGGTTTTGGGATTAACTATTGGTGCTGATGATTATGTAACTAAGCCATTTAATCCTGTTGAAGTATCAGCTAGAGTTAAGTCTCAGCTTAGACGTTATCTTAAATTCGGAGGAGGAGAAAAGACTAACGATAAACTTGTTATCGGAGGAATTGAACTCGATGATAGGGCTAAAGAAGTCACAGTAGATGGTAATCTAGTCTCACTTACCCCAAAGGAATATGAGATACTTAAGTTTCTTATGAGTAATCCTAATAAAGTCTATTCACCAAGAGAGATTTATAGTGGTGTATGGAATGAGAATCCAATTGGAACTGATAACATTGTTGCCGTTCATATAAGACACCTTCGAGAGAAAATTGAGATTAATCCGACTGAACCAAGATACATCAAAGTTGTTTTCGGTCAGGGTTATAAGTTCGAAAGGGGTAGAGATTAATGAAAGGTTTATGGCGAACAATCGGAGGCAAAGTGGCATTATACATTGCTTCCATTCTTGCTTTAGCGATTACTGTTGGTTCTTGTGTTGGAGTTATTGTAATAGCGGATTTGGAGTTTTATACACAATCGAAAGAAACTGCTATGTATCAGGTTACTGAGAGGGATGTATTATCTAGGTCTTTTGAGCTTGTATCAAGATATGATGGAGGCCTTATATCTGGTATGCAGGAACAGCAGGGTAATCTTTCTTATCAGCTTTGTAAAGGTGACGGAAGCATAGTTTTATGGACAGATGACAGCACTGATACTAACTGGGAATATGAGTTTTCACACTTGGTTAATGATGAACAATATGTATTTAAGGCTAGTGTGAACGGACTTAAGATTAATGATAGTTTCAAAAGATCTTACGACTTCTATAGTAAAGTCTACGATTTGAGATATGTAGCTATTATTAGTGCAATTGTTTCATTCGTGTTGTTCATAGTTGTTTCAATCGCGCTACTATGTGTGGCTGGTAAGCGTAAGGGAAGTGATGATATCCATAAGGGAATATTTACCCACTTGCCATTTGATTTTATGTGCATCCTGCTATTGGGTATGGAAATACTAGTAGTCTCAATCGTGGCTGGACTTATTAATGATTATGATTCTGCGATAGGAACAGGTATTATTGTAGCAGCTTTGATTGCTCCTGCATTCTTCATGGATTTGGCAATCAGGATTAAGATGAAAAATCTTATTAAGAATACACTTATCTATAGATTATTAGCATTCATCAAAAAGCTTATCATTAATCTTCCACTTGTATGGAGAACAGCTATTATTCTTTTTGTTGTTAATCTAGTTGAATTGATAATTGTTTTTATGGACTCAGGTGTTGGTCTTTTTGCTATCGCAATTGAGAAAGTAATAGCGATCCCTTTAGTTCTATATATAGCTATCATGATGCGTAAGTTGCAGAAGCAGGGTAAGCTTCTTGCAGAAGGAGATATTGATACTACAGTTGATACAAATGGTCTAATCTGGGATTTCAAAGTACATAGTAATAATATTAATAGCATCGCTATTGGTATGAATAAGGCTGTTGATGCGAAACTCAAGAGTGAGCGAATGAAGACAGAACTCATCACTAACGTTTCACATGATATTAAGACACCTCTTACTTCGATTATTAATTACTGCACTCTTATTGAAGGTGAGAAGACAGATAATGAGAAAATCGCTGAATATACAGAGGTTGTTATTCGTCAGTCTAATAAGCTCAAGAGATTAATCGAGAATTTAGTTGAGGCATCTAAGGCTTCTACTGGTAACTTGGAAGTATCTTTGACTGAGTGCGATGCAGGGATGTTTGTATCACAGTGCTCTGGCGAATACGATGACAAGCTCGAAAACAGTAAGCTAACACTCGTTACGAAGATTTCTAATGAGAACCTAAAAATTAAAGCTGATGGCAAACATATGTGGCGTGTTTTCGATAACCTCATGAACAATATATGTAAATATTCACTTGAAGGTACCAGAGTGTTTCTGACACTTGAGAAGATAGAAGACCAGGCAGTCTTCACATTCAAGAATATCTCTAGAGAGCCACTTGATATCTCGGAAGAAGAACTCATGGAGAGATTTGTAAGAGGCGACTCATCTAGAAATACTGAAGGCAATGGTCTCGGATTATCAATTGCGAGAAGTTTGACTGAAATCCAGGGAGGAACACTAAATATAGATATTGATGGAGATTTCTTCAAAGCCATTTTGAGATTTTCTCTTGTTAAATAGAACCACAAAGACTAGTATAAAACCCTTAAGAAGCGCTACAGATGGTGCGACTTGAGGGTTTTATTATTCCTGTTATATACAAGTAAAAAGCACAATGAGAACTTATTTACAGTGTTTGTGAATAGGTTCTTTTTTCTATAGCAAAAAATATTTTAAAAAATTACCTACCAACCTATTGACTTGGTAGGTTAATAGGGTTATTATACTACCAGCCTACTAAGTTGGTAGGGATAACGAGTATTTAGGAGTATTAGAAAATGATTAAACCATACGTAAGATACGTTAGACAAAATTTTAGGAATGGACGAATGTGCACTTCAAATCGATGTCACTAATTTCTTTTTTATCGTTCGTAATCGAACAAAACTAATTCTTAAAATTTTAAATATAGAGGTAAATAAAAATGAGTAATTATAGATTTGAAACACTTCAGCTTCACGTAGGTCAGGAACAGGCAGATCCAACAACAGATTCAAGAGCAGTACCAATTTACGCTACTACATCTTATGTATTCCATAACTCAGCACACGCTGAGGCAAGATTTGGTCTTGCAGATGCAGGTAACATTTACGGCAGACTTACAAATTCAACTCAGGATGTTTTCGAGAAGAGAATAGCAGCTCTCGAAGGTGGTGTAGCAGCTCTCGCAGTTGCATCTGGTGCAGCAGCTATCACATATACAATTCAGGCTCTTGCTCAGGCAGGTGATCACGTAGTAGCACAGAAGACAATTTACGGTGGTTCATATAACCTTCTTGCACATACACTTAAGCAGTTCGGTGTTGAGACAACATTCGTAGACGCACATAACTTCGATGAAGTTGAAGGCGCTATTAAGGACAACACAAAGCTCGTTTACATCGAGACACTTGGTAATCCAAACAGTGATGTAATCGATATTGATAAGATTTCAGAGATTGCACATAAGTATGGTCTTCCAGTAGTTGTAGATAACACATTTGGTACACCATATTTCATCAGACCTCTCGAGCATGGTGCTGATATCGTAGTTCATTCAGCTACAAAGTTCATCGGTGGTCATGGTACAACACTTGGTGGTGTAATCGTTGATGGTGGTAAGTTCGATTGGAAGAAGAGTGGTAAGTACGCTCCAATCGCTGATCCTAACCCAAGTTATCACGGTATTTCATTTGCTGATGCAGTTGGTCCAGCAGCTTTTGTTACTTATATCAGAGCAATCCTTCTTAGAGACCAGGGTGCTTCAATCTCTCCATTTGCAGCATTCTTGCTCCTTCAGGGTACAGAGACACTCTCACTTAGACTCGAGCGTCATGCAGAGAATACAAAGAAGGTTGTTGAGTACTTGAGCAAGCATCCAAAGGTTGCAAAGGTTAACCATCCATCACTTCCAGATCATCCAAATCATGATCTCTATACAAAGTATTTCCCTAATGGTGGTGCTTCAATCTTCACTTTCGAGATTAAGGGTGGCAAGGAAGAGGCTCATAAGTTTATCGATAGCCTCCAGATTTTCTCACTCCTTGCTAACGTAGCTGATGTTAAGTCACTTGTAATTCACCCAGCTACAACAACTCATTCACAGCTCACAGAAGAAGAACTCAAAGATCAGGGTATCTCACAGTCAACAATTCGTCTCTCAATCGGTACAGAGCATATTGATGACATTATTGAAGACCTCGAAAACGCTTTCAATGCGTTATAATGAATAAATAAATTTGAAAGAAGGTATTATCTATGGCTAATATTTATACATCAGCAGATCAGTTAATCGGAAAGACTCCACTTTTGGAACTTTCACATATCGAGAAGGAATTTGACCTCAAGGCAAAGGTTTATGCTAAGCTTGAGTACTTTAACCCAGCTGGTTCAGTTAAGGACCGTGTTGCTAAGGCAATCTTAGATGACGCAGAAGCTAAGGGTGTTTTGAAGGAAGGTACAACAATCATTGAGCCAACATCTGGTAACACAGGTATCGGTCTTGCAGCAGTAGCTGCAGCTCGTGGCTATAAGATTATCATTGTAATGCCTGAGACAATGAGCGTTGAGCGTCGTCAGCTTATTAAGGCTTATGGTGCCGAGCTTGTACTTACAGAAGGCGCTAAGGGAATGAAGGGAGCTATTGCAAAGGCAGAAGAGCTCAACAAGGAAATCCCTAATAGCTTTATTGCTGGTCAGTTCGTTAACCCAGCTAACCCTAAGGCACACTTGGAAACAACTGGTCCTGAGATTTATGCAGACACAGACGGAGATGTAGATTTCTTTGTAGCTGGTGTAGGTACAGGTGGTACAGTTACAGGTGTAGGCGAATACCTTAAGTCAAAGAAGGCTGATATTAAGGTAGTAGCTGTTGAGCCAGAGTCATCAGCAGTTCTTTCAACTGGTGTAGCTGGTGCACACAAAATTCAGGGTATTGGTGCTGGATTTGTTCCAGATGTTCTTAATACAAAGATTTACGATGAGATTATCCCAGTTCCAAATGAGGCAGCTTTTGCTACTGGTAAGCTCATTGGTCGCAAAGAGGGTGTCCTTGTTGGTATTTCTTCTGGTGCAGCTGCATGGGCTGCTATTGAGCTTGCTAAGCGTCCAGAGAATGCAGGCAAGAAGATTGTAGTTCTCCTTCCAGATACAGGTGACAGATATCTTTCAACACCACTCTTCCAGGATTGATTTTCTAATACTTACTGACATATTCGGAGGCGGCATCTTCAGGTGAAGATGTCGTTTTCGATTTGGTCATATCGAAAACAACCTATTAACAAAGTAGTTTAGTAGTATAATAAGTACAAAGACATTGGAGGTGCATATGATTTCAACTAAGGGTAGATATTCAATTAGAATACTGTTGGATTTGGCTGAGAATCAGACTAGTGGTTATGTTCCTCTTAAAGAAGTAGCTAGTCGTCAGGAGATTTCTCTCAAATATGTTGAGCGTATTTTGCCGGTACTTAAGGAAGCTGGACTTATTGATAGCGTACATGGCAAAGGCGGAGGATATAAGCTTAGGAAGTCACCTGAGGAATGTTCCTTATGGGAGATATTAAGACTAACAGAAGGTGATTTAGCCCCTGTAGCTTGTCTTAAGGAGGGAGCAGATCCTTGTAATAAAGCAGCTGAATGCAGAACTTTATCTGTATGGCAGGGCTATTATGATATGACTATAGATTATTTTTCTAAAATATCTATTGCTGATCTTATGAAGAATAAGCCATCTTCTGATTATATTATTTAAAAAGCGATATTTATTATTTGAAGACCAGTTAACTATTACGGTGGTTAGCTGGTTTTTTTATTGCTTAATCCGCTCTGAAAATGCAAAATGTAAGCTTATTTCTTGCGAGTGCATATATATTTCAATTAAAGCATTGGTATAATAATCTCCAGAAAGAAAGAGGTGATTACTATGACAAAGGTAACAGATATTAAGACAGGCATTAAGGCTCCAACAAAGAAGATTTTGTTCTTTATCCTAATCATTCTTGTTGTTCTTATCGTTGGATTTAATTCCTTCGTGATTGTTCCAACAGGATATTCTGGAGTAAGAGTTCGCCTAGGACAGGTTTCAAAAGAGACATTGGAGCCAGGTGTACATCTTCAGATTCCATTTGTTGATCAGATTAAGAGCGTAAATAATAAGCAGCAGGATGTGACACTAGAAGGTCAGTTCTGGGCAGAGACAGAAGAAAGAGCAGCTCTTTACTATGAGGGCATCACAATCACATATCAGATTGCTCCAGGTGCTTCATCTTGGCTTCTCTCTAATGTAAATGATTATCAGAATAATCTAATTACATCTTCACTTGTTTCATCAGCTCTTAAGACAGCTTCTAAGAAGTATCCAGCAACAGATGCAACAAACAGAGGCATCATTGAGCCAGCAGTTACACTTGCTCTTCAGGATTCAGTTGATGAGAAGTATGGTGTTGATGTAGTAACAATTATTAAGGTTGTTATTAATAATGCAGATTACGAAGAGTCATACAAGCAGAGAATTGCAGATCTTCAGGCTGCACAGATCCAGTATCAGACACAGCAGTTTGAGAATCAGCGTGCAATTGAACTCGCTGAAGCTGATGCAACAGTAACACGTACAAATGCACAGGCTGAAGCTGATGCACTCCTTATTGAGGCACAGGCAGAGGCTGATGCTAACAAGATCAGAGAAGAATCCCTTTCACCAATCGTACTCTACTATGAGTATCTCCAGAGATGGGATGGACGTCTTCCAATGGTACAGGGTGAGGGTGCAATGCCATTTATCGATGTAACATCATTGATGGACGAAGAGGCACCTGTTGTAGTTAATACAGAGGTTGCTGAAGAATAACAACATAGGGTAAGACATGAAAGAAGGTAGGACCTGGAAGCGATTGCTTCTAGGTCCTTTTT